>JAGXHL010000003.1 GCA_024636215.1 Deltaproteobacteria bacterium
AAAGTCTTCCGGCTCTATGTGGATGACGAACCCTTTTTCCTGCCGACGGCCAGCCTGCAGCTCTTTGAGCGGATCCTCGACATGCAGGAAGGGATTCTGGAGCGACGCGTCCTCTGGGAGACAGCGGTCGGCAAGCAGGTTCTGATCGAATCGAGGCGGCTGGTCTCACTACAGCACCGACATGTCGCGGCGATCTCATATCAGGTCACCGTTCTCAACGCTGATGCCCCGGTAATCATTTCTTCCGAAGTGATTGGTGCCCAGGAGAATCAGGCCGGGGAGAATGATCCCCGCCGAAGTGCAGGGTTCTTTTACCAGACACTTATCCCACAGGGGCATTCCGGCGGCGATCTGCGCCTGATGTTGTCGCACCGTGCCTGCAACAGCGGGATGACCATGGCCTGCGGCGTAGACCACTTGTTCGAGACTGACTGCCCTTACACGAGTCTTAATGAATGCGACGAAGATCTCGGCAAGGTTGTCTTCTCGATTGACGCAAAGCGTGGGCGACCGATTCAACTGAACAAGTTTATCACCTACCACTCTTCAAGACGTGCCTCAACCAGGGAACTCGCGGAACGGGCCGAGCGAACCCTCGATCGGGTCATAGGCAAAGGCTTCGATGATCTGGTCACCGGCCAAAAAGAGTTTATGACTGATTTCTGGAGGCGTAGCGATATCCACATTACGGGGAACGCGTCAGCGTCCAGCCGTGACAAATTTGAGATGCAGCAGGCAATGCGCTGGAACCTGTTTCAGACTCTCCAGGCCTCGGCCCGTGCAGAAGGGACAGGCATCCCCGCCAAAGGGTTGTCCGGTCAGGCTTATGAGGGCCATTATTTCTGGGATATTGAAATTTATGTCCTGCCATTTTTAATTTATACGGCGCCACGCATTGCACGCAATCTCTTGCTGTTTCGCCACAGCAAGCTCGAACAAGCCCGCCTGCGGGCCCGAGAGCTCAACCAGAAGGGCGCGCTCTTCCCCTGGCGGACTATCAATGGTGAGGAAGCGTCCGCTCATTACGCTGCCGGCACGGCGCAATATCACATTAATGCCGATATTATGTACGGCTTAAAAAAATACGTCGAGATCACGGATGACAATGCTTTACTCTACAACGAAGGGGCGGAAATGCTTGTCGAAACCGCCCGGTTCTGGGAGGACCTCGGTTTCTATTCGGAGCGCAAGAATGGCAAATTCTGTATCCATGGAGTGACCGGTCCCGACGAATACACAGCCGTTGTCAACAACAACGCCTACACCAATCTTATGGCTCGCGAGAATCTGCTCTTTGCCGTCAAGACGGTCACAAAAATGCGCGACCAACTGCCGGCATATTTCGAAACCCTGGTCGATCGCACCCAACTGGACTTCAGCGAGGTCGAGGCCTGGCAGAAGGCAGCGGACAGCATGTTCGTGCCGTATGACTGCAAACTGGGCATCCATCCTCAGGATGAGGATTTCCTGGATCTCGAGGTCTGGGATATCAAAAATACGCCGCGCGACAGATTTCCGCTGCTGCTTTTCTATCACCCTTTGGTCATCTACCGCCATCAGGTCATCAAGCAGGCTGATGTCGTGCTGGCCATGATGTTGCACGGCGAATTGTTCACCGATAAACAGAAAAAGAGTAATTTCGAATACTACGATCCGTTGACCACGGGAGACTCATCGCTGTCTGCATGTATCCAGAGCATCATCGCCTCTGAGGTCGGCTCCTCGGAAAAGGCCATGGGGTATGCGCGTTACGCGATGTTGATGGATCTTGCGGATGTCGGTGGCAATATGGCAGATGGTTGTCATGTTGCCTCGATGGGAGGTACCTGGATGGTTGCTACCTACGGTTTCGCCGGGATGCGCGACTTCGACGGCAACGTCAGCTTTGCGCCAAACATTCCCCGCTATGTTGACGAGCTGCGTTTCCCCTTGACCATCCGCGGCCAGTGCCTGCGGGTCAATATGACGCGCGATGTAGCGACCTATCTGCTTGAGAAGGGGAGTCAGCTGGAGATTTCCCATCAGGGCAGGACGGTCACCCTGCAACAAGGACATCCGGTCACCTGTGACATCAAATCACGGCAAAGACCGCCTGAACCAGCTGGTTAGCTGGGTATGGGTCTTCTCAGTTTTTGCGCAAAATGACGACAATGATCAACGCGACGGCCAGGATCAGCGCCGCGCCAGCTCCTAAGTAGCTGATCTGTTCGACTTGACCGCCCACATTTTGCCCCAGGATTTCGAGCTGTAAACGGGTTTCGGTGATTTCTGCGCGGGCTTTTGCATACTGGGTGTGAAGATCGGCGAGTGCCTGCCCGGTGTCCGTTTGTTGCGCGATAAATTCAGCCCGCAGTGTGTTCAATGATTCCTCAATGTCATCAATCTTTCCAGCCTGATCAAGCAGGAAACCGTTCTGCTGTTTGCTCTCGGCGGCCAGGGCGGCCAAGGATTCACCAAGCTGCTGCAGACTACTCACCATCTGCTCAGATTTTTCCTGTTGAACATTCGTGGCCTGACCCAAGGCATTGAGACGCTCATCAAATTCCAGCTGTTCCCTGGCGACCTCGGAAGCGAGTGTCCCGAGTTGTTTCTGCTGCTCTTCGAGTGAAATTTTGTAGGCGCCAGTCTCTCTATTCAGGTGCCAGAGTTTTTCCTGGATCTGTTCGAGTTCGGTCAGAATGGAGACCTGTTCCGCATGCAGCGACGTTGAGCAGAGCAGAAGGATGATCAGCAGATATAAAGCTTTCAAAGCTACCTCCAGGAGACCGCCGCAGACCGGTGTTGGCAGTCGATGATGGTGTCAGCCACCCACGGTTGACGTCATCCGGGTTAACGGTCAATTTAGCTTAATCGCTCGGCCAGGTAAAGAAACTGTGGTCATAAAACAAGCCTTTCCGTCAGCGGATTCTGCAAGCAAAGCTCTTTTGCGATAATGGTTGCGCAGTTTGCAGAAGACGCCCCCTGTCGAGAGTCACCACCTGGCCAGCCAGGCGCCTGGACTGGTTGCAGTCGTGACTGGCAAGGACCACAGTGGTGCCTTGCCCGGGGAGTGCTGCCAGGCACTGTTCAAAAATCGGCAGGATCTCCTGGTCGAGCCCGGCATTCGGCTCATCGAGCAGCAGCAATCGGGGTCGCAATACCATCGCCCTTGCCAGCGCAACCCGCCGGATCTCGCCACCAGACAAACGGCGAGCCTGGTGCGTTTCGAAGCCGGATAAGCCGACCATCTCCAAGGTTTGGCTGATGCGGAGATTCAGAAGGTCACCTGATATGTTGCGCAGGCGAAGTCCGAATGCAAGGTTCTGATGAACGCTGGCATCGAACAGATACGGGGTCTGATCCACCAGGGTGATCTGGCGTCGCAAGCGCTGTCGCTGGGACGCATTGATCACCTTTTCACCTGCGAAACAGAACATTCCCTTTGTCGGCACCATCAGCATCGCCATAAGCTGGAGCAGAGTGCTCTTGCCCGCACCATTTGCCCCCTCCAGAAGGTAGATCCGTCCTTTTTTAAATTCGAGCTGCTCAACATCAAGACAAAAATCTCCACGTTGCAGCTCGATGTCTTGCAATATCATCAGTGAATCCATGGCTATCACCTTTGCTGCATCAAGTTCAGAAACAGGTTAATGATCAGGGCGACACTCATCAGGATTATTCCCAAGGCAAGGCCAAAGGCGAATTCCCCCTTGCTGGTTTCCAGGGCAATGGCCGTTGTCATGGTCCGGGTGGTGCCTCGAATATTGCCGCCAAGCATCATCGCCACCCCGACTTCGGCGATCACACGACCAAAGCCGGCCACAATTGCTGCCATCACTCCGAAACGAACCTCAAGAAGCACCTGCCAGGCGCCACGCAGGCGGCCGGCGCCGAGGGTTATGGCGGTTGGCAGAATGCGTTGATCGGCACCGGCAACAGCCGCCAGGGTGTAATTGGCGACAATCGGTATGGCCAGCACGACCTGCCCGGCAATCATCGCCCAGGGAGTAAACAGCAACCCCAGCGGTCCAAGAGGACCCTGACGACTGAACAGACCAAACAGCAGCAAGCCGACCACGACCGTCGGCAACGCCATCAAGGTGTTGAGCAAGGTCACGGCCAGTCGTTTTCCAACGAATTGCCGCATACCGATAACAGCGCCGAACGGAATACCGAACACAGCCGCGATCAGAATTGCAGTAGACGACGTATAGAGAGAGGTGCCGACAGCACTCAAGACCTCCCGGTCGAGGTGGACGATCATGCCGAGCGCGGCACTCAGTGATGTGATGAGATAATCCATAAATCACTTTGCCGGATCTAATTTAATCTGTGGGTGCCTGGTCAAAAGAGTGAAAACTCTCAGCGTCGAGAATTGCCCTAACGGGTAATTTATGGGCATTCTGCTTTATTCACAACTTAAAAATTACCAAGAGTTACCGATACAACCACAAAGCCACAATCTTCTACGATCTTGGCCTGAGCCGAGGGAAGAGTAAAGAGAGAAGATTCTTTCTCTCTTCCTATTGAAATCGATGAGGGAATCTCTGGGAATGATTGCAAACTGCAGGGCTGGAAACCAGGAGGTTGTCGGTCCTTCTCGCTAACCGTCCTTGGGATAAACCATTTTTCCACTCTGGCTCAAGTCATAACCCGAGAGGTTCTCAGCCAGAGCTTTGAAGCCACTGCTGTGCAGCAGCTCCAGGAACAGTTGGGCACTTTTTGTAAAAAAGCTACGCTTGGGGATCAGCAGATCAAAACGTTCCCATCGCAGGGGAATGAAATCGAGGCCGAGCAAGTCAGCAACGGCGCGGATTGCAGGTCCAGTGTCTGCCCGGCCGGCCAAAACTTCGAGCCCGACTTCCATGTGATTCTGGAACTCCCGGTCATAACCCTGGACGGTGCGGCAATCCAAGCCCGCCTTTTTGAATTCACGATCAAGCATCAGGCGGGTGCTCGCTTCGAGTGGCCGGTTGACGATGGAGAGCCCTTTGGTGCCAATGTCTTCTATTTTGCGGATATTTTGCGGATTGCCCTTTGCAACCAGCAGACCTTGCTCGCGATGGCAGAAATTGACAATTGCCGGAGATTCCTCTAACAGGCTGGCGGCAAATGAAAAATTGTAATCTTCATTATCCTCCTGGGCCAGGTGACTGGTGGCAACGTGACAAAGTCCCTGACGCAAGGCCTTCAACCCTCCGAGACTGCCGAGGTTGCCGAAAAAAGCGACAAACTCCGGGTTCAGTCGCCGAAATAGAGCCAGAGCGTGATCCAGTAATATATCGTTACTGCCGGCAATCAGTAAAAGATTGGGAATTTCGACTGCCGACTCAGGCTGCCTAGGATAGTTGATAGTTCTGCTTGCCACCCATTGATCAACTAAATTCTTTGGAAACAGCCATTTCCCGGTGATCTTGCTCGCAGGTAAACCTTTCTCGTTGATCAGAGTATAAATCATCTTCTCGTTGACCCCGAGAAATTCCGCGACTTCTCTTGTCGAGAGGAGCTTTTCCATGGCAGGTTCCATTAACATTTCGGGTGACCGATTGCCGGAAGTGACAGCCGGACAGCATTAGAAGAAAAGCAGACGCGCAAGTTTGATAGCTTTGCAAGAAGTCCGCGCTAGGGTGTTATGCTTTTTATGACCTCGACATTATCTGCCGCTTTTAAATTTTGCTTTGCAGAAAACTCCTCAGTCACAGTGACATGGTGACTTATCACCGCAATCAGAGTCTTCAACTTTTCTTGTCCCACATCACCACGGAAACCTGCCAGAGGGATTAATTGGCAGCCGGCAGCGGTTGGCACAATCCCCACAGCTCGAAAACGCACCATGAAGACCAGGATCAGCGAGAGAGTCAGAGTAATGCAGCCCAACCAGACCAGCGGCTCACCAGGATCTTTGGACAACTGGAAACCACAGGTCCAGAAACCTGAAGCATCGCGGCTGTAGGCAGTCTGATAAATAGCCACACCGCGATGCACAAGCGGCTGGTTGACCTCGATGACACCCTGGCGGACAACTTCGTTATTCTCCAGAATGGAGGCCTTGCTGTGCAACTGCTTGAGAATTGGGTCGCGGAACGCTGTCGGCTTGATCTCCACATCAAGGTTGATGCTATTCGGGTAGCTTCTCATGCCGCTCAGGCTGTGATATTCCCCGACCAAGGCACCTTCACGCAGAATGCCGAGGACCATATGCTGTTCTTCGGGGAAAAAATTCAGAACCTGCACACTCAAGTCGGGGGAAAGCGCAACCGTTTCCCCTTCCCGGCTGGTAAACTCCTGCAATTGTTCACGAGTTTGCTTATCAAAAGTGGCAAAACGAAGGTCGATCGGGTAATATTGCGGCTCAAAATAATCAAGGCGGAAGGTAAAGCCCAATGGACGGTTCTTTTCAACGTCCCAGTCAAAATACTCATCACTCTGATGGTTGACATAGAGGTTCATCGTGCCGACAAAACCTAGCTGGGCAGCCAGAGCGCCGATCATCACAGCCAGGATAGAAAGGTGCAGGGTCGGCAGAGACCAGCGCCCGACGAAGCCACGACAGGCGAGGGCTCTGTCAGCCGAACGGGTGATGCGATACCCCTGCTGTTGCAGGCGCGCTGAGAGCCTGTCGACATCATCGTGGCGCAGATTATGCTCCACTCGGGGAGATGCTGTTGCCGGGCTGTCAAGCTGGGCAAGCAGACGTTTTTTTTCACCGGCAACCCGAACACAGGTGCGCCAGGAGCATGCCGCCAGGTTAAGAGCCAGGCAGCCGAGAAGCGAACGAAACCAGAGCGACTGGTAATACAGCTCGAAACGCTGTATGGTACCTTGCTCAACCGGCCAGAGCGTACCGCCGATTGCAAGCAGGGAGAGGCCCAACAGCAGGACCAGGGTCAATTTTACTGAACTGAAAAAATCGAGAATAGACTTCATGCGTCAACCTGTCTTGGGATGGCGGCATACTATCATTACTCTTGTCCAACAGCAACGACGGGTTGCACGCAAACAACATTGGAGGCTTGCATCATGATGGAAATAACCTTCCCGGGGGGCGTTCAGGTCAGCGCACGCTACAAAGAGTTTGAGTTGACCACGGATCAACCGGAAACAAACGGCGGTCAAAACTCGGCACCCTCCCCTTTCGACCTGTTTCTTGCCTCTCTGGGCACCTGTGCCGGATTTTTTGCCTTGCGCTTCTGCCAGCAGCGTGAGTTGCCGACCACCGGCATGCGCCTGGAGCTGAACAGTGAACGCAACGCAGAGACCAGAAGACTTGACCGGGTAGTAATCACCCTGCATCTCCCGGACGGGTTTCCGGAGAAGTACCGCAGTGCCATCGTTCGCGCCACCGATCAGTGTACGGTAAAAAAAGCACTGCTTGATCCGCCGGAAATCGAACTTATTACGGTCTAAATCGAAGGGATCTTTTCTGGCGCCGCCACCTCCCGTAAGCCGATCTCCGCTGCGAGGGCCTGGAGCAAGCACTCGATGTCGCTGGCACGGCTGCGGGGATAAGCGACCTCAACCAGGCCGTTCAACTTGTCCAGGGTACGAACAAAGGCCAGACCGTCATAACTTTCCAGGATGAATCGCAGATGGCCGATCTCGGCGCGCGGCAATTGAAAGTAGCGTTTACTGAAAATTTCCGAGGTCATACACTCACCGTTTGAAAAAGTCAATCAGACCAGGCCCAGGGCTTTGTCAAGGATATAGCGGGCGATACTGCGCCTGGGTGGCAATCCGGGCAGATCGTCAACAGAAAACCAGCGGGCATCTTCCAGTTCTGTTGTGTCGACGTGGATTTCTCCCGTCACATAATCGGCGACAAAACCGACCATCACCTGACTCGGAAACGGCCAACACTGGCTGCCGACATAGCGAACATTGCTGACCTTGACTCCGGTTTCTTCGGCGACTTCCCTGATGGCAGTCTCTTCCAGCGATTCCCCAAACTCCTGAAAGCCGGCAACCAGGCTGTATCGATTGGCAGCCCAGCTTGGCTTGCGCGTCAGCAACACTTCCCCCGGACGGGTTATCAGCACAATGGCACATGGATGAATGGCAGGAAACACCTGGTTGTGACAGGTATCGCAGCCTCGCCCCCATTCTTTGGCCAGCCATTTTGTCGGTTGTCCGCAGTAACCGCAGAAACAACTGCGCTCCTGCCAGTGAAGAATCATCCGTCCCAGCCCGCCGATTGAGAGCAGGTCGATCGGCAACTGCGGATTTTCATCCAGCAGGCCGCACATCTCAAGATTCTCCGGCAACTCGTCTGCACCACTCAGATCAATCAGGCGGCAAGGCTGACCCTGCCAGCGACCGAGGTAGGATGCTTCGTCCTCGTTCCACTCCCCATACGGCAGCACGATACGATCCTGTTGCTTTGCCACCAGCATCTTGCTGCCACGCAGCAGTACGCCATAGCCAGGGCCGCCCGGATCGTCAGCGGGAGGCTGCAAAACAAGCTGCTCAGCCAGACAGGTCCGGTTAAAAGGCAAATGCATAGGTGAAGCGTAAGGTTCAGTCAGACTGGTCACAGCTCATTCTCCTTGCAGATCAATTGAAAGCGCAATAATGCCAGCTGGGTCTTGCCATCGAGTATTTCACCGCTCGCGACTTTTTCCAAGGCCTCTGCAAGGGTCATGGGGCAGAGGTCAATAATCTCGTCAGGCTCCAGATTCTGCTCCACAATGGTGAGATCGCATGCCAAAAACAGGTGAATATACTCATCACAGAAACCTACCGTACTCCAGAGGCCTCCGAGCGGCAGCAGCTGTGCTGCTGAATAACCAGCTTCTTCTATCAGCTCGCGACTGGCACAGTCATCGGCGGATTCCTCGGGTTCAAGACGCCCGGCCGGGATTTCATAGATCATCTCGCCGATCGTCGGACGAAACTGACGAATCAGCAGGACCCGGCCATCAGGCAACACCGGCAGGACAGCGGCACCGCCTGGATGACGAATAATTTCAAAGTCCGACTGCCTGCCGTCAGGCATCTCATGCTTTTCCACAGCGACATCCAGAACGCGTCCGGCAAAAACAGTCTCTCGCGATATGATTTTCAACATAGGCTAAACGGCTCCGTTGTTTGTCTGAGATCTATCCATGAGCTGGCGGCAACACCATGGAGACTGCTTGCGGCACGGCCTCAAACCGCATCGGCAAACCTCCCGAGGCATCACCATCGACCTGTACCGAAATATCCGATCCTTGCAGCTCAGCTCTGCTCAGAGTAAAAAACTCAACCAGTGTCGAGCGCAGAGAACGCTTCATAAAAAGAGTGGCAGCAAATTTGAGCATGGCCAGACGACCGCCCTGGCGCAGCAGGCAGACTTCCAGATCATCGCGGAACATTGAGGCTGCAGGCGTCACCACATAGCGACCACCATAATAACGGCAGTTACTGACGACCACGCCAAAGCCGCCATGACGGCTCCCGTCTGGCAGGACCAGCTCCATTGGTGCGGGAGGATGCATCAACAAGACTTCCAGGGCGCTGACGACATAAGCCAGACGGCCGACAAGCCGTTTCAATTTGGGCCGCAC
This sequence comes from Deltaproteobacteria bacterium, assembly GCA_024636215.1. The sequence continues at coordinate 9,522 of JAGXHL010000003.1, forward strand.
ATGCGCCACCGCATCGGCATCCCAACCGGCACTGGCCATTAACAGGAACAGCTTATTATTGATTTTGCCGAGCGTGATCCGGCGCGATTCGCCCTGCACCGCAAGCGCACACGCTGCGTCCAGTTGCATCGGAATTCCAGCTTCGAGAGCAAACACGTTCACCGTGCCAAGCGGCAGAAATGCGATCGGCAGATCGGCTGGAGCGATACCGTTGACAACCTCGCTGAGCGTCCCGTCGCCACCGGCAACGGCAATGCGATCAAATCCTTGTGCAAGGGCTTGCTCGGCTGCTTTTCCGGCATCGCCGCGAGCTCTCGTCAGGAAAAGATCAACGTCGGCGCCCTGCTGGCGTAAAGCGGCCAGTGCTGCCTGAATACGTGGGCGGGCATCACCACCACTGACCGGATTGGCTATCAACTTGATACGCATAATTTATCTCACAAAAAACGAACGAACCATCTCGTGTCCGTGCGGAAGGATTATGCCGCGACCTTAACGAGCAAACAATCCTTTACAGCACTTCACAGAAACACAAAAGCGGTTAGAATGAAACTATGACACCAAATTATGCAACAAAAACGCAAGGACGCCTGCTAGCGGTTGGCGACATCCACGGCTGTTTGGAACAACTCAGTGCGCTGATTATTCAGGTTGCGCCAGTCCTTGCTGACCAGGTTGTTTTTCTCGGCGATTATGTTGATCGCGGTCCCGACAGTGCCGGTGTGATCGATTACCTGATTAAATTCGGCGAGACCTTTCCCGCAACGGTTTTTTTACGCGGCAACCATGAACAGATGTTCTGTGATTATCTCGATGGTCATGACCCGAGCGCCTTTCTCATGAATGGCGGGCTAACAACCCTGAACAGCTACCAAAGCAACGGACAGTGGCCAATCCCGCCTTCTCACCAGATTTTCCTTGAAACCCTGCTCGATTATTACGAAACGCAAGACTACATTTTCGTCCATGCCGGACTGCGGCCCGGCGTCCCTTTGGCGCAGCAGGACAGCAGCGACCTGCTCTGGATCCGCCGCGACTTTATCGCCTCGGACTATGACTGGGGCAAGACCGTGGTCTATGGCCACACGCCGCTTGAGGAACCTTTCCTCGCAGAAACACGTATGGGCCTGGATACCGGCTGCGTTTACGGTCGCCGGCTCACGTGTTGTGATGTCCGCAGCAAGCAGATCTGGCAAGCTTGAATTGATGGCTTAACCATGGTTGTTTGCGAGCGTTTCCGAATGACCGGCGATCATTCGTCACTCCGCCAGCGGCGCAGCATATCACCGGCCTGTGTCCCAGCCGGCAGGGCCATACTAACAATGGCATTGGGTTGAACCGTTGAGACAAACTCCCCCTGTTCATTGAGAGCTTCATCAAAAACGAATTCCGCCTGACGCATGGCCGGGCCGATAATCTCCAGGTATTCACCTCCCTTAAAGCGATTACGCCCTTCCACGAACCAGTGGCCATCTGAAGCCGCCGCTTGGACAATGCCGACAAAATCGCAAGCACGGAGGTAGTTGCTGTTGCCGGGGGTGACGAAGGCATGCTCCTGATCAAAGAGAAAGCCGGTGCCGTATGGACGATGACTGACCGCTTCAAGCTCTCTATGCCATCGTGGATCGGCCCGGTAATTGTCCGGATCTTCTCGCCAGGAATCAAGGGCCGCCCGGTAAATTCTGGTCACGGCGGCAACATAATAAAGACTCTTCATGCGCCCCTCGATCTTCAAACTGTCAACCCCGGCGTTGATCAAGTCCGGAAGATAATCGATAAGACAAAGATCACGGCTGTTGAAGATATAGGTGCCCCGCTCATCCTCTTCGATCGGGAAATACTCTCCCGGTCGCGACTCCTCCTGCAGCGCATATTTCCAGCGACAGGGGTGACTGCAGGTTCCGCGGTTGGCGCTGCGTCCGGAAAGACCCGCCGACAGCAGGCAACGCCCGGAGTAGGCCATACACATGGCACCATGGACGAACACTTCCAGTTCCAACTCCACAGACGCGCGGACAGCAGAGATTTCCTGCAGGCTGAGTTCCCTGGCCAGATTCAGTCGTTTGACGCCCTGAGCCTGCCAAAAATGCGCAGCTAGACCACTGGTGGTGTTGGCCTGGGTAGATAGATGCAGCTCTCTGAATGGATCGATCTGACGCACCAGATGAAGCATACCGGGATCTGCAAGAATATAGGCATCCACCGGAACCGAAAGCAATGCCTCCAACAGTTGCCGGGCCGCCACTTCCTCATCGGGACGCAGAAAGGCATTCAATGTCAGATAAAGGCGTTTTCCCAGAGAATGGGCCGCTTCACAGGCCCGAGAAAGATCCTCTAGGGTCAGATTCCCAGCCTGAGCACGCAGACTGAACTGTTCGATGCCACAATAGACGGCATCGGCACCATAACGCAGGGCGGTTTCGAGCTTTTCAAGGTTTCCGGCCGGGGCCAGGAGTTCAGGAACCATCAAGGGGACCTCCAGAGTGTAAACAGTGCTGACCACTCTATCACAACAAGGCATATTTCATGCAAAGCAAGATTACCGTGACGTCGGCCATGACGCTTGACAAGGCATGAGAAAGCCTATAATTTCTAGAAAATTCGTAACTATTCAGTTCCCTTACTCAACGGCACAGCATGTGGGCTGCAGCTGTTGCTTTGAGGGAAGTTAAGTGACAACGTTGGACGCAGGCAATGGCTGCAGACCACATGCACTCGCTTATGTGCTGAATAGTCTTACGGAAATTCAAACTCCAACAACGGCAAACATACAATATGACAACCCTTATTTGCAGATTCATGATCGTTGCAACGGTTCTCGGGTTCCTGACGGCATGTGCAGTACCGTCCGGAGTCGCACCTTCCAAAAATCTGACGCTTGAAATGCGCCAGCTGCGCTCATCACTGGAGAATCAAGAGCAGAACGTCCTGAATTTGTCGCATCAGGTTACAGAGTTGGAAGCTCGCCTGCAACGCCAGGCCGAAGAGATAAACCAGCTTCGGCAGACACCTCCTCAGGCACAGACCGGATCACTGCCGAATTGGGCATCACAGGAGATTGCAGCTACGCCTGCACAGGGAGAGGGTTCAGCGACTGAAATTTATCTGCAGGCCTTTGGCGATTATGCCTCGGGCCGATACCAGAAAGCCATTCACGGCTTCGAGACCTTCCTGCAGCGTTTCCCGAACAACAGCTACAACAGCAACGCACAATACTGGCTTGGGGACTGTTACTTCAACCAGCAACAGTATGCTCCGGCGATTCAAGAATTTGAGCATCTCCTCAATAACTATCCAAGCGCACCCAAAAGCCCGGACGCGCTCTTAAAGATTGCCCTTGCCCAGCTGCAGCTGGGGGAAACACAGAAAGCCCGTCAGACGATTAACACACTTGATCAGCGTTATCCCAAGAGCACAGCAGCTCAAAAAGCCCAGGAACTGGTGATACCCTGACCGGTTGCCACCAAGGGGGAGACATGAATCTCAAACGTACTATCCTGACAATTTGCTTATTGCTCATGATCTGGCCATGCATCACCTTTGCAAAAGAAGAGGCGATTATTTACACCGTCAAACAAGGCGATACGCTGTGGGACATCTCTCAGCGCTTCATCAAGGATCCTTACTATTGGCCAAACCTGTGGTCGAACAATCCCGCCATCGGCAATCCTCACCTGATCTATCCGGGACAGAAACTGCGCATCTACGATGGCCGCATCGAGATCATCCCGGTCGGCCACAACTCCGGCAACATTGGCGCGGCAGTCATGACTCCGGATGAGCTCTTGCTGATCCCCACCTACGGCGGCGCCCAGAGTTTTATCAGCAACGCCGAGGAGGAATCCCTGGGGACTCTGGTTGATACCGTGGATAACCGCGTCATGATCGTCACTGATGATACCGTCTTTCTCGAAATGACGGATCTTGCGGCCACAAGGCCCGGCGACGTGTTCGAACTGATCGCCATCGGGCCAGAGATTTTCCACCCCGCGGCTGAAAAAAAACTCGGCAGCCGGTTTTCTGATCAACCGATCGGCTTTCAGACGATTCAACTTGGCACCGTAGAAGTGACAGAAGTGACACCCTCTGTCGCAGTTGCAACCGTCACAAACGCCCTGAAAGAAATCAAGCGCGGCGCCAAGCTTCGCCCTTATCGTCAGATTCCCAACCGGATTCCCCGCATCATGGCTGACAGTGTTGTTGAAGGCTATCTCGTCGCGAATGACGTCGGTAAACTGGCCATGGGTCAGTGGGAAATTATCCTTATCGATATCGGAGTGGAAAGTGGCCTGCAGGCCGGCCATGAACTGGCTCTCTACCGCCAGCGCGAAATGACCGAAGAGGCCGACAAGACCAAGAGATTGATTCTACCCGACATCGATCTGGGCGATGCCATTGTCCTTGAGGTTCGTCAGGATTTTGCCGAAGCATTGATCACCCGCACCACCAACCTGCCGCTTTACCGTGGAGATCAGGTCAGGACCAAGACCCGCTAGGATCTTGTCGGACTAGCAGCCTGTCGGACTATACGGGCCGAAGCGAAAATTTGGATGTTTGAGAACAGATTTTAGCTCATTTGCAGATTCATAGCCGTAGCTATGGACCAAAAAGGAGCTGAAATATGGGCCAAACAGCCGGATTTGCAGTCGGCTCATGGATAGTCCGACAGGCTGCTAGAGCACACTGTTTCAGGATGGGCTGGGTTGCCGGCCCATCCTTGCTATTTATTGTACTGAATTGAGTCATACTCTTATGGAGGGAGCCTATGGATCGCCTGCTGCCCTGGCTGCGTCTGCAGTTAACTCCGGGCCTTGGTCGTGTCGGCCTGATGCATCTGATCGAGCATTTCAAGACCCCTGAACAGGCCCTCGATGCCTCCGGCAGGGGTTGGCCAAAGCTACCGGGATTGCGTGATAATCTGGTTGCCATGATACCTGAAGCCTCGTCTCCCAGGGTACAAAGTGCCTGCAGGTGCCTGGACAGAATGGGCGGCTGGATGCGCAGCTTCTGGGACCCGGACTACCCGCAAATCCTTCGCCGAATTCCGGATCCGCCCGTCCTGCTTTATGGTTGCGGCTGCTTGCCGGAAGGACCGGCTCTCGCCATCGTCGGCACCCGTCATCCGACTGACTTCGGCAGGGTCTTTACTGAACAGCTGGCCGAAGAGATGGCTGTTGCCGGCGTGGTTGTCATCAGTGGTCTGGCACGCGGCATCGACACCGCGGCACATCGTGGCTCACTCAACGGTGGCGGCAGAACCCTTGCGGTTCTCGGCTGTGGTATTGACAGGGTTTACCCGGCCGAGAATCGTCGGCTCTATCACCAGATTATCGAACAAGGTGCTCTTCTCTCCGAATATCCACCCGGCACTGAACCCTTGCCAGGACATTTTCCCGGCCGCAATCGCATCATCAGCGGTCTCAGCAAGGCGACCCTGGTGATTGAAGCGTCACGCGACAGCGGCTCCCTGATAACAGCCGAATTTGCCCTCGAACAGGGACGGGAAGTGATTGCGGTGCCGGGCGGCGTTGATCATCAAACCAGTTATGGGCCGAACCTCCTGATCAAACAGGGGGCACACCCGATTACAGAAGCACAAGAGATCCTTGAGATTCTCGGCATTGGCCACAATTACAACAAGCCACCCGAGCTTGCACAACCGACCCTTTTTCAGCTTCCCGAACCGGCCGGATCCGTCCTCAACAAGCTCGATCTAACCCCTCGACACTGCGACGAACTTGCCGGGGAAAGTGGGTTGACACCTATGGAGCTTTCAGCTATTTTACTGCAGCTGGAGCTACATGGGTATGCAGATAAACTGCCTGGTGGCCGCTATATCCGTGGCCGCCGGCCACATTAACCGAGCACCCTGCAACTGACGGTTACAGGGACGAGCAAAGTAACAACGGAGACTGCTTGAGAGAACGGGTTCTGGCAATTGTCAGCTTCATCGCCCAATACTTTCTCGACGACCGCGACATGATGACGGAGAGCGATCTTGTCGAAGAGTTGCTGTCGGTCGGCTTCGAGGCTGAAGAGATTGATGCCGCTTTCATCTGGATGGAGAGTCAGGCCCTCTGCGCTCCGTCCGGCAGCGAGACATCATTGAACGCACCGGCTCTTAGCCACAGGGTCTTCTCCACGGAAGAAAACCGCACGCTTTCTTCAGAAGCACGAGGCTTCCTGACCCGACTGCGGACCATGGGCATTCTGGATGATCTCATCCAGGAAGAGGTTATTGAAAAAGCCCTGCAGATGGCAGATGACGAGATTACTCTGAAAGAAATTAAAACCATTACGGTTCTTACCATGTTCGCTAACTCACAGAATGAATGGCGTCGCGAGTTCGACTGTCTACTCGAAGACGATTGGCAACGGTTGCTGAACTGTCGAGCCACGGGCTGCAGGACATCCTGCGGCCTTTTTCATTTAACAAATAAAAGACTTGATCACATTATGGCTAATTCCCTGGTTATCGTCGAATCTCCGGCGAAAGCAAAAACCATCGAGAAATTTCTCGGCAAGGGCTACAAAGTCCTGGCCTCATACGGTCACGTACGTGCTTTGCCCAGTAAGCAGGGTTCCGTCGATATCGAGAACGATTTCGAACCCAATTACCAGGTGCTGGCCGAGAGCAAGAAGCACATCGATCTTCTCAGGAAGGAAGTGGCCAAAAGCAATGAACTGATCCTTGCAACCGACCTCGACCGTGAAGGGGAAGCCATTGCCTGGCACCTGCTCGAGGCGCTCGGCATTGATGAGAGCGGCGACCAACCACAGGTTAAACGCGTCACCTTTCATGAGATCACCAAGCCGGCTATCCTGGCTGCAATGGCGAGCCCGCGTCATATCGATCGTGGCCTGGTCGATGCTCAGCAGGCCCGCTCAGTTCTTGATTACCTGGTTGGCTTCAACCTCTCCCCCTTCCTCTGGAAGAAGATTCGCTATGGTCTCTCCGCCGGTCGCGTTCAATCCGTCGCCCTGCGCCTGATCTGTGAGCGAGAAAACGAAATTGAGGCTTTCGAACCACGTGAATACTGGACCATTGAAGCTCTGCTGGCAAACACGGCTGGAGCCGGCTTCACCGCCAGACTGCATAGTCTCGACGACGCGAAACTCGACAAGTTTGCAATCGGCGACCAGGCCCGGGCGGAAGCCATCATGGCCGACCTGGAGTTGGCCGAGTTCCGGGTCGCCAAGCTCGAGAAGAAGGAACGTAAACGCAATCCGGCAGCCCCCTTCACTACCAGCACTTTACAGCAGGAAGCCAACCGCAAGCTCGGTTTCTCGGCGCGCAAAACCATGGCCACCGCCCAGAAACTCTATGAGGGCATTGACATCGGTGAGGGCAGCCATGGTCTGATCACCTACATGCGAACGGATTCTGTCGCCCTGTCAGAGCAGGCCACCAGTGAGGCGCGCACAGTCATCTGTCAGCTGTACGGTGAAAATTACGCCCTCAGCAATCCGCGTGTGTTCAAAAACAAAAGTAAGAACGCCCAAGAGGCCCATGAAGCAGTCCGTCCCACCTCGATCGCCCATACACCGGAGAAGCTCAAGAAGCACCTTACTGCCGATCAGTATCGTCTCTACCAGCTGATCTGGAAACGCACAGTCGCTTCGCAGATGACCTCGGCGATCTTCGACGCAACCAGCGTCGACATTTCTGCCGGTGAGCGCTACAGCTTCCGCGCCTCGGGCCAGATCATCCGTTTTCCCGGCTTTATGGCTCTCTACATCGAAGGCACCGATAACAGTGATGATGAAGAGAAGGAGGGGATACTGCCACCACTCGTCGAGGGCGAAGATCTGAAACGCGAGCAGCTGACTCCTGAACAACACTTCACCCAACCGCCGCCCCGCTTCACCGAGGCCAGCCTGGTAAAGACCCTTGAAGAATACGGCATCGGTCGTCCCTCAACCTATGCCAGCATCATGAACACATTGGTGACACGCAAGTATGTCCGTCTGGAAAAGCGCGTTTTTTACCCGGAGGACGTCGGCCGGGTGGTCACCAAGCTGTTGACCGAACATTTCAGTCGTTATGTCGACTACGACTTTACCGCCGCCCTGGAAGAAGATCTTGACGCCATCTCCCGAGGTGAAAAGGATTGGACCCCGGCGGTCAAACAGTTCTGGGATCCTTTTATTGCTCTGCTCAAGCAGAAAGATCAGGAGGTCAGTAAATCCGATCTGACCACAGAAAAAACCGACAAGAGATGCCCGGAATGCGAAAAGGAGCTGGTCATCAAGCTAGGCCGTTCCGGGCGTTTCCTGGCCTGCTCCGGGTTTCCCGACTGCCGTCACACCGAACCGCTGGCAACCGGCGGTCAGCCTGCGGAAGAACCGGTCATGTCGGCAGAGAAATGTGATAAATGCGGAGCCGGCATGCTGATCAAGACGGGTCGCTACGGCAAGTTCCTGGCCTGCAGCGCTTATCCGGCGTGCAAGAACATCCAGCCGCTGGAGAAACCCGTAGCCCTCGACATCAGCTGTCCACAGTGCAAGGAGGGCGAGATGATGGAGAAGAAGAGCCGCTTTGGCAAGATCTTCTACTCCTGCAACCGTTATCCGAAATGCAAGTACGCTCTCTGGAACCCGCCGAAGCAAGAGGCCTGTCCGAAGTGTGGCTGGCCGCTGACCGAGATCAAAACCACCAAGCGCTGGGGCACAGTACAACGATGTCCGCAAGAAAACTGCGACTGGGAAAAACAGCTGGTCGCACCGGAGGAAAAGGTCTCAGCCAAGAAAGAGGCCGTCAGCAAAGCTCCGGTGAAAAAGACGGCGGTGAAGAAACCCACGGCTGCCAAAGCCAAAAAGACCACCGGCAAAAAGGCCTGATCAGCGCCTTGTCATTACAACTGAGAGACGGCCGGGCCCAGTTGCCCGGCCGTCCCTTTTGAGCAAGGTCCTCATTATGACCCCTATCACAATCATCGGCGCCGGCCTGGCCGGCTGTGAAGCCGCATGGCAGATCGCCCGGCAGGGAATTCCCGTTGAAATCTTCGAGATGCGTCCGCAGCGCATGACACCGGCCCACCAGAGTGGTCGTCTCGGCGAGCTGGTCTGTTCCAACAGCTTGCGTGGCATCGGCATGCATAACGCAGTCGGCCTATTGAAGGAAGAATTGCGTCGCTGCAACAGCCTGTTTATGGAGGCAGCAGACGCCCATGCTGTCCCGGCTGGTGGTGCATTGGCAGTTGACCGTGACGACTTTGCCGATCACTTGACCAAGGCCATCACAACGCATCCTCTCATCACCCTGCGGCGCCAGGAGATCACCGACATTCCCGTTGACCGCATGGTCATCATTGCCAGTGGCCCACTGACCTCCGATGCTCTCGCCGAAAAGATTTCCGTGCTGACCGGTAAGGACCATCTCTATTTCTACGATGCCATCGCGCCGATCGTTGAGGCTGATTCAATCGACCGCAAACAGGTTTACGCGGCATCACGCTACGACAAAGGTGGCGCGGACTATCTCAACTGCCCCTTTGACAAACAGCAGTATCTTGCCTTTGTTGAAAGCCTTTGCAAAGGCGACAAAGTCGCCGCGCACAATTTCGAGAAAGTCGTTCATTTTGAGGGTTGCATGCCGATTGAAGTGCTCGCCGAGCGCGGCGCAATGACCCTCGCCTTCGGACCAATGAAACCGGTCGGTCTGCGCGATCCACGCACCGGGCGCGATCCGTTTGCGGTTGTCCAGCTTCGTCAGGATGACCGACACGCCAACCTGTACAACCTGGTCGGCTTCCAAACCAAGCTGACTTACCCGGAACAGCAGCGCATCTTCCGTAGCATTCCCGGACTGGAGAATGTCCGTTTTGCCCGCCTGGGGAGCATGCATCGCAACACCTTCATTAACGCCCCGGCTTGCCTGAGCGAAACGCTGCAGCTCAAGCAGGCACCGAATATCTTCTTTGCCGGTCAGATTACCGGTGTCGAGGGTTACGTTGAATCTGCCGCAAGCGGTTTTCTGGCGGGTCTTTTTGCTGCCGCTTACCATAGAGGCAACAGCCTGCAGCCGCCTCCATCAACAACGGCTCTTGGAGCGCTGCTCAGCTACCCCGTCAATGCATCGCCTGAGGGTTTTCAGCCAATGAATATTACCTACGGGCTCTTCCCGGATCTTGAGCAGCGGATCCGCAAACGCCGTGACCGCCGCCAGGCTTTAGCCGATCGCGCCTTGATGGATCTTGAGACCTGGCGCAGCAGCCTGCCTGCCGCATCTACGGGATTGCCAGAAGACTGAAACCCTGCTAGTCTTAAAATGATGTAAATATTCAGCACATAAGCGGGTGCATGTAGTCTGCAGCCATTGCCTGCGTCCAACGTTGTCACTTAACTTCCCGCAAGCACCAGCTGCAGTCCACATGCTGTGCCGTTGGGAAAGGGAGCTGAAGAGTTACAAAATAATTTACAATGCAATTGTGTATTCCGGTACTGCATAAAGTGACAGTCCTGTCCTCAGGGGGCAAGCAGTGGCATCAACAGGCACATCAAGCAAATTTGTCGATTCTCGCGATCTGTTAGACCTCTTGCGTCAACACCCGCTTACCCAACCTTTCAATCTGGCTCTCTGTTCTGAACGTCATGGCCGCAAGGGTCTTCTGCAGGCAATCCATGCAGTCTGCCCCTCGCTTGATGGCAAGAACCGCTGCACTTCTGAATGCTATCAGCACTGGGAACAAAACCTCTCTCAGGCTCTATTGGCAAACCAACCGATCGTTCACTCCTGTGACCAAGGGGTGCTCTGCTTCACCGTCCCTCTACCGGAGGGCAAGGATTTGCCGGACAGCCTGATCGGCGGCGGTGTCTTTGAGCGGGAGGCAACGATCAGTCGTGAAGTCAAAGGGATTGAGTGGTCAACGATGGACGAGTCAAGAGTCGACTCCGGACAATCGCCCCAATCGATCAGCATGCTGGAAGCACAAACTATCATCGAGGAACTATCCCGGACGCTGCCGCGACTGGTCGACCAGCAAGTCTACGCCCTGAGCCTGGACCGCACCACCCAGCGGCTTGCAGCCGTTCAAAAACTGACTCGTGATCTTGCCGACGGCATGGAGCGAGAACAAGCCCTGGCGATCGTCAGTGAAGCCCTGGTCGTTCTTTTCGACTTGCCCAAAGTTCTGATTGTTTTGCAGCAACCCGAATACGCTATGACGATCCATTCGACGCTCGGCCTTGATTCAAGCACCTTTCAGCTTGACCGAGATCGTCTTGCTGATCACTTTGCCAAGGGCTGCGGCCACCCGGAAACCTTGCCGGGAGAAGCGTTGTCGGTGTTCTTCCCGGGTCTGGAGACCCGTTCGGCCCATTTTTTCCCTTTGAACGCAAACAACTGCCAGTTCGGTACAATCGTAATTCTGGACGTCGACCTGCACAGTCGTGACCAGGCCCTGATCGAGCTGTTGGTCAACTGTCTTGCAACTCAACTGGATAGCCTGAAGACGGCTGAAGGCCATCGCCTGGAACGGCAGGTCTGTACGCGTCTGGTCGCCATGATCAGCTCGCTTGCCCTGATCGACAATCGCCAGGAGTTGTATCTGCAGATTCTGGAAATGTCAGCCGAGCTTCTGTCTGCTACCAGCGGTTCGCTCATGCTCCTTGATGAAACCGATGGCAGCTTGAAGATTGTCGCCGCCAAAGGCATGACCCCTGCGTTGGCCAGAACCATGTCGGTAAGCTTCGGCGAGGGAATCGCCGGCCGGGTGGCCAGAAGCGGCTTTCCGTTGCTGGTCACCGATATCGAACGGGATCAACGGATCGCCGGCAAAAACCGGCCGCGTTTTAAAACCAAATCGTTTCTTTGTCTGCCGCTCGAAGCTGAGGGTCGCCTGCTTGGCGTTCTCAACCTGGCCGACAAGAGCAACGGCTCCGGCTTTACAGACGCTGACCTCAAGCTGGTACAGGCTTTCACCAAGCATGCGGTGTTAATGATCGACCGGGCTGCGATTCTGGAAAAGGCCGGCCAGTTCGAACAACTCGCCATCACCGACCCATTGACCGGCCTGTACAACCGTCGTTTCCTGGAAGATCGCCTGCAAGAGGAATTCAGCCGTGGCCAACGTCAACAACAGAACTTCTGCATCATCCTGGCTGATCTGGATAACTTCAAAATCTACAATGACATCTGCGGCCACCTGGCCGGCGATAACGCCTTACGTAAAACCGCCGATCTGTTGCGGCGTTCCGCACGCGACATGGACGTTGTGACTCGCTTCGGCGGTGAGGAATTCTGTCTGATTCTACCGGGGACCGGCAAACATGAGTCGATTTTTGTCGGCGAACGCATTCGCCGGGCGATCGAGGCTGAGAACTTTCCAGGTGAAAACCATCTGCCTCTTGGCCGCCTGACCATCAGTATGGGTATCGCGACCTTCCCTGCCGATGGCGTGACGGCGGATGCATTGATTCATGCCGCCGACCAGGCGCTTTATCAAGCAAAGGCTCTGGGTCGCAATCGTCTGGTCCGCTACGAATCTACCCTGGAAAATTTTGCTCTCTTGTCACACCACGAATAAACAACCCCAACAGACATCGGAATTTTTCCATGCTATACGCTCCCCACGAGATTGTTCTCGCCTCGGCTTCACCCCGGCGACGCGAACTTCTGGCCCAGGTCGGGATCAACTTTCAGGTTGTGCCCAGCAATGCAGACGAAACGCTGCTTGCAGACGAATCACCGCAAGCACACGTGACACGCCTCAGTTGCGACAAAGCCATGGAAGTCGCCGGCCGACCAGGCCAGGGGGGTCGCTGGTTCATCGGCAGCGATACCGTGGTTGTCCGCGACGAAGTCATCCTCGGCAAACCGGCCGATACATCGGAAGCCACAGCAATGCTCATCAGCCTTTCCGGGCGCAGCCACCGGGTCATCTCCGGCTATGCGGTCCACGATCGTGACAGCCAGCGCACACTCAGTGCCGCGGTCACCACCACAGTCTTTTTCAAGGAATTGACAACCCGGGAAATTGAAGGGTACATTGCTACGCATGAACCTTTTGACAAGGCAGGCTCTTATGCCATTCAGGGGATCGGAGCATTTATGATCCCCAGCATTGAAGGCAGCTATACCAACGTGGTCGGCCTGCCGCTTTGCGAAGTCATCGCGGCTCTTGAAGAGCTCGGTGCCATCGAGCTGTTTGGCAGTCAGTGCCGGGTTGTTCAAAAAGTGCAAAACGAAAGGCTCAACGCAAAGATGCAAAGATAAAAAGAAAGACGCAAAGAAAGGCTCTTAGGTTGAACCAAAGGGCTTTCTTTCTTTTTCCTTTCCTGGCTTCTCTTTGCGACTTGAGTGAGCGCAGCGAACGGGCGTTGAGATTATGGTCGGTTTTCCAAACGAGAGTCACCACATCGGTGACATACGTTTTTAAGGTCAGGTTATGGATATCGCAACCAACATCGCAGAGATTCAAAAACGGATTGCAGCCGCCTGTAAAAGCTGCGGTCGTAATCCCGCGGAGGTTCGCCTGGTCGCCGTCTCCAAAAAGAAGCCGGCAGAAGATATTGACGCTGCCTTCGCTACCGGACAGACCTTGTTCGGTGAAAGCTACGTCCAGGAGTGCGTTGCCAAGATCGAAGCAGTTAAAGCCGCTGTCGAATGGCATTTCATCGGCGCACTGCAGAGCAATAAAGTGAAATACCTGCGTGGCAAGGTTGCCATGATTCATTCCGTCGACCGTTTTTCCCTGGCAGAGGAAATCGATCGGCAATGGGGCAAGGATAACGCCTGCGTCGACATTCTTATCCAGGTCAATATCGGTGAAGAAGCAAGCAAGTCTGGAACCACGGCCAGCGATCTGATTGAACTGGTCCGCCAGGTTGCTCGACTCGAGCATGTCCGCATCAAGGGGCTGATGACCCTGCCGCCATGGGAAGCCGATCTCGAAGAGGTACGTCCGTATTTTCGGCAGCTGCGGCAACTGGCGGAGCAGATTGCCGAACTGGAGCTGCCTGACGTCGGCATGCATGAGCTTTCCATGGGTATGAGTCACGATTATGAAGTGGCTATCGAAGAGGGTGCCACCCTGATCCGTATCGGCACCGCCATTTTTGGTGAAAGATAGCCTGACTGGCAGCTGGCAGACTGTCGGACTATCCATGAACCGGCTGCAAATCCGGCTGTTTGGCCCATATTTCAGCTTCTTTTTGGTCCATAGCTACAGCCATGAACCTGCAAATAAGCTAAAATCTGTTCTCAAACATCCAAATTTTCGCTTCGGCCTGTATAGTCCGACAGGCTGCTAGAGCTGCCGTTGCCAGCCTCCAGCCCCGAACCCTGGTTTTGACATGCCCATAGACGCCTTTCTCTTTGATCTCGACGGCACGCTGATCGATACCATTCCCGATTTGACCAAATCGGTCAATCTGTTGCGGGAAGAACTTGACCTGCCTGCCGTAACCAGTAACGAGGTCCGTGGCCACGTAGGCGACGGTGTCGGTCTGCTGGTGCAGCGCGCCCTGCCGCAAGGTCTGTTCAGCGAGGCCCGGCGTAGGCGTTTCATGGAAATTTACTCTGATCACCTGACCGACGAATCACGAATCTACCCTGGGATTATGACCTTTCTCGCTATGCACTGCGGCATGCCAATGGCTGTGGTTACCAATAAACCCCAGGCGCTGGCCGACATCATTATTGACCGTCTCAAACTTTCGCCGTTTTTTCAAGGGATCATCGGAGCCGAGCTCGCTCTGCAGAAGAAACCACATCCCGACATGGTCCACCGCGCTCTTGCCCTGCTGGGCAGCATGCCGCAACGAACGGTTCTGCTCGGTGATCATCATGTCGATCTGCGCGCCGCCCACGCTGCCGGCATCAAGTCCTGCTTCTGTGCCTGGGGACTGGGTCACGATGACAACCTGCACGCTGACTTTCAGGCCGCAACCCCAGCTGATTTACCGGAACTCTTTCCTGTGAGCATGAATTCTTGAATCACGTCCGCTTGACTCAGAAGGACGTCGCCCTGTTTTTCTTTCCTCTGCTTCTCAACGTTCAGCTGATGAGCGTCTCGCATTCGATCATTAATGCCGGCCTTGCCCGCCTGGAAAATGCCGTGGTGATTCTGGCCGGATTCTCCGTGGCCCTGGTCCTGCACCTGTTTGTCGCGTCACCGTCTTACCAGAACCACACGATTACCATCGCCATGGTGCGCGGCCGCAAATCCCTGATTGCCATGATCCTGTTCGTCCTGTTGATCGCCATCTGGGTTTCTATTCTGCTCGCCCTGCTCGCCTTCACTCCGGTCGGCATCTTTGTTCTAGAGCGCATGCTCGGGGTTTCTCCGGAGGTTGCAAAAGGAGCTCGTGAGGCCTTGGCGCTGCTGGTCTTTCTGCCTTTCATGACCGGATTGCGCGGACTTTTTCAGGGACTGGTCATACGTGCCCGGCGCACCGGCCTGGTCTCTTTTGCCACGGCAGTGCGCATCGTCATGCTGTTTGCCTATCTGTGGCTCGGCCAGTTGTGGTTTACAGGCACCCGGGTTGCCGCATTCGCCTTGATCGGCTGCGTCGGCACCGAGACCCTGGTTATGGCTTTTTTTGCCTGGCGTCTCAAGCTGCCGGCAGAGCAGGACACAGACAGCAGCTTTGCCGAAATTCTGCGCTACGGCTTACCTCTGGCCTACTCCTCCGGCATGCAGCAGACAATTCCGCTGTTGATCAACGCCATCATCAGTCGCCTTCCCGACGGCACTCTGGCTCTGGCAGCCTTCGGCGTGGTTCGCGGTTTCCTGTTCCTGCTGGCCGGACCGATGCGCAACCTGCAGCAGGCTTACCTGACCCTGGTCTGTCAATCAGAAGACAATGCAGTTCTGGTGCGCTTTCTCATCAGAACCAGTTTCGGTATGGCCCTGGTCATGCTGTTGTTTGCCTGGCCGTTGAACGGGCCGGTTTTCGGGACAGTCATGGGCCTTGATGCAGAGATGCGCCATTACATCGTCTGGCCACTGACGGCATGCGCCCTGTTCCCTTTCCTGTACGGTGCCGCTAACCTGTTGCGCGGCTGGTTTTCCGGAGCGCATCTGACCGCCCGGCTCGGCCGCTCCACCGGCTACAAGGCATTGCTTATGGTCGTACTCTGGCCATTGATTGTCACCTTCCCGCTCCCCCTTCCCGGCATAGCCGTTGCTGTTTTTCTCCTGCTTGCCGCAGAGCTCTGCGAGACGGCATACCTTTATCGGCAACGGTTACGATTGTTGACGAGCCATGGGCTTGTGCCGATCGGGGCAAACAACGTAAAGTATAAAGATGGAGAAACCTGACAAAAAACATCCCTGCCCAGACTGCCGCCATTGCCAGTGGTGTTCGGATGACCGCTGTCGGCTCTGCCTGGCCAGCGATAAGGGATGCCGCAAGAAGCTCACCATGGCCGAGCAGATCGCCCTTTTCGAGCGGATCAACCGGATTGAACCGGAGCTTGATCCCTGTTGCCCTGACGCAACATCGTCTGCAGCTGTTTTTCCTTGGAAAAAGAGATAAAAGCTTTAGAATAGACTTGTTTTGTTCCATTTTACGTTGACAGCTTTCAGGGGGGATTTTCTGTGCCATCCGACCTTATCATCAAGCTGCTGAACGGCAGCGAACGTTACGGCAGCCTGAATCAGGAGTTCGATCCAACCTCAGGTCGTATCGATTTCTTCTGCTCTGCCGAGCAACGTAGCGAGATTCTCGCTCTCAACCAAATCTGCTTCATCAAATTCCTTGGCAAACCTGACTTGGCCGATTCATTCAGCGAAGACGAATTTTTCGAAGATGTCACCACTCTCACTGGCGACCGGTTCCACCTGCGACTGAAGAAGAGCGGCAAGCGTGTACCGGAAGGTTTCTTCGGTTACCCGGTTGAAATCGACAGCGACTTCAAGTCGATTTTCTTCAGCTCCGAAGGTTTAAAAAAACGCGCTCATGATCAACCCCTTGGAGCGGTCTTGAGCAGTCAGGGCCTGTTGGAAAAATCCGCTCTCGATGAGGCCTTGGCTGAACAGCAGAAGTTAAGGAGTCGACGGGTCGGTGAAATCCTTGCTGAACAGACAGAAGTGCCGCAAATCGTTGTCGAGCAGGCAATCAACAATGCGACCCGGTACGGGAGTAAAAAAAATCACGCCCGGGTTGGTGACATCCTTATCGAGGCCGGACTGGTGACAACTCAGCAGGTCGAGAAAGCCTTGCAAGCACAGGCCTCCGGCAAGCGCAAACGGATCGGCCTGATTCTTATCGATCAAGGCCTGATTACGGAGGACCAGCTGCTTTCAGCACTGGCTCACAAGTTCGGTCTGCAGGTCGTCGATCTGGATGAAACCAGGATCAGTCCCGAAGCACTCAGGCAGGTTCCCCGTGACATGATCCAACGTATGCAGATTGTACCTATTGCCCTGCAAGGCACTTGCCTGACCGTTGCGACATCCACGCCGACGGATTCAACTATCAGTGAAAATCTGCGTTTTGCTACCAATTGCCAGATTAAACTGGTCTGTGCCCGCGCTGCACAAATCGGTGAAAAGATTGCTTTGCTCTACGACATGAACGACGACAGCGTTGAAGATCTCATCGATGAGCTGGAAGATCTTGACGTTGTGATCGATGATGAGCCAGAGCTCGACAAGATCAACGAATCGGATTCCAAGGTCATCAACCTGGTCAACAAGGTTCTCCTTGATGCCAACAACAAGGGGATCTCCGATATACACTTTGAACCCGGGATGGGGTCTCTGCCTCTCAAGATCCGCTATCGCAAGGATGGTATCTGTTATAACGTGCACCAGGTCGCGGCAACCTACAAAGCTGCGGTTATTTCCCGCCTCAAGATTATTTCCAAACTCGACATCGCCGAGCATCGCCGGCCGCAATCCGGCAAGATTCTACTTAAGCAGGCCGGTGAACGCATTGAATACCGTGTCGAGATCACACCAACAGTCGGTGGCCAGGAAGATGCCGTACTGCGGGTGTTGGCTTCAACGCGCATCATCCCTCTGGTCGAGTTGGGCTTTTCCGTCAAAAACCTGCAACGTTTCAAGGCACTGCTGTACAAACCCTACGGTATCATTCTCTGTGTCGGGCCGACCGGCTCCGGCAAAACCACCAGCCTGCATTCTGCTTTAGCCGAAATCAACACCCCGGACACCAAAATCTGGACAGCAGAGGATCCCGTGGAGATTACTCAGGAGGGGCTGCGTCAGGTCCAGGTTCACCCTAAAATTGGTTTTGACTTTGCAGACGCCTTGCGCTCTTTCTTGCGTGCCGACCCAGACGTGATCATGATCGGCGAAATGCGCGACCCTGTAACAGCCAAAACCGCCATTGGCGCGTCGTTGACTGGTCACCGGGTATTCAGCACCCTGCACACTAACAACGCTCCGGAAACCGTGGTCCGCTTGATTGAAATGGGTATGGATCCATTCAACTTCGCTGATGCCATGCTCGGCATACTGGCCCAACGACTGGCACGCCGCCTGTGCAACCAGTGCAAAGAACCCTATCATCCGACTCGCGCCGAGTACGACGACCTGGTCGCGGCTTACGGCATCGAACAATTCGAGGAAGATGGCCTGCCGGAATTCTCCAGAGATCTAACCTTGATGAAGGCCTCCAGCTGCGAAATGTGCAATGGGCAGGGTTACACTGACCGGATTGCCATACATGAACTGCTGATCAACTCCGCGGAGATCAGGCAGGCGATCAAGCAAAGCGCGGGTGTTGAGCAGGTCACAATGATCGCGATGAAACAGGGGATGCGCAACCTGCGCATGGATGGTATCCAGAAAATCTTCCTCGGCCTGACAGACCTGCAGCAAATCAACAGGATCTCTGCATAACCCGGTTGCAGGTCCATAGCCGTAGCTCGACAGCCTCTTGGGGATTTTACAGGGGAGTGCTGACCGGCACCCTCGCTTCACAGGGGATCTTCACCTGGCAAAGACCGCAGGGGGTGGCACCGGTACCGTAGTGTTCACGCACGTAAGGAGCGGTGACGTTACGGATATAGTCAAAACATTTCAGCTTGTCATGGCCATTTTCGGTGATGGCGTCGGCAGGACAGCGCTGCATGCAGACTCCGCAGGTTCCTTGCGCATACCAGAGACACCAGTCCTGGTGACCGGCATAAGGTCGCGGACTCGCTTCGAGGTTTATTTTAGCGACCACGGAACCGAAGCGCACGGCTTTGCCGACCTTGGTGATCAAGCCGTCGGAAAGGCCAAAGGTGCCGAGCCCGGCAACCCAGGCGGTATGGCGTTCCGACCAGTTGGAGGCAAGGCCGAAACGTTCGCTCTGCCGATAGTCGAAGTCGGGCAGCCGCTCCGGCGCCACAGCCGGATAGTCTGCCTGCGTCAGCTGCTCTGCCAGGTGCATGCGCAAAAGGCAATTGAATTCTTCGCCATGGGAGCGTGAGCGTGCCCAGCGCTCGGCCGGTACTTCTGTCACTGCGCGTTGATCGCGTCGGGTCGCTTCGGTCTGGGGAAGAATGTAGCTGATGACCGCCAGCTCGGAAGAATCGACCACCGCCTCGGGATAAGCGAGCTTAAACGCTTCAAGAGGTGTCCAGTAGAATGAGCCTATGTCTGCCCTTAACTGGTCGAACAAAGGATCGTCACCACGTGCATAGGCAACATCAGCGTTACCCCAGGCCGGTTCACCGGTATCGTTCTTCAGGCTGTTATCAGGAGAAGCACAAAAGTCTCGGATGATCTTTTCTATCCCGTTTTTGGTCTGTTGCTGGGTCATGGTTACAAGCCTTGCACAGGCCGCATAGCCGTTGGATCTGGCCAGGCAGCGTATTTCAGCAAAATGTTTCAGAACTTGTGAGACAGATTCAGGTGAAAGCTCACGTCTGGTGAAGCATTGACGGCAAGATCTTCGCCAACGCCGATATCCAGGGAAGTCTTGTCACCGAAGGCGAGAGTTCCTCCCAGGGTCAGGATCAACGAAGGGTTGCCGAGTTCGTCAAGCGCGCTATCGTAAAGCGCGCTGTGGCTGTCAAACTGCAGCTTGAGCCCGAGCCAGTCCAGGGGGCTCCAGCCGGCACCCAGCCAGGCGTTGGCAGCCCAGTCCTCCATCTGGTTCTCCAGGACCTCGCCATCACCCAGCCAGCTGCCACCGAAACCTGCCCAGATCGAAGCATTCCCATGTACCAGGTTAAAATCACGCTGCCCCGACAAACCGATGGAGATATCCCAGCCGCCGCTGCCGGTCAGATCGTCGGCATCTCCGGTCGGCGCCTTGATCGAGGTGAATAGACTCGCCGCCGACTGTTGGTTCGCCAGCAACTGCCAGGCGACCAGCAAGCGGACATCGCCCACGCCGCTGGCTGCATCGTGGAGCAGCAACTGGTCGCCGCCGGCATTGGCGTATGCGTAGGTAAGTTCATCATCAGGCAGGCGGCTGCGGTCACCGTTGGGCAGTCCGAAGAATTTGTGCCAGTCCTGAATAAAATTGTCGAAGGAGCCTTTGCTGTGGGCTACCCATGGCAGCTCAAGGCCGATCTGCAGGCGCTCGGCGATCCCGTAGCGCAGTCCAAAGGTTGTCACGTAGCTCTCGCCGTCGAACAGAATCGACTCGTTGGCAGAATCGCCCAGAGTGGCGTTGCTGACGATGTCAAGGCCCAGCCTCGCAGACAAGCGTCCCGTCGGGAGCAGAAGGGCCGGTTCGGCAACAGCCAGACCGTGGACCAGAGCAGCAGGCGAGAGATTACGAACCGGAAACGGAGTAAGTTCCGCTCCCCACGCGGGCAGTACTGCGCTTGCTGCAAAAAGCAGCAAAGCCGTCAAAATGCGCACACACATCTTAACCTCCAGGCTTCAGAATCGGTTTGGCCAAAGAGCCTGTGAGCTGCAAGGAAAAACGCCCGTCCGCATCCGGTTCGCCGGCAAGCTGCAGCAGCACGGCGATATCCGAATCGGCATTCGAAGTGGGCCGCACTTGCAGCGCTAGCTTGATGCGGCTGGTCGCTGCGGTGCGGCCGATCTGCAATGTGCCGTCACCGTTGACCTCAAGGTCGCCCCCTTTGGCGGTCAGGGTATTGATGCGCAGGGCTCGTCCCTGGCCATCTACTTCCAGAGCGATTTCACCGAGAGACAATCCCTTACTGTCTGCTTTTAAAACCTCCAGGCCAAGAATGCTGACATCGTCCAGTCGCAGCGACAGACCGGTTTGGGTTTGGGGAGAGAGCCCGATCGAAGAATCGAAGGTCGCCTCGTTGAGAGTCCCGACGATATTGAACGGAATCGGCTTTTGCACCGGCACATCGAAGTTCAGGCCCATCGCTCTTGCGTTGACGGCACCACCTTTCTGCAAGCCTGTCGTTATGGTGCCGTTCATGACACGGCCATGCAGTTGCACGCCCGGATCGCCGGACAGCAGCGTTGACCATTGCGGCGCGATACTCAACTGCTCGATATCCAGCAGTCGAGGCAGACCGGTTACACCTAACTTGATTCTGTTAGCGTCAAGGGTCAGCAGCGGATAAAGCGCTAACTGCTCGATCTGCACATCCACCCCGGTCCTCGTCTCAATTTCCTGAACGATACGCTGTCTCAGCGCTTCTGCCGGGAAGAACAGGTAGAAACCGGCCAGCGTACCCAGCAGGAACAGACCGATTCCTGCCAACAGGAAGAGGCTTGGCTGCTGCAAAGCGCTCGTGGGTGTTTTCTTCATGCGCGACCAGACAGGGAATCTCATATTGCCCTCCGCAGCGCCGTAACCGTCATGGTTGCATCGAGCAGGGATCGGTCATCGAAGCGCTGCTTGAGGAAGAGGCCTTTGACCTGCATGGGTGTGGTCGCCCCTTCAACGCCCAGAAGCAATTCGAGGAGCTGCTTGAGAGTCAGCTTTTCAAGTTTGATCTCGACCGAATCAATGACGAATTCGCCGCGGGTTTCGGGGGATTGAGGACGCATGGACAGCAGGTTTTCCCGGCCGGCTGTTTGTTCGACCAGGCTCTCGATAAAGCTGAGCGCAGAAAAATCCTGACGCTTTTCCAGCTGCCTGGTCACCTGGTTCATCTGATTCTGTATCTCCAGGTAGCGGCCTTGCAGCACATTGACTTCCTGCAGCTGCTCGCTGCGCTGTGCGATCTGGCTATCAAGCCGGGCCATTGCACCGAGATATGGCGCTACGATTGCGAAGTAGAGCAGAGCCAGGATGAGAGCGAGCCCTCCGACGAGCACAAAAATTCGTTCTCGCTGCTGTAATTGACTTATCATTGCTTGGCTCCCTGATTGGCAAGTGACAGCGACAGGCGAAAATCGATCCGGCTGCCATCCAGACTCATCTTGGCATCGGTAACCTGAACTTTTTGAAACATAGGTAATTCACCGAGTACCCTGGTCATCTGGTTGACTGCTTCGAAGGATGCCGTACGCCCGGTCAGTTTAAGCTCTTCGGCGCTCAAGGCAAGCTCCTGGATTTCGACCGTGGTGATCTGCTCGGGCAGGCGGGAAATCTCTTTGAGGACGGCAAGCGCTGATAGCTGACCGCCGGTGATCAGATTGCCTTTCTCCTGCAGATCACGGATCGCGCTCTTGAGTTGCAGCGGAACGTCAACAATGGTCGTCGCCTCGGGGAACAATGACCGATAAATATTAACCATTTCCACTTGCAAGCGCTCAGCACGCCTGGCCTCGTCGACATACCTGAGAGTCATTGAGCCAAACATGATGAGCATTGCCATGCCGAGCAGCGCTGCCAGAAACACCAGCTTGCGCTTCAGATTGGCCCATTCCCCCTTGAGCGCATACTGTCCCCGACGAAAGTTGAAAGACCGCTCGTACTTGACAACCCGTGCACGCAACGCCAGTGCCACGGCCGGCAGAAACGCGCCATCGATTACCTGTCCGCCGAGTTCCAGAGCAAGCACCTCTATCCTCAGTCCGGAGGCCTGCAGGGCTTCTGCCAGATCGGCGGTGCTCCCTTCACCCATCATACTGATGGGCAGGTTCTCACCTCCGGCCGCATGCATGAGCACTCTGATTTCTCTGAGCAGTTGCTGAAACCGGGCAGCATGGGCCGGCCCTGCATTTGCCGGAAGAACACGGTAATCTGCCAATCCTCCGCTTTGTACCAGAGAAACAGTGGTCTCCTGGTTGGTTGCACAGATCAGCAGACCATCACCAACCTGTTCACCAAAGCCCGCCACATAGCAGAACGGCGCCAGATCGACCAGATGCAGCGGCACATCAGCCTTCTCGAAAGGATCCAGCAGTGACTGCAGCGTCTCCTTGGGAACCGCGGCTGCCGCTACTGTTGCACCCTTACCGGTCACCCGCGCCGACTGAATCGCCGTGGCACAATTATCGATCGCGACCGGCAGCTGGGTTGAGAGTGAGAAAGGAATTGCCGCTGCGATTTTCTTGTCATCCTGAAAGGGGAATTCCAGTTGCCGGACATAAGCCGTGCGGGCAGGCAGACAGGTAGCAAGCTGATCGCCGATTTTGAATTCGCCGGCTAAAAGTTCCTGCAGATGTGCAGTCAGTTCACCAGTATCCGCATAATCCCTTGCCGACAGCGAACTGACCGAGATCTGCCCTTTTTCCTGATTAAGGATGGCAACGCGCAGAAGACTGTTACCGATATCGATACCGATTAATCGCTTGCTCATGACATTAATTCACCTTAAAAAAAAGCAGCCGGTTGCTTTGTTTGTCAACGTCCGCGACCAACCGACGACTGCCGTCATTGACCAGCGCCGATGCTTCAATGCGGTACGTCCGGCTGGTCGTACCCAACTGTTCGAGATTGGCAAGAGTTTTTAATACGATGTAGTCCTCCGGCGCGAGGACTTCCTCGAGTTGGGCAACATTCTCGATCGGCTGTGTTTGACGATAGTCGATGATCGTTTGGGCCGTGTCGCGGCTGATCTGGAGGTTGAGAGACATCAGCACCTCGACGCTGGCAGTATTGACATTGACTTGCAGCGTATCATTGACAGCCAGATGCGGGCTGATCAGCTTGACGATTTCAGGTGTGAAGCCCTTGACCAGGGAAAGCTCCTGCAGTGTCTCAAGCGGACCGTTCTTGCATCGATACGTTTGCGGCTGACTCTGGTAATAGATGTTTTCCGCACCTGACACAGGCAGGCTCTGACCATCGGTACGAATCTCCGTATAGGGATCATCACCGGAGTCCAACCAATCAATCAGGGCAGCGGTCAGCTCAGCCGGATCCACCCGCTGGTCGATTTCCATGACAACCAGAAAGCGGTAAAATCGATCAACCATAACAGCCTGCGGGCTATTACCGTTAACCAGGCCGTTGACGGCCAGCTTGCCATCCTGATCCTCGATCTGAATGGTGACGCTCCCCTCGCCGACCGGATAGTTGATCACACCCGTGCTCCATATTTCATCATGCGAATCGTATCTGTTGCTATCTTGCTGGAGAATCATGCGACCGGCATTAATTCCACCTTTAGCCAGATAATAAGCCCTGGTACTATCGCGGAAAGTCTCGGTGAGGCGCATGTCGACCATGGTTGTGAAGGCCAGATCCGTCAGCAGTGAGGTCAACAAAGCGACGACCACCAGCACCAACAGCAGAGCCATACCGCGTTGACCTCGCCGGCCGCTCATCGGGTCACCACTTCGGGCACTTCGAAGGCCGAGATGAAATCGGTTGGCTCCGCATCACCCGTGCGTAGCTGCAGCGCAATTTCAACCAGTTCCGGTAGACCCGACGTCCGTCCGTCCCATACCGTCTGCCACTGTCCATTGGCATAAAAGCGCATCGTCAGAGACTCGATTCCCGGCACCAGTCGCATCATGCCGGCAGTTCCCTCGTCGATCTGCTCATGAACTGGACGCTCGCTGCGCATCAGAACCAGACTGCCGGAGCCGGCTTCCTGATCCTCGACGAGCAGGTAGTGGACCTTGGCGATGCCTGACCCCGTCTGACTCAGAGGGGATACCGCAGTTGTGGTCAATTCCAGCTCAAGCGCATTCTCAGCAGCAGAACGACCGGTAAAGATCAGATCAAGGTCGCGGGGCTGGAAATAGGTGCCGCGCAATTCACGGCCCAGGCGATCAAACAGGACCCGCGCCCGGTGATACTCGGCGCTGTCTGCATCCAGGCGTTCCCGGGTTAAACTGACCGAGGTGAAAATACCATAAACAGAGGTCAGTAGAATGGCCAGAATGCTGATCGCAACCAGCACTTCGACCAGGGTGAAACCTTGCTCGGAGCGCTTCCTCCTAAAAAATGAATGATGTGAGATCGACCAGCTCATTGCGCTCTTCGTCTCCCCAGAGAACGGTTACGGTCACCATCTGCACCGAAGGCAACGGCATATCAGCGTAGGTGATCCGCCAGCGGTACTCTGCGTAGGGACCGCTGAACTCACCCTGCAATTCAGCGCTTTGCAGAGCCCCATGCCTGGCATTCACTTCAGTCTCGGCCATCTTCTGCTGGGCCAGCAGGGTGGCTGCAGTTATCCGCTGCAGACGATCATGCACGCTGATCGAGCGATTGGCCAGCGCCAGCAGGGAAACCATGGCGATGCTGACAATGGCCAGTGCGATCATGATTTCCAGCAATGTAAAACCGCTGCGTTGGGGTTTTGTCGGAAAAGGCGCCTGTTGCATTATGGATTTTGCCGTTGCGGCATCGGCTTAAAACTCCCGGTAGCCATCGAAAACCTCTGTGGTTCCGGTCAATGGCATGACCCGCAGGGTCAACATCTCACCGGTCCCGTCATCAAGATGGATAATCGTCTCTTCCACCCAACCGCTCGGATCAAGCCGGGTCGTCACCTCTCCTGTGGAAAATTTGCCGCGCCCCGGCAATTGCAGGTCCATGAAACGCACATCACCTTTCAGCGCGGCTTGCCGGCCCTGATCCGGTGCATCGACCAGTTCGCCATCCACTTCCAGAATCTGGGCACGATAGGTTCCCTCATCCAGGTCGTAGATCAGACGATATTCGAGACCGGACATGGCGGATTCATTGAACAGGTATTTGATCGTGCCGCTAAGCCGTCGTGCCGAAGTACCGAGACTGCTCGATCCGATATTGCTGAACAGAGGAACACTGAGCAGCATGAACATGCTGAGCAGAACCATGACCACAACAATTTCAACGAGCGTGAAGCCGGCCTTCGCTCTGCCCTGAAAGACATATTTAGTTTGCGGCTTACAGCTCATGGCGGTCACTTCGGTCGTTGCGGTCAAAGGTCTACGACCCGAACAACGCTGAGTACTTCTCTGTTAATCGAGTTCCCAGCTGTTGATATCAGCGTCGAAACCTTCTCCGCCGGGTTGGCCGTCTGCACCGTAGCTGATCAGATCGAAATGCTGACTATGCAATCCCGGTGACAGATAGACGTAATCATTCCCCCAAGGATCAACCGGCTTTTTTTTCAGGTAGCCATCAACCGAATATTTCGTCGGGATTCTGCCGGTTTCCGGCTTTTCGACCAGGGCCTTCAGCCCCTGATCAGTCGATGGGTAAAAGCCGCTGTCGAGTTTGAACAGACCAAGGGCTTCCTCAATGCTTTTCATGTCGACCGTGGCTTTGACCACCTTGGCTTCATCAGGACGGCTGAGCAGACGAGGCACGACTATCGCGGCCAGAATGCCGAGGATCACGACCACGACCATGATCTCGATCAGGGTGAAGCCGCGCTTGTCAAGTAATCTGGAACGTTGCATATCGTATTGTTCTCCTTTAATTATTTACGGTACTAATAACCCCAAAAAAGCTTTTAGTTTGCCACCAAGGCACCAAGGCACCAAGGCACCAAGGCACCAAGGCACCAAGGCACCAAGGCACCAAGGCATGGAGTATTTTTGAATTTTCTAAAAACAGCAATGTTTCGAGATAGAAAATATTGATCTTTACCCTGTAAAATGAACTGCTTGGTGCCTTGGTGACTTGGTGGCTAATCTTTGTTTTGGTTATAAGTCCGATGATTTAAGTGAAGGCTGAAGGGAATTAAAGATTTAAACTCCTCACTCCTCACGGTTCGTTCCTCACCAACAGTTCACCCAAACCCCTGGCTGGCCTCGAAAATCGGCAGCAGAATGGCCAGCACCACGAAGCCGACAATCCCGCCCATCACCAGGATCATCAGCGGCTCGAGCAGTGAAAGCATGCCGGTCATGGACAGCTCAGTCTGATGCTCGTAGGTATCGGCAACCCGGAACAGCATCTCTTCGAGTTTTCCACTCTTTTCGCCGGCGGCGGTCAGCTGGGCCAGCATTGGCGGAAAAACGGCCGACTGCTTCAATGCGGTAGCCAGATTGCCTCCCTCCTGAACCCGCAGGGTGACTGTTTCGATTGCCTGGTTGAGGACCTTGTTGGTCAGCAGGTTGCGTGAGATATCCAGGGCTTTGAGCAGAGGAACACCGCTCTCCAGCAAGGTTCCCAGAGTGCGGGCAAAACGAGCGGTGACAATCAGCAATTGCAGCCGACCGAACAACGGAGCTTTCAGCAAAAGTGCATCCGTGCGCAGTCGCCCGCGCACTGAGTCACGATAGCGTTTCAAAACAACCAGAGCAAGAACCAGCAGCAGTCCGAGCAGCCACCACCACCTGGAGAGGAAATCCGTCAGGGTAATCAACATGAGCGTCGGCCAGGGCAGCGCCCTGTCAAGTTCGGTCAACATGCTGGTGATTTTGGGGATAACAAACACGAACAGGAACACCAGCACACCGCTGCCGACCAGGGTCATCAGCAGCGGATAGGCCAGAGCAGCCTGAATCCGCGAGCGCATGCGCGCCTGGCTTTCGAGAAAATCCGCCAGGCGATACATGGTTCGGTCCAGCGTACCGCTGTCTTCGCCGACCTGGATCATGTTGATGAACAGGTCGGGGAAGATCTGCCGATGAGCTGTCAGAGCCTCATGGAGTGAGCCGCCCTGAACGACATGTTCGCGAATTTTGGCAAACGTTCTGGCAAGCAGCGGCTGGTCTGTCTGTCCGCTCACCGTGTTCAGAGCATCATCCAGGGCCAGGCCGGCGCCGAGCAAGGTCGCCATCTGACGGGTTGCCGCGGCAAGTTCGCCGGTCGGAAGCTTGCGCCTGCGGTCCAGGTTGAAGCTGAATGACAGCCTGCGGGTCCGCTGAGTATCTGTTTCGTGCAATTCGGTGAGGAAGACACCCTGGTTGCGCAGTTGCTGGGTCACCGCCTTGCGCCCGGAACCGTCAATCGTTCCGGATTTTTTGCGGCCCTGGGTATCGAGACCTGAGTACTCGAACAGCGGCAACTCTAGACCTCCTCCTGGGTTACGCGCAGGATTTCCTCAAGGGTAGTCACTCCCTCCAGGGCCCGGATCACACCGGCCGCGCGCAGTGTCTGCATGCCCTGGCGCATGGCGGCCTGCTTGATCGTGGTCGCATCCTTGTCCTGCATAAGCAGCCCGCGCACGGTTTCGTCGACGGGCAGAAGCTCATAGATGCCGCAGCGTCCCCAGTAGCCGATGTTCATACAGCGCGAGCAGCCTCGTCCCTGGTAAAATTGCGGATTAGCCGGGAGGGTGCATTCATCACCAAGCTGATCGAGCAGCTCGGCAGGAGGATCAATGGCTTCTTTGCAATGCGGACAGATTCTGCGTACCAGACGCTGGGCAAGAATACCGACGATGCTGGAGGCTGCCAGAAAAGGTTCGATACCCATCTCCACCAGGCGGGTCAAAGCCCCGGCGGCATTATTGGTGTGCAGGGTTGAAAACACCATGTGTCCGGTCAGTGCCGACTGCACGGCAATCTCGGCGGTCTCGCGGTCGCGGATCTCACCAACCATGATAATGTCGGGATCCTGGCGCAGGATCGAGCGCAGGCCATTGGCAAAGGTCAGGTCGATCTTCGGATTGACCTGGATCTGGCCGACACCGGGCAACTGGTACTCGATCGGATCCTCAACGGTGATGATGTTCTTCTCACGGTTATTCAGCCGGGTCAGCGCCGCGTAGAGTGTGGTGGTTTTGCCGGACCCGGTAGGACCGGTCACCAGGAAAATCCCGTGGTTTTTGCTGATCATGCCTTCGAACTGATGCAGCAGAGAGCTTCCCAGGCCGATGTCTTCCAGAGAAAGGACATTCGACGTCTTGTCAAGCAGACGCAGCACGACCCGTTCGCCAAATGCAGTCGGCAGGGTAGAAACCCGGATGTCAATGTCACGCCCGGCCACACGCACCCGGAACCGGCCGTCCTGGGGCAGGCGCTTTTCGGCAATATTCAGCTGCGCCATGATCTTGATGCGCGAAACGATTCCGGCGTGGGCTTTCAAGGGTGGCTTCAGCACCTCGTAGAGGATACCATCGATACGATATCGGACCAGCAGGTCGCGCTCAAACGGCTCAATATGGATGTCGCTGGCGCGCTCCTTGTAGCCCTGGGTGATCAGGCTGTTGACAAAGCGGATAATTGGCGCCTCGTCCGAGGCATCGATCAGATCCGCCGGTTCCAGATCGCGAACCAGGTCTCCGGCCGTCTTTTCTTCGATTTCCTCGATGACCTCGTTGGTCTCGCCGGCCTGCTTTTCATAGCCGCGATTGATCGCGCGCAGGATCTCTTCAGGGGTCGTGACCCAGGGTTCAATGTCCTCACCCGTCAGGGTGCTCAGGTCATTCAACGGCCGGCTGTCCAGCGGATCGGCTACGGCCACCTGCAGGCGGCCGTTTTGCCGCGCCAAAGGATAGATACGGTACTCTTTGGCAAAGCCGATCGGAATCAGATCGAGCAGATCATCGGCAGCCGATTCCTCGGCGATTGTCTCCAGATAGGGCAGTTCGAGCTGAGCAGCCAGGGACTTGGCCAGGGTCGCGCTGTCCAGAACTTTCATCTTGATCAGGATCTGGCCAAGGCGATCACCGCTCTGCTCCTGTTCAGCCAGGGCGGCTTCAATCCTTTGCAGGGGAATCGCGAAATCGTGCTGCAGGATGTCGCCAATCGGCCGCCAGCTGAGCATGCCGGGTTGCTTTTCCGGTTGAGATAAGGTCATTCGCTGCCCGCTTGCCCTGGCGCAGGTGTTGCCATCTCTGGAGTCCCGCTGGCTGTTTTGGTGCCGGTTTCCATCTCTGCAGCATTCTCAGGCACAACTGAATTTGGATCCTCGAGACCAATGAAAAAATTCTCAGGCAGAGCTCCGCGGAGTTTTTCTGTAACGAACCCGCTGGCCGCCCTGCGGTTGCGGCTGGTGACCCGGTCGAGATCACCGGGGCTCTTGATAATAGTCGGATTGATGAAGACCAGCAGGTTGGTCTTTTTTTCCTGGGACGAGGTGCGCTTAAACAGCCAGCCGAGTCCGGGGATATCACCGAGGATCGGCACCTTGGTCACCGAGTCGATGATGTTGGTATCGATCAGGCCGCCGAGCACCACGGTTTTATTGTTTTCGACCAGGACTGTATTGCGCAGCACCCGCTTGGTAAAGGTCGGGCCGACATCGTTGACGTTGCCGACGCTGCTTGACGCAATATTGGTGGTCTCCTGGTAAACATTCAAACGCACCAGGTCGCCTTCGGTAATCTGTGGGGTAAAACGCAGGATCAGGGCAACATCCTGGCGCTCTACCGAAACGCTCTGCGCCAGGCCCTGGCTGCTGCCGGTGTCGGTCAGCCGGCTGGTGATAATCGGCACATTGGAACCGACGATGATCTCGGCTTCTTCATTGTCGGAAGTGAGCAGACGCGGCGCCGACAGAAGATTGACATCACTGTCGGTTTTCGACACATCGATCAGCACCGAAAGAGCCGGTACGGTGATCTGGTTACCATCCGGTCCGGTAACCGTGATCGGGTTGAAAAAGCCGCCGAGCATCAACCCGTCAATGGCCGCAGTCAGCAGGTCAGGGACACCCAAACCGCTGCTGTCTTGAATACCATCAATGCCAACCGGCCCTGTATTTTGATTGCTGCTGCCGATAACGAGGCTGTCGTCGCCCACGGATACGGCGCCCTGCAGGGAGACCCCGAGACGCTGGGTGGCGTCCATAGAGAGCTCCAGGATCAGCGCTTCGACGTAGACCTGCTTGCGCTTGATGTCAAGCTTGGCGATGATTTCCTCAATGGTTCTGAAGTCGTCCGGACTGGCATTGATGATCAGCGAATTGGTCGGCTTGTCAGCGGTAATCGTCACCGGCCCGGCGGAAAGCGGGCTGGCCGTTCCGCCTGATGCTGCCGTTCTGGTTTCGGTTTTGATACCGGTCAGAATTTCATTGAGGGTCGCTGCCAGGATAACCGCATCGGCGTTCTCCAGATAGACAAGATTGATGTTGGAGCGGGTACCGTCGATTTCCTCGTCCAGCTTGGCGATCAGCCCTTTGATGATCTGCATATCTTCGCCACTGGCCAGTACAATCAGTGAACGCCCCGCGGCATACGGGATGATCTTGGTGACAGGTTCGTTGGCGGCACCCGCTGCAGCCGCCCTGCGACGACG
The DNA here is from genome assembly GCA_024636215.1 of Deltaproteobacteria bacterium. Next base: position 40,886 of record JAGXHL010000003.1, read on the forward strand.
AGATGGCGCAGTCGTGGGCTGGCTCATGATCTCATTGAGAATTTTGGCGAGCTCTTCGGCATTGGAGTTTGCCAGCGGAACAATCTCGATCAGGCCTTCAGAGTCCGGCTGGTCAAGCTCGCGGATGATCTTGGCCAGACGCTCGATGTTGGCGGCGGTATCGGTAATGATCAGGCTGTTGCTCGGCGGATAGGCGGCAACATTAGCGGTGCTCGGCACCAGGGGAATCAGGACGGTCGGGCCGATGACGGCCGCATCGAGGTACTTGAGGCGAAACACCCGGGTGATGATCTGTTCGCCGCTCCTGCTGCGGCCGTTGACATAGGTCGGCAGGTTGGAAGATTTGGCATCTTTGAGCGGCACGATCTTGTTGACCTTGCCAGAAGGCACCACTGCGTAGCCTTTGACATTGAGCACCGTAAGAAACAGCTGGTAGGCCTCGTCGAGCGTCATGCTTTCCGGGGAGACGATCGTGACCTTGCCCTTCACCGTCTCATCGTAGAGAAAATTTTCACCGGTCAGTTCACTGATAGTCTGAATCAGGTCCGCAAGCTCGACGTTGTTGAAGTCGAGGGTGACCCGGCCGTCCGTGACAGGTTGGGCTGGTGTCTGCGCCAGAACCTGTCCGGGAATCAGATATAAGGCCAGGAACATTGTCCATATCAGCAGACGGGAGACGATCGGTGTGCTCATCGGCAGGGACCTCCTATTCAATTTCATATGAAAAACTCATCGGTTGACCATTACGTTCGACGGCGACAGAGATCTGCCGCGCTTCGCGCAGCTGCTGAAAGACCTGCAAAGCCTTTTCCGGACTGTCCAGCTTGATATTATTGACATCAATGATCACATCGCCTCGCTGCAGACCCAACTTGACCAGCAACGAGCGGGGATTGATGCGCTGAATCAAAAAACCATCGGTTTTGCCATCCACTGTACGTGGCTGCATCTGGGCAAGACGCAGCTGATCGGCAAAGTTTTCGCGCACCGCTTCGATCGTATTCCGCGAGATCAACCAGCGATTTTCACCGACTTCCTTGACCTCGCCACCCGTGGCAGGGCTTGTTTCGGCCCTCGATGGCGTAACCCGCGACGGCAGAGGCTCCTGATCGTGCAGCATCAGGTTCGTCAGGCTCTGATCCCGATTCCTGATCGTCACCTGGTTGCGCTGGATCTCCTCAATAGTGCCACCGCCAGGGATCTCTTCATCAAGACGATAGAGCTTCAGTTCTTTATTGACTTCAAGCAGAACCTGGGAACGCTCAGCGGCAACCACGGTGCCAAACAGCTTGAGATCCGCACGGGTGGCTGCTGCTGAAACCTCTTCTCCGTTTGCGGCACTGGGTTCAACCGTCATTGTCGCGCCGGCAGATCGGTTGTTGGCGTCGAAGATATTGTTCTGCAGGATCAGGCTCAGTTCGGCTTGCGTTGTCTTGGGAGATTTGGCTGTGCCTGGTTGAACGCGTATGTTTTCAACTGTAAAATCCGGCCGCAAATTCATCTGCAGCATAGTGTCGATCAGATGGCCACAGGCCAGCCCAAGCAGCACGAGAAGGGCCAGACAGAAGGGCTTATAAAAACTGTGTAAAACATTCAGCATGAAGAGCTCCCGGCTGATAAATTCAATTGCATATAATAAGACCCCTCATTTGTTAATGCAAGGCTTTCCATTATGCCTGCACAACAGAGTTTCTCCGGCTGTGATTAAATCAACTTGATCCTTGAAATTTACTAAAAGTGTTGTATTGTAGTGTATAAATTAGCATTCTAATGATTACTGATTCAATGGTTTCTGTGGATCACTGTCCACGCTGTCCTCTCGGTTTTTTATATTGGCTACAATGCCTGTTAAGTCTGAGTAAGATAAAAGTAGATCTTCAAACAGGCACGAAGCTTGCTTTAATCCTGTAGGTAGACCGATTGGACATTAAGCTACTTCACGAAAAATTATGCTTAATTTTAGTGACTTATCAGATCTCGGCTACACAGTTAATACGCCTTTTCACCACATAGTTGGTATATCAGGTAGCGTTATAACGCAGGTGCCATTCTGCCGGGAGTCATCTTCAACCCAGCAACGGCCTGCACGGATTTAACCCAAGGGGTGCATGGTCAAACGGTACACTTCGTTGCCGACCCAGAATCCCCGCCAAATTAGGAGGAAAAAACATGGATGGGAAGTATTGGTTCAAAACACTTTTAGCAGGGTTGATGCTGATGACCCTGGTGCTGGCCGGTTGCGAAGGCGATGATGGCAGCGATGGCACACCAGGCGCCAGCGCGTATGAGATCGCGGGAGGTGACGCGACATGGGGCTCGGAACAGGCATGGCTGGATTCGCTGGCGGCTGCTGGCGCTGGCGCTGGCGTGG
>JAGXHL010000022.1 GCA_024636215.1 Deltaproteobacteria bacterium
GAAGCCAGCTGTATCTATACGTTAAAGCTTAAGAAGCCCCCTGTTGCGATTGGTCACCTGGAACGCTTTGCCGCAGATTGGGAGCGCAACTCAGGCAAGATGTTTATCCCTGAAGTGGCTCCTGCAAACGGCATCAAGGTCGCTGTTATCGGTTCTGGCCCATCCGGATTAGCCGTGGCTGGAGACCTGGTCAGGCTGGGCTATGCCGTAACGGTTTTCGAGGCCTTGCATGAATCCGGCGGTGTCTTGAAATACGGCATTCCTGAGTTTCGTCTGCCGAATGAAATTGTGGATGTGGAAATCGACAACCTCAAGAAGATGGGGGTGGAGTTTGTCACGAATTTTGTGGTTGGCAAAACTGCCGACATCCAGGAGCTTAAAGAGGAAGGCTATCAAGCCTTTTTTGCCGGCAGTGGCGCAGGCTTGCCTAATTTCATGAATATCCCTGGCGAAAATGCCAATGGCATTATGTCCTCCAACGAATATCTGACCAGGGTTAACCTGATGAATGCTGGCCATGATGATTATGACACTCCAGTGTTATCGGGCAAGAATGTCGCGGTGATCGGTGGCGGCAATACGGCCATGGATTCTGTCCGTACCGCCAAACGCTTGGGTGCCAAACGCGCCATGATTATTTACAGACGGACCCTGGAAGAGATGCCCGCACGCAATGAAGAGATCAAACACGCCCAGGAAGAAGGCATAGAGTTTCTGAATTTGAACAGCCCGGTTGAATATTACGTGGATAAAAACGGGCGCGTTAACCGCATCCGGCTGCAAAAAATGGAACTCGGCGAACCGGACGCTTCCGGCCGCAAAAAGCCGGTGCCCATTGAAGAATCTGAGTATGAGCTGGAAGCCGACCTGGTGATCGTCAGCGTCGGCGTTTCGCCCAACCCGCTCATCCCGCAGAGTCTGCCGGGGCTGAAAGTCAGTCGCTGGGGAACCATTGTGGTTGATGAGCAGGAAATGCAGTCGAGCATTCCAGAACTTTTTGCCGGTGGCGATATCGTCCGTGGCGGCGCAACGGTGATTTTAGCCATGGGCGATGGCAGAAACGCCGCTGCGGGGATCGATCGTTATTTGCAAAAGAAGCAGCCCTCTGCGTCTTGAAAAGTCGCGTAAGCAAAGTTTCTTAGACGGTGGTGAATCCTTAGTCTGTCACAAGACAAAAAATCATTGAGGCTTTATAGAAGCAGGGGAATTTATGGATTTAACAACGAAATACTTAGGCCTTAGTCTGAAGAATCCAATTATCGTTGGAAGTTGTGGCCTGACCTCAAGCGTAAGCGAAATCAAAGAATTAGAAAAACAAGGTGCCGCAGCTGTCGTTTTGAAATCCATTTTTGAAGAAGAAATTCTCATGGACGTTGAAAACCAGCTATGCGAGGCCAGAGACAATAGTTTTATCTACGACAAATATTCCGAGACGCTGGATTATATTGATGTGCACGTGAAGAAAGAACGTTTAGACGAATATCTTCAATTGATCAAGGCCGCTAAAAAAGACGTGCTTATCCCGATTATTGCCAGCATTAACTGTGTCTCCTCATCGGAGTGGACTGACTTTGCCAAGCACATTGAAGAAGCCGGGGCCGATGGCCTGGAATTGAACATCAGCCTCAACCCGGCGGATCTGGCAAACCGCGATTTTGAAGAGAGCATCAAGGCCATTATTCACAAGGTCCTGGCGCAGGTCAGGCTGCCGGTGGCGCTCAAGATCAACAACAATTTTACCCATCTGGCAAAAACCATCCTGGATTTGTCGCAAACAGGCATTAGCGGGCTGGTGTTGTTTAACCGTGCCTATACACCTGATATCGATATCAATACACTGGAAGCCGTACAGGGGAGAAGTTTCAGCTCTCCGCACGATTTTGTTGAGTCCATGCGCTGGATTGCGCTGCTCTCAGACAAAGTAGACTGTAGCTTGGCCGCCTCCACGGGAATTCACACGCATGAGGCCGTTATCAAACAAATTCTGGCGGGTGCCGATGCGGTTCAAATCGTCTCTGTGTTGTACGAGGACGGCATTGAGTCTATCAATGGATTGCTTAGCGGTCTCGAACAGTGGATGCAGGAAAAAGGCTTCTCTTCTTTAGAAAAAGTCAAAGGCAAGGCAAGCAGTAAAAACCTGGACAATCCTGCCGTGTTTGAGCGTATTCAGTTTATGAAGTACTTTTCGGAGATCCATGGCAACGGGTAGAGTTAGGAATCCTGTTAGGGGGAAAGAGCCTATTCCCCTTCCCTCATCTGCGCCATCCGTCGACAAAGCCTCAGAACCTCAGTCTGGTGTTCCTGCTCTTTTCGGCGGAGACGTTGCTCCATTTCTTCAAGCTGGCGCTCCATCGTCTTGACTCGCTCCCGGTAGCGCAGTACAAAATCTATGGCTTCCAGGGTCAACCCCATATCTTCGTGCAGGTAACGGATGAGCTTAAGTTTCCTGACATCCGCCGTGCTCAAGCCCTTTGCGCCATGCAGCATCGTATGCGCAGCGACCAACTCCTCATGCACACATCGGAGAATGAAATCTTCTGAGACCCTGGTCATGCGGGCGACAATCCGGTATTCGTAGTGAGCCTCAGGATCATTTCGAAAAAGTGCAATCGGGTATTTCTTCATGGTCTACTCCTCACCGGTCGGGCTGGAATTGCACAGTTGGACACCAACGCTTCGTTTAACGCAGAGACTTCCACTGCTCAAGCAGTTCCTTTTCTTTGGCAGTCAGCTTTTGCGGCAGAACAGTTTCCACCGTGACATACAGATCCCCGCGTTGTTCCGGGTTTTTAATTTTGGGCATCCCTAACCCGCGCAGCCGAAAAACGCTTCCATTCGGCGTTTCAGGCGGGATAGGAAGATTTATCGTGCGATCGATGCCGGTAACCGCGAGTTTGCCGCCCAGCAGCATGGTGAAGAGATCAGCGTTAACCGTGGTCTTGAGATCATCGTTGTCGCGCAGGATTTGTTTGTCGGGCAAAACGTCTATGCTCAAATAAAGATCCCCCGCCTCACCTCCTCCTTTACCCGGCTGTCCCTGCTTCTTGAGCCTTATCCGGGTGCCGGTTTTAACCCCGCGGGGAATTTTGGCGTCAATTTTTCGGCCGTCCTCCCATTGCAGCAACCGCTTTGTCCCATGGTAGGCCTCGCTGAGGCTCACCTGAAGGGAATGTTCAAGGTTTTCACCCTGTCTCGGTCGCACCTGTTGATAAAATTCCTGGCCGCCCCTATCTCCAGTGTTTTGCTGTCGGGCATTTCCACCGAACAAATTCGTGAAGAAATCCGAAAACCCACCACCGCTTCCGAACAGCTCTTCAAATTCTTCGGGATTGACAGTTCGATAACTGTAGTTCTGATTACCTGCTGCTCTCTCACCCCAGTTGAAGTCTTCTGGCTTTCCACCCTTTTGCTGATACTGTTGCCACTGGGAACCCAGGCGGTCATACTGCTCACGCTTTGCAGGATCGGAAAGAACTTCGTTGGCCTCGTTAATATCCTGAAATTTGTTGGCGACAGCGGTGTCTGAGGAGTTGACATCAGGATGATATTTTCGGGCCAGCTTGCGGTAGGCTTTTTTGATCTCTTTCGCATCGGCTTTTCGATCAACACCTAGGATATGGTAGTAATCCTTATACTCCATGCGGTCTCCAATCAGTCGCACCCAGACGGGCCTCACAAGACCACCAGTCGATCATTGCAGCCGGTCGAGATTTACGAATCACCTCTACGAACCAAATTGCTCTTTCATCGTAGTTTAACTTTCGCAGAGCCTGCCGATAAGTCAATCCGTAAAACACAAGACTAATAACGCCTGACAACTGCTCCCGTTATATTTGACGGTTACGTCACGTATGACGGCTTCCACTGACGGCTTTTCCCTCGCCCCTTCCGCGATCTTTTCACTTTCCTTTTTATAATCGGTGCTTTGCAGTCCCCAATGTGCAGATTTTCAGCGGCACGGTCATTGCGAATAAACGATATCAGGCTCATGTGACGGTGAAGGGCCAGATGGTGGTGAAATTGAAGTAAATTGATAACAGTTCGACAAGGAAACCTCACAACAGAGAAAGGGAAACGGATCATGTCTTATTACTTTGTAAAAAATCTCGCTTCAAGTTTTGAGAAAGCGATTACGGATGTCAGCGCAGAATTGACAAAGGAGGGCTTTGGTATCCTTACCGAAATTGACGTCACCGCGACCCTCAAGCAGAAGCTGGATGTGGATTTTCCCAAATACACCATCCTCGGCGCCTGCAATCCGCACTTTGCTTACCAGGCATTACAAGTCGAAGCCAAGATTGGCACCATGTTGCCGTGCAACGTTATTGTTCAGGAACTGGCGGATGGAACCATCGATGTAGCGGCCGTCGACCCGCTGGCGTCCATGCAAGCGATTCGCAACCCGCAGTTGCAGGGGATCGCCAGGGAAATCCAGATGAAGCTCAAAAAGGTTATCGGGCAATTGCAATGACGGGTGATTTATCCGTCGCCGCCCATGACCTGGGGTAATCGTGGCGGCAGCCGCCGCAGGTTGCTTAGGAGATTAAACCCTGTGCCAGAAAATCCCCGACGTAACCATAAGGAGCTTTGTGATGTTCAACAATATGATGAACGACGGTGGGATGCATGGATGGATGAGCGGCGCGATGTGGGTTTGGCCGGTGCTCGCCATTCTGGTGGCGGTCCTGATTGTCGTCGTGGTTATGAAAATGATCAAAAAATAAGCGTGGGAGACAAGTGCCACCTGGGAGGGCTTCAAGTTCGGCATTGCTGTCAGCGTGCAAGGGCCACAAAGAACCGGCCGCACGCTTGGCTCGACCTCAGGCGACTGCGGCACCATGAGGCACCAATATTGTTTATTTCATCCCGTAGGGGCGAACCTGCGTGTTCGCCCATTGTTTGATGTACGCGGACCAGGGCGGACACATAGGCTCGCCCCTACGGTGACGGTCTCAAAGATCAGAAAAATGTCTCATCGGTTCCATCTGCTGATGGAGTATCCTGATACGCGTCTGGACTTCACCCTCAGGGCCGGCAAACCGGCTGAAATAACGACATTTTTCGACATGAAGGGGCGATTTTCGAGTTATGGTTTTCTGTGATATCTCTTCAATCACCTTTTTCTGGCCAATTCCCAATTTAAATGATACCGGGCTGCTTTCCGTTCTCCCGTAAGTAACAGAATTCCTTTATCGACCAGATCGGCCAGATCACGTGTGAGCGTCGCACGACTTCCTTTGACCATCCCATGATATTTTTGGGCGGTCAAGCCTCCTTGAAAGCCTCCTTCCCCGGCCTCCAGGAGTTTTTTGACAACCTTAATTTGACGATCGTTCAAGGAGATGTCTGAAATATTGTGCCAGAAATGAGTGAGACTCAAGACCTTCTCGATGGTTGTTTTTGACTGTTTCAAGGACAGTTCCAGGCAGTCTAAAAACCAGGCCAGCCACTCTGTGATATCTCCCTGTCCATTTGAAGTGCTTTCCAGCACCGCGTAATATCCGTCCCTGTTTTCCATGATGGTTGAAGAGAGGCTGTAGCAGCGTTTTGCCGCACCATCTGATTGAGCAAGCGCCATATCTGAGAGCGCCCGTGCAATGCGTCCATTGCCATCAGCAAAGGGGTGGATTGCCACAAACCAATAGTGGGCGACCCCCGCCCGAATGACAGGATCTGTATTGTTTTGATCCGGGTGACTTTTTTGCCACCATTCAATAAATAATTGCATTTCATGGTCAATTCGATCGGCTGGTGGTGCTTCATAATGGATTTTTTCTTTTCCAGCACGCCCGGAGACAATTTGCATCGTTTCAGTTCGCCATTGTCCAACCTCGATATCATACAAGCCGGACCTGCCGGTTGGAAACAATGCAGCTTGCCATGCTTTCAGGCGATCTGAACTTAAGTCAGGCCTGTTTGCGTCGGTCGCATCGAGCAAAACATCAACCAGCCCGTCTACACTTCGTGGCGGGGATGGCAAGCCTGCGGTTGGTAAACCCAATCGTCTGGCAATTGAAGAGCGCACCGCGTCGGGATGATAATATTCTCCCTCAATCTCTGCCGTTTTGACCGCTTCCTGAGTCAAAGATTCAAGTTGAGCTGCTAGCTCAAGATCAATGCCAAGAGATGTCACCTGCTGAATGAGCTGCCCTTGAAGGGCATGGCAACGGCTCAATTTTGGGAGCAGGCTTTCATAGTCAATTTTGAATTTTGGCCAACTTGCGGATTGCCAGATGTATTTTGCCATTTGTGATCCTTTTAAATACGCATGAGGCAATAATCAGATTTTATGCCTCGTATTTTGAGGCAAACATATCACCAGGATGAGGCATAAGCAAGCATTTATGCCTCACAAAATGAGCCATAATATTTGAGTGGGAAAGAGGAAAGGAAAGTCGAAAGGGGTCGGGAACTGCCCTATAACCGGTTAGTCTGGACAGAGGATCCCGTCTCTGCTGCGAGCAACGGATCGCTAAATCAAGTCAATCACCGAAGGTGAGGGCAACCGAACTTATGCCCGATGAGCGAGAAGTTGTACGATTATTACTTTAAGGGCAGGAAGGTCTTCCGTTGCAGTAAGCCAGACCGCATTGAGATCGACACCGAAGTACTGATGGATCAGTTTGTCGCGCATTCCTGCGATGTCTTTCCATGGTACAGCAGGCGCGCGCAGTCGAGTTTCTGCTGAGAGGTTCTTTGTCGCTTCACCAATAATCTCAGTTTGCCGGATGACGCCATCCTGGATCAGCCGGGTTGCCTAAAAACAGGTAACATCACAATCAGCAAGATACTCCTCGATCTGCTCAATAGCCTCAAGAATATGTTGAAGATAAAGGTTGTCGTTCCTGCTGGTCATTGGTAGATGATTTTCATCTGGGAGAGGATGCTCTCGCGTAAATGCGGACTTAGAGCGGCCTCAGTCAGCAGATCAACTCTCATGCCGAGTTTCTCGGAAAGCTCCCGTTCGATGGCGACCATGGACAGGAGACTTTTTGCTTTGCCGAAGGATACCAGTACATCGAGATCACTTTCAGGGCGCTCTTCCCCGCGTACCCGTGAACCAAAAATTGCGATACGAGCCGCATCGTGCCTGGAGAGGATATCCACGAGAGTTTTTTCTATATCTAAAGAGGTCATGGTTTTTCCATTTTCTGCTTGATTTTCATAACTTTAGCTTAAAATTTAACCAGCGACAATTATAAAATGGCTCGGTCGGCACCTCAGAGAGAAATCAGTCCTGCCAGCCGCGCGCTATCCACGCATACCGCAAGCCCGGCTGATCGCCAGCAAACCATCGCCGCACGACCAGCCAGGCCATCCACTGCCTTATTCTGCCGGACGCTCCACCTCCTCCACCCAGGCCTGCTGCAGCGACAGGTGGCGCAGGAATTCGGCGGCATACAAAAACTGCTCCGCCTGGATCGGCACGTTGATCTGTTCTTCGCCGCGCTGCACCGAGAGCGCATAACCGTTCTTGCCGTTGCGTTCCCAACGCTCGACTTTCAGGCGCGTCTGCACCTCACCCTCGGGGCCGGCAAACGCGTGGGTGAGGCTCTCC
>JAGXHL010000023.1 GCA_024636215.1 Deltaproteobacteria bacterium
CTACAAGGCTTGGTGTTTTTTCAGGGGTGAAGGCATACATATAGTATGTCGAGGTCCTGAAAAAACGCCATAACGCCGTAGGGCGGACTTTTTGCGACGCCATCTCTTTTCGGCGGGATAAAAAGAAAGTGAGGCGGGTGCAGGGCGCAGCGCCTGCGGTCCTGCTTTTTACTTTGAAACCAGTTTCAGCTATCAGCTATCAGCTATCAGCTATCAGCTATCAGCTATCAGCTATCAGCTATCAGCTATCAGCTATCAGCTATCAGCTATCAGCTATCAGCCTCCAGCCTCCAGCCTCCAGCCTCCAGCCTCCAGCCTCCAGCCTCCAGCCCCCAGCCCCCAGCCTCCAGCCTCCAGCCTTTACTGCATCAAATAGGCTTCAATAAAACCGTCCAGATTGCCGTCAAGCACAGCGTCGGTATTGCCGCTCTCATAGTCGGTTCGATGGTCCTTGACCATGCGATAGGGGTGCAGCACGTAAGAGCGGATCTGGCTGCCCCAGGCGATGTCCTTCTTTTCTCCGCCCAGTTCTTCGGCTTCGCTCTCTTTCTTTTCCAGCTCCATTTCATAGAGACGTGCTTTAAGCTGCTTCATTGCCGTAGAGCGGTTTTTGTGTTGAGAACGCTGGTTCTGACAGCTGACGACAATGCCGGTCGGCAGATGCGTTATTCTGATTGCCGAGTCCGTTTTATTAACATGCTGACCACCGGCTCCACTGGCCCGATAAGTATCGACCTTGAGATCTTTGTCCAGAACCTCAATTTCGACATCATCAGAGAGCTCAGGGAAAACAAAAACGGAGCAGAACGACGTGTGGCGACGCGCATTGGAATCAAAAGGAGAGATTCTGACCAGGCGGTGAATCCCCTTCTCAGCTTTCAGGTAACCAAAGGCGTAATCCCCGGAGACAGTGAAAGTAACCCCTTTGGCCCCCGCTTCATCACCTGGCTGATAGTCGGTAATCTCCGCCTTGAACCCCTTGCGTTCACAATAACGCAGATACATGCGCAGCAGGATCTCTGCCCAATCCTGGGCCTCCGTACCACCGGCGCCGGCGTTGATGCTGACGATTGCATTGTTGGCATCATGCTCACCGGAAAGCATTCTGGCAAATTCCATCCGGGCAATCGCCTTTTCCAGGGCGGGCAGCATCTTGAGAACTTCTGCATGGGCCTCCTGGTCTTCGCCCTCTTCTCCAAGTTCGATCATGACCTGAACATCCTCCAGGCCATTGGCTGCCGACTCCCAGTCTTCAACCAGCTTTTGCAGCAAGGTCCTTTCTTTCAGGACCTCCTGGGCTTTTTCGTTATCGTTCCAGAATTCAGGTCGAGCGACTTCTGCCTCCAGTTCGGAAACGCGTTCACGTTTGCTATCGATGTCAAAGGTACCTCCTCAGCTCAGAGAGCTTGTCCTGGAGGCTTTTCAGTAATTCAATTTCTTCACGAAACATTATAATCTCCCAAAGCTTAAAGACGAACAGCGGATTATACGCGTAGTCAACCAACGGGACAAGGAAACTTCATAGTATTTGGCATTTTCCATGAAATCTTTGAAGTCATTGCATGATGAGTCAAAAAAAACGCCGGCGTGTCTGAACCAACCAGAGCAGGCAGATCAGCAGGAAAGTCCCTGGAATCAGATCACCCATATGCAAGTAGAGCCTCGGTCGAGCCCCCAATCCTGGCTCCGCCGAGAGAAAAGCGGTGGTGAAGAGACCGGTTTGCTTAACAACGGTCCCGGAGGGAGCGATAAAGGCTGAGATGCCGGTATTGGCAGCACGAGCCAGCCAGACACGGTTCTCTATCGCTCGGAAACGCGCCATCGCCAGATGCTGCCAGGGGGCCGATGATTGACCGAACCAGGCATCGTTTGTGATATTCACCAGCAAATCGCTGCCCTGCCGGACAGATTCCCTCGCCAACTCAGGAAAGATCACCTCGTAACAGATCAGAACGCCAAGCTTATGCTCTCCAATCGGCAGGGGGTTGATTTCGCCTGGAGAATAATCACCGATACCGGCGACCAGTTTATTAACAAAAGGGAGAAACTTGCCAAGCGGCACATATTCACCAAAGGGTACAAGGTGTATTTTGTCACTCCTGCCTAGCAGTTCGGCCGAGGGTGAAAGCATAAAGGCACTGTTCAGATAATACAGGCTTCCAGAGTCTCTGCGATATGCGGGGCTGCCAAACAGGAGAGCCGTGTTTGTCTCGACAGCAAGCTGTGCAACAGAGTCAGCCAGGGGGCCACCATCCTGAAAATAAAACGGCATAGCCGCTTCCGGCCACACCAACAAATCTTTCGATCCCTCCTGCCAGGCCCGAAGCGATAGCTCACGATAGGAACGCACTGTACTGAGTTGATTCTCCGGTCTCCACTTTTGGGATTGAGGGATATTGCCCTGCACAACAGCCATACTCAATGACTCGGTCCGGCTATCAGGCTCCTGCTGCAGACACCAGGCCCCGTATGCATAGTTCCCCATAAGCAGAAGGATTGTGACGGCAAGGGTTTTTATCGACCTGCCTTGCGAAGGACTCTGGCCCTTAAGCAGTAAATTCTCGGCAAGAGCCGCGTTAGTCAAGACCAGCAGGTAGCTCAAGCCATAGACACCGAAGAGGTCCGCAGATTGAACCATTACCAACCAGGTGTGCTGGGAGTAGCCGAGGGTTGACCAGGGGAAACCGGTCAGCAAGAACGCACGGAGGAACTCCAGAGCCACCCAGAAAACCGGCAAAGTGAGCGCAAAAGGATAACCTCTAAACTCCTTGAGACGACAAGCGGCCCAGGACGCCGCCCCCCAGTAGAGGGCCAGGTAGGCGGCAAGCAGTAAATAGAGAAGAAACGAGAGCACGGCATGCAGATGACCATAAGTGGTCATCACGATATTAAGCCAGTAGAGAGTGACCGCAAAAAAAACCACACCGGCTACGAAACCGCTCTTGAAAGGCCGCTTCGGCATAACCAGAATCAGCGGAACAAGCCCAAACCAGGCAAGCAGGTGATAGTCGGGCAGCGGGAAGGCGCAGGCCATCAAAAGACCCGACAAAGCGCTGAGACATGTGGTTTTGTCAGGCAGTAATCTGCGCATAATAATCATTCAGCTTCAGAAGTTTCAGCGTCGCGCCAAACACGGACCGTCTCAATTTTGCGCTCATCAGATTTCTCAACCATCAGAACCAGTCCATTATCACTGACCTTTTCACCCTTTTTAGGCACATTACCCAGCAAATGGAACAGATAGCCTCCAACGGTATCGAACTTTTCACGAGGAATTTCGATATCATAGTATTCTTCCAATTCTTCGACATTGCTTCTGGCATCAACCAGCAGCGTCCCGTCATCCTGAGCTTGCAGCCAGGAGACCTCCAGATCGTACTCATCCTGGATGTCGCCAACGATCTCTTCGAGCAGGTCTTCTATGGTGATCAGACCGGACGTGCCGCCATACTCATCAACGGCGATCGCCATATGCACCCGCAGGGTCCGGAAATCCACCAGCAACTCATCAATACGCTTGGTTTCAGGGATAAAGTAAGGGGTGCGCATGACTTCGGCAAGGGTCAAGGTCTCGTCGTTTGCCCCCCAGTTGCGCAGCAGATCTTTTGCATAGACAACCCCGACAATATTGTCCATCGAGCCTTCAAAGAGAGGCACACGAGAGTGCCCGGACGCTATGATCATTTTGAGAAAATCACTGAGTGTTGCCTGAGCAGGACAACAGACCATATCCGTACGTGGCACCATCACTTCACGTACAATCGTGTCTCCGAACTCAAAGATCGACTGCAACATGTCACCCTCTGATTCGTTGAGAATCCCCTCTTCTTCGGAACTGTTGATCGCTTCCTGCAGTTCTTTTTCCGTCAGAGCACGTGAACGCCCACGGAAAAGGCGACTGAGGGTTAAAGCAAGAGAGTTGCGTTGGGGGCTTTGATCGTCTTCCACGAGTTAGTAACTCCTCTACAGATTAATGAAAAACCAGTTGCAGGGTCATAGTCGTCACTACGCCAACCATGCCACCGGCAACAATTTCTTTCAGATTGTGAACTCCAAGCAGAACCCTGCTTTGCGCCACCAATACAGCAAGAAACCAGGCCAGCAGAATAACCAGTAGACCGACTTCGGAAAAGGCAACAGAGGTTGCGATGGAAAAAGCCACTCCCGAATGGCCGCTTGGCATGCCGCCATGCAAGGGGGTGCCTTTACCCAAACGGGCTTTGGCCAGAATCACCAGAAGCACAACGACGACAACCGAGATAATCGCTACGTTGCCGGTTGACCGCATGAACTCCTGGCTGGCAGCCGCCCCGGCGGTAAAGAAAAATCTCGACACGGCCAGGTAACCAAGCACCAGTGCGCCGACACTGGCCAGAAGCACTGCACCGGCGGCAACATCTTTGGCGCGCTGGGCAAGGGGGTGAAAATCGGGGGAAACCAGATCGACAACCACTTCAACGGCTGTGTTCACCAATTCGGCAAACAGGACCAGGGTGATCGCCAGAGCCAGCAGGGCAAATTCGTGAAGAGAAAGGCGCAAGATCAGGGCGCCGACCAGAACCAGAATGGCCGCAATCAGGTGGAAAAGCATATGGGGCTGTGTCTTGGAAGCCCAGAGAATTCCTTCGATAGCGCAATTAAGACTACCGATAAAGCCCTTCGGCTTATTGGGATTGGCAGGCTCACCATTCATGCAGTAAGAAACTCCTCATGAATCAAAGCAAAGATTTCACGCTCTCTGGCTTCCATACGCTTCGCATCAGCTTCAGTGCCACGCTCGTGGTCATAACCAAGCAAATGCAGTATGCCGTGCAGCAGCAGGAAATACAGTTCACTTTCAAATGGATTCCGCGCCTCACAGGCATCACGCGCGGCGGTCTCTGCAGAAATGACCACATCACCCAGCAGGTCAGGTTGCACGCCTCCACCCTCACCCTCCTGCATGGCAAAAGAGATGACGTTGGTGGGTCGATCTTTGTTCAGATAGTCGCGATTAATCCGCCGGATGGCAGCGTCATCCACAATCAGTATCGAAAGGTGGGCATCAGGACATGCCGAGGCGCTTAAGATCCTCTGAGCTACTTTTCGTAGAATGAGCTTTCTGACCTTCTGGCTCGTCTGCTGATTTTCTATCGCGATCTTCATCTGAACTCCTGGTGGGTTTTTCGATGTTTCGTTCTTTGCTGACCGGCTCCGGATAATCGACTCGAAAGTGAAAGATGCCACCGAGGATCAACTTGAAGCTTTTGGCGATATTGTTGATATCCTTCAAGGTCAATTCACATTCATCGAGTTGCCCGTCAATAAAGATATTATTGATAATTTTCTGCACCATGCCCTGAATACGTGCCGGGGTCGGGTCGGTCAGGGTTCGGCTGGCAGCCTCGATCGCATCAGCCAGCATGATCAGGGCCGCCTCACGGGTCTGCGGCTTGGGCCCCGGATAACGGTAGTCGCGCTCGTCAATCTGCTCAACCCCTGGGTCCGCCTTGCTCTTGGCGCGATCGTAGAAGAACTTCATCAAACTGGTGCCGTGATGTTGACGGATAATATCACTCAGGTCACGCCCCAGACGATGCTCGCGCGCCATTTCCACGGCATCCTTGACGTGGGCCATCAGGACCAACGCGCTCATGGAGGGCGCCAGCTTATCGTGTCTATTCTCCTGGCCGCCGATATTCTCGATAAAGTACAGCGGTTTCCTGATCTTGCCGATATCGTGATAGTAAGCTGCGACACGAACCATCAGGGGGTTGACGCCGATGTTTTCTGCTGCCGCTTCTGCAAGGTTACCGACGATAATCGAATGATGATAGGTCCCCGGCGCCTGCACCATGAGATCCCGCAGGAGCGGGTTGTTCATATTGGCCAGTTCAAGCAGCTTGATATTGGTCGTATAGCGAAATAACGACTCGACCAGGGGCACGATCCCGGTCACCATCACCGCCGCGGCCAGACCGCCGGCAAAGCCGAAGCCCAATTTGTAAAGCAACTGCAGATCAAACGGCCTGCTCGTCGTCAGGTGCAGGGCGAAGAGCAGTACAAAATTGAACATGCCCAGGCGCAAACCGGCCCGGAACAGCGATGAGCGCTCGGTGACATGACGCACCCAATGCGCTCCGCAAAGGCTGGTCAAAAAGGCAAACAGCAGAATGGCGAAGCTGTTGCCGAACAGAACCGCAGTCAAAATTGAAGAGAGGATGGCAAAAACCAGCGAGACCTCTGAATTCAGAACCACGCGTACCAACATGGTGCCGACGGCAAAGGGGAAGAGATAATAATATGCGTTCTGTTCCACATAAGGGAAAGCACTGCCGAGCGCGGTCGCGATAAAGATCGAAACCTTCAGAACCAGGATTTGGACGACAAAGACAGTCGCCAGAAAGAGCAGATCACGGTTCTCCGGTCGGTATTTGCGGATATTCCGACGGGCAAAGGTGTGCACAAAATAGAGGAGCATGAAACAACTGAGCAGAATCCCGGAGGCATTTCGCCACAGAGAAATCACGCTGTTTTCATCTTGTAAGGCACCAAGTCGTTTCAGCTGGTCGGGGGTGATACGATCGCCTTCACGAACAATCATTTCCCCTTTCTTGACCTGGATCAGAACAGGTTTAACCTCTTGCCGAGCCAGTTTTCTGCGTGCTTCGGTTTCATTCTGGTTATAAGAGATATTTGGCCGCAACAGCGGCAGGATCAGTTCGCGCAACGCCTCTTGTTGATTCTTTGTGAATTCTGTCGTGTTGAGTGCTTTTTTCAGAGAATCCTGCAATTCTCCCAGCCCAATGACCTTTTCTACACCCTTGTCGGCAAGCTCGGGTTGGCTGTCGGGGCCGCGAAAGATAATCGCCTTGGAGCGATCCGCTTCGAAGAGCTTGAGATTGCCGGCGACCTTCTGCTGATAAAGCGGTTGTATAAGTTGTGCAAGACGTTGATTAATATCCTCCAGGGACGAAAGCTCCCTTAATGCGGCAAGCGTTTTATCGCTGGTTTTAATGCCAAAATTAGTTTCGAGCTCTGCCAGTTGCCGGGTCTCGGCAACCTCCAGACCCTGCTCTTTTCGTAAAGAGGTGATAACCTGGCCCACCTGGGTCGCTATCGCAGACCCGGTCGACGGATCGAAGTCATAAAGAAGCGCGACCGCCTTCTCGGCTTCAACCCGCTTTTGTTCCGACAGGTCTTCGTCGGGAACGAGCAGATCGTGAGGAGCCTTGATATCACGCGGAGCAATATCACCCGGCCCGAATTCGGTCGGCGTCAAAACGCCTTTGGGGATAATAATAAAGGTCAGCAGCGCAACCAGAGCCAGTAAAATCAGGGTCCGCTGAACCCTGTCGTCACTCTCGCGCTGGTCCTGCTTCGCCAATCGAGAGCGTGGCTTCTGGGTTAAGCCAGCATCTGCTTTACGTTCATTCGTGGTCATACAATATCCTGTGAACCCTTTTTTACCCGGGTTTGTGAGCTTCATAGGCTCTGACAATAGCCTGAACAATCGGATGGCGGACGACGTCTATATCAGTGAAACGGACGAAACTGACGCCATTGACAGTTTTCAACACGTCCCTCGCCTGAACCAATCCTGAGATGCGATCGCTTGGTAAGTCGATCTGGGTCACGTCACCCGTAATCACAGCGCGGCTGCCAAAACCCAGCCGGGTCAAAAACATCTTCATCTGTTCCGTGGTCGTGTTTTGCGCTTCATCGAGAATCACGAAAGCATCATTGAGGGTGCGTCCGCGCATAAAGGCCAGGGGAGCCACTTCGATCACACCATGATCGATCAGAGCCTGGCCTCGATCGAAGTCCATGAGATCGTAAAGTGCGTCATAGAGGGGACGCAGATAGGGATTGACCTTTTCGGCAATATCTCCCGGCAGAAAGCCCAACTTTTCCCCGGCCTCCACCGCCGGCCGTACCAGCACGATTCGACTGATCTCCTTCTTCTTCAGAAGAGCCACGGCCATTGCCATGGCCAGGTAGGTCTTGCCGGTCCCGGCGGGACCAATGCCGAAAACGACATCATTGTTGCGCATGGCATCAAGATAAGTCTTCTGGGCGAGTGTTTTCGGCGAGATGGCCTTATTGCGGGCAGACACTGTGACGGTATCGAGGAAGATATCGGTGAGCTTTGCCGATTCATCCATGCGCAGGATGCGCTCAGCATATTCAATGTCGGTCGGGCGCAGGTCAAAACCTTTTTCCAGCAGAGCGGACAACTCTTCCAACATTCGTGCTGCGCGGCTGACCATGTCGGCAGCACCTTCAAGAACGGCCGTCGTCCCCTTGGAGCTGGCACGGATACCGGTGAGACGTTCTATTTGTTTCAGATGCCGGTTCTGTTGCCCGAACAGAGCATGCGCCAATCTGGGATCGGCGGGTTCAAAGCTTTGCCGTTGTATTGGATCGTTCAAAAAATAGCCTTTAAAGTTTATGTTGCGTCAATCTGATAAAATACCACCTTGGTTTGCGCAAATCAATTGCCTCGTTTTCGTTTGGAAACGGCCCTTTTCCACAATCTCTGCGTCAATCGGCGGATTTGATTGTGCGGCGTAAAGGACTACGCCTCCGCTCAAATCCTTGATTTCCTTGACCTTGCGAAAAATTGCTCGTTTCCAGATCGAAAACTTCACCCGCCCATCCGGAGTTTCCGGATGGGCACTACCTCGCATCGGGACCACTTAAATCACAGGAAAATAGTTTAAATTTTGTCCTGATGTGCTATAAAAACCCTTCAAACAATAGCCTGCCAGGAGGCTGTCCGACAATAGAGGCCGAAGCGAAAATCCAGAATTTTGAGCACAGATTTTAGCTCGTTTGCGGCCTCATAGCCATAGCTATGGGGTAAAAAGGAGCTGAAATATGGGCCAAAATGCTGGGTTTGCAGCCGGGCTTTTATTATCGGACAGCCTCCCGATAAAAACCATAACCATTCTTCAAAAGATAAGGGGACAGAAACCATGAGTGAGATCGTCGACATTTACGCCCGTGAAATTCTTGATTCGCGCGGCAATCCAACCGTTGAAGTCGAAGTTTATTTGGAAAGCGGCGTCATGGGCCGCGCCGCGGTACCGAGCGGAGCCTCCACCGGCGAACGTGAAGCACTGGAACTGCGCGATGGCGACGAAAACCGTTACCTCGGCAAAGGTGTTTTGAAAGCCGTCACGCACGTCAACGAAGTCATCACCGATGGCTTACTCGGCTGGGAAGCCTCCGATCAATCAGGCATCGACCGCAAACTCATCGATATGGACGGCACTGACTTTAAAAGCAACCTCGGCGCCAACGCCCTGCTCGGCGTCTCTCTCGCGGTCGCCAAGGCCGCAGCCGAAGAAGCCGGCCTGCCTCTCTACCAATATCTTGGCGGCACCAACGCCAAGGAGCTGCCACTGCCCATGATGAATATCATCAACGGCGGCGAGCATGCCGACAACAACGTCGACATCCAGGAGTTTATGATCATGCCCTGCGGCGCAGTCTCCTTCAAGGAAGCGCTGCGCATGGGTGCGGAGATTTTCCACGCCCTGAAAAAAGTTCTCAAGGGCAAAGGCTACAATACGGCCGTCGGCGATGAGGGCGGTTTTGCTCCGGACCTGAAGAGCAACGAAGAAGCCCTCGAAGTGATTATGGAGGCGATTAAAGCCGCAGGTTACAAGCCTGGCGTGGACGTCCTGCTGGCTCTTGACGTCGCCGCCAGTGAGCTCTACAAAGACGGCAAGTACAGACTGGAGAATGAGAAACAGAAAGAAAAATCGGCCGCAGACATGGTCGAGTTCTATGCTGACCTGGTTGAGCGTTATCCGATCATCTCCATCGAAGACGGCATGGCCGAGAACGATTGGGACGGCTGGAAACTGCTCACCGACCGCCTTGGCGACCGGATCCAGATTGTTGGCGACGACCTTTTCGTGACCAACACCAAGATTCTCAAGGAAGGGATCGATAAAGGCATTGCCAACTCGATCCTGATCAAGGTCAACCAGATCGGCACTCTGACCGAGACCCTTGAGGCCATCGAGATGGCCAAGCGCGCCGGTTACACCGCCGTCATCTCTCACCGCAGCGGAGAGACCGAAGACACCACCATTGCCGACCTGGCGGTCGCAACCAATGCCGGCCAGATCAAAACCGGTTCACTCTGCCGCACCGATCGCATCTGCAAGTACAACCAGCTGCTGCGCATCGAAGATGAGCTTGAGGATGTTGCAGTGTTTGCCGGCGCGGATGTTTTTTACAACATCAGATAAACAACCTCTCAGCAGTTGGGTAAAAAGAGCAGGCCGGAGCGATCACGCTCCGGCCTCTCGAATGTTCTCATTAAAATGCCCTCTTCATCCCAAAGCATGTGTCCTGATAAAATCAGGAAGTGCCGGATTCAGGGATTCATTCTTCGTCCACAAAACCTGCTTCCCGACCATGCCGCAACGCTACGATAAAAATTATTTCTTCAAAAATGTGGTAGCGCATTACGTAGTTTCGGAACCCAAAGTTTAGGACAACATCATAGTACCCTGGAAGGTCCTCGACAGGTTTGCCGATAGCAGGGTAATCTTTCAGTGAGGATGCAGCCTTGACCATCTTGTCAGCCGCACTTTTGGCGGCACCAGGGTTTTTAGGCCGGAGAAATTCTCGTAACCTATGGAGGTCTCGAATTGCACCAGGGAGCCATTCTACTTGCATTTATGGCTCCTCGGTTTCATCAGCATCACCCCAAGTAGTCAGCCAGTCAAGAACCTGTTGATTGGGCACGCTTTCCCCGGTCCTCTTAAATTCTTCCACGGCCTCCAAGCTTTCCTGGCGGAAACGCTCAACAGCTTCTTCTCGATCGAGAAACTGGGCAATGGCCTCTTTAGCCAGCCAATGAGGGGTGCGCTTTTTGGACGCAGCAAGGTTCTTGAGCCGTTCTTTGTCCTGCGATCTGAGTTTAACGCTCATGGTCTCGGTTTGCATATTCACTCTCCTCGCTATTCAGGTAATACCTATTAGTACCTAGTATTACTTTTCGTGCAAATTGTCAAGCAGTCCCCAAAGAATGTATAGCATGTAATGAGGCACGAACCGCATCTTCCCAACCAACGGCGTCTTCCCAACCAAAGGCATCCTGCCTGGCATCATTTCGTGACGATGGGACTGATGACACGCCCTTCCGGTCCGGAAACCGTCACACTCTCAGGGGCCAGGGTGAGGTTCGTATCAACATGAGACCATCGGTATTTGCCCTTGAACAACCTGTCAAAGGTCATCGGCATCAACAGACCCGCATATTCAACCATAAGACCGGCATCAGGATAGTCGCTGGTGGCATCAATGCTCAGTGTGTTCTTTCGTGCAGTGTACTGGGCAGCGGTGACGACAATGGTGTTTGCCTGCTGGTCCGGTTGGTAATTAATCGTAACAACTTCACTGATAACGCCGCTGTTATCTTGCGCTGTTATGGTGAAATTATTGTCACCTTCAGACAAATCGCTGAGGCTGCATAGCCAGGTGTTGCCATCCGGATAAGTGACCGGGCCAGCAACCGCCGTCGTGTCTGCAACCACAGCAACTGAGGCGCCCATCGAAACAGTGCCCGAGATTGTTTGTGCAGCGGTGTTCACAGGCGACTGGACGGGATTTACGGCAAGCTCAAGAGGCCCCGATACCGGGTTGAGGACAAAATCAACCGTGTTAATCTGCCCAGGCAAGACAGATGTCTGGACCGGCAGCAGCGGCTCGAAGCCGGCGATTTCGCCGACGACACTGACGTCCCAGTCACCACTATGAACCCCCAGCTGATAATGACCCTCTGCGTTGGTCCGTCCTGCCACGCGGGCACCTGTTTCGAGACTGCTCAGCTCAAGCGGGAGATTGGCAAACAGCTGACCGCCTGCATCCGTCACACTGCCGGCAACCCATGCATCGATCGGGTAGACGGTCAGATTTTTTGGCGAGCAGTCCCAGGGAGCAAAGGCAAAGCGGTCACCGACATAACCTGCCAGCTGCGCAGCCGGATCATTCAGGGACACCTCGCCGAGCCAGTTGTTTGGATACAACCCCGCCGCAATGGAGTACCAGCCTCTGCCGTCAGAGACAGCGTGCATTGCCCTTCCGGAGCCATCATCTATCACTCCATCCAGGGGGATTCCGGGCATGGCGTTATTAAATTGATCACGCACAGTCCAGAGACAGGTGGTCTGATAGCTGTTCAGGTCAATCATGGCAAGGGTTGAATCTTCAGCCACGCTAATATCTCGCAGAGGGGCGTCATAAGCGTAAACCCCCTGGGGTGATGAGCTGTAAGCCGCAAACAGATCAACCGAGAGCTGGTAGTCACCATCCGGCAGAGCCAGTTCGTAACTGCCCAGAAGATCGGACCAGGCATAACCGACATAACGCGCATTTTCTGCCTTGACCAGCACGCCGGGAATCGGCCGGGCCTGTGCAGAATCTCTGATCAGCCCGACAGTGCCATTCATGACAGCTTCCACAATCAGGTTTTGATTGACGGCTTCTCCGGAAGCAACCGTGATCGGCGGGTTGATGGTTTTGTCGTAGACATGACCGGCCAGGAAAGGGACTAATCTGTACTCGCCAGGCCCTGGGATTCCGAGGCTGTAAGCGCCGTTGTCATCGCTGCAAACGTAGCCGAAGGTTCGTCCCCAGTTGTCGAGGCCCCTGATGATGGCTCCCGGGACAGGCTCGCCCTGATCGTCCAGGACAAAGCCGTTCGAAACCTGCTGCTGGTTGGCAACCTCAACAGCAAAGGGCAGCAGCTGTTCAACAACGCCGTCGCTGATACGGAACAGGTGCCGGCCGGGGGCGTGGTAGAGGTCATGAACAAACAGATAGTTGAGCGTGGTCATGACTGTCCCCTCTGCCGCTTGCATATTCAGCAAAGCCTCGTCGCCCTGGATATTCAGGTCATCCGAATAGATTTCATCCTGCAGCGTGAAAGTCCTGATCAAAGGCTCGCCGTCATCGATCAGACCGTTGCCGTTGACATCAATAAACTCTTCGACCAGAACTTCGGCAGAACTGGCGAGATTGACAATGCTCAGAATCACTTCGGTCTCTTCGTCAGAGTTGATGGAGTCTCTTGAAAGAGACGCCCGCATAGCCGGTGGCGCCGTAGAATGAATGGTCACCTGCTTGATGGTCTGATTGCCCGCAAAATCACTCGCAGTGAAAGTGAACAGGTTATCACCGGCATTCAGCAAGGCCTGGTAACTCCATTGACCGGAAGCTGAGACGTCAAGACCCTGAGGCGAAGACGGTGCAGGTACCGAAACAGTTAAAACCGCGCCCGCTTCTGTCGTGCCGGCAATCAACTGGTCGGTCGAATCTGCAGGAGAGGCTATCGGATCAATCGTCAGGATCGGGGCAAGCGTGTCGACATAGAGGCTGACGGTCTGCTCAACTGAGCCGTAAGCACTGGTCGCTTGCACCCTGATAAGGTTATGGCTGTTTTCAACAAGATTTGCCACCGGACAAGTCCATGAGCCGCTGACCTGATCAAGGCTGACCGTCCCCACCGTCGCCGATGAAGGACTCGGCTCAGCGACCTGAACAGAGACAACCGCCCCCGGGGTGACCTGCCCGGTTAACAGAAGGTTTTGTGAGGACCGGGGGGTCACGACCGGTGCAACCGTCAACTCGGGAGCCGACATCGCTTGAAATTGCCGAACAAACAGATCAACGGAGCCGTAACTTCCTTCACCCAAAATACGGTTCGTGCTGCCGGTGAGCAGAAGGTCGCCCTGACGGGTTTCGTGAATGCCAACCGCAGTATCCGTTGAGCCGGCATCAAACCGATCATGCCAGAGAAGATGTCCGTCACGATCGTATCTCGCCCAGTAAATGTCACTATTCTGAAGACTGTTCCGCAGCAAACCGGTGACCAGCAGATGCCCTGCCTGGTCCAGAGACAGTGCCCCGGCAAGGTCTTTATAGGGCCCGCCGATCTTTTCGTACCACTGCCGCAGACCGGCAGAATCATACTTGAGCAGATACATATCAAGATCTCTTCCTGTCAGGTCATTCACTTCCCCGAGCAGGTAGAGATTGTCACTGGCGTCAACAACAAGTTTTTTGGCGCTGCCGGGTCTGTGCCCCTCAATCACATCAGCCCACTGCAGATTGCCATCGCTGTCATATTTGACAATAAAACCACTCTCTATCGCGCTCACACCGTGCAGCAAGCCACTCGTGGAACCGACAAGATAGATATGGCCCAGGCTATCGAGGGCAAGATCGTAAGCGATCTGATCCCCGGGATGGCCAGGCCCGGCCAGACGGGACCACTGATAAGTGCCGTGACTGTCATACTTGACCAGAAAATAGTCCTGGCCTCCGCCATGGCTGACATTGCGGTCGGGGGAAACGCTGGTACTGCCTGTGATGTAGACGTTGCCGAAGGCGTCGACAGCCACAGCATTGACCTTTTGCACGCCCTTTCTGGAGGCGTAATCACTGGTCCAGAGCTCCCCTCCATGGTCGGCATACTTACTCACATAGGCGTTCTCACCCGAGTTCCACGCCATATAAATATGGCCAGCGGCATCAACCGTCACCGCCTGGCCCTGCTCCTGCGCTCCTCGGTCAATGTTAACCAACGGCGTCATACTGCCATTTTCAGCAAGCTTCCACAGGGCAACATCCTGCTCTGCGGCCGAGTTGCCTTGAGAACCAACGAGATAGAGCTGATCCTGGTCCGTCATGGCGGAGGCAAGCGGGAGGTCCGGATAAGCGCTGCCGTATTGCAACGTTGTGCCGGCGGTATAGGGTGTGGGCGACGCAATATCCAGGTCAATGCGCTTGACCAAAATTACGCCATCATCGTCGCCGGCCTGAATCCTTATCCTGTGCTGCCCCGGGAGAATTCCTGTGATGCCACTGGTCCAGGCCGTCGAGTAGCGCGAAGCAGTGGTGGTCACCTGCGCAGAGGAATCGACCGCAACCGTCAGGTCTGCCAGATATTCATGGCGACCGGCAAGCTCGAGAGTTCCGTTTATCGGATCATAAGAGAAAGGTTCCACCGTCAGCAGCGGCGGTGAATAGTCCATGCCCGTCTTATAGCGATTGAGGGCGCCCCGTGATTCCCAGTGGTAGGTCGTGTAATTCTCATACAGGTAACTGGTCGAGATGAACAGGTTGCCGTAGGGATCACCCGCCAATCCGGCCACCGCATCGTTGTAAGACCCGGACCCCGTGCTCACCGCGCTGTTCCAGAGGGGCTCTCCTGCTGCAGAGTAGCGACTCCACTTCAGGCCGAGGTTGACGTTGTATCCGCTTCTTTTCTGCCCATACCAGCCTGCAATGACGATATCATCCTCGCCGGTCAGGGTGAGAGCCTCTCCGGCGCTGATGCCATGATCCTGGATCAGCCATAAATCGCTGCCATCCGGTGCGACCTTGATGACAAAAGCGTCTTGCTCAAAGGTCGGTCCAGCCCCGTCAAAAGAGCCGTAAGTGCTGCCGGTCAGCACCAGGTTGCCCTGGCTGTCGATGACCATTTGACTGCCGGTCTCCACCAGCGAGGTGCCCCACTGCCGACGCCAGAGCTCTTGGCCATCGGTATCAAGCTTGATCAAAAAAACATCCGTGCCACCGTAATGACTGCCACCCTCCTCGCCAAGATAGCCGTCCGTGTTACCGAAAAGGTAGATATCCCCGGCTGCATTCACAGCGATATCCGCCACAGTATCAGTGAAGTCGGTGGCGATGACCTGTCGCCAGACAAGCTTGTTTGCCATATCCATTTTCGCCAGCTGGATATGGCCGCCGTCTGTCAGGTCCCTGCTGGAGATTCCCTCACGGGTCGCACCTGCCAGAAAGTAATGCCCCGCCTGGTCCATGCTGAATTGGGACCAGGGGGAGGAGTCCGCATAGAGAGGCAGTTCAACATTGTGGCTCAAGAGCCCGTAAGCATTGGCGGCGTCGGAGAACCAGCGCAACGACGTCGAATCCAGCACAACGTAGGCGTCATCGGTCTTAATGGCATCCTTGCAATAATTATAGCTTCCGGAATCCGGCGGAAAGGGTTCCGTCCAGTGCACAGCCTGATTCAGGTCGAATTTGAACACCCTCAGAGACTCTGACTCGACATTCTTGACGGCATACACCGACCCGTCGGCAGCGTACTTAAGGCAGGTGTACCTTTTACCGCCGGCCAACTCTCCCTGAAGAAGACTCTGCCAAACGTGCTCGGGTGGTTGACCGCTATCATCGACCTCGAAGCTGACGGCGGCTTCGACGACGACACCGTTGACATTGGTTGCCAGCAATCGCAGCAGGTAGCTGCCATTGGCATAGGCCTCAAGGGTCTGACCATTGCGGGTGGCAACCGCAGTGCCGTTGAGATAAACCTCGATCTGTTCATCCGGCAGGTTGCTCTGATAGCGCAGGGCAATTGAACCATCCGGATAAACCTCGTTGCGGGCCGGTGAGGTGATGACGAGCTGTGGTGGGGCATCATTATCGCGAATCGTATAGCTGAACTGAGCAACCCCGAGCAGAGCCTGCGCAGGATTGACGAGTTTAAGGACCAGCATTTCATCCGGTTCTTCGATGACATCATCCACGATCTCCAGAGCAATCGTCGCTGTCGTCTCTCCGGCGGGGAATACCAGCGTGCCAGCCTCAACCAAGGCGTCAACCCCTGGAGTTGCGCTGCTCGATGCTGCCTCAACCAGGTAATCGACCGTCACATCCTGTGCAGAGACTGCAGAGAGTTCAACGACAACCGCAACCCTGCCGACATCTTCAGCAGCACTGTCAGCTGTCAGTGCGAAACCAACCTCGGGAGGAATATCATCGTTGAGGATGGTATAAGTTGTCCGCTCCAGCCCCAGAGAAGCATTTGTCGGATTCGCCAGGGACAGAATCAGGGTCTCATCCTCTTCGGGGATCGTATCATTGACGATGGTCAGGTCGATGGTTTTGGCGGTCTCGCCGGGGCTGAAGGTCAGCAAGGCCGGAGTCAACAGGTAATCTGAACCCGGTAAGGCGGTGCTCTCAGGGTCAATGCCGAGTTCAACCGTCACGCTCCGGTCCCAGAGGTGGCTCAAGAGCACATCAAGACTTGCCGTCTCGGATTCCGGCGCGCTCGTTTCAGCAACGGCGAAACCGACTCCGGGTTCCTCTCCGGCGCGGAAGACGATTGAGGCAAGATTGTTGTGACTGCTCGCCTCCTCGATCAGGTCGTTTTGATCGACCACAAGGGTATATTCAACATCACCTGAGGCGACCAGGCTTAAAGGGAACTCGATGTTGACAAAGGAGTTCCCAGGCACTGAAATCTCTGTCTCGCCAGCAAGGCTTCCTGTCTCCGCAGTGCCGGCAAAGAGCGCGACGCTGACATTCTCTGCCGTTGCAGCGCCCAGGTTCCAGACCTGCGCCGAGAGAGTAACCTCTGAAGGGATACTGATTACGGGATAGGGATGAATGGCAAGGTCAACATTTTCAATTTGCAGATCGGTCTGTATCGTGCCGGCATGGAGGGCCTGAACTGCTATCGCCGTCTCAAAGACGCGGTTGCTCCAGCTGCCGTTGCTGCCCTGCTGGGTCAGAATATAATCGACCGTCTTATCGATTACGACTTGTGATGTCCCAGCAGTCTTGAGCGTCAGCAGAGCGGTTGCGCTTTCGTAAACCGTGCTTGCATTCCTGCCAAAGCCGCCGTCAGGATTCTGCATGCCTGTCAACCAGGCCAGGCCTTCAGCCACTGCCGACTGCAGCGCAACGTCGGCCTGGCCACGATAGGCATCCAGGGCAAGCAACACGAAAGCGGTCGGCTGCACCATGCTGAGGCCTTGACCATTACTCCAGCCGCCGTCATCACCCTGCAGGCTTTGCAGATAAGCGATGGCCGCCTCAATCGCTGCGCTGTCGGCTCCACCCTGAACGGTCAATGCGCGCAGGACCAGAGCCGTATCAACGGGGTTGCTCAGATAACCGGGCCCACTCCCCCAGCCGCCATCGGTATTCTGCATGGGCTCGATTTCTCCAGGGCTGAGGCTGTCCAAATGCAGTAGTTTTCGGGCCAGAAAGTCATAATTGTCCGCTCTTGTTTGACTCAGCCAGAGTTGTCCTTGCGCAACATTGGTGCTGGCCACAGAAAATCTTTTCAAGGCGGCCACCGCAGCGGCCGTATCACGTTGAGCGCTGGCGAAGGGGTCCTGCCACTGGCCGCCTGGCTCCTGATGAGCCAGCAACCAGTTCACCCCATCATTGACATGTGGTGTAACGTGTGGAGTGATGCTGTCGGTCGTCACTCCCGGGTTCGTCTCAGCAACAGTCGTGACGAGCAGATCTGTCTGCACCAGACCATGACCACCAGTCAAAACCGAGAAGCGCTTTTCCCATTCGTTTTGAAGGTTGTTGATTAATCGTAATTTGTGCAGAGAGGCAGGATCGCGATCAGACCAGCTGTCAGGAGCAACCAGAAGAATAAAGGCCATGCGAAAAGTTTTGTCAGGCTCGGCCGGGGGATAACGCTCACCCATAGCGGCAACGATCTGCTCCATTGTTACCACTTGTGCGTATCCCGGGATCGTCACGCCCACCTCAGGCAGACGATTGCGGTCAATCCCCGGGCTATCGATCAGGGCTAAGGGCGGAACCTGCTCCTTATCTGCCAGCCCCATCAGGTAAAGATCCAGAGGGCTCAGAATTCTTCCGAAGGGATTCTCCACAGCAGATTGTTCAGGCGCGACAGATGTGAAGGTGCCGTCACCGTTATCCTGCCAGCGGTTGCCATAGAGGGACGAGCCCTGCGCATCGAGCAGGAAACTCCAGTGCGCATTGCCGAGACCCAGCAAGGCACCACTCTCCTCACCATCCTGTTGAAAGGAGAGATAAGCGCCCCAGCGGTGCATCGTCTCATGTGTCAGGGCCTGAAGCGTCTCTTCAAAGCCGGTCGCAGTCGGTTCAAGCACATGGCTGTTCAGGTTGGCCATGTCGATCATCCCTTCCAGACGATCGAGATAGGAGCCATCAGCAGAATAGAGATGGGTTGCATCAAACAGCTCGAGGCCGATGCCTTCCACATTATTTCTGGTTGCATGAAAGAAGGCTTTAGCACCGGGAGAGGGCATCAGAAAGTCGAAATCGGTCAAAACCACCAGAAAGTCATAATCATCGTCATGCTCAGCATAGAACGCCCTGCTGACCTCCTGTCTCGGCAAGAGATTGAAAGCCCCCTGGCTATCAAGGGCAGCATAATCACCGGAAGCTTCCATGACCGTGATGTTGTCATAGTCACCGAGGACATTGATGGATAACGCGTAAACCGGATTAATCAGAAGTAACGAAGCGATCAGGGTAAACAGGAAAAATGCAGAAAAGAGCCCGAGCAACGAACGTCGCAGAAACGTCATGATCCCCTCCATTTAAGACAACAAGCCAATTGGCAGACAGCCGCAAAGCGACATAAGATGTATTGGTTTTAATTTAATGGAACGAGAAATGCAAGGATTTTGTCAGATTGTGATTCAATATTCCAGATCGTCAAGATGCGGTGCATGGGATAACGTGGGTAGGATGTGGTGAAGAATGAACCGCATCGGTACTAGCAGACTGTCGGACTATCCATGAGCCGGCTGCAAATCCGGCTGTTTGGCCCATATTTCAGCTCCTTTTTGGCCCATAGCTACGGCTATGAACCTGCAAATGAGCTAAAATCTGTTCTCAAACATCCAGATTTTCGCTTCGGCCCGTATAGTCCGACAGCCTGCTAGCCGGGGAAAAACACAGAACCCGGCAGACATTTAATAACAACCGGGGACACCTTGGTAATATGTCCTCGGTTGTGGATAAATTAAATGACTTCTTCGCGTCATCGCGATGAGCATTGTCATAAATTGTTATCTTCAACAGCACCAATAACTATGCTAATCTTCAGACAATCGGAAGTGGGCCATTTGATCCAAAGAGGCTATTTATGGGCAAATATTTAAATGTTATTATCGCCATCGTCATACTTGTGATCGTGACGGCTGTCTGCTCGACTTTTTTCTACAAGCAGGGGCAAAAAAATGCCTGGAAGTTGTCTCAGCAGCTTCTGTCTTTAGAAAAAGACAACATCTATCTCTGCGTTGAGGAGACCGGTGGCAATGGCGTGAATTACCTGACAGTCAAGGAATTGAGTGCCGCCTTAAAAGGCAAGCATATCTCTCAACAGGAATTAAAGCTCAGGATGAAAATTGCTCTGAACGGCATGAGCCTGCAAGAATACAATCAGAAATTTGCACCGGAAAGATAATCGTCAGGTTAAAAATTCTGAAGGAGAAAAGGACGACCATTATTTGGCCGTCCTTTGTTTATATAAATCTGTCAGCGCTGTCTACTGAGGAGCACCAAGTGTCAAGGTATAGGCCTGCGCTCCTTCAGCCCCTTCCGGATCAGCCACAACTATTGCAATCGTGTAATCGCCGGGGGCCACGCCCTCAAGAGACCACTGAATCAAACCACTTTTCTCGTCGATTGTCATACCTGCCGGAGCTTCATCGAGCCTGTAGGTAAACTCGGTGTCATCCGGATCACTGGCAACCACCTGATAGAGGTAGTCAAGTGAACTGATCCCCTGGGGAGGCGCTGATGTAATTTGTGGCGCAGCATTGGGGACCACCTGTACGTAACTTTCATAAGTCGGGCCATCGTCAAAGAAATCATTGGGTACAATCAGCACCTGAATCGTGTCACCCTTGGTGAATTTACTTCCAGACAAAGTTGACTGGGTCAATACAGGGTCTGCTTCACCATTAATCAACCATTGGTAAGTAAAATCGACGAGATCATCATCCGCATCTTCAGCGACCGGGGTCACCGAAACATCCAGACCGGCAAAGATCCCATCGGGAGTCGATGAGATATCGACAATTCGCGGCGGCGTGTTGCCAATGGTCACCGACGCCTCTGCACCCTTGTCATTGGTTCCAACATGTACAGTGACTCTATCATCTCGCTTGTAATGATCACTGCAGAGTTGGGTATCTGTGCCGGAAGAAACTGTTTCACCGTTTACGGTCCAGATGACTGCACTGCGAGCAGGGTGACCCTGGATGACAGCACGTAAACAGCCTGAAGAGATGGGATTTTCCGGTAGGATTCTTACTGAGACACCGTCGGCATTTTGTGTAACGGCAAGGGTTTTGGATTCTACACCATCTTGAGGAGTCTCATTGGTTGTGGACGCAACCTTCGGCTCAGTTTGCGTCTGAGAATCCTCACCGCAGGCACCCAGAATGGCACAAATTAGAACAAGCAAAAGCAAACAGACAAAACGCATAGTCCCTCCATCATCTATTACTGGTAACAGATTGTACATCGCCGATGCGGTTCGTGCCTCACCGCATCCTACCCAAGCTGCAACGCATTTTAACGCATAGGTGCGCAAACGCCAAGATAAGCCTTATTGAGGCAGGGCTAAAAACAACCCGGTTGGTCTTTATGACCAACCGGGCTCGATCGCTGCCTGACTTACCCGGAATTTACCACTGCATCCAGTAGACCGGCGAAATCAGCCTGATGTCCGGTGCGTTGTAGGTTTCGACACGATTGCTCGCACTGATCATCATGGTGACTCGACCCGAGGCATCAATCAGGGTAACAATTCCTGAGGGGATACCTTCACCCAGGCTACGGCTTCTATCAGAGCGAAGTAATATCTCGCCATTCTCACCGACCGCACGACTTGCATCCGGATCGGTAATAACGGTGTCATCGTTTGTGAAGTCATAATTGAAGACGGCCTCACCGGTCGTGGCACTTATATGGTAAAGGCGTGAGTCGCCCAGGTTACCAACTGCACAGGGATCATCCACGCTGGGATCCACCTTCGGCGTATAAGTGGTGTAATAGGCCTCACCGTTGAACATAACCGGAGCGGCCAGCATCTTCTCGCCAACCACGGACGAATCCAGTGAGGTCTCATAATCCAGGTTCATTTTGATCATCCAGCCATGGAATGGATAACCTGTGGCAGAAGTGACTTCTGCAATTGCCGAATTGTTATGCAACTTGTTGAGAGTCAGTGCGACTGTAGCAGCATCTCCTGACTGCAAGGGGTCATCCGTCAGGTCAACCAGGCGTTCCTCATCAATCGGCGCGTCGGCATCGTCATCAGTTTGACCTCTGTCGACCAGATAATAGAGGCGGTCAATGACGGCATGGTTCAGCGGATGAGCACGGTCACCGGAACCGAACCAGAGGTTGACTTTGTTGTTGATCACCGCTGCCGCCGGACGATAGAAGAATTTGCGCCCGACATCCGTTCCGGTATCCTCATTGGCGTCAAAAATAATCTCGCCACCCCATTCACTCGTCAAGGGGCTGGAGATATCGAAACGCCACATGCGACCGCCCGTGTCACCGACGTAGAACTTATCCGCATAGTTATCTTTTTTAGAGATCAAGGTGACGTCAGAGGCAAAAGCATAAGTCATTTTTGGATTGTCAACATCGTCATAGGACCAGACTACAGAGCCACTATTATTAAACAGTGGTGAATAGACATTTGACACCTTCTGCAAGGTGGCAACTTCAATAACATACATGGCATTTCCCCTCAGCTTGTGCTGAGTCCCACCACCAGCGGAGGTCTTGCCGTCAGTTCCTGACAAGGCGCCATCATCGAGTTGCGGCTGCACAATCGCAGAGCCACCAGCCACATCATCGTCAGTGGTGGTCGGGAAGGTCTGTGTCTGGCCGTATCGGAGGTCCTCGTTCTTGTCGTAACCGCCACTAATAATGGCAACGACCCTGGTAATACCGCCATCATTGATTTTGGTCAGGCGTGGCTGACTCCAGGTCTGGCCCATGTCTTCCAGGCCAGTGGTGGTATTGTCGATCTCCCAGAGCAGGACGGGTGCAGCAGGATCACTAATATCCAGAGCATAATAAGCCCCCCAGCGTCCGTCATCATCAATATTGTTGCTGGCACCACCGCGTCGCAGACCGAAGATCAAGACAATTTTATCTCCGTCGCTCGTCTCGATATTGCTGTCATTATCAACATCATGGACATAGGCGACCGGGGGCGAGTCAACATAATAATAGTGAGATCCGGTCTTGTACTCCTTGACGCTTGGCAGCAGTACTGGCGGCACAAAAGCCCAGCTTTCACTACCATCACAATCGCGGAAAGCGTGGAGCATCCCGTCGTTAGCGCCAACAAAAATCATCGAGGAGTTGTAAGGAGCTCCAGAGGCGACATCTTCGGAACAGAGGTTTTCCTCTTCCTTGGTATAGCCGGCATAATTGAACACCAACGGACGGGAGTGCAGGATGTCGCCAAGAATCCAGTCGCGCTTGGCCGTCGGATCAATACCGTCAACATCAAAGCCATGCAGGAAATTAATAATCTCGTCTTTTTCGGTATCATTCGCAGCATCAAGCAAGCTTGCCGTGAGGTTCGTGTTGGCGGTAGCAAAAGCATTGCCTGCATCGGTCAAGTCATCTGTCCCTGCCGCCGCCAGGTGGGTGTAAATATTCCGGGGCGAGCTCCTGCCTTTAAGGGCACCACCGACGCCGCCGCAGCCGACAGCGCCGCCATCACCGTTCTTGATGCCGGAAACTGGATCGTAGATGAGACGGTCACCGTCAAAGCAGTAGATAATATCGTCGCCATCAGCGTTCTGACCGGTTCCCCAGTAGGATAACGACTCTTCTATAAACTCACCCGTGTTGGGGTCAGTCGCTTGGCCATAGCCGAGTGTCGTCGCATTGTAGACACTGTCTGTCAAGCTGTCACCGTCGCCAACGGTGTACTTCTTGACGTTACCGAGCCAGGGCTCATTGATCTGCGGTTTAAAGAGACCAAGATAAACCCGGTCACTGCTGATGGTTCGGTTGGTTGCACTGGCAGGGACCACAGGTGCCACAAAAGCCGTATCCGCTTCGAGGATAATGTTGATCAGCAACTTGGTGAGCGCTTCGGCTAACTCCTGCGCATCGTAGGCGTTATAGAACTGCCCACCGCCATTATCGGCCGCCCGTTCAACCAGAGGGTCGGACGGTTGGAAGGCCAGAACCGTGTGGGTCGTGATACCGTTGTTCTCTTTCAGGTACCAGGCCACGTCATCCAGGTAGTGGTCACCGAGGCCGTAAACATCCTCATCAACCCCATCGCCATCGGCATCACCGATGGTCGCCGGCATAGGACTGGCGGCGTCATTATTAGGCAGACCATTGGTAATGACGATAATGTGATCGTAACCGCAGGCATTCTTGATGGCGTCCGGGATCGTGTCGCCGATGGTTACGGCTGTGTAATTTGCACCCATATAATAACCGGCATCGTAGAGAGCCGAAGAGAGCGGTCGCACCGATGCACTTGAGAGGACCGGTTCACCGTCATTCTCACCAGGGCCCGGCAAAGAGGCCTTGAAGGCATTGAACTGGGTATTATCAGACAGGTCAGAAACATCATAAAGCAGATCGGCACCTTTCTGGTTGCTGCCATAGGTGACTGCACCAAAGTTAACCGCAGTCCGTGAGCCACCGACCACCTGGGTGAGAGCATCGTAGATAATTTCTCGTTGGGTCACTCCGGTGACACCCACGGGAGTTCCAGGCGCCACGGCCTCTGCTTCACCGACAAACATTGACATGAAACCAAGGGCGCCCGCAACACCGGCACTGACGGTTGGCATGGTCCGGCTGAAAAGCGAGGCCAGAGCGGCAATCATCGACTGTTGCTCAGGAAGCACCATGGCCAAGCAGTAGTCTGCCACTGTCGTATAGGTCACACCTGACGCCCAGGCACCGAAGTTCGCTGTGCGCTGATCATTGGCACCAAGGATCGCCCACCAGGCATCCGCTCCCTTCTTATCAGGCCGGTTGCTGCTGTTGTCCGAAACATGCGATGTCGTCAACTCATAACGATTCCCCCCGTAGGTTACAATCACGTAGTCATAAGGTGCCGTGCAGGTCGGAGGGCCACAGACCCCGTCAGCATTGTCATCGGGGTTATCGGCCGGACAGGGGTCGCTGGTATCACAAACACCATCGCCATCGCTGTCGTCATTGGGATAACCGACACAGATATCATCAGGATGGCCGTTGCAGAGCCCATCGCCGTCGCTATCGACATTGGCCAGACCGACACCGAAACAGGGGTCCTTGTCGAAACAGATAGAATCATTATCAGCATCACCGGTAGCGTCGTCACCAAAGCACTCATCTCTGTCGTTGCACACGCCATCCCCATCGGTGTCGCCCACAGCATCGTTACCAATACAAACATCGAGATCTTCACACACACCATCACCGTCTGTGTCAAGGAAGGAATCATCCCCTGTACAGAGGTCAATATCTTCGCAGATGCCGTCGCCATCAGTGTCGGGGTAGGCATCATCGCCAAAGCAGACATCGATACTGTCACAAACAC
The DNA here is from genome assembly GCA_024636215.1 of Deltaproteobacteria bacterium. The sequence goes on from JAGXHL010000023.1 coordinate 25,364, forward strand.
CATCACCGTCGGTATCAACGTTTGGAGTGCCGGTACAGATATCCGAGACATGACTATCACACAAGCCGTCACCGTCGCTATCGACGTTCGGAGTGCCGGTACAGATATCGGCAGGATTACTATCGCACAAGCCATCACCGTCTGTGTCAACGTTCGGGAAGCCATCACAAATGTCAGCGGCATTGCTATCACAAAGACCATCGCCGTCACTGTCAACGTTCGGGAAGCCATCACAGATATCTGCCACATTGGTATTACATAGGCCATCGCCGTCACTGTCATCGTTGGGGAAACCAACGCAGGGATCAAGGTTTTTGCAAACGCCGTCAAGGTCAAGGTCGCCACTGGCATTATTTCCAAAACAGGTGTCAATGTCGTCGCAAATATTATCGTTATCACTGTCACCGCTGGCGTCATTACCGTTACAGTCGTCCAGATCGTCACAGACGCCGTCGTTATCGGCATCGGTGTTTGAGAAGCCAGTACAGATATCTAAAGAGTGACCGTCGCAGAGGCCATCGCCGTCAGTATCAACGTTCGGAGTGCCGGTACAGATATCAGCAGGATTGCTGTCGCACAGACCGTCACCGTCGCTGTCGACGTTCGGGAAGCCGTCACAAATATCCAGGGCATGGCCGTCACACAAACCATCGCTGTCACTGTCGACGTTCGAAGCACCTTCGCAGATATCCAGAGCATGACCGTCGCACAAGCCATCACCGTCAGTATCGACATTAGAAGCGCCATCACAAATATCCAGGGCATGGCCGTCACATAAACCGTCGCCGTCGCTGTCGACGTTCGGGAAACCATCACAGATATCAGCAGGGTTACCGTTGCAGAGGCCATCATTGTCACTGTCGCCCAAAGCATCGTTGCCATCGCATACGTCGAGGTTGTCACAGACGCCGTCGCCGTCGGTATCAACGTTCGGGAAGCCGGTGCAGATATCGGCTGGGTTGCCGTCGCA
>JAGXHL010000024.1 GCA_024636215.1 Deltaproteobacteria bacterium
GCGGGAATGGCAGAACGTAACCACAGAGAATCATCAACTGTCCGTCGTCCCTGCGCAGGCGGGGGCCCATCAACCATCGCCTGCAAATTAACACAGATCCGACCGTCGTCCCCGCGCAGGCGGGGACCCAGAATCTCAAACATTGGATTCCCGCCTGCGCGGGAATGACAAAATAAGGTGCTACGTGACGGGTCAAGAATGCTGAATTTCCGTCACCCGACACAATCATTCGAGTACAGGCTACGCGGGAATGGCAGAACGTAACCACAGAGAATCATAAACTGTCCGTCGTCCCTGCGCAGGCGGGGGCCCATCAACCATCGCCTGCAAATTAACACAGATCCGACCGTCGTCCCCGCGCAGGCGGGGACCCAGAATCTCAAACACTGGATTCCCGCCTGCGCGGGAATGACGTGATTAAGGGTTAACGAAGAGGAAAATTATGTCAGTGTCAACCACCATCAAATCCATCCAAGACATCATGCGCAAGGACGCCGGAGTCGACGGCGATGCACAGCGCATCGGGCAGTTGGTCTGGATGTTCTTCCTCAAAATCTTCGACGATCAGGAGCAGGAACTCGAACTCCTCTCCAACGACTACACCTCACCAATCCCCGAGCGGCTACGCTGGCGCAACTGGGCGGCCGATGCCGAAGGGATTACCGGTGATGAGCTACTCGACTTCATCAACAACGAGCTGTTCAAGACCCTAAAGGAGCTGGAGTTGAACGCCGGAACCAACGGGCGTGGCATAGTGGTGCGCTCGGTGTTCGAGGATGCCTACAACTACATGAAGAACGGCACGTTGATCCGTCAGGTGGTCAACAAGATCAACGACATCGATTTCAACCGTTCGGATGATCGTCACACCTTTGGCGACATCTATGAGCAGATTCTCAAGGATTTGCAAAGCGCGGGCAACGCCGGAGAGTTCTACACCCCACGTGCCGTCACCCAGTTCATGGTCGATATGGTCGATCCCAAGCTAGGTGAGAAAATCCTCGACCCGGCCTGCGGCACCGGCGGTTTCCTTTCATGCTCCATCGAACATGTGCGCAGCAAGGATGTCAAGACCGCCGAGGACGAGCAGCTTTTGCAGAAGTCTGTGTTCGGCGTCGAAAAAAAGGCGCTGCCGCATCTGCTCTGCACCACCAACATGCTGCTGCACGGCATCGAAGTGCCGTCCAACGTTCGCCACGACAACACCCTGGCGCGGCCTCTGCGGGATTACACCCCCAAGGATCGGGTCGATGTAGTGGTCACCAATCCGCCCTTCGGTGGCACCGAGGAGGACGGCATCGAAGCCAACTTCCCGGCCAACTTCCGCACCCGCGAGACCGCCGACCTGTTCCTGGTCTTGATTACCCATCTGCTCAAGGACGGAGGCCGCGCTGCCATCGTCCTGCCCGACGGCACCCTGTTCGGCGAAGGCGTCAAGACCCGCATCAAGGAGAAGCTGCTCACCGAGTGCAACCTGCACACCGTGGTGCGCCTGCCCAACGGTGTTTTCAATCCTTACACCGGTATCAAAACCAACCTGCTGTTTTTCACCAAGGGGGAACCAACCAAAGAGGTCTGGTACTACGAGCATCCCTACCCCGAAGGAGCCAAGAGTTACAACAAGACCAGGCCGATGCGCATCGAGGAGTTCACACCCGAGAAGGCCTGGTGGGGAGGCGAGAAAAGAGCCGGCCGCCAGGAGAGCGAGCAGGCCTGGAAGGTTTCGGTCGAGCAGATCAAGGCCAACGGTTACAACCTCGATATCAAGAACCCCAACACCGTTGCTGATGTGCTCGGTGATCCCGAGGAATTGCTGGTTGAGTACAAGTCACTGCTGGCCGACGTGGCCAAGGTGCGAGCACAGTTGAAAATTGAATTGATGGATGCATTGGGAGGGGAACATGAGTGAAGTTGTCATTTACCAGGCAGAGGATGGGAGAAGCAGACTGGAGGTACATTTAGATAGGGATACGGTCTGGCTGTCCCAAGATCAGTTGGCGGAATTGTTTGGCCGGGAGCGTTCTGTTATTACGAAGCATTTACGTAACGTTTTCAAGGAAGGGGAACTGGAAGAGGAATCAGTTCGTGCAAAATATGCACATACTGCCGCAGACGGGAAAACATACCAGACTCAATTCTACAATCTCGATGTCATCATCTCCGTCGGCTACCGTGTGAAATCTCAACGCGGTACCCAGTTTCGCCAGTGGGCGACACGCCTTCTGCGCGAGCATCTGGTCAAAGGCTACACCTTCAACGAGCAACGCTTGAGCGAAGATCGCGCCAAGCTGAAAGAAATGCAGCGGGCGGTCGATCTGCTCTCCCGAACTTTGGAGCAGCAGCAATTGATCAGCGATATCGGCCAGGAAGTGCTACAGGTCATCACTGACTATGCCTACGCCCTGGCCACCCTTGACCGCTACGATCACGGCACTCTCGCTGTCGAAGCCACCAGCGGCCCGGCGGCTTTCGTACTGGAGTACGACGAGGCCATCGGCATCGTTCAGTCGATGAAGAGGGAGTTCGACGGCCTGTTCGGGCTGGAAAAGGATCAGGGCTTCAAGAGCGCCCTTGGCGCCATCTACCAGACTTTTGACGGCAAGGATCTTTATCCGAGCATCGAGGAAAAGGCCGCCAACCTGCTCTACTTCACAGTCAAAAACCACGCCTTCAGTGATGGCAACAAGCGCATCGGCGCGGCAATTTTCATCTACTTCCTCGCCGCCAACGGTATTCTTTACCGTCCCGACGGCAGCAAACGCCTCGCAGACAACGCCCTGGTGGCGTTGACCCTGCTGATTGCAGAGAGCAAACCGGATGAAAAAGACACCCTCGTCAAGGTGATCGTCAACCTGATCAACCGCAGTAACGGCTAAAGTCGATGAAGCTATTCACCACCAAAGAAGAGAAACTCCTGAAGCAACTGCTGGCCTGCGCCGTCGATCAGGACGAGGTTCTGTCCCTGGCGAGCCTGCACGGCTTCCTCTCCTGCCTGGCGATCATCCCCGAAGCGATTGCGCCCAGCGAGTGGCTGCCGATCGTCTTCGGCGAAGAGATGATCGAGGTCGCCGACGAGACCGAGGCCAACCGTCTGATGGGCGGCCTGATGGCCGTCTATAACCGCTTCGTCAGCGCCGGCGAGAACGATCAACCGGTCTTCCCCTACGATCTGGACAAGCTCAAAACCGCCGATATCGACCGCGTGCGTCAGTGGGCCTTCGGCTTCTTCCTCGGCACCAACCTGCGCCCCGAAGTCTGGGGGCTGCCGGACGAGGATGAGGATATCCCGGAAGACGAGGGTGAAGAAAGCGAGGAAGAGCAGGAGGTCGCCGCCTGCATGGCGGTGCTGATGGGGGTCGCCTTTCCGGACAGGATCGCCGAGTTGTTCGAGGAAGAGCCGGGCGTCGAGATGGATCAGGACGAGTTGAAAGAGCGGGAAGCCAAGTTCTTTGTCGTGCTGCCACGGGCGATCGAGGTTTTTCAGGGGATCGCCAGTGAACAACGGGATGCCCAGCGTGACGAAAACCGTCAAGGTGCGACCGCTCCCATTCCGCTGCGCCGGGCGGAAAAAGTCGGACGCAACGAGCCGTGCCCCTGTGGCAGCGGCAAGAAATACAAGAAATGCTGCGGGGTGAATTGAAGTTATGATGACGTCGCAAAACGTCGTCATACCCGCGAAGGCGGGTATCCAGAAGAGCCGTACCGACTCAAAAACACTGGATTCCCGTTTTCACGGGAATGACTGTTGCGAGTCATTTAGGTCTTTTTGTGAGAGAGTCTGGTTATGACCGTCGAGACGTTCTTTGCCAATTTCGCCCATCTGGCCGATGCACCCAACGGGGTCCAGAAGCTGCGGGATTTGATTCTTCAGCTTGCGGTGCAGGGGGAGCTGGTACCGCAGGATCCGGAGGATGAGCCGGCTTCGGTTTTGTTAGAGAAGATTGAAGTCGAGAAAAAAACGCTGATTGCCGCAAAGAAAATACGGGCAAGAAAGGTTGCCTCAACAGATGCCTCGCCCTATGAGCTTCCAGAAAATTGGACATGGGTACCCATCGGAAACATTTGTAGAGATTGGGGGCAAAAGGTTCCAGATAAGCAATTCAGCTACATCGATGTGTCGGCGATCGACAACGAGAAGGGTGACGTTGCAAAAGCAGCCGTGACTGAAGCCGCAGACGCACCTTCTAGGGCGAGAAAGTTGGTGAGGCCTGGAACTGTAATCTACTCAACAGTGCGCCCGTATTTGCTCAACATTGCCGTGATAGATAAGGAATTCGATCCCGAGCCAATTGCGAGTACTGCGTTTGCCATTGTTCATCCTCTTGGGGGCGTTTCTAGCCAATACATTTTTTGGTTTCTTAGAAGCCCTGTGTTTGTCGGGTACGTAGAATCCAAGATGCTAGGGGTCGCCTATCCCGCAATCAACGACAGTCAGTTCTTTTCGGGCTTGTTTCCTCTCCCCCCCCTCGCCGAACAACACCGCATCGTCGCCAAGGTCGACCAACTCATGGCCCTGTGCAACGAACTCGAAGCCCGCCAGAAAAAGCAGCAGCAGGGACGGGTGCGCCTCAACAACGCCGCCCTCGACGCTCTGCTCACCGCCCGCGAACCCGACACATTCGCCGACCACTGGCAGCGCATCAGCACCAACTTCGACCTCCTCTACGACCACCCCGAAACCATCGCCAAACTCCGCGCCGCCATTCTCCAACTCGCCGTCCAGGGGAAACTGGTGCCCCAAGACAACCCAAGCCTTTGGCGAGAGGGAGTGTTAGGTGATGTGGTTGACTCAAGTGAGGCTGGCTGGAGTCCTCAGTGTGAAAATCGACCTTGCACCGGTGATGAGTGGGGCGTCTTAAAAGTCAGTGCCGTGTCGTGGGGTAAGTTCCTGCCGGGTGAGAATAAAACCTTGCCAAACCATTTGGAGCCACGCCCTCGCTACACTGTGAGTAAGGGGGATTTCCTGATCTCACGAGCAAACACTGCTGAGTTGGTTGCAAGGAGTGTCGTTGTTAACCAAGACTATCCTCGACACATGATGAGCGACAAGATCATTCGCATTCGATTTAGTGAAGATGTGGAGCCAAATTATCTCAATCTCGTTAATACTTCACCTTCTTCCCGTGAGTATTATGCTCGTGTAGCTGGCGGTACGAGTAGCTCAATGAAGAATGTCTCTAGGAAGCAAATTCTTGAGCTGCCTGTTAATCTCCCACCCCTCGAAGAACAAAAACGCATCGTCGCCAAGGTCGACCAACTCATGGCCCTGTGCGATCAACTTGAAGCCAAGTTCAACCAGGCCCGGCAGCAGAGCGAAAAGTTGATGGACGCCAGCGTGCGGCAGTTGTTGGTGGCGTGAATTATTTCATTTTTCAGGAGGAATACCCGTGTCCACATTCGACTCAACGAAAACCAGCCTTGATGATCTCCTAAAAGATATTGTCTGCGGAAAAATCCAGCTCCCAGATTTTCAACGCGGATGGGTTTGGGACGATGAGCACATCCGCTCCCTGTTGGTGAGCATCGCCCGGGCATTCCCGGTCGGGGCAATCATGCTGCTGGAGAATGGTGGCGATGCCCGATTTAAAGTGCGACCTGTTGAAGGCATAGATACCAACCTTGCGCCGCCGAACAAGGTCGAAAATCTTATTCTCGATGGACAACAGCGGCTGACCTCCCTGACCCAGGTTCTAAAACTCGATAAGCCAGTTGATACTCAGGACAGCAAGAAGCGAAAACTTAAGCGCTATTACTACATCGATATCGAGCGGGCGCTAGAAGGTCCTGAACATTACGAAGATGCGATTTTCGGAGTGGATGAGGAGCGGATGATCCGAGAAAACTTCGGACGAGATATCAAGCTAGATTTGAGCTCGCCGCAAAAGGAATACGAAAACCTCTGCTTTCCTTGCAACCAGATTCTGAACTCCGATCGTTGGGAAGAAGGTTTGATGGCGTTTGATTCCGCCAGGTTCGCCCGGTATATGGAATTCCGCCGAGTGGTCCTGTCAGAGTTTCGCAATTACAACGTCCCGGTTATCGATTTGAAGAAGGAGAACAAGAAAGAAGCCGTGTGTCTGGTCTTTGAAAAGGTCAATACGGGTGGTGTCCCTCTGTCCGTTTTTGAGCTGATTACCGCGACCTTTGCGGCAGACGGAGTCAACCTGCGTGACGAGTGGTACGGCGCTGCCGGTGTCGAAGGTGTAAAACCCTATCTTGCTCGGCAAAAAATGTTGCGAGCCATTGAGCCGACAGAGTTTTTCCAGGGGCTGTCCTTGCTTTATACCTTTCAGAAGCGCAAGGACGATATCGCAGCAGGTAAAACTGGGAAACAGGTTGCCGGTGTCAGCGCCAAGCGCGAAGCCGTTCTGTCCTTGCCGCTTGCTGCTTATCAAAAGTGGAAGGAGCCGCTCAAAGAGGGCTTTTGGAAAGTTTCAAAGTTTCTCCGTAAGGAGTCTTTTTTCACAACCTATGATCTCCCTTACCGTACTCAGCTTGTTCCGTTAGCCGCAATTCTAGCATTGCTTGGCGATCGTTGGCTGGAACAGAAAATCTATGACAAGCTTGCTCGCTGGTACTGGTGCGGAGTTTTGGGTGAACTGTACGGCAGTACCGTTGAAAGTCGTTTTGCTCTTGATCTCCAAGAGGTGATTCACTGGATTGATAAGGATGATGCCGAACCGACGACCGTTGTTGACGCTAACTTCCAGTCCGCTCGTCTTGACACCCTCCGGTCTCGCAACAGTGCGGCGTATAAGGGAGTCAATGTCTTGATCCAACGCGCGGGGGCACAGGATTTTTTCTGGAAGAGCACCATCCGTGATCTTGATGAAACCGATTGGGAAGAGTGCAAATTGGATATTCATCATATCTTCCCGCGCGCCTGGTGTGAAGAACGTCAGATTGCTCCAAAACGGTACAACTCTATCCTCAATAAGACACCGATATCCTACAAGGCCAATCGGATGATTGGTGGCAAATCTCCAAGCGAATACCTGAAACAGCTACAACAGCACCAAAGCGTATTACTCGATGACAATGCTATGGACGCCATACTCGTGACACACGCTCTCAATCCTCAGCATTTGAGGAACGATGACTACGAGTCTTTCATTGAAAGCAGGAGAGCGCTTTTCCTGCAACGCATCAGTGAAGTCATGGGTAAGGACTTCATCGATATCGCAGATGATATTCCTGAAGACGAACTCGACGAGGTTGATACCTTGTCACTGCAAGCGGTATAGGGTGTACTCATGATTTCTGTCGGAGATAAAGTTAAACATCCGAAAATGCCCGAGTGGGGTATTGGAAAAGTTCTGGAATTTGGGACACTCAAAATTGAGTGTCCCCGAAACTTTGAGATTCCCATCCAGTTCGACCATCTCGCTACCTTTTTCGATGAAATAACCCCATTGTTTAGGGTCACCGGCCTCATTTGCTTCCTTTAGCGCCTTTTCGATTAGGCTTTTAATCGGTTGGTTTTTGTTGACTTCCAAGGTTGACTTCCAAGGTAATGGGAGCACCGGAAACAACAACTGTCAATTCTGCTTTCTGGTTTTGTTCATTCATAACAATTCTCCATACTGAAGGTTTGAAGTTATGTGCTTGTTCAGTAAATGATTAATTCTTGCAGCCCAAATCAGTTTCGATGGCTGCCATTTCTGTCGGCGGAAGTCTTCGGTTAAGGTATGTCCAATCTTGAATCCAACGGCATAGTTCTGCGGCAGGCAGAAGCCCTCTTTCGTAGGTTTGACGTATTATCCAGAGCAGCCCTAGGAAGTTTACGTTCTCAGCCTGACATCGATTACGCAACGGTTTGTCTCCAGAAATCAGGGTACGATTGTGCTCTTTTGCATAGTAAAGGCAGAGCGCGTCAGCAAAGCTTAACGCGCCCTCTTGGTAATTTTGGGCTGGTTGTATCCAGGGATGTTGTGTCTCAACAACTCTGATGCCACTTTCCATAATAACTCCAGTCAGATCAGGTTGGCTGGCATGGTCACATTCCAGAAAAACCAAATCCAGAATCTCAATATCGCCGAGTTGCGGGAGGATTGGAACGCCGCCGACATCATGTAAAGTGATCAGGATGTTTGCGTCGGCGAGCAAAATCAATGGACTTCTCCCGTGTCAAGCCATTTGCGTAATTCATCATGAACCGCTACTAGGGAGTCGCCAAGGATTTCTGCTGCACGGGAGGCAGTTATCTCCTCCATCAAGAGCGCTCGATATACAAGGCGGTTGAGGCGGCTTAAGGTCTCTGGAGCAGGGAGTATTGGTAATTCGTATCGCGAACCATACTTATTGGCGATAATCCTGTACTGTTGAAAGGACTGCTTCTTCTGGATAACGTTGAGTTGGCCTGCGCGAACCACTATGGTTCGCATGCTCACCTGATAACGTAATTTCAGGTCTGCAAGTAGCGGCTCTGGGAGCCATTTGTTTCGATAGGCCCTTAACTCCTTTTCCAGCACATTGCGCGGCATCAAAACAGCACCCGCAAAATGGTCGGCCATCTTTTCCTTGTCTTTGGTTCGTACGCCTTCTGGGCGACCATAGTCCCTTCTGTGGAAAACGAGATGTCCAAGCTCGTGCATGGCTGTAAAATATTGGCGCTCGGTAGGGTGGCGTCGGTTGATGAAGATCACAGCCCCTAACTCTTCAGTGAAAGCTGAGAACCCAGAGACATCTTCCGGAAGCTGATGAAGGATGACTTTTAGCCCTCGATTTTCGAGTAGCGAAAAAACATCGCCAACGGGTGCTTGTTCAATTCCTAACCAGTCACGTATTTCACGAGCCATTTGCTCGGCCTGGTCTGGCACGTAGCCATCGAACATGTGAGATGGCGGCAGGGCGGACGTTTCTCCGACCAGCCGTTCGATGAAGGCGTAATCCTTGGAGCGATGTGTCAGAAGTGTCCGCAATTCAGGACCAAGCTGGTCCGGTTGGTCCGAGCGGAACAGCAGGGTAGTATCGACGTTCTGGTTTTGTTGTTCTAACAACATCTCCATAGGGACACCCAAGGCCTTGGCGACTTTAGCCAGTTGTGCGACAGATGGCGCTCTCTCTGTTCGCTCCCAGGCCGCTACGGTTTGCCTGGTAACCCCCACTTGTTGACCGAGGTCTTCTTGCGACAAGCCTGCTTGTTCTCTACATCCCTTAAGGTTCATACACGCCCTTTCTCTTTATACGAGCACCTAAATGTTATGTATATGTAACATTATCTATAAATATTTCAGTATTACAAGGCGAAAATGTTAAATAAATAGAAAGGACCTATGCCAAGGGGAATGAACTGGTCCCGTCCATACTGCATCCGGAAATCCACAGAGAGGTGACGGCCGCAGTCGAGCGTGCCGCTCTCGAATCGGGGGTTATCAAGCACTGGGATTGACCTCCTGAAATGGTGGCATTTCAGGTTCTTCTGGAAGATTTATTTGGTTAAAAAAGCAAGGCCCTTGGGGATGCGCTTCTGCCAGAGGTTGAGATGTTCCAGAATGCGACGGATCAGCAGCAGCTTGTCGATAAAACTGATGATTTTCATCGTCCTCGGCCGGAATCCCGAACATCTTACGGGCTCGAGGCACACTGAGAATGCCGGAGGCGGCCATATCCACCACTGGTTTCACCTGCTTTTCGTCCATCAGGTCGAAGCTTGCGTTCGGTCTCGCGGTTGGCGGCCTCGATGTCCGGGTCCGGATCCATCCGCTTGATGGCATTCGTTATGATCGACTTGCGACGATTGTCGCAATGCGCTACAATTGATGCAAGTTGATCATAAAAAGGAGGTTCATATGTCTACAGTCAGTGTACGACTTGACAAAGACTTAATTGAGAAAGCCACCATTATGGCAAAAGCATTAAACCGTACAACGCCAAAGCAAATTGAGCACTGGGCTAAAATCGGTGAAATGATGGAAGATAACCCAGACCTGCCATATGAGTTCGTTAGACAGGCCATCATTGCAAAAGCCGAAAAAGAAGCCGGTAAGCTCGAGGAATACAACTTTGGCTAAAATTACCCAGGTCCTTCAAACACCAACCTTCAAAAAAGCGGTCAAGAAGCTCCACCAGAACCAAAAGAAGGATCTGGACAAGGCTGTTAAGGAGCTTATTGAAGATCCTCTTTTGGGTGAACAGAAAAAAGGGGATCTGTCATTTCTACGCGTTTACAAATTTAAAATGCATAAACAGCTCACCCTTCTCGGTTACAGTTACCAAGACGGAAAAGTCACCCTTGAGTTAATGGCTCTTGGTTCTCATGAAAATTTTTACCGAGATATCAAGGGCGTTTACTGAACCGAATAAATCATAACGCTCCGCTTCACGATTCAGCGAATCTACTACCCGTGAGGGAAAGTCTATATTGATGCGCTTCCGTTCCTGGTTAGCACGACGTGCCGTGGACAAATCAAGATCATCAATGGCGCGGCTTGTTAACACTTGTCCCCATCAGACCCTGTAGACCCTTTCCCTCCGCAGCCCCTTGTTGGTCTGCCGATTCACTTCTGCACAAGCTTAGTCGTGTTCTCCTCATGGCACCGAGGCCTCTGGCTGACAAGCACAGGCTTTGACCGCTGTCGGCAAACAGGCTAAACTCGGTCGTGTATAAAAACTACTCACAATTTATGTCCAGCCTTTCGGAGTGTGTATGAATGTCTCGGCACGTGTCGCAGAGTCTTTGCAGAAGATCAGCAGTCATGGCAAGGAAAACCTGGCTGATATTCTTCATGAAATTGGCGAAGCCGTCCCATTGATTACTGGACAGTCACGCTTTCGGCTCTACCTGGAAGACCTGACCGGTGGCATTTTGAGTTGTGTCCTGGCAACCGGCCGGACCCGGCAATTGGCCCGCGATCATGTCTTCTCTCTCACCGATGAAAACTATCTGGTTTCCAGAGTCTATATCGAGCAGCAGGTCGCTGAGTTTGCGGATCGCAAGCTTCTGCCTCCCCTGGCGCAGCAGCTTGCCGAAGACTTTGGTCTTATGGCCTCGACCCAGTTGCCCCTGGTGCATAAGGGGCGCTCGATTGGTGTGGTCTGTGTTGACAGTCCCCGGCCCGGTCGTTTGCTGGATGAAGTGGGCCGTCAGAACCTCGGTGATTTCCTTGCAGAGGTGACGCCCGTCCTCGATCAGGCCCGCAAGTATCATCAGCAGATTATCGTGGCACGCCGGATCGATGGTTCAAAAAAGAAAGCCGCGGCCCGAACTATGGTGCGTTCGGCCGTACGCCTGATCAAAAAGCTCTCTCTGGCCTCGGTGCTGGTGCCATCCCGGATTGGTTCTGAAGACGATGGCCGAGGTCTTCAGGTCCTTGCTTCTTACGCCCGGGAAAAAGAAATCCAGCGTCTCTACGAGGATGAAAAACTGATCGACTTGAGTTCCGGCAAGTCATTGCTCTCCCAGTACATTAACGAAGAGGGTGTGATCACCGATGAAACCTTGTTACGGCCGCTCTATATCCCGAGTCTCAAGGCCCAGTCTCTGCAAAAAAGCTACCTGACAGAGAAAATCGGCCTGACCTCTCTGTATGTCGTGCCCCGCTACGACCGGCGCAGTCGGCGCATTCGCTGCCTGGTCAATTACTTCACTCGCGAAGCTTACCGTTTCAGTGATTTTGAGCGCGGCTTGTTGGAAGCACACGCCGAAATGGCCGAACGGGTCATCCAGGAAATCGGTGCTGAACACATGGAGATCCAGGTTCTTTCGGAAATCAACGACCTGCTGCAGGAGCATTTCGAAGGCTCGCAGCCCTTCCTGAACCGGGTCCTTGCCAAGGCAACCGAGCTGATCGGTGCCGATACCGGCAGTATCGCACTGGTCCAGGAACGTGATAGCCATGACTGGCTTATTGTTGAAGAGGAAGATGGTACTCTGGTGGGTGCCAAAAGTAAGGAATGGTTGAAAAAGAATATCCCTCTGATGCCGATCGGAGGGATCGAGCTGCCCCGTGGAGAGCGTAGCCTGACCGGCTATGTCGCGTCGACCAGACAGCCACTGATTGTAGATGACTCATTTCTGGCGATGGTCGGAGACGGTTTCTACCGCCAGGTCACCCAGGAGATCCGCAGTGAGATCGCCGTGCCGGTCACCGTGGAAGAAAAAGTCCTCGCTGTGGTTTGTTTGAGCAGCCTGGCGTCGCACTACTTTACCGATGAACATCAGCGCATTCTGCAGATCATTGTGCAAATGATTGCCCGTCATCTGGCTGGTCTGCTGCAGATTGAACGCCTGACATCGGAAGTCCATAGGCTACAGTCAGATGTGACCTATCGTGATCCGAAAATTTCCTCGTATCGGCTCGGCAACATTATTGGCAATTCAAGCAAAGCCGGAGATGTCATCTCGACCATAGAGACGATTACCCCGCCGCTCTATCGGCGTATCCTCCTGTGGCAAAAGGCCGATTTACGCGAAGCGGTGCTGGGGTTGCCTACCGTACTGATTACCGGAGATACCGGCAGCGGCAAGGAGTTTCTCTTCAACAACCTCTACTCCCGTCTCAACGAGATGCACCGCGCCGGCCCAGGCTCCGCCAAAGAGTTGCCGGTCACCAAAACCAACATTGCAGCCTACAGCGGCGAGCTGACCTATTCGGAGCTCTTCGGTCACAAGCGGGGCGCTTTTACCGGTGCCCACGCTGATCGTCACGGCATTATCGAAGAAGCCAGCGGTGGCGTGGTGTTCCTTGATGAAATCGGTGACGCTGATCCGAAAACCCAGGTGCAGTTGTTGCGTTTCCTGGATAATGGCGGCTTCGTCCGCCTCGGTGACAACCAGACCCGCTTCGCCCGGGTGTTGCTGGTCGCCGCAACCAACCAGGATCTGCCGCGCCTGATTGCGCAGGGACGTTTCCGTGCCGATCTCTATCATCGCCTGTCTGAATTGACCATTGCGGTGCCGTCATTGAACCAGCGCCGTGAGGACATCCCTGATCTGGCCGTGCACTTCCTCGGCCAACTCTACCGTATCTACCGCCTCGCTGACGAACCGGTCGATCAGGTGCCAACGATCAGCGCAGAGGCTCAAAGCCTTCTGAGCCGTCATGATTACACCGGCAATATCAGGGAGTTGCGGTCGATTCTTCTGCGTGCCCTGTTGTTTCGACAGGGACCGATTATTACCGGAACAGACCTGCAAAAAGCTCTGGCTTCAGGGCCTCAGCCGCTTGCTGGCGAAGCTGCCGACCAGGATCCGGTTCGTGGCATCCAGAACTCTATGCGTGAGGAGCTTGGAGACTTCTGGAGCCTGGTGCACAGGCCTTTTATTGATAATCAGCTGACCCGGGATACGGTCTGTGCGTTGATTGAAGCGACGCGCCGTGACGGTGCGCGTAATATGCCTGACCTCGCCGTTGCGCTCAGAGCCTGCGATCCACACAGCCAGGCCGCCGATGAACAGCGCAGGTTTTACAAGTTTAAAAATTTCCTTTACAAGACCGTCAGAATTTAACGTCTGTACCATGATCTGAGCAGGGAAAGCTTGACAGACAGCAGAACTTGTTTATATTGGAGTTGAATAATTAACAAAAACTAAGCTTGTGCCTGCCGACCCTTCCGTGAGGAAGGTTACGGAAAACCTTGGATCTTGAACACCAGAGCGCCGGGTTGCCAGAAAGGGTTCGGGACTTCCGGGTTCATTCTCGGTGTCCGGTTTTTTTGTGAGGGTCAAGGAGATTGCCGGACTATGCAGCCAGCTCATGGATAGTCCGACAGCCTCCAGGAGCGGGTCAATAAATCATGCTCAAGCGTTTCAGCAACAGTCTGATCAGCAAGTATATCCTCAGAACCGGTATCGTACTGCTGGTCACGATCTCGCTCTTTGCTTTTTTCAATATCAGCACCCTCAAGGAGATCTTCCTGCAGGACGCCAAAGATGACATTGAAACGGTCAGTGAGATCATTCTGCATACGACGCACTTTCAAATGCTCAAGGACAACCGCCCGCAAGTATACGAAATGATCAAGGAAGTCTGCTCGCATGAGAAAATTGACCGTATACGACTCTTCAGTACCGACGGCCTTGTCCACTTCTCCACCTGCGAAGAGGAAATAGGCAAAAGGCTCGAAGAGATTAATTCTCCCTGCCAGGAGTGTAACAGCAAGGTGTTTCTACCTTCGAGTCATCCCCTTGGTGATAGTCGCCGAATCTTTCATAACGCCCAAGGGCAGGAAATCTTGAGCGTTACGACGGAAATCCGCAACCAGCCGAGTTGTTCCACGGCGGCCTGCCATGTTCATCCACCCGACGTCAAGGTCCTCGGTTTCCTTGAGGTGCAGGGGTCCCTGGTGAAGATCGGCGTCCAGGCCAGCTCTTATCGCAATAGCATTGTGACCTTCGGCGTAACCTTGTTGCTGTTGGTTATTATCTGTCTGAGCTGGATGACCCAGAGCCTGGTTATTCATCCGGTCCATGACCTGCTGCTGCACGCTCATAAGGTCTCGAACATGGAGCTCGATAGTCGACTGCAGCTGAAATCAAACGATGAAATCGGCGAACTCTCGGAAGCCTTCAACGATATGACCCTGAAGCTGAAACAAACCCGTGACGAATATCAGGAACTGACAGAAACCCTGGAGGCCAAGGTTATCGAGAGAACGGAACAGATCGCAAACGTCAGCGATCAATTGGTGCGCTCGGAAAAGCTTGCCTCTCTCGGTCAGCTGGTGGCCGGTATTGCCCACGAGATCAACAATCCCCTGGCTGGAATTCTGATGTTCGCCAATATGTTTGCGAATGATAAACAGCTCAACGCAATGCAACGTGAGGATGCCCTGACGATTGTCCACGAGACGAACCGATGTGCCGATATTGTTAAGCGTCTGCTCGATTTTTCCCGCACTTCGATTCCCGACAAGCGACTCAGGTCTCTCTCCGAGATCATGGAAAGCACGCTGGCCCTGGTGAGCCATCATGCCAGCGTTAATGACGTGGAAATTGTGCGGCATTACGGGGTTAATCTGCCGGAAATAGAAGTTGATCCGACACAGATGGAGCAGGTTTTTATCAACCTGCTGGTGAATGCCTGTCATGCCATGCCTCTTGGGGGACGCATGACGATTATCATGAGTGCGGATTTGCGGCGCGATCGTCTGGTGACAACCATAGAAGATACCGGGCAGGGGATCTCGGAAGAGCATATTGGCCGAATCTTCGACCCGTTTTTTACAACCAAGAACCAGGAACTTAATGGCATTGCCGGGACGGGCTTGGGGCTGTCCGTTTCTTACGGGATCATCGAAAACCATGGTGGACAGATCCTGGTGCAGAGTTCCCTAGGGCACGGCACGGTTTTCACCGTTGAACTGCCGATCTCCTCGCTGCAACGCAGCGAAGCAGGTCCGTACATTGCTGAAAAGAGTGCCTGAACTGCAGTCCTGGTCTCCCGTTTGCGGTAACCAACGCATTGGGTCATGATTTCCAACCATCACGAGGGCTTTATGAACAAGGCAATTGAACGGATTCTGGTGGCTGATGATGATGCGGTGATCCGGGAAGGTCTGCGCCGGATTCTAAGCGGCGAAGGTTACGAGGTTGAAGCGGTCAGCAACGGTAGCGCTGCTCTGAAGCGTTTGGATCAGGAAAGTTTCAAGCTGTTGATCACAGATTTGAAGATGCCTGGGATGAGTGGGCTGGAAGTGTTGCAGGCGATCAGAATTTGTCAACCGGAGCTGCCCGTAGTCCTGATTACCGGCTATGCGGCCATCGATAATGCCGTAGAGGCCATGAAGAACGGAGCGACCGACTACCTGTCCAAGCCTTTCGGTAACGACGAATTGATCAGCAAGGTCAAAAATGCCATACAATCGAGGGCTGTGCTCATCGATGACATCTGCCTGTGGCGGGAAATGAATGAGACTCACGGCTTTGATCAACTGCTTGGCGACAGTCGAGAAATGAAACGGCTGTACCAGCGCATCATGCAGGTTGCTCCCACAGACAGCACGGTGATGATCAGCGGTGAAAGTGGCACGGGCAAGGAGCTGGTTGCACGGGCTATCCATACCCACAGTTCGCGGCGGTCACAACCTTTTGTGGCGATTGATTGTACCGCTCTGGCTGAAACTCTTCTGGAAAGTGAACTTTTCGGCCACGTCAAAGGATCCTTTACAGGTGCCAGCCAGACCAAGCGTGGGCTCTTTGAGGTTGCCGAAGGCGGCACTTTACTACTCGATGAAGTTGGCAATATCAGTTTGTCGACCCAGGCCAAATTACTGCGTGTCCTGCAGGAGCGGGTGGTCACACCGATCGGCGGCACCACGCCGATCAAAATCGATATACGTCTGGTTGCAGCAACCAACGCAAACCTACGGGAGATGGTCGCTGCGGGACGCTTCCGTGATGATCTGTTTTTCCGTCTCAATATCATCCCGATCGATCTTCCTCCTTTGCGCGAGCGCAAGGGTGACCTGATGCTTCTGGCGAGCCAGTTTCTCAAGCGGTTTGCAGAGGAAAACGGCAAGGAAATCAGAGGCTTCAGTCCGGATGCGATTGAGCAGCTTGAGAATTACCGGTTTCCCGGCAATGTCCGTGAACTGGAAAACCTGATCGAACGTGCCGTTGTCCTGTCGCAGTCTGATCTATTACAGCGGCAGGACCTGGAACTGCCTGGCGACAATGGCATATCTACGGCTATCAATGATAATGTTGTTCCCCTTGACGCCAACGAGCTGAAAGCACGCAAGCAACAACTCCGGGAAGAAGCCGTGGTTCCATTGGAACGTGCCTTCTTGCTCAGCGCCCTTGATCGCAACGATTGGAATATTACCCGTGCGGCTCAGGAGGTCGGTATGCAAAGACCGAACTTTCAGGCCATGCTGAAAAAACAGGGCATCAGTGTCCGTATGCGGATCGTTGAGTAACTCTGATTGTCCTCTCGCTTCAGGAACCATCAAACCTTTTAACCCTTCTCCACGTCTTTCTTGTCTTGGAACTGGATATATAAAAAACATCCCGCTGTATATTTCTCTTATACGCCAGAGCCTTCCTTTCCAATCCCTTGTCATCTAAGTAGTTACAGGATTTCATCCCTGTCGAATGTAGCTCGAGGTGATTCTGTACGTATATTTTTTATATACGATCGACTGTCCCTCTGCGCAGATTTCTTATCTTTTCATACATGTAAAACCTTTTAAAAACAGTATCTTATAATTATTATTAGATTTTATTTAATAAGTGGTACGGGCGATGCAATAGTCCATAGTCAGGAACGGATATCAACAAACAGAGCAATCGCAAGGAGGCCGTTATGAAAACGATGCAGATGTTGATTTCGATGGTGGCTGGCAGCGCTTCTGCTGCTTATGCAGCAGTGGGCACACATAACGAGGGAGCAGGGATTTTGACCTACTTCTTCATCGGCTTTTTCGCTTTGATTATTGTCTCGCAGTTGGTGCCGGCAATGATTCTTTTCTTCAGTCTGGTTAAGGGGATCTTCTCCCGCCAGGAAAAGACCCGGGCAAAAGTCGATTAGCAGGGAGCAGCCCTTTTGCATGGGCCAGCTTGGCCTTTGGCAGGAGAAGAAACCATGATGAACATGCCAGGACTACTCATCGCAGACGAAGACGTCTTCAGCAGGAAGCGTATGGCGGACTTGTTCATTAACGCCGGCTACCAGGTCACGGTCACCAACACGGCAGCCGGGGTTCTCTACGGAATCCTCAAAAAGACCGCCCAGGTTGTTCTGATCAGCACCCGGTTTGATGAACTGCTGGCGACAGAATTGATTCCAATTCTGAAAAAGTGCAATCGCAACCTGACAATTATTCTGGTGGCCAGCGAATTGCCGCTGTCCCTGATCCGCAAGGCGCGCAGCGAAGGGATTTTTTATCACGCCCTCAAACCGACTCGTCCCGGTGATGAAGACGAGTTACGGGAGGCAGTCAAGTGTGCCTTTGAAAAAGTGGCCCATAGCCCTGAAGGTGAACGCTTGCAATGAGCAAACAACTCAACGGAACGGAGGAGAACATGAAAACTTTAAAAAGTACAGGAATGGGATTTTTGATGTTGCTGCTGGCCAGCCCGGCGCTTGCCGTAGATACCAGTCAAACCTACTCCAGCGGGATTCTGGTTGGTGTCTTTCTGGCATTCTGCGCACTGATTGTGCTTGTGCAGTTGATGCCGACAATCATGCTTCTGGTCGGCTTCATCAAAGGTCTGATCAAAGGCACAGATAAGAAGACCGCTCGCCAGGGCAACAAAGGCTAACCCGGTCAGATTCAAACCCGAGCGCATACAAGGAGAAGGCTATGATCAGCCAGATACTCGACAACATAGTTGAAGTGCACAAAGTTTACACACTGGTGGATTTCTACCAGTACATCAAGGGCATTGAATATCTCATCTGTGTTGCCTTCTTTATCGGTTTCCCAATGTTCTACAAGTACCTGAATGAGAAGCCCAAAGAGTTTGGCAAATGAGCCTGCCGTCAGGCACTCAAGGAAAAGGAGAGAGAATCATGAGCGCTAAGCAGATTTTGATAACCTTGATGACGGTTTTGGCTGGTATGACGGCAAGCTCTTTGGCACTTGCTGCTGAAATGCCGGAGCAGGTGTCCATCGACTCTATGGTCGTTTTGTTTGAGGGTGTTGAGTTCGATCACGCCATGCATACCGAACTGGGCGAGGATTGCTCCGCCTGTCATCATCACACAACCGGGACCGGAACCACTGACGAGCGTTGTATCCGTTGTCATGCAGACAGCGATGAAGTTGCAAACGTGAGTTGCCGTGGCTGTCATCTCGTCAGCCCGTTTTCCGCAGAGAATATCAACAAGGAAGCTCTTGACCGTTATCAGTTCCATATTGATACCCCCGGATTAAAAGCGGCATATCACTGGAATTGTCTTGGCTGTCATGAAGAGATGGGTGGTCCGATCGATTGCCAGGATTGCCATACACGGACCCCCCAGGGTGACGCCTTCTATCACAAGGACGCAGCTGCCGCAACGGGCAAGAGCGGGCACTGACGATGGCTGGAGCTGAGCTGCTAATTTTCGAATCAGGATTTTCACGAGAAGGAGAGTCGTTATGAGTGGAATCAGTCGACGGAGATTTCTTGCTGCAAGCGTGGCAGGATGCGCCGCCACAACCTTGGCCGGACCGAAGAAGGCTCTGGCAGCCGGATCCTTTACCGGCTACCCGGATGGCATGGGGGTTCTGGTGGACTTGAGCCGTTGCATCGGTTGCCGTAGTTGTGAGGCGGCCTGCAACAAAGAGCAGAACTTGCCTGCTCCCGACCGGCCCTTTGATGACCCGTCGGTTTTTGATGAAACCTTCCATGGCGGCAAGCAGAAGCGCAGGCCTGATGAGAACGCCTATACCGTGGTCAACCGCTACAACCCTGAGGAGAGTGATCAACCTGTCTACCGCAAGGTGCAGTGTAACCATTGCAACGAGCCAGCCTGTTTAAGCTCCTGCTTTGTCAACGCCTACACCAAGACCAAGGAAGGTGCGGTGGTCTACAATGACAAAGTTTGTGTCGGTTGTCGTAACTGCATGGTCGCCTGTCCCTTCAATATTCCGGGCTACAGTTACTCCAGTGCCTTCGATCCGGTGGTTAAAAAGTGCATCTTCTGCCACGAAACCCGGTTGAAGAATGGTTTGCCTCCGGCATGCGTCGATGTTTGTCCCCAGGAAGCTCTGACCTTCGGCAAGCGTAAGGAGTTGATCAAGATCGCTCACCAACGTATCCAGACCCATCCTGGCCGTTATGTAAACCACCTTTACGGTGAAAACGAGTTGGGAGGCACCAGCTGGATGTACCTGTCTCCCGTCTCCTTTGACGAAGTTGGCTTCGACCCCAACCCGGGCAACGAACCGATCATCAATAATGTCAAAGATTTCCTCGGGACCGTACCGATGGTTTTGGCGATCTGGCCGGCAATGTTTACCGGTTTCCATCTGCTGGCAAAGAAGAGAGAGCATGCTGAGCAGGATCAAGACACCGAGCGGCAGCATGGTGAGGAAGGAGGCGAACAATGAAAAGCCTGATTGGGTGGGGCGTGAAACCCGTTGATTCCCACATTGATGAAAAAACCGACCAGAAATGGTCCTTGTCCCGTAAATTAATGCTTGGCCTGACCCCGGGTCAATATCTTGGCCAGGCTTTACGCAATCCTTTCAACTGGATTCTGGGGATTATTTTTGCCATTGGCCTGCCGTTGATCGCCTATCGCTTCATCTTTGGCCTCAGCGTGGTGACCCATGCCTCCAACGATTACCCCTGGGGTCTTTTCCTTGGTTTTGGTCTCTTTGCCATGGTGCCGCTTTCAGCCTCCGGTTTCATGCTTGGCACAACGGTTGAGATCTTTGGACGTCACGATTTCGAGCCGATCGAGCGGTTGGCGCTGCTGAATGGTTTGCTTGGTTACCTGTTTGCCGTTATCTATCTGCTGGTTGACCTTGGCCAGCCCTGGCGTCTGCCTTACCCGATGGTGGTTTCCTTCGGCCCGGCGGCGGTGCTCTTTTTGGTGGCCTGGCACGTGGCGACCTACCTTTCCGTACAGGTAGCCGAAGTTTCGGTGTCTTTCTTCGAATGGATCGGCTGGTTGGGCGGCAAACGCTTCATCCGGCGAATTGCCATCGGTCTGACCGTCGCCGGCATCATCCTTTCAACCCTGCACCAAGGTGCGCTGGGGGCACTCTTCAACTACGCGCCCGGCAAAGTACACCCGCTCTGGTATTCGGCGTCATTCCAGTGGATTCACTTCTTCTGTTCATCGATCCCTGCGGGACTCTGCATGGTGATCGCTGTCAGCACTGTGGTCAAGAAGACCATGGCCTGGCGCTGTGATGATAACTTCAAGGACAATCTGGATCACTGCACTCTCGGGCTGGCCAAAGGTGCCAGCTTGGCCTTGATCACCTACCTGGTGATCAAACTGATCGGTGTAGCGCACGATAACGAATGGGCCTATCTCGCAACCGGTTGGGGTGCCTGGTTCCTGTTCGAGATGGCCGTGGGCGTTATTCTACCGATTATCCTGTTAGGCTATGCTGTTCACAATCGGGCTGTTACCCTGGCCCGGGTCGGGGCCTTCGTGACCATCTTCGGCATCGTCCTGAACCGGCTGAATACGGCATTGATCGCCTTTAACTGGCAGCTCTATCAGGAAGTGCCGCATATCTTTGAGGTGATTATCGCGGTGACGATCTTCGCGATCTACGTGGTGGTTTATCGCTTCATCCTCTACAGACTGCCGATCCTCTATGCCTGGAAAGAGCAGCCGCAAGAGGCCCTGGCCGCTGAAGCGGCAAGGCCGGCGCCGATAAAAACGTCAACCTCGCCCATCGAAGCCATGTACCGCAAGATGGATTAAACGATGGCCACGGGGCTTGTGAAAGCCCCGTGGCTACATGCTCAGGCCAAGGAGAATCGCCATGTTGAGCAGCATAAACAGTCGCGCTATCGTTCCGGTCGCCTGTGCCGTCACCGGTTTTGTCATCGCCTGTTGTGTGCTTCTGTTTACCTTTATCAAGGCGGACCTGATCAAAGGCGAAATTCAACATGCGGTCGATTTGGCTGATACTGTGATCAAATCTACACGCTATGCGATGCTGCATGACGACCGGGAAACCCTGAGCAATATCATCAGCAGCATCGGCGACCAGCAGCAGGTTGAACATGTCAGGATCTTCAATAAGAAGGGCTTGATCATGTTTTCCCGAGACCAGGATGAACTGAATAATTTTATCGACAAGTCGGCCGCCGGCTGCAATGAATGTCACGCCGAAGAGAAGCCGAAAAGCAGTTTGGGGACCATGGCCCAGGCCCGCCAGTTTACCGACAAAAAGGGCAATGACGTCCTTGCTATTACGGCTCCGATCTACAATGAAACAGAATGTTCCACCGCTGCCTGTCATTTTCATTCACAGGAGCAGAGCCTGCTGGGGACCCTCGATATCGGCGTTTCTCAAGACCCTCTCAAACAGACTCTTGGACAATTGCAAAACCGCATGATCGTGTTTAGTGGTATGATCCTGATTCTTACCGTGGGTGCCGTATCCGCGCTCTTGTACCGACAGGTTTTTTTGCCGATCAAGAAACTTGCTGACTTTACCGAAACACCGGTCAATGGTAGGGTGATTGAAGATATCCCTGAGGTAAGAGGAGACATTGCCCGTCTGGCCAAATCCTTCCAGGAGATGACTAAGCGGGTTCATGAACTCGAGGCTCAAGTGTCGCCCAAGCGAGAGGACGTCTCGTAACGAAGTTACGCCAGCATGGATGTTGAAAATTTAACCATTCTGTCACGTGGCAGAAGGAGCCGACAATGGGCCAGGTGCAGTCAAAGCCTGAAGGACAGCCCTTTCCGGGACGCCAGGACCTGCGGCTCAGGATAGAAGCGCGGATCCGCAAGCTTGAAAGGGCTTCCGGCAACGGGCTCTGGTCGATGGTCTGTTTCCTGCTGGTCAGCTTTGCTGCGTTTCATGGATTTTCTTTCCTGCCCGAACTCAGCGCTGAGATGCGCAGCTTGCTTGGAGCACCGCCGTCTGCGGAAATGATCAGCCTGGCCCTGGTTGTTTACGCTTTTTCCGGTATTGTTCGTACCCTTGCCCGCATGAGCCGCAACATCAAGCCGTTTCTCGGCCTGATGCACGCCGCATTTTTTACCGCCTTCTATCTTTTCTATCATCTGTCAGGAGCCTTGCAGGACAACTTCTGGGCGGTTTTCTTTGCCGGGATCAGCGTTATGGGGCTGGAGAACTATTATCTCTGGACGCACAGCAGCGCCGCCCTGCACAAGGAACGGGAATTGCTGAAGAGTCTGCCGGAGAGGCAAGTGGAAGACTAGAGACCGTTGCCCTGCAGTCAGATCTTCTTGGGGACTCTTGAATTATCGGTAAAACTCCAGGTTCTTCTGTACGAAACTTTCCACGCTGTCGATCTGGCTCTGCATGTCCATAATCCGGTTTTCGAGCAGAATGATCTCCTCGTCCAGCCGACGCTGTCGGTCTTTGATTGCCTGCTTGCGGAATTGAAGTTCTTCACGAGCTCTTTCCAGATCATTGCGCTGGTTGGGATCAAAAGAGAGAGACAGGTTGTCTTCTTCACGTTTAAATTGTTCCAACAGATCATCAATGCGATTGCGGCTGGTTCTTTTGGCCTGCAGATCCAACTCGAACATCTCTATACGCCTGGAACGAAAGTTCAGGTAGGCGATGGCGATATCCAGCTTGCGCAGTTTGGCGGCTTCTTTGGAGTCTCCCGCCTGCTGGGCAATCTGGCTGGTGAGCTTATCCACCGCTGCCGACAGGGACTTGATTTCCTCGGCGATGATTACCTGACCCTGATCGCTCTGGACGGCCATGGCCTGACCGCTTAAACAGAGGCAGGCCATCATGATGGTGATAAAAACTCTGAAAAAACGTCTTTTAGTCATTTCTAGTACCCTGTATCCTTTAAGATACTTGTCCCTTGTGTTGCCCATGCTGCAAAGCGGGCCAAGAGTGAATTGGCTGCCGAGGTCTCGCAGCTCTGTTCAGAGAGTCTGGCAAGATCCTGCCCGGCTCCGCTCAGATGTTCTTGCTGGTTGATAAGATAATCGCGCATGACCTCAAGGTTGTACTCGGGATGGAACTGTACCCCCCAGGCACAATGACCGACGCGGAAAGCATGATGTGGTTCGAAAGCATTTTCCGCGAGCAGGACGGCGCCAGGCGGCAGGTTGAGCACCGATTGAGCGTGGGTGGTATGTGCCGGGAACCGTTCAGGCAGTTGCTTGAAAAGGGGGTCCGTTTGAGCTGCGGCGGTTTTCCTGATCTCAACGGTACCAATTTCTCTGCCACGGGGATGATAATCGACCTGACCGCCCATGGCGCGACCGAGCAGTTGATGACCGTAACAGATGCCGAGCAGCGGAACCTGCAAGCGGACAAGGGCCGGGATCCAAGCCTCTATCGCCAGGCTCCATGGCAAATTATCGGTGACCATGCAGTGCGAGCCGGTGATGAAGACAGCATGACACGTCTGCGCTGAGGGTAACGGCTCTCCCTGGCAGGCCTTGACCGTGATCACCTCGGCAGCGCTGCTGCCGAGCCCTCTTTTCGTCATCTCTTCAAAATCACCATGTTTGGCAGCGGTCTCCGGGAAGGTCGAACCCGCCTTGATAATATATATTTTTTTCATAATTTCGATTATTTGAGCAGCGTTTCTGAGCTGACGTTGAAATTGTAGATTTCGAAGAGTCCCTCTTTGAAGAGCAATTTCAGATTGATCGTGGCATCGCCGTTGGCATATTCGGTATCCACGTCATATTCGACAATCGTCTGCTCGCCGAGGGCGCCCTGCCTGCCGGTGTGAACATTTATGAACCTTGGTTCGTCCATGTTTTGCAGCGAGCCGAGCTTGGAGAACAAGTTCATCGTCTGAGAGAACTGTTCTGTCGAGATGGTCGCGGCAACTTCAGAGACCATCAAGGCCTTGGTTGCCGTCGGGTCCCATTGTGAAATTACCGGGATTACGTCCTTGATGTAAACTTCGGCGGCAGCATCATACTTAGAGGTTTTGTAGCGATCGTAAAGTTCCGACCCACCGATCACGCCGATGATCACAACCAGCCAGGTGGCGAGCATGAAAAAGAATTTTTTCAAGGGCTGTTTTTTTATCACGAAAAGACCTTTCTAATCTATTGCAGGCAGGCTGTGAAAAATCATGCATCGTTTGCTCGTGATGAAGCTGTTCCGCCAGGAGCTTGTAAACGATAAGCGAGAGAGTATCACTTTAGATATGGCGACACCATGATTAGTTTCCGTCCGGAAACGGTTCTTTTCCGCAATCTCTGCGTCAATCGTCGGACTTGATTGTGCGGCGTAAAGGACTACGCCTCCGCTCAAAGCCTTGACTTCCTAGACCTTGCGAAAATTGCTCGTATCCAGATCGAAAACTTCACTGTACCCGGAGTTTCCCAAATGGTGTGTTCCAAATCAAACTTATTTGTGCTCGTAACGGACAAAAGCGATCAATCCTGCACAGGCAATGAACATGCCGAGGAGCGCTATTGTGTTCGGCAGGCTGGTTTGCAAAAGCAGCGTTTCTCCGGCCAGGGCAAAAATTACTTCGCTTGATTGGGTTGCGTCAACGGCGGCCAGTTTACTGGCACTGTCCGCGCCATTACGAGCGGAGAGAAAGAGCGAGGTGGCGATGACACCCGAAAAGAGGGCAACCAGAGCGACAGTGACAAGTTGTCCCTGACCGGGAAGGGTTGCGCTGGTGAAAGGATACAGCAGAAGCCAGAAAGGGACGCTGCCGATGGAGAGCAGAAAGACCTTGGCAAAGGCGTTGTCGAGCAGGCCGGCATCAAGTTCAGGCAAGCCTTGGCGACCCTGTTTCGCCTCCCACACGAGTTGATTGCCAAGCGGATAGAGGAAAGCCGCCAGGAGTACCGGTGTGGCCCCCAGAACCGTGCTCATGAGGTTGGCCGTTTCAATTTGACTGATATTGACAAGGAAAACCCCGCTGAAAACGACGGCCGAGTAAAGCCAGATCTTTCCTGAAAAGCTTTTGCCAAAAAACGTCAGCACAAACAGGGAGGCGATGATCGTCATCTGCCAGGTTGTTGCCACCACCCAGCCCGGTGAATAATCGGCGGCGAAGCAGAGCAGAGAGTAAAACCCGCCGAAACCGATCGAGCCGCTCACCACCCAGAACAGCCCGTTTCGCTTGAACTCGGCAAGTACTCGTCGGAAATACTTCTCACCTTTACAGATTCTCAGGGCGCCACCGAGAAAAGCGATCATATAGGCGTACCTGAGCGCCGCCGACCAGTACCAGTGACCGCCCTCGAGGCTCATGACTCTGTTCAGGATGAAGGTAGCGCTGAAGAACATGCCGGCGGCCAGGCCGAGGAGCATTAAGCGGAACATGATGACCTTGCCGATTGAAGGGTCTTTTATTCAAAGCAAAAAAGATTGGCTCTGTTTGCGTTCTGTGTCGATAAAAATATAGTCTTATAAATCCTAAGGCAATCTAGGAACCCCCTGTGTCAGCATAGTTGTCGCCTGTAACTGAACTCAACAAGATTGGGGGCACTCAGGAGGCACATGTACACCAAAGCGTTCAAAGCCTTGATGGTTCGGAAGATGGCTGATCCAAATAGGCTCAGCCCTATGGCTATTGCCAAGGACATTGGCGTTTCGCAAAGCACATTGTACCGTTGGGCAAGCGAAACTGATACCGTGGACGTCGCAGAGCTACCTGATCCACCCTCATTCTCTATATCAATGAAAAGGATGGCCACCGTGAAGCGACCACAAGATTGGAGTCCCGAAGAGAAGCTGGCAGCAGTTCTGGAGGCGACGTCGCTTTCAGAGGAAGATCTTGGCCCGTTCTTACGCAGTCGTGGACTGCATGAGGCCCATTTGCAGCAATGGCACGAGCAGATGCTGGTCGGGCTTGAGCCCGCCCCAACCACACGTGTTGTAAGAAAACGCATCCAGGAACTGGAGAAAGAACTTAATCGCAAGGACAAGGCTTTGGCTGAAGCTGCGGCCTTGCTGGTTCTCAAAAAAAAAGCCCAGGACATTTGGGGGGACGAGGACGACGACACGACCCCATAGCCAGGGAGAAGGTCCTTGTCCTGATCGAGCAGGCGGTGCACCGGGGCGCCAGACTTGATCCCGCCGCACGAATGCTCGGGTTAACGGCTCGAACCGTCCAGCGTTGGCGCAACCAGAATGGCTGCTACGACAGGCGCAGCGGTCCAAAGACCGCGCCGGCGAACAAGCTGTCCCCTGTCGAACGACAGCAGGTCCTGTCAGTGTCCAATTCCCCCGAGTATCGAGACCTGTCGCCTCGGCAGATCGTCCCCCGCCTGGCCGATGAAGGACAGTATCTCGCTTCGGAATCGACCTTCTACCGAATCTTGCGAGCCGAGGGGCAATTAGCGCATCGGGAACACTGCCGCCCAGTCAAACATCGTCGACCAAAGGAGAAAAAGGCAACCGGCCCATACCAGGTGTGGTCCTGGGACATTACCTATCTCAGATCGACAGTAAGGGGCCAGTTCTACTACCTGTACCTGATTCTCGATGTCTGGAGCCGCAAGATCATGGCGGCAACTGTCTTCTCCGTGGAGAGAGACCAGAACAGTTCAATGTTGTTCATGGAGGCGGTTTGCCATCATGACATAGACCCTGAAGTGTTGATTCTGCATTCTGACAATGGCAGCCCAATGAAGGGTTCGACTATGCTGGCAACGCTTCAGCACTTGGGCGTGATGCCTTCCTTTAGTCGCCCCAGTGTCAGTAATGATAACCCTTACTCGGAGTCGTTGTTTCGCACATTGAAGTACCGACCGGAGTATCCCTCGCACCCTTTTGCAACGGACACCTGCTGAGCCTGCCCATCGAGCAACCCGGGCATAGAAATCGTCCGGGACACCGGGCGGCAGGCTGCCGCTGGCAACCAGATATTGCGGCAGCGGTTCGAGCCCGTCAAGCAGGGCAAGGCAGGCCTGCCATTCCCGTTCCGTCAGTTCCGGTCCCGGCAGGACGAAGCGATACTCCTGATCTGTTTCCTCCTCGAAAACGGTAAAGTTTTCCCTGCTGATACCATCAATCTCTTGCACCCGGCACGGCACATTCTCTGCCGCAAGCAGATCCTGCAGAAATACTCCTGAAGGGCCCCCCGCCGGCAAAAGGGCAAGCGCCTGCCCACCCAGAGAGCTGATCGCTCGTGCGACATTGATACCGCCACCTCCCGGATCGCGGCGGGCTATACGTCCACGCAGTTTGTCAGCCGGTTGCAGCTGCCGGGCATTGATGTACAGATCAATGGAC
>JAGXHL010000004.1 GCA_024636215.1 Deltaproteobacteria bacterium
AGGCAGGTAATTGGCATCCGGAGCGCGCAGAAAACCGAAGCCGTCCGGAAGAATTTCAAGCACCCCTTCACCAAAGATCGCGCCATTCTTGGCGGATGTCGTATTAAGGATAGCGAAGATCAGGTCCTGCTTGCGCAGACCCGACGCCCCCTCGACGCCAAGCTCTTTGGCGATGGTCAAAAGGTCGGCAATCTTCTTTTCTTTCAGTTCCTTCAGGTTCATCTGTTCTCCTTAAAATCCGCCAGTTCAAGATCGCACACACGCACGACAGCAAAATTTTGCCGCAGTTGTTGCATGCATAAGTTCATCGTGAATATTGAGGTCTTTTTTTCTCCGAGTTTTCGCGGTCCGAAATGATTTTGATGTTTTGGAAGGTCAACTTTGCAGGGTAAAATCCCGCTATCCCCTACGCGTTTATTTTCAAGAATGTCCTAAGGTCGATGTCAGTCCGTACTCTGATTGGGTTGTGTGTCTGATAGGAAAAATTGCTTACTCAGGTGACGCTAGGCAGGTACTGCTCGCTTTCAATGTAACCTATTTACCGGCTTTTCAACAGTCTGTCAATGGGCTTGAGTGCTTTTTTTTCAGATCATGCGGGTAAATCTTTCAGAATGATCCCCTCGGGAGCAACCGGAATTTCACTTTGATCAAAGTTTTGCATGGCCCAGAAAAGGAGTTCTGCCGGTGGCGCGCCCTGCAAACAACCTGGTATCGCCTGACCAAGGAAATTCAAAGCTTGTGCAATCAACCGGCCAGCATCATTTTCATGATCAAGCCGAACGATACCATGACGTTTACTGATTTTCTTGCTGTTGCTGCCCATCGCCAAAGGCAAATGGATATATTCAGGGACAGGATAGCCAAGACAGGCATGCAGAAAAATCTGCCTGGGTGTTGAGGAAAGCAGATCAGCACCGCGAACCACCTGATTGACCCCTGCGGATTCATCATCGACAACGACTGCCAACTGATAAGCAAAGAGGCCATCGGCGCGGCGCAGGACAAAATCGCCGACTGCTTCTGATAACACTTGCTGAAGAGGGCCGAAAACCCCGTCACAAAAGCAGATCGGTTCCTTGGTCACCTCGATACGTGTCGAACGCGGCTTGTGTCCAGGATACAATCTTGATCGGCACGTACCCGGATAGACAGGTCCATCTTCACCCGGATGCGGCGCGCTTGATAAAATTTCCCTGCGGGAACAGACGCAATCAAAGACCAGCCCTTTTTTGCGCAGTCGCTCTATTGCCTCAACATACTCCTCGGTACGTTGGCTCTGCCAGACGATTTCACCGTCCCAATGCAACCCCAGGTCTTCCAGAGCAGACAGGATCTCATCCGCAGAGCCTGCCACGACCCGCGGTGTGTCCAGATCTTCCATGCGTAACAGCCACTTGCCGCCCTTTCTCCGTGCCAGACAATAGCTGCCAACCGCTGCGACAAGTGATCCGAAATGCAAGGGGCCAGTAGGACTTGGTGCAAAACGTCCGACAATCTGTTCGACAGTCATGTAAACGGGGTTTCCTTTCATAGGTTTTGCTACAGCTTGCATCCATCGAGCCCTGAATGGACAAAAGGGCCGTTTGCGGACGAAAACGAGTTGATAATGCAGCCGCGGGAAAGGGCCTGTTAATCGACAACAAGCGCCATGGGAAGGCAGAACGCTGACAAAAGTGATTCAGGATTAAAGATGAATGCATAAAAGATTGACATGGCCGAGCAAGAGATTTAGTTTATTACAAATATTGTCACGTATATTCAGCAAAGGGAATTTCATTGATTATCACGCGCGCTACAGAATACGCTATCCGTGCCATTCTGCACATGTCCCGCCAGCCAGCCGGGGATATCATCTATAAAAAAGACATCTGCAAAGAGCAGGATATCACACCGGCTTTTCTCACCAAGATACTCCAACCCTTGATCAAGGACGGCATCGTCGGCTCTCAACGTGGCGTTGGCGGCGGCTTCTATCTAGCTAAAGCGCCAGCAGAGATAACCTTGCTGGACATCATAAAATCTCAAGAAGGACCGGTTTATCTTAATCAGTGCATGACCAGAGACGGTGCGTGCGATCGTGAATTTTTTTGCCCGGTACATGGCGCCTGGGAACAGATTCGTAACGAGTTCATGGTAACCCTTTCGCGCTACGACTTTGCAAGCTTGGCAGCCACACAGGGCAAAAGCCTTCCCATTTAAATTTAAATATCTCTCGCCAAGCGGCAGAGAACAAAAAAACCCTGGTGACCAGGAGGGAAAGTCTACCAGGGCGAAGCGGGAAGCTCTGTTCAGCTTCCCGGAATAATCGTTTAACTTTTCTCTTATTATACCCACTTGCGATAAAAACAACCAGCCCTTCTGAGTCTTTTCTGCAGTCCTCTTTTAATTTCAACCGCTTAGACAATATTGCCGATACAGCCACATACAGGAAAGATCTCAAAAACTCCTCACAAAGGAAACTTGAGCGCAAAATCCTTGATTTAATTAATGAAATCAGCATAATAGGGTTTTTGTTTAAGATTTAGACCTGTTTGGGAACCTCGCGGATGGCACAAGTGCATTTTTGGACTCGGCAACACCCCATTTACAGATCGAACACGGAATCATTAGAGACTTTTGTTTCCAGTGATTGAATACAAACACCAGATTTCGCTACGACACAGGAGGCAAGGCCTTGCGATATCAGATTATCCTCTTCCTTGTTCTGGCAAGTACGCTTGTTGTTGCGTGCACCGATCTTGCTACTCTGCGCTCTTCACAGCCGATCGCACCTGTCAGGGATTATGAGACCCTCCTGGCAGGAAATCTCGACGCCAACTATATCGGTGATGAAAACTGCCTGAAAAGCTGTCACATCCACGACAAAATTTACGTGGATTTCAAGCATTCGATTCACGGCGATCAAATCTCCGAAGATACCGGCCTGCCACTGGTCAACTGTGAATCCTGCCACGGTCCAGGCAGCATGGCCGTTGAGCAAGCCGCAGAGCAGAAAATCTGCGACTTCAAGACGTTGCTACCGATCACCGAGATTCCTGCCCAGGCACAGTCAATGCTTTGCCTACGCTGCCACTCCGCAGCATCGACGCCGAACCTGAACAGTTGGAGTTCAAGCGTACACGCCCTGAACGATGTCAGCTGCTTTGACTGCCACAAGCTGCATAAGGGCCCACAGCAGAAAGTCAGCCGTCATGAACAGGAAGTGCTCTGTACCGGCTGCCATAAGCAGGTTAAGGTCGAATTTTCCCAGTTCTCCCATCACCCGGTCCCGGAACACAAGATGGCCTGCACCGACTGCCACGATCCGCATCTTTCTACGAATCGAAGCAGTCTCAAAGGCGTCACTTCCAAGGCTCTTTGCACCCGCTGCCACATGGAATACCAGGGACCATTCGTTTACGAACATGCCGACGTCACCGAAGAATGCACCAACTGCCATCAAGCACACGGTTCACCCAACGACCCGCTGCTTGAGGTTTCCCAGCCTTTCCTGTGCATGCAATGCCATGCGGGCCATCAAGGTTCATACTCACCACAGGGAACCCTGGATAATTTATCCATGAAAAAGGCTTTTTACACTCGATGTACTGACTGCCACTCGTCTATTCATGGCACCGATGTGCCTTCGGTTCACGGCCGAGGCTCTTTCCTCTCTCGCTAGCAGCCTGTCGGGTATTCAGCACGTAAGCGAGTGCATGTGGGCCGCAGCTGTTGCTTGCGGAAAGTTAAGTGACAACGTTGGACGCAGGCAACAGCTGCAGACCACATGCTGTGCCGTTGAGTAAGGGAACTGAATAGTTGCAATGAAATCAAGGAGGTCATTGTGAAGCCGTTCAAATACATCATGTTTTGTGTTTTAGCGCTGGCCACACTCAATGGCATGGCTTTGGCAGACATCAAAAATGTCGACGCTGAGATTCTGCCTACAAAAGAGGCAACAGCTGCCATAGGTTACCAGTCCTTCAGTCTCAACGGTGAGCCCGGCCGCGCTGCCGAATATCGCAGCGTGACAAGCAGCCCGACCCTTGATTTGTACTATTTCGATTATTACGGCAAGGCGCATGCCGCTCTGGAGGTAAAGGTTCGGAATGACCAGGACTATGAGGCCGATGTGCATGTGTCCAACGGCTCTCAGTTACAGATTTCCATACTTTCAGAGCGTTTTTTTCACAACCTGGACCACATCCCCTACGATAATGGCATCGACGGCAACGGCAACAATCGTATTTCGGATCCGGCAAGGGCTCCCGCAGAAGGCAGCCGCCCTGACGGCACCTTTAATAATGATATCCGCACCTACTACACCGACCACGATCCGAATGCCGATTATGGCCAGAAGATCGACATTAACGAGCTTGAGTTACGCGTTAAGATGCCGGCCTATCCTGCGCATCTTAATCTTGCCTACTGGCGACTGGAAAAGCATGGCAAACGCCAGCTGCGCTTCGCAGATGAAAATTGCACCGGCTGTCACATGCAGAGCAGAACACGTCCAATTGACAGGGTGACCAATGAATTGAAAGCCGGCGTTGATGGTCACTTTGGCTACATTGACCTTGAGGCCGGCGTTCTTTACAGGGAGTTCAAAGACAACGAAGCCATACCAACAGACAACTTTGCTGCGCATGGCAGCTCAGGCGCAGAAGACAGAAATCCGGGGGACTATGAACACGCCGAAGATCCGGAATCGACCGTCAAAGAGATCACTCTGCGAGCGAATACGTCGCCATCTGGTGGACTGGTAGGTAGTGCCAGTATAACTTTGGGCAAACGTGAGAACAACTCGGAACTCTACTCCGTAAAACCGGTTGCGGCCGAGACCGATTATTTGAAAACATCTGCTGATGTGATCTATACACCGAACAAGCACTGGACGATCAACCTGCGCCACCGCTATCTCGACCTTGACAACGACAACAGCAACATTTTTTCGGACTATGGTTCATTGAACCCGAACAACCTGAATGTGCGCGAGTCGATCGATTTTACCAGGGCCTGGTATGAAATCATCGGCAACTACAGGCCCGCTGCCAATCTGACCTTAAAAACGGAGTTGCGCCGTGAGGACATCAGGAGAGACCATACCGGTCCGCCGGTCGGGCATCACAGTCAGCCGATTGCAACACCGATCGACGATACTGCCGCCATAATGATAGACCCTTACTGGGAGCTACCTGAAGAGGAATCTTTAACCAAACTTAAAGTTGGATTTCACAGCCGTTTTTTCGAAAAGTCCGCTCTCAAGATCAGTGGATGGACGAGCATTGAACGTAAGGACGATCCCTCTTACGGAACATCTTTCTCAGACAGCCGCGAGCTTTTCCTGTCAGCGAGGTATTCACCTTCATCCTTCTGGGGAGTGAATGCTGCTTTGGACCTGCTCGATGAGGACAATAATGATCGCGTTGTTTTACAGTTCGACAATGCAGCCGGAAACGAATTCGTCTCATACGATCTCGGTCGCAACCGGCAGCAGCAGAGCGTCAGCTTCGGCGTCTGGCTGGTTCCTGTAGAAAGGCTCGCCATCGACCTGAGCTATGGTTACCTGGCCACCGACATAAAGCAGGACCTCTTGTTCGGCACGGCAGCCAACAGAGAGGATCCGCTCAACGATTATACCATCGAAGACGACAATGTAGATTACGAGCAAACCGTCCACACCCTTTCAGCGGGCGCGACCTGGCAAATTCATGACGATCTGTCCTGCCGTGTGGAAGGCTACCATATTCGTTCCGAGGCCGCTTATGATCCGAATTTTGCAACAACTTCTCTTGAGTTCTTTAACGAACTCGGCGCAATCTTCGGCTCTGCCTCAAGTGCCGACCTGCGAGAAATCAGCAAGGTCGATATCCGCCAGAACGGCTTAAGAGGCAGACTGAGCTGGCAGATCGACGAGAGCTGGTCATGCACACTTGAGGCTTCCTATGACGATTATGACGAAATAAACAGTAACGTGTATGACGGCTCAGTCATCTCATCCATGGCAAGCCTTTCACGGGCATGGTAAATTCGCCATGATCATTTGATCGCGATAGCACAGGACCTCAACAGTACAGTGGAACAACAAACTGCCAACGTACTTGAAAGAGAGATCGGTTCATTCAAATCTCGACGCATCGACAAACAGTATGGGCAAACAGTTTGACAAGACAGACCGTTTTCGTTAGAGTTTCGTCAACATAGCAACACGTCTTTATCAAGAGTGGTGGAGGGACCGGCCCTTTGAAGCCACAGCAACCGATTCGCCGAAGCCATTGCGACGGAGAATGCCAGGTGCTAAATCCAACCCGCCGAAGCGTTAGCGAAGGCGGGGAAGATGAGGACGGAGCCCGCGATACCAACTCTTCACGTATCTGCCGGCCCCTTCTCATTTTCCGGGAAGGGGCTTTTTATTTTCCGTGGTATGGTCATAACATGAGCGAGTTGGGCATCGTTAAAACTGAATACGTCGACTTCGATGTCGAGCTGCGACTGGAAAGCGGCCGAGTTCTTGGTCCACTGACGCTTGCCTATGAAACCTATGGCAAGCTGAACAGCGACAAGAGCAACGCCATTCTGGTTGCTCACGCCTGGACCGGGGATGCCCACGCTGCCGCACGTCATACCCCGGAGGATCGCAAACCCGGATGGTGGGACGACATGATCGGCCCGGGCAAGGTTATTGACACCGACCGCTATTTTGTCGTCTGTTCGAACGTCATTGGTTCATGCTTTGGCTCAACCGGTCCGACCAGCAATAACCCCAGAACCGGCAAGCCCTATAACCTGCAGTTCCCGGTTGTCATGGTTCGTGACATGGTTCACGCTCAGCAGTTGTTGATCGACCATCTCGGCATCAATCAATTGCTCACCGTCATCGGTGGAAGCATGGGAGCCATGCAAGCTCTCGAATGGGGTATTCATTATCCGCGCCGCGTCCGTTCGATCATCCCTATCGCCGGCACCGGCCGGCCGTCGCCGATGGCCATAGCGCTGAATGCACTGGCTCGTCAGGCCATCTACAACGACCCGATGTGGCGCAAAGGGAATTACAGGCCAGAACATCCACCATCAGACGGACTGGCCCTGGCTCGCGCCGTAGGACATATATCGTTCCTCTCCGAGCCATCAATGAACCTCAAATTCGGACGAAAATTTTCCGTCCGGGATGGTCAATTTGATTTCTTCGGCCAGTTCGAGATCGAAAGGTACCTGGCCTATAACGGCCGCAGCTTTGTCGACCGCTTCGACACCAACAGCTTTCTCTATCTGGCCAAGTCTCTCGATCTCTACGATGTTGCCTGGGGATTCGAGGGAATCAAAGATGCTCTGAGCAACCTTGTCTGTCCATCTCTGTGGTTTGCATTTACTTCCGACTGGCTCTACCCGCCCTACCAGACAGAAGAATTGATCGAGGTGTTGCACAAACTGGGGAAATCAGCAGAGTATCATCTGATCAACTCTGACTACGGTCATGATTCATTCCTGGTGGAACCCGAGAAGTTCACGCCGAAGATCGTGGATTTTCTAGATCGGGTGCAGGGTACCAGGTAGTGGTACGGGCAGGCACATGTTTCTTCTTTATTACCGACCGCGGAGACTGTTGATGAGATAGCCTCCCCCCGCTACGGGATTATTCGTGGCAATGACAAGGAGTCCGGCTTGGAAGAGTTCCTGACGAAAGTCGTCGAATATCTCCGATTTACGCTCGACTACCTGAGACAGCCGCCTTTTATTTTTCAGGTGGTTGTGATTAGCGCCTTGTTTGCAACTTCGTACGCACTGGCTTGGTGGGCCAAGCCCCGGCTGGAAGACAAGGCGCGGCAGATCAAGGGTTATCCCGGCATCCTGCGCATGATCGTCATGCTGCTACGCCGCCTGTTGTGGATCTTCTTTATATTACTCCTGACCGTAGCGTTCGTCCTGATACGCAGTACCGGCTGGCCCGAGAATGACCGACTGCTTTCCAATGTCCTGCTTTTGGCGCTGGCCTGGCTGATTATTTCGGTCGGCTCGCATGTCTTACGCAGCCGAGCCATCGGCCGACTGTTCGCAATCGTTGGCTGGCTCTACGTGGCCGCAACCATTCTCGGCATCACCGGGACTATCGCCGACGTGCTCGGCAACATCGGCTTTCAGATAGGGACCAGCGATTCGCGACTGACATTGTTGGTGGTTATCAAGGCCGTGGTACTGCTCAGTGTATTGCTGTGGGCAGCCGCTGCCATTGGTAACTTTCTCGACCAGCGCATTCAACGGTCGGATGAGTTGACTCCGTCGCTGCGCGTCCTTTTTGGTAAGGTCCTGCACATCACCCTGGTTATCATTGCCGTACTCATTGCACTTGGCGGGCTCGGTATCGACCTGACGGTTTTCACCCTGTTTTCGGGAGCCATCGGCGTCGGTATCGGTTTTGGACTGCAGAAAGTTGTATCGAATTTCATCTCCGGCATTATCATTTTGCTTGATCGTTCGATCAAACCAGGAGATACAATTTCATTGGGCGAGACTTTCGGCTGGATACGAGAATTG
>JAGXHL010000025.1 GCA_024636215.1 Deltaproteobacteria bacterium
ACCTATGGTCCAAGGGTCGTCATCCCCGAGTGGTTTTGTCGGGGATCCAGACTTTTAACTCTATAAAACCTGGATTCCGGCTAAAACCATGCCGGAATGACGCTGTAGGAGTCGCCTTCAGGCACGATTGTTCGCGGCTAAAGCCGCTCCTACAAAGGTGGTGAATAGTTACGTTTCATCTTTGCAAGGACTTTTAATGCGCTGCTTCGCCAATCTTTACCTTGTCCTCTTCATGATCGACGCAGGTCTCTCGTTGATCGATACACTCCTGCAGAGGGCTTCCTCTGCGCTGCCGGTTTTGACGGCGATAGCTGCTTTTGTCGCTGCTGTCGTCATTGCCCTCTCCCTGGTCGTCTATGTCTGCCTCGGCATCGACCGACGGCTACCGAAACGGGTCTTTCTGCCGTTAACCCTGTTTGCCGCTTGGAGCGCTCTGGCCATGTGGCCGCTCTCGGGGGTTTTGGGCCGCGAGGCTTACGGCTTGACTGCGGCTGTCAGCCAGCTTGCACTTGGCGTGATGGCTATTATCCTGTTGCGTGGCCTCGGTGGCCGTAACCTGCTGACAGAAGAGCCGTTCCAGGCTCCGATGTTCAGCCTGCGCAACACCCTTGGTTTTACCGCCATCAACCTGCTGCTCAGCCCGTTTGTCCTGGTTTATACCGGCCTGGCTGTCGCCAGTTACTACCTCGAAGAGCAGACCGCTGGATTCTTACGCCTTAGCCCGGTCGGTATCCACATGATCGAGCGCAGCTATCATCTTGCCAACAAGGAGGTCCGTCTGGCAGGAATGATGCACATCGGCAAAGAGACTTACTACCAGGACCTGGCCAAGTCGATCCCGGCGGATAGGGCCATCATCCTCTCCGAAGGTGTGACCGATCGGGATCATCTGCTGGAGAGCCAGTTCAATTACGGCAAGCTGGCCGGTCTTATTGGCCTGACCTCTCAAGATCAGATGAGGCTTGACGGTAATCCGGTGAAGCTCGACGACCTCAACGCAGCCGGTCAGGTCAACCACGAACCGGGCAAGCCGGATATCGCCAACGCTGATATCGATCTGAATCGATTTGAACCGAAAACCATCGATTTCCTCAATGTTCTCGGGCGTAGTCTGTTTGGTGACAAACCGCTCCTGGAAGGGCTTGGCGAATATAATCTCTGGGTCGAAGAAAATATGTCTGAAGAGGGTCTCGCCGGGGTGATGGCCGATATTCTCGACAAGCGCAACGACGCAGTGATCGCCGGCATGGTCAAGACCTTGCCTCACTATGATACCATCATCATTCCCTGGGGAGCGATGCACATGCCGGCGATCGAGTCGGCGGTTCTGGAGCGGGGGTTTACGCGCGTACAGGCGAAGGAACGCTTAAGCCTCGATTTCCGGGCGATTCCCTATGGGGACTTGTGGCAGAAGTGGTCGCAAAGAACAAAACAAGGATTCTAAGCGGAGACCATGGCACTTACAAAAGCTCATTATCAGACAATTTTCCAGGTTGCCCCTGACGGCATGAGTATCAGTCGTCTGCAAGATGGCCTGTTCATGGATGCTAATCAAAGTTTTAGCGAAATGTTTGGCTATAAAAATCAAGACCTGGTCGGTAAAACTTCTTATGAACTGAACTTCTGGCACAATTTTTCAGAAAGAGCTCAAATCATAGAGAAACTCGCGAAGAGAGAATCCATAGACAACTTTGAAACAAGCATTCTCAGTAGTGAAGGCCGACGGATTGATGTCATGTTGTCGGCGAGGGTTATCGCGCTCGATTCTGAACAGTGTCTTTTGCTTACTTACAAGAATGTCACATTACACACCCAGACCATGCAGGCCTTGCGGGAGAGCGAAAAGAAGTTCAAAGACATTTTTGATACTTCGCCGGACGGCATTATCGTCTCAGACAGCAATGGTCTGATTTATGACGTCAACAAGGCCTTCGAAACATTGTCAGGTTACA
Organism: Deltaproteobacteria bacterium; assembly: GCA_024636215.1. Next base: position 1,953 of record JAGXHL010000025.1, read on the forward strand.
ACCGTAAGGAGATAATCGGCAAGTTGGCAACGGTTGACGTAGGTTTATGGGAAGACCCGGGGAATCGCGAAGATTTTCTGACAAAGGTGCGACAGGACGGTAAGGTCCAGAACTTTGAAATGACCGCCCTGGCTCGGGAAGGACAGCTCAAAAAATTTCTGTTGTCTGCAAAGCAGATCGTCATTAAAGGCAAGCCAAGAATCCTTTCCATCGCTCGAGATATCACATTTATTAAAGCTGCAGAACAGAACTTGCGTAAAGAGGAACAGAGATATCGGGAGCTTTTTCTGGAGCGGCAGACGATTCTTGAGGCGATACCGGATGCCCTGATCATTTGGTCCGATAAAGGTGAGGCCTTATGGGCCAACCGCAATGCTGAAAAATACCTGAGAACGAATCCTGACAAGGTCATTGGCAAAACTTGCCGGGAGCTTTGTCGGGTCGATCATGAGGAAGAGACCTGCCCTGTTCACCAGGGGCTGACACGCGCAGAGCAGGTTGAAACAATCGAGAAGACCAGCGAAGGCGAAACCTGGGTCGTCAAAGCCTATCCGATTGTGGCTGCAGACGGCCAGGTTGTCAAAGTGATGACACTGTCTTTCAACATTACCGAGCGTTTGCGTCTGCGCGACGAAGCGAATCGTTCTGCGCGCCTGGCCGCTCTGGGGGAACTGGCCGCCGGGGTCGCCCATGAAATCAACAACCCGACCGGTCTGGTCCTGATGAATGCGTCTCTGGTAAAAGATGTTATGTTCGATCTCAAGCCATTACTGGACAAAGATGTCCAGAACCCGGCAACACTGCGGCTGGGTGGGCTTGCTTACCACAGAGCGATAGACGCCTTGCCGGAGGCTCTTTCGGAAATCATTGAAAGTGGCCAACGGATCAAGCAGATTGTTGAAGATCTGAAAGATTTCTCCCGGCCCGCCCTGCAGGATACTTTTGAAACCGTCGATCTGAATGAGGTGGTGCGTAATTCTCTGCGGATCATGCGCGTGGCAATCCGTCAGGCCACCGATACCTTTGTCGTGGAATATCAAGATGACCTGCCAAAGGTCGCGGGCAATCTCCGGCAGCTGGAGCAGGTTCTGGTCAACTTGCTGTCGAATGCCTGCCAGGCCCTGCAGAAACGCTCAGAAAGTCTGGTTGTGGCCCTTTATGCCGATGAAGCCAGGCAGCAGGTCTGTTTGAAGGTCTGGGATGAAGGGTGTGGCATCGAGACCCAAACACTCAACCAGATCACGGACCCGTTTTTCACGACCAAGCGTGAAAGCGGTGGCACCGGTCTTGGTTTGTCAATCTCCACCAGGATTATTGAAGAGCATAAGGGGCACATTCATTTTGAATCCACCCCGGGTTACGGCACGACCGTGACCGTACATTTACCTGCGATGACTGCAGCCTAACAAGGTGAGCCTTGCCATGAATCAGGTTTGTCCCGAACAGCCGATTTTAATCGTTGATGATGAAGCTGCCTGGCTGAAAAGCCTGAGTCTCTTTTTGGAACGATCTCTTGCTCTGACCAACATCATGACCTGTCAGGATAGTCGACAGGTCATGATGCTGCTGGAGCAGAAACCGGCCAGTCTTGTCCTGCTCGATGTGACCATGCCTCACCTCTCAGGGGAGGTGTTGCTGCAGCAGATCAAAGCAAAGTATCCGGAGACTGCTGTGCTGATACTCAGCGGACGCAACGAAATCGATATCGCCGTGCGCTGCATCAAACAGGGGGCCTTTGATTATTTTGTCAAAACGGTGGACGAGGAGCGCCTGATGAGTGGCGTTCGTCACGCCCTGGAGTTGTACGCTCTGCATACCGAGAACTTGAATCTTAAACAGAGTCTGCTTTCAGACCGCCTGCGTCATCCGGACGTGTTTGCCGACATGGTGACTCGGAGTCCGAAAATGTTGACGGTTTTTCGCTACATAGAAGCGATTGCACAAAGCAATGAAGCGGTTTTGATTTCAGGTGAAAGTGGTGTCGGCAAGGAGTTGGTTGCTCAGGCAGTCCACCAGCTTTCAACACCGCAGGGGCCATGGGTTGCCGTCAATGTTGCAGGCCTGGATGACCAGGTCTTTTCCGACACCTTGTTTGGCCATGTTCGGGGGGCCTTCACCGATGCACGTGAGAATCGGACGGGAATGATCGAACGGGCACGCCACGGAGTGCTTTTTCTGGATGAAATTGGTGATCTGGGCCACGAATCCCAGGTCAAACTGCTGCGCCTGCTCCAGGAAAACGAATACCTGCCCCTGGGCAGTGACCTGCCGAAAAAAGCACAGACGCGATTTGTCTTTGCGACCAACCAGAAGCTGACAACCAGAGTGGAAGACGGACTTTTTCGTAAGGATCTCTACTATCGTCTGAAAACCCACCAGGTTACTATCCCTCCTCTGCGGGAACGACGTGAAGATATTGTTCCTTTGTTGAATCATTTTCTTGTTGAAGCCGCTGAGCGGCTTGGCAAGAAACCACCGACTGTTCCAGAACAGCTTTTGACACTGCTGCAGAATTATCCCTTCCCGGGCAATGTCCGTGAATTTCGAGCCATGATTTACGATGCGGTGACCCGCCATCAACACGGGGTGCTTTCGCTGGCGAGTTTTCATGCTGAAATCGATGCTTTTCGCAAGCAGGCTCAAGAAAGCAATAGGATAGCCACGCAAGTTGTTGATAGGCAGCCGGTTTTCCCGGACATCCTACCGACCCTTAAAGAGATGGCCAACCTGCTTGTCGACGAAGCTCTGCGCAGAACTGATGGTAATCAGACCCAGGCTGCCCGCTTGCTGGGAGTGACACGGGCGGCATTGGGCAAGCGTCTTAAAGGACGAAGCAACGATCGATAGCTTGAAGCGAAGAAACTTGCCCTCGTCATCAGCTTTTCGAGGATTGTCCCGCCGGTTCCCGGGTTGTCGACAGACGTCACGCTCGACAGAAGGGTGTGATGATCCTCCGGTTCGCTTTCCGGCCATAGACCCCCGCAACTATGGTTACACCGATATGAAAGTTTCCTGACAGAGCAAGTTGTCAATTCAACGAGGTTTTCTGCTTTGTGAACCTTGTCTGTGTGAATAAAGTCGCACCCCTTCTTTGCCTTTCTCTTATAAATTTATAACGGAGAAACGGTTGCTTATAACTAATGTCCAGTTTGGCACCCTATTTGTAATATTAAAGCAAATATCTCAGGGAGCAGCCCTGGCGGACTCTATCCCGTCATTAACAGTTTCACCAGAAGGAAAGAACAAAATGCAAAGCGAGCACAATCTGCAATATGTCACTTTTACACTGAACAATGATTTATATGGCCTCGCCGTTACTCAAACGCGGGAAATCCTGGATCATGTCACTGTGACAAAAATTCCCCATTCCCCAGAAGATCTGCTGGGCGTAATTAACCTGCGGGGCCAGGTTGTGCCGGTTTTTGACATGCACCTCAAGCTCAGTTTGCCGCCGAATCGGGAAGAGAATAATAGATGCACGATCGTTGCGGAGGTCGCCATCGACGATGAAGTGCATGTCGTCGGCATTCAGGTTGATGAAGTGCGTGAAGTACTGGAGTTGACAAAAGATATGATCGAACCCCCACCCAGGCTTGGTGCTTATATAAACACGAACTTCATAAAAGGGATGGGTAGAGTTGATGAACAGTTCATGATTCTTCTGAACATCAACCGCCTATTCAGTGAAACCGAGATAACCGGATTCCAGGCCGTATCCGAAAAACCCGTCGAAGAGGTGCTCGAAGCATAGACATAATTTGAACGTTTAACGCCTTAAATTGGTGTCCAGCCCCGAAACTCTGGATGGACACAGTGAACTTTTCGATCTGGAAACGACGACTTTCGGTTGCTTGCAAGACGCTTCAATGCAGGCCCGTCCGTAGTCAAGTCGAGGATATGCAAGGTAGCCAGCGAGCTAAATGCCCAAAATTAATGGCAGCAATTAACCAACCAGGACACCAGGAAAATGCTGAAAAAAATTATGACTGTTGATGATTCATCAACCGTACGCAGCGTTCTCAACAAGGCTCTGTCGGGGGCAGGATACCAGGTCATCGAGGCTTACGATGGCCAGGATGCCGTCGAAAAACTTGCACGGGAAGACATCGATCTGTTGGTCACCGATCTTAACATGCCAAACATGGGTGGTGTTGAACTCATCAAGTTCGTGCGCCAACAGCCAGGCAAACGCTTCATGCCAATCATTATGCTGACCTCCGAATCCCAGCAGGAGATGAAGGTCGCTGGGAAAAAAGCAGGCGCCTCGGGATGGGTGACCAAGCCATTTCAACCGGAGCAGTTGCTGTCGGTTATTCAAATGGTGTGCCCGACCTGATTCGTTTATTTGTTTACGGAGTGACGACTAATAAACCATAAAACCATATCAATTATCCAAGGAGTAGATTATGTCCATCACAGATCTCAAGATCCAGCACAAGCTGACAGTCCTTGTCATGACCTGTCTCATGACGATAATCGTGTTGGCCGCGGTTACGCTTATGCAGAACAAGTCGAATATGATGGCAGACCGCAAAGCCAAGACGCAGGATCTGGTTGAAAGCGCCTACTCAATTGTCAGCAATTACCATGAAGCCTACAAGGCGGGCGAACTGACCGAGCAGGAGGCCCAGGCCGCGGCGTTAAAAACCCTGGAAGGAATGCGTTACGATGGTCAGAATTATTTCTGGGTCAACGATATGCAACCGCGCATGGTCATGCATCCGTTCAACCAGGAGCTGAACGGCAAATCCCTGGCTGATTATGCTGATCCCAACGGGGTGCATCTGTTTGTTGAAATGGCGCAAGTGGTCAGGGCGCAGGACAAGGGCTTTGTGCACTACTCCTGGCAAAAAGCTGATGAGACGAAGCTTTCACCTAAAATTTCCTTTGTCAAAGGCTTCGCTCCCTGGGGCTGGATTGTCGGTTCCGGAATCTACATTGATGATGTCGACGCTGAGTTCTACGCGAGTGCCGTGAAATTCCTGGTTGCTATTATCCTGGTCATCCTTGTTCTCGGTGCTCTAGCCTACTGGATCTCCAGAACGATTACCAAACCCCTGGCCCTGGCCGTGAATGTTGCAGAACAGCTGGCAGTCGGTGATATGGATGTGCTTGTTGAGACCCGTTCCAAGGACGAGACCGGCATGTTGCTTCAGGCCATGCAAAAAATGATTGCTTCCATGAAAACTGTCTCAAGCGCGGCGATGAGGATCGCTGATGGCGATCTGACCGTTAATGTTGAACAACGCTCTGAAAATGATGAACTGCTGATCGCATTGAACAGCATGACCGCTAAACTGCGTGATGTAGTTGATAATGTCCAGCAGGCGGTGACCAATGTCTCTTCCGGGAGCCAGGCCATGAGTGTCTCGTCGGAAGAGATGTCACAAGGAGCATCCGAGCAGGCCGCCGCCGCAGAAGAGGCGTCCAGCAGCATTGAGCAGATGACCGCAAACATTCGCCAAAATGCAGACAATGCCCAACAGACTGAGAAGATCGCCATCCAGTCGGCCATCGATGCTGAAGAAGGTGGCCGAGCCGTTTCGGCAACAGTGGTGGCGATGCAGGACATTGCCGGAAAGATCACAATCATTGAAGAAATTGCCCGGCAGACCAACCTGCTGGCTCTGAACGCAGCGATTGAAGCTGCCCGTGCAGGCGAGCAGGGCAAAGGTTTTGCCGTGGTTGCCGCAGAAGTGCGCAAGCTGGCAGAGCGCAGCCAGGTCGCCGCCGGTGAAATCAATGAACTTTCATCATCGACGGTTGCGGTGACCCGGAACGCCGGCAAATTGCTCGACAAAATGGTGCCGAATATCAGGAAAACCGCCGAATTGGTGCAGGAAATCAGTGCTGCCAGTCGTGAACAGGATGCCGGCGCCGACCAGATCAACAAAAGTATCCAGCAACTTGATAGCGTGATCCAGCAGAATGCCGCCAGTTCGGAAGAGATGGCCTCAACGGCCGAGGAATTAAGCAGCCAGTCGGAACAACTGCAAGCGATGATCGGTTTCTTCAAAGTTGGTAACCGGGGTCAAAGCCGGGGACGCCTGGGAAAGACCTCTTTATCGGAGTCCTCCGTTGTTAGAACAGCTCTATCGTCACCTCATCGGCACAACCCGTCCCAGGGTGTGTCTGCCGCTCATGTTAAGGGCGCGGAGCAGCCCCAGCGCTACGGCAGCAGTGATGCCCTGGACCAGGAATTTGAGACTTACTGAGGCCGCCACGGCTGCTAAGAAGCGTTTCCGGATGGGAACTGATTGAGTGATTGGCCATGCACGTATGCAAAGAATCTTCCCGCTGCGCTTTTTTTCTTAACTACGCTCAGCAGGAGACCTTCAGAAAAGAACATTTCAATTACTTCTGTTTCGGTCCTCTGGCAGAAAATTGTGCGAGGCGTATTTTCCAGATGGAAAAGGGTGAACCCCCGCATGCCAACTATTCGCCGGTCGGCTTGGATTATTCTCCTTAGCAGCTTTATGGGTTACTGGGTACTGGTCGAGAAAAGGTAAATACGTGACCTTTGTCGACGAATATGTTAGTTTGCGCATTGTGATTGATTTGACCCTATCGATTTTTATGTGTTAAGTGGGGATCGCCTTGTCAACTGACGCCCATCTGCTTAAAACTTTGGAACGACGCAACCGCGAACTCGAAGTTCTTATTGAGATCGGCAAGGCTTTAACCTCGACGGTTGAGCTTGAGAAGGTGCTGACCCTGATCATGGACCAGGTCGGCCGACTGCTGAAAACTCAATCCTGGTCACTGCTGCTGCGCGATGAGGACAGCGGCGATTTGACGTTTGAAATCGCGGTGTCACCGGCCTCGGAGAAGCTCAAGGGGATGAAAGTCCCAGCCGGTGAAGGCTTCGCTGGTTGGGTTGCAGAGCACGGCGAAGCACTGGTTATCCCTGATGTCAGTGCCGATGAGCGCTTTTCCGACCAGTTTGACAAAGCCTCCTCTTTTATCACCCAATCTGTCCTTTGTGTGCCGGTCCGCAGTAAAGATCATGTCCTCGGCGTTATCGAACTGGTGAATGGGCCCAATGAAAAGGTCTTCAAAAACGCCGACCTGCAGATTCTTCTCACCATCGCCGACTATGCCGCGATTGCCATTGAAAACGCCCGCAACTTCATGCGCATCAGCGAACTGGTTATCACCGATCATCTCACCGGCCTCTACAACGGCCGCTACCTGCATACCCTGATTGATGAAGAGATCGAGCGGGTCCGTCGATTTGGCGGCAAACTGTCACTGATCTTCATCGACCTCGATTTCTTCAAAAAAGTCAACGATACCTGCGGTCACCTGGTCGGCAGTCGCACCCTCGCCGAGATCGGCAAACTGATCAAGGACAACGTTCGAAAAATCTGCAAGTCGGCCCGCTATGGTGGTGACGAATTCGTTATCGTTCTGCCGAACACCGGCAAGAGCGGTGCCATGACCCTGGCGACCAAACTCTGCGAAATTTTCCGCGCTTATGATTTCCGTGATGACAACGACATCCCCTTCAAAATGACAGCAAGTTTTGGTATTGCCACTTTTCCCGACGATGCTGATTCCAAGGATGATTTGATTCGCCTGGCCGATCAGGCGATGTACCGTGTCAAAGAATCCACCCGCGACGCGGTGCTCTCGGCCTGAGTCTTCCCGGCACTGGTGAGAGATGGTCAAGAGGATTGTCCAACAGACTCCTGAATGGAGGCAGCAGTGGGTCATCACAAATCCAGAGCTTCTTATCAGAAGCTCTCCAATCGTTTAAATCTTGCGCCGCAAGGCGCACCCCCCGGCGAACTGCTTTATCATATTCTCGACCTGCTCTTCAGCAGCGAGGAGGCGGAACTGGTTGCAGCGCTACCGATCAAACCCTTTACAGCTTTGCAGGCCGCAAAAAACTGGAAGGTTACCGAAGCTGTCGCCGAGAAGACCCTGCAGCGCCTGGCTGGCAGGGCTCTGCTGGTGGATTTTCAGCTCAACGGCAGAACCGAGTATGTTCTGCCGCCGCCCATGGCCGGGTTTTTTGAGTTCGCCCTGATGCGGACCCGCGATGATATTGACCAGAAACTGTTGAGTGAACTCTACGAGCAGTACGTCAGCGTTGAGGAGGATTTTGTCAAACAGCTTTTCCTCACCGGGAAAACCCCGCTCGGCCGGGTATTTGTTCAGGAAGCAATTCTGAGCAGTGAAAATGCCCTGCATGTTCTGGATTATGAGAGGGCGACGGAGGTCATAGAGACTGCAACAGAGATAGGGGTTGGCCTCTGCTACTGCCGGCACAAGCGGCAACATCAGAATCGGGCCTGCGCTGCCGAGATGGATATCTGCATGACCTTTAATGCCGTTGCCGCCTCGTTGATTCGCAGCGAATATGCCCGCCGTATCGAGCCTGCTGAATGTAAAGAGCTGCTGCATAAAGCCTGGGAGCAGAACCTGGTACAATTCGGCGAGAATGTCCAGAACAGGGTCAGCTTCATTTGCAATTGTTGCTCCTGCTGCTGTGAGGCTCTGCTTGCCGCACAGCGCTTCGGCTATCAACATCCCGTGCATACCAGCAACTTCATCGCCGGGGTGGAACAGAACTGCAGCGGCTGCGGTCGTTGTCTCTCTGCCTGCCCGGTCAAAGTCATCACCCTTGAGGCCGAACAGACTGACGGTTCCGGGCGCAAACGCGCCGTCATTGATGAGGAGCTTTGCCTGGGTTGCGGCGTCTGCGTGCGCAACTGCCGGCTCTCCGCTTTGAGCTTGCGCAGCCGCGCCAGGCGCGTGATCACACCGGTCAATTCAACCCACAAGGCGGTTTTAATGGCGATTGAGCGTGGCAAGCTGCAGAACCTGGTCTTCGATAATCAGGTGCTTTGGAGTCATCGGGCCCTGGCTGCACTGCTCGGCGCCGTTTTGAAACTGCCCCCGGTAAAAAGAGCGCTGGCTTGCGAGCAGATTGGTTCCCGTTATCTCGGCACTCTCTGCGAACATTACGACGCCAGACAGACGCCCTAGCAGGCTGTCGGACTTATCCATGAGCCGGCTGCAAATCCGGCTGTCTGGCCCATATTTCAGCTCCTTTTTGGTCCATAGCTACGGCTATGAGCCTGCAAATGAGCTAAAATCTGTTCTCAAACATCCAAATTTTCGCTTCGGCCCGTATGGTCCGACAGACTGCTAGGAGAATATCGGGATTTTTTGATTGTCCCCGCTCCGCTATCAGGTAAGATGTTATTTCTGAGCGAGGCAAAATAACACCCCTTGAAGATTCTGTTGCTATAGATGGAGGAGAGTATGACCAAAATGAGGCCTATCCTTTTTGTTCTGCCGGGTCTGTTGCTGTTGCTGTTGCTGAGCGTGGTTGCCTGGGCCGGTGGCGTAGCGCCTGGAGATGAAGCCCCTCAGCAACCGGCGGCCCAGGAGAAAGTGTCTGCGACACCCGCACAGACCTCAGCGGCGGTGAGTAGGGCGCGCCAGGCTGTTGTTGCTCCGCCGCCAGTGGCAGCCTCCAAACAGCCGCCTGCCTCAGCAGCTTCCGTACAGTCCAAAGCGGCCGTCCGGGTCGACAGAAACAGCTGGATGCTCGGCTCCAGTGCTGGAGAGTGCACTGCCCTTGCCAATGCAAGCCGCAGAACGGGGGATATTGGAAGCTACAACTCTCCACAGGAGTTTGCCAGGAAACTGCAGCAGCGAGGGCTTCAAACCTTCGTTTTAGATATCGGCGATATCCGCGATCAGGTGGTGCGGGTCAAGGTCCCTGACATTGGACTGGACCTGACTTTTATGAAAGCAGCAATGTGCCGTTGATTGGCCCGTAACTTTTTATTTGGTTATCCAACGCGGTCAAAACAAACCATAGTCATAACCGGTCTCACGCAGAGGCACGGAAAGCGCAGCGCAACAAGGGGCGGATCATATGATCCGCCCCTTGTTGGTTAGCGACCGGGCCGAATGCCCGGATTATCTGTGATTACCAGTTTTCCGAACCATGGCAGGAGGGATTACAACTCTGGCCGTTGTAATTCATCGAACTGTTGATGGTGTCTGCGGGATCCTGCTCGAAAGCAGTGGTGCTCAGGTTGCTGAAATGACCGGTCTGCAATTTGGCAACATCATGACAGCTAACGCAGGCGACATTTCGTCTCTCTATATGGTAGTTGTGCTCACCGGAGGAGAAGCTGTTGTACTGTGTCGTGCCGGATTCATGGCAGGATAGGCACTGGGTTTCGACATCGATACTGCCTGCCGTCCAGTCCGGAGTGCGTTGACCACCATGACAGCTGATGCTCGAGCAGGTGCCGTCCATATTGTCTGTCGCCGTAGCTGATTGGGCGTTCCACTTGGGCAGGAAGCCGAGATCGACCCAGTCGTTATGCGTACCACCGGTGTGACAGTTGTCGCAAGTCGTGCCGACGTCGGTCAGCGACGCGTGGACAGCGTGTGCGCCCTCACTGTTCGGGAAGTTGCTGCCTGATGGCGGTTGGCCGTGACAGGACGTGCAGCTACCGGTGGTCGGCGGAGACGTTGTGCCACCGCCGGTGCCCGTGCCGGGATCGGTGGTGCCGCCCTGGCTGTCAAAATAGGCGGCCATGGCTGTAATCTCGCCAGCGGACAGGGTGTTGCCGCCATGGCTGGCTGCGTTGCCAAATTTGGTCGTCACGCTGGCACCGTCTCCGGCCAGATCCATGATGCCGGTTGCTGTGCCGAGCGTATGGCATCCTGCGCAATTTGCAGAGAAGATCGCAGCTGCGTCGGGCGTGCCGGTGGTCGGCGGAGACGTTGTGCCACCGCCGGTGCCCGTGCCGGGATCGGTGGTGCCGCCCTGGCTGTCAAAATAGGCGGCCATGGCTGTGATCTCGTCAGCGGACAGGGTGTTGTTGCCGCCATGGCTGGCTGCGTTGCCAAATTTAGTTGTCACCTTGGCGCCATCAGTGGCCAGATCCATGATGCCGGTCGCTGTGCCGAGCGTATGGCATCCTGCGCAATTTGCAGAGAAGATCGCTGCTGCGTCGGGTGTGCCGGTGGTTGGCGGTGTGCCGGTGGTCGGCGGTGTCATCGTGCCGCCACCGTCGCCGGTACCAGGATTGGTCGACCCTCCCTGGTTGGCAAGATAATTATCCATGGCGTTCGCAGCAAACTGATCAATGGTTGTTGATGGCACGGATTGGTTGCCTGCTGCAATTTGCTGACGGACCTGACTGGCAACCATGTTGTTAATGTTGGTCGCCGCGTTGGCCATGTCGCCGACAGTAAAATCGGCGCCCTGTGTGGCGATCATCTCCTGAAAAAAGACCGGGTTCAGACTGTCCCTGACCACGGCTGCGATATCATTAAGGCTCGCCGCAGATCCGCTCACCGCTGTCGGGCTGTTGTAATCGAAGTTTTGGTTGGCCACCATGAAGGTATTGATCGCCATATTGGCCTGCAGGGGAATCAGGTCGGCGGCGGTGACACTGCCGGTTTTGGTGGCCAGGTCGGCCATTGGATCACTGTAGAGTGTCTCCTCGGTCAATCCGGGCAGACCGGCGCTGGTCATTATCTGGATGACGGCAGCCGGCGACATGCCGTTGGCCAGCAGGGTGGTCAGCGGAGAGACCACCACTGGTTCGACATCGCCAGCGACAAACTTGCGCTTGATTACGCCTTCGAAAGCTGCGTTGCCATGTTGCCCCTTGACGCCGTCACGAATCCGAATAATCGATCCTTCAGAAAGCGCATTGGCAAAAACGAACCGACCTGTGGCCGTCGACTTCGTGCTCTGCTGGAGGTGCTGGCCATCTGCGGCAATTTCTTCGAACTCGGCACCGACGATATAAGGGTCAACTGCAATACCGGTTGTGCCGGTGCTGGTAGAATCACTACCACCCCCACCACCACAGGCCGTCATAAAAAACGTCATTAAAATCATTGTCGCCCATGTGCATAATTTCATAATTCTCTCCTGTCTCCCTTGTTAGACAAATTAGCAGGCAAAGCGATGCTTCGATGTTTCCGGTTATATTGTCGCTTTGCTGGTGGTCGCGAGTCTCCCGGGGGTGGCAGTTCCCCGGTCAGGATTCGCAGGTGCTTTGATGATGGATTCAAGTAAGCCCGTCAGTTGACGCTTCCTAAATCCTCCTGAGAGATGAATCTGTGCAATGGATTAAATTACAAATATTAATACCGATACTCTGAGCAATAAGTTTGCCAAATCTGGCACACTGTTTTTGAGTTGGGGTAATTGTTCTTTAAAATTAGGCAGATAACTATTGTATTAAAAAATGTTCAGGTGTTTATTTGGAACCAAGGTATGCGTGAGGTGTGGTGTTTATGCGAGTAGTGTGTTGCTGTAACAACAGATTTACAGAGCAAATATGAACAGTGGCTTGTATATCTCCACACAGGATTGAACCCGTTGCCGAGAGCACAATACCCATGCAAGAATGTTTCGTCCTGATCTGTAAAAAAAGCCCCACAGGCCAGGAGGGGGTCTGTGGGGCAATGTTCTGTGGGTTTTCCTTGAGGAGGTAGAAATGAAGAATCATCTTCTTGTTTTGATATCTTACTAATTTGGTCAGATATGTCAAGGGGAAAAATAAAGGAAATAAAAGCTATTTGAACAGACGATCAATCAATTCATGATACTTGCGTTCAATCACATGTCGCCGCTTTTTGAAAGTATTTGTCAACTCCTCACCGACTGTGAACTCATGCTTGAGGAAGTCGATCTTCTGCAACTTTTCGTAAGGTTTGAAACCATTCTTGGCCTGCAGCAAACGGTTGATTTCATTTTTTATTCGCTCACGCATGGCCAGGTCATCCTGCAGTTCTTCGGAGGTCTCGGAGGAATGGCCAAAATGCTCGGTCATGAAATCCTTCAGTTTGTCCCAGTCCGGTACGATCAGGGCGGCCAATCCTTTGCGATCCTGACCGACCAGAAGTGCGTCATTGACGAAGGGCAGCTGGCCAATAGCGCTTTCAATGCGTGACGGGTCGATGTTTTCGCCACTGGCAAGAACAATGATCTCCTTGGAGCGTCCTGTCAGAATCAGTTCTCCAGTTATCGTCAGTTTGCCCAGATCTCCTGTGCGGAAGAAGCCGTCCGCAGTAAACGCCTTACGATTTTCTTCATCGTTATCATCATAACCATCAAAGACCTGCGGGCCCCTGACTTCAATATTGCCTTCAATGCCGGGATCCACAGCCTGATCCTGATTGTCAACGATACGCAGCTCCGTGATACCCACAGGGGGGCCCAGAGTGCCGAAGATTTTACTGTTGTAGCCACGACCGGCTATGGCCGGAGCACATTCGGTCATACCGTAAGCGTTGGCAATGCGAAGGCCGATGGCATCGAGCCAGCTTTCCAGATAGGCCGGCAGGGTTCCGCCGCCACTCACAGCCATCCGTAATTGGCCGCCAAATTTATCCTGCAGTGGTTTAAGCTTCTTCATTGCCAGCCAGTAGGGCACAGCAAGCAGCAGCATCTCGACCAGCGCAACCATGTTTCGCCAGCAACGAACCAGCGGATTCACGTAGCTGAACTGTGGCAGTTGGCCTGTCAGTTGACGATGGGCATGACGAAAGCGAATCGAAGTTTTAACCAGCAGGTTGAAGATCGCAAAAGCGCGAGGGCCCTTCTCCAAAACCGCGGCGTTCGCCTTGGTATAGAGAGATTCCCAAAGTCGCGGCACCGTCGCCACAAAAGTCGGCCGATAAGCCACCAGATCATTTGAGAAGGTTTTCAGGTTTGAGTAAACGATACAACTGCCGCAACTTAAGGACAGCAACTCGAGAGCCCTTTCGAAAATATGCCAACTTGGCAGGATGGAAACCCAGAGATCTTTTTCGCTGATGTCGATCACCGCCGGCAGGCTTTCGGTATTAAAGAGAATATTGCGGTGGTTGAGCATAACGCCCTTCGGCGTGCCGGTGGTTCCCGAGGTGAAGATAATGGTCACCAGGTCCTTCTGGGTGATGCTTGCCACCATGCGATCAAAGTGCTTGAAATCGGCATCGCTTAGGGTGGGGTTCTTAAGAATGTCGCTGTAGGCGTAGAGGCGGTTGAACAGGGTGTGCTTGTCGCTGCCCTCAATGATGAAGAGGGCTTTGACTTCCTTGTGGGTGCTGAGCATTGCCTGATGGCGGGCCAGAAGGGCGTCTGTTTCGACGATTATAAAAGAACAGCGAGCATGCTTGAGGATGAACTCCAGTTCCTGGGTCGGTGTTTCACTGCCGCGCGGCACGCTCACGGCACCGAGAGCCATGAGGGCCAGGTCGGTGACAATCCAGGCGTAGCGATTGTCAGACAGCAGCATAACCCGGCTGCCACGTCCGATCTTACGCTCCTCAAAAGCTCTGGCCAGGAGGATGACATCTTCACGCAGTTTGGCGTAGTCGACGGTAATCTCCTGCTTGGCGACCCGGTAGACAAAAGCCGGTCGATCGGGGAATTTCTCGCAGGTCGCCATGATCGCGGCGATCACCGAAGGAGAGCGTGGTTGCCAACTGGAAGAACTTGCCATGCAGAGTTGTCCTGTTGTTAAGTCGTGTGCCTGTTGCCGTCAGGTCCGCCTTCTGAGCCTGAGCAGCCAACTCGCCAAAGCCGGCAGCAGGAACAGGGCGCCGAGCATGTTCAGCAGGAACATGAAGGTCAAAAGGATTCCCATATCCGCCTGGAACTGCAGAGGTGAAAAAATCCAGGTTGCCGTCCCTATGGCCAGGGTAATGCCGGTGATCAGCACGCCGCTGCCGGTCACCTTGAGGGTTTCGTGGTAAGCCTGGTAAATCGTCAGGCCTTCACTGAGGTGCGACTGAAACCGGCTGTAGATATAGATGCCATAATCAACCCCGACCCCGACCCCGAGGGCAACGACCGGCAAAGTCGACACCTTCAGACCGATCTGCAAGTGCGTCATCAATGCGTAAGCCAAAAGCGAAACCAGGCCGAGCGGCAGGGTGATCGCCAGGGTTGCGCGCAATGAACGGAAGGTCAGCAGGCAGAGAATGATAATTGCTGAAAAGACATACATGAGAATCGGGAATTGGGCCGCCGAAACTTCTTCATTGGTTGCCGCCATGACCCCGACATTACCGGTTGCGAGGCGGAACTTGACCTTGTCTGTACCCTTCTCAGCCTGGTAGCTCTTGATCGTATCGACCACATGGGAGATGGTTTCCGCTTTATGGTCGGCAGTAAAGATCATCACCGGCATCACCGAGCAGTCTGCATTGAGCAGGCCACTACTGGTCGGGACATACTGAACCGCTTCCACCAGAACCTGACGATTGCGAGGCAGGGCCCGCCATTTAAGAGCGCCTTCACTCCAGCCGGCGTTTATGACCTTAGCAATTCCCGGCAAGCTGATAACGGACTGCACCCCATTGGTGTTGGCCATCTGCCAGGCAAAGTTATCGATATTCTCCATGACATCATAGTCGATGCAACCATCGGGCACTGTTTCTACGATGACGTTGAGTATGTCGACACCGATCGAGAAGTGCTCCGTAATGGTTTTGCTGTCGAGGTTGTAGCGAGAGGTCGGCCGCAGTTCCGGAACCCCCTGGTGCAGATCGCCGATCTTGATCTCACTGCCACGCAGAGCTCCGAAGATCATCAAGCCTGTGGCAAAAATGATCAGCACGGCGGCAGGCCAGGGCTTGGCTGTTCGCGACAACTGCATCCAGATGCGATCCATCCGTTCAATGCTGTCGCGCAGTCGCTGCTGATAATCATCAGGAAAACCGATGTAGGACAGCAGAATCGGCAAAAGGATAAGATTGGTAAAGATGATGGTCGCCACACCGAGGCTGGCGGTAATCGCCATCTGCTGGATGACCTCGATGTCGATCAGCATGATGGTGATGAAGCCGATGGTGTCAGAGAGCAGGGCGACACCTCCCGGTACCAGCAGGCTGCGGAAGCTCTTGCGTGCAGCGGTCAGGCTGTCATCTCCATTAAAGACGGCGGCCCGGTTGGCCGTGATCATCTGTACGCCGTGGCTGACCGCAATGGCAAAAATCAGAAACGGCACCAGGATACCCATCGGGTCGATACCGTAGCCGAGGTAGGTGAGCAGCCCGAGTTGCCAGATGACGGCAATCAGCGAGCAGCCTAGGGCCATCGCCGTAACCCGGTGCGAGCGGGTGAAAAGGTAAACCAGCAGGCCGCTGATGAGAAAGGCAAAGACAAAGAACAGCGCAACACGTTTGGCGCCGTCGGCAATATCGGAAATCACCTTGGCATAACCGATAATATTGACCTCGAGCTGATCGTTCTCAATCTTTTCCCGCAGGTCTTCCAGTTGGTGGCCGACCTCTATGACGTCGACTTGCTTGCCGGTCTGCGGGTCGAAATCGATCAACTCGGCACTGATGATCGCTGCCGAGAAGTCGTTGGCGACCAGCCGACCGACAATGCCGGACTTGAGAATGTTTTTGCGGACCTGGTCAAGGCCTTCTGCTGTGGGTTCGAAGTCGGCGGGCACCACGTTGCCGCCGGAAATACCGTCTTCCACCACTTCGGTGAAGCGAACGTTCGGGGTGAAGAGTGAAGTGACCCGGCTGCGATCTACGCCGTCGAGGAAGAAGACTTCGTCGGTTGCTAGTTTCAGTGCGTTGAAAAATTCAGCGGTGAACATGTTGCCGTCACGGGCACGCAGAGCGACCAGGACCCGGTTGGCCCCACCGAACTGGTTGCGGTATTCCATGAAGGTCTGCATGTATTCGTGCTGCAGCGGCAATTGCTTGGCAAAGCTGGCATCAACATGCAGCTTGGTCAAGCCGTAGCCCATAATCAGGGTGATGATGACAAACACACCGATGATCAGGGGGCGAATTGCAAAGATCAAATTTTCCAGATGATCAAGGAGCCTGGTAATCATCGTCCTGTCTCCCTGTCAATATCTTGCAGGAGCAGGCGTCTGACACCCTGTTCGCCAATCAGAATCAGGTTCTCGTCGTTGGCCTGGAGGACTTTTGCGATTCCGGCCCGGTCTGCCTGAGCGTGCAGGTTGAAGCTCTGCCCCTCATCGCTACTCACCAGCAGGGTGCCGGCGAGGCCGACCAAAACGATGCGACCATCCTGTAAACGAATGCCGTCGTTGAGGGTGGCCTGGGTTGCCGTGACGATTTCCTGCCAGGAGTTGCCGGTATCCTCCGAATAGAACAGGTTGCCGCGTAAGCCGAAAGCCAGAACTCTTGTGTTCGTCAGAGGCAAGGTGCCGTAAAAGGAACCTTCGTAGGGTGAAGGCAGGCTGAGCCAGGAGCGGCAGGCGTCATCGGAACGGTAGAGGTTGCCTGCTTCTGCAGCAATGAAAACCCTGCCATTGGGAGTTGCTGCGATCTGGTTGAGATGAAAATCAATGCCCCAGGGTTGTTCTTCGAGACTTTCCGTCCGGTCTTCAATGGCTCCATTATCAACCACAAGGGTTGCCGGATTGAAATCAAGCGGCTGCCAGCTCTTGCCGGCATCCTCGGTCTTCAGGAAAAGGCCGTAGGCCCCCACAGCGTAACCGTGGTTCATATCACGGAACCAGAGGTCGAGAATCGGACGCTCATCCTCGGGGTCGGCATAGACTTGTCGCCAGTGGCGGCCGGCGTCGCTGGTCTGCAAGATAAGGCTGTCGTGTCCAGCCGCCCATCCGTTATTGCGATCAATAAAGAAAACACTGGTCAGGGTCGCACGCGTCGGTACCTCCTGTTGCTGCCAGGAGATCCCCTGATCCTCGGAAATCAGGATGTGACCACGCTCACCGACCACAATGATATGGTCACCGACGATCTGGCCGTCGAGTAGTAACGATTCCTCCGCCAAAGGCATGATCTGACTGGTTGCGCCAAGAGCAGGGTTTGCAAGCGGTGACAATATGAGAAGAAAGAGCATCAATCCGGTTGTGAGACTTGATCTGAGCTGCAATGGCAAAGCTACTGAAAAAAAGGTTTCCACGCCCATCCCATTCTTGTTGAAGACAAAACGGCCGGACCCAGGCCCGGCCGTTTCAGTTAATAGTCCGTGTTGTTAACGCTTTCCGGACCGCCGCAGCGCTGATGGGGTGAATTCCGAATCGTTGAACTTCACATCAAAATTGTACATGGAATGCTCGTTATTGAGGTTGATGGCAATATAGCGCCCCGATTGCAGGTCGTAATGAGCCTCAACCGTTGACCAGAAGGTTGGCACTTCGTAGTAGTTGATGCAGTGCCCTTCAGAGACCCGCCAGAGTTGATCGCGGCTGTCGTACTGGTCCATGGCCAGAATTTGCCAGGAGTCTTCATCGATATAGAAGGTGCGCTTTTTGTAGATATGGCTGGTTCCTTCCTTGAGGTTCGCCTCAACCACCCAGACCCGGTGCAGTTCGTAGCGCAGGTAATCGGGGTTCAGATGCAGCGGGGTGAGAATGTCCTTGTACTTGAGCTGGTCACTGTGCAGCAGGTAGCTGTTGTAGGGGACGTAAAGCTCTTTTTTGCCAACCAGTGTCCACTCGTAGCGTTCGGGGCTGCCGTTGTACATGTCCACCGTGTCGCTGGTGGTCAGGCCGTCGCCGCCCTCTTTGGGGTTGTCAAAAGCCACGTTCGGCGCGCGACGCACCCGGCGCTGGCCGGGATTATACAGCCAGGCGCGGCGGTTTTCCTTGTTCTGATCGAGGGTTTCGTGAACCAGCAGAATGCGTCCGGCAACGCGGGCCGGGGCGAAAATCTCCTGTTTGAAACTGGCGATGGTGTTGTTGAACTTCTCTTCCGTCATGCCTTCCTGATTGTAACGGAAATCACCTTTTTCGTTAAACTCGACCATGGTGTAATCTCCACCACGAGTTAATGGAGCGAGGCCAAAATTACGCTCGAAAGCATTACCGCGCCAGCGCAGGATGTGATTCCAGATAACCTCGACCCCGGTTTCCGGAATTGGAAAAGGAATGCCGCTGATGGCACCATTTACACCGTTGCCGCCTTCTGTCAGCCGGGCGGTTACCGCGACCGCTTTGGTAGCATCGTAGATACGTTGCGGCGCCGCCATACTGCGGTGGGTGGGATAGACGTTCATCTTGTACGACGGATAGGCCTTGAGCATGGCCTGCTGACCGGCGGTCAGCTTGTCGCTGTATTGGTCCATGTTGTCGGCCGTGACGGTAAACAGAAGCTTGTCGTCAGCGTAGGGGTCCGGGTGGTGCATACCCTTCTGGTAGCCTGCCGGTGGTGTAGTGATGCCGCCGTCCCATGCCGGGATGCTGCCATCAGCGTTGCCGGCCATTTCTCCACCCATGGGGGTAAGGTCCCTGCCGAGGCGATCTGCCTGCTCGGCTGTGATGGCTGCAAAGGCCTGGGTTGTCAGCAACAGGCTGAATATAAGAAATATCGATATCTTGGCAATTGGATTTTTCATAATTCTCCCTCCTCCGGATTAGAAGGAATATTTGATGTTGAGAGCGATGAAATCACGGTCGTTGAGAAGGTTGTAACGGTCCGCTCCAAAGTAATCGGTATAGCTCAAATCTGCAGACCAGGTACTCTGATAGCTGGCTCCAATACCGTAGGTAATCGCTTTACGCTCTTCGATGAAGTTGCCGCCCGGCCCCGGTGAGTTGCCGTCGACATCGTGTGCCCAGGCAATTCTGGGAGAAAGAGTGACGGCACCGATGGCATCGTTGAAATCCAGTTTGGCGACCATGCGGTAGCCCCAGGAGGTTGAGTTGACAAAGGCGTCGTCCGCTTCGGCTTGTTTGCCGGCATGGACTCCACCCGGTTCGGCCTGATCAGAATTGCCTGTGACGTAGGTGCCGGGAGATTCCAGGCGCATTGTCGATTTGTGCGGCATGCCGTGCACATAGGTCATACCGGCCTCGCCAACCATGACGAATTGGTCGGCGCCAAAAGTCGGGCCGAACAGCTTGGTCATGGTCATCTGCAGCTGCGAGACATCTTTTTCGACATAACCGGGGATATAAGTGGACAGAAGAACGGCGTCACCGTTGGTGATCTGGTTGTCCAGAAAAGCCGGGTTGAGGACACCCAGAGGGCTGAGTGCAGCCACCAGCAGCTCAACATCATCGATTTGAACAGGTGTATCTTTATGATAGGAGTATTCGCCTTGTAAGGAGGCCCCGATCTTGGCCAGTGCCGTGTTGAAACTGACGCCGAAAACTTTGATATCTTCAGGGTACTCAACCTTGTATCGTGCCGTCTTGGCATACTCGTTGACGACATAGGCGCTCGGCAGACCTGGGTCAGCTTGTCCCATCTGTGCGAGCAAACCAGCGTTTGCCGCACCAGCTGCAACGTTTGCTGCTTCTGTCGCTGTAAGGCCTAACGCTTGCCCCGTCCCCACTCCAGTCGCCACGCCCTCTCTAAGAGTCGTAGCGGCGGTAACTGCTTTGGCAAAACCGGTTTGAGTTCCCGTGACACCACTCAAGACCGGAAGTCGGCTGTGATAATTTATGAAATAAAAGCCGAATTCTGTATCATTCAAGCCCGGCGCATAAACGCGCATGGCCAAGCCGTACTGACCATTATCAGAAGGCTTTTCATCCTGCCCGCGCGGGACCATCATGAAGCGGTCATCAGCCCCTTCTGGGGTAGGTAGCCCTTGTGCACCCCAATCGATAGGTAAAACGCCCCAGGAAGTGCCTTGATCAGACCAATCACCGAAGCCGAGCAGGACCCTGTCGCCACTTTCTCCGGGGATGTCGTTGGTGCTCCAGTAGAAACCGGTTGGGTCGATCTCGACTTTTTCCCAATCGTACTGGTAAAAGCCTTCAAAGGTCAGGTTTTCTGTCGGGCTGATGGATGCCGAGATCATGCCGACCGGAACCAGGCCTTCTTTCAGTTCCGCACCGGGGACTCGCAGCTTACTGACATCAAAAGGGTTGATGACGTTAATGCCGTTCTGGATAAAGGTACTTTCTCCCCAGCTCAGAACCTGGTCGCCGAGACGAACCTGTGCGGGCATATCGCCAATTGAGAAATTTCCCCAGATGTAGGCATCGAGAAGCTCGGCGTCTTTACCGACCAGATCTTTAGCATCATTGCTCAGCCTGGTACGTTCTCGGTCTTCATCATTGTTTTCAAAATCGTAGAAAGCCGACCCGCGCAGGAAGAGACCGAAGTTCCCCCGCCTGAGGTCCAGATCGCTGGTAATCTTGGCGAGGCTGCTGAATGCATCATTCTTGTCGTAATTCAGGTTGCCGTCGTCGCCGTTAACGGAATAAGCCCTGCCGCCGTTGGCCAGGCCGATGATATCCTTGTCCTGATCCGACATGCGCCAGCTCATGCCATAGGAGATGGTGCTGTCGAGGCTCCCCTCTACCTCACCAAAATTAAACTGGAACGCCGCTGCCGGTGTTCCACAAAGCATTGCCAGCAGGACAGGCAGAACAACGCCCAGCCGACTGTGACTCTTCAATCCTTGCAGGTTCATCATGTCACCTCCTGTGATGTGCTTTAACAGCTGACCCAAAGAAACCAAATCATAATTAGTTTTCGTCCGGAAACAGCCCTTTTTCACAATCTCTGCGTCAATCTGCGGATTTGATTGTGCGGCGTAAAGTACTACGCCTCCGCTCAAATCCTCGATTTCCTTGACCTTGCAAAAAATTGCTCGTTTCCAGATCGAAAACTTCACCCTGCCTATCCGGATTTTTTGGATGGGCACTAATTAGGGTGAATAACGTGCCTGCCAATTCATAAGGCAACGTTCTTTATACAACAACATTCACATGAATAAAACGCCATTATAACAAAATTGAGCAAGCCTGAAAGCATTATAGGTCAATAAATTTATTGAAGTTGTCCATTCCTGAAGGTGTATTCTGTGAGGAGGTTTCCTTCGGCTGAATAGGTCCGATAAATGCCATCGACTTCACCATTTTTATAGGCAAATTCATGTTCCACCCGGCCGTTGGCGAAAAACGTGGTCGCGGGGCCATGCAGGACGCCCTGGCGGTAGTTGACGATCTGCTTCTCTTGTCCATCGCCATAAAAGGTCTTGTATTCACCATCGGCTTGGCCTGCAACCGTCTGGTAAAGGGCGGTCATCTGGCCATTTATATCAAAACGGACGACACCCTGGCGATCGTCTCCGAGCGGTTTGGTCTGCCATTCCAGGGAGCCGTCGGCACGGTAGCCTTCAGCTTTCTCCAACTTCCCGGCAAGGAAAACTTCGCGTGAAACCATTTGTCCCGACTCGTCATACCACCGGGCTTCGCTGATGGCGCCGTCTTCGAAAAGATACTCCCACTTGAGCTGTCCGTCGGCATAGAACCCCTTGCCTGCCGCACATACGGTCGACGCCATACTGCCGGCGGCCAGAAGCAGAAACAACAACACACTAAAAAACTGTCGATTAATCATTGATGAAATCTCCTGAGAAGGGCTGTTATCATAGACTTGCAAGTCGGGTCCTGTTTAGTAAATGTTGTAGTAAATGACCGGCAGGGCCTGGTCAGGCGGCCAACTGTTGTGCTTGCAGTAAAAATTCCAGCCGGGCATGGCGAGACGCAGAGAGATCGAAACAGGCAAGCCCGGCGTTTTCGAAAACGATGTCGGCTCCTTGCAGAAGCTGGGCACTTAACTTACTCAGGTGAGGCATGTGACCAACCATCAGGATACTGCTTTCCGGTGCTTCTGTTTGCAGCAGGTCGAGAAACTCCTGAGGCAGCCGATCAGGCAGGACCCTGTCGCTGGTCAGAATGTCACTGTGCGGGAAACGTACCCCCTCGGCAATCAGGGCTGCGGTCTGGTGCGCACGTCGCTTGGGACTGGACACGATCAGATCAAAGCTCAGGCCGAGGCGTTTGATACCCTTTGCTGCAGCTTTCGCCTGAATAATACCCTCGGGGCTGAGGGGTCTCTCGGGGTTTTCTGCAGAGGAGCAGGCAAGCGCATGCTGCATCAGATATACTTTCATGACAGGGGTCCTTTCATAAGCTTGAAACGTGCAGATTGATGCCATGGCACAGCTTAACCTGTTTGACAGGAGGGTTCAATCGTGCATGATAACAACTGATCAAATATTATCAGGAGAGGCTAAAATATGCTCAGAAAGTTTTTTCAGGCCATGCCGTGGACTTTTCTGCTGCCTGCAGCAATCCTTCTGGCTCTGGCGCCTTTCAAGCCTGAGCCGCATCTGGTTGAGAAGTTGCGCCTGCTCGCCAATGGTCTGCTGACTCGCCCTGTGGATATCTTTGATCTGCTCATGCACGGCACGCCCTTGTTGCTGGTCGCCGGAAAATTTCTTTTCGAGTGCAAAAAGTCGTCTGGAAACGAAGGTTAAGGGTTAAGGGTTGATAAAGCTTTTCCAGTAGTTGCTGATTGGCAATGCGGCGGTCTATGAAAGGCTGCTGAGGATTGGAGTAGAAAAGAGTTGCCTTCGAACTTTCTTGCTTTTAGATAGGTCTTTGTCAGAATGTAGACGTAACACAAAGTAGACGTAACCCAATGTAAACTGGTTCAGATTTAAGGAGATGCTTTTTATGTATTCAATGGACAATGTGGGTAAAAACACGATTGCGATGGTGCTGGCCGGTGGCAAAGGGGAGCGGCTCAGTCCCTTGACTCTGCGTCGGGCCAAGCCGAGTGTTGCCTTTGGCGGAAAGTACAAGATCATAGATTTCGTACTCTCCAACCTGTTCAACTCGGGGATCAAGAAAGTCTATATTCTGACCCAGTACCGGGCCTACTCGCTGAATAAGCACATTCGCGAATCCTGGGGCAAATGGACTGGCCTGGGTGAATTCTACGTGGATATTTCACCTGAAACCAGCAGCGAAAGTGAGGAGTGGTTCAAGGGCACGGCCGATGCCATCCTGCAGTATCTGCGCTTCGTCGAATCGACCGATGCAGACTACATCGCAGTCTTCGGCGGTGATCACATCTACAAGATGGATGTGACCCAGATGATCAACAACCACCGCATGAACAAGGCCGACATCACTATTGCCGCACTTGAGGTAGGGGTGGAAGAAGCCAGCCGGTTCGGCATTTTTTCCGTAGACGATGAGTCGAGGATTACCGGCTTTGCGGAAAAACCGGAGACACCGGAAACCATTCCCGGGCGCCAGACCTGTTTCGCCTCGATGGGCAACTATATTTTCCCGACCCGCAAGTTGATCGAGGTTTTGCAGGAGGGGAAAAAACTCCATGCCGATCTCGACTTTGGAAAACACGTGATTCCAATGATGCTGGCCAATGGCGACCGGGTCTTTGCCTACAATTTTAACGACAACGTGATTCCGGGCATGAAAACAGAAGAGCGAGGCTACTGGAGAGATGTGGGGACCCTCGACTCTTACTATGAAGCCAATATGGATCTCGTCAATGTGTCCCCGCAGCTGAATCTCTACAATTACAAGTGGCCTGTTCTCACCAACCAGGGCAACCTGCCGCCGGCCAAGACCGTTTTTGACAACGATGAACGTCGCGGCCAGAACATCGACTCTTATGTCTGCGCCGGCTGTATCACCAGCGGCAGCACTGTAAGGCGTTCGATTCTCGGCCCCCGCTGCAAGGTCAACAGCTATAGTCTGGTCGAAGACTCCATACTTTTCGAAAATGTCACCGTCGGTCGACACGTCAAGATTAGTAAGGCCATCATTGACAAGAACGTGATCATCCCCGATGGGGAGACGATTGGTTACGATCTGGACGCAGACCGCAAGAAGGGCTACACGGTAACAAATTCCGGGATTGTGGTCGTTCCGCGCAATGAAAAGTAATGCGCAATCCTTTGCTGTAAAGTTGACGGCCGGGAGCTTTTATGGTCGATGCAGAACGAAGAGAACAAATCATTGCAACCTTGCGCAGGGAGGAACAGTTGCGGCAGGCCGGATACCGCGAGAAGGCGCTCAAGCTTTTTCCCCATGTCTGCGGCCGCTGTACCCGCGAGTTCGAAGGTAAAAAATTGCGTGAGTTAACCGTGCATCACAAAGATCACGATCACAATAACAATCCGCCAGACGGGAGCAACTGGGAACTGTTATGCCTCTACTGTCATGATCATGAACATTCACGCGGCATCCAGGAGGCCCGCAGCCAAGAGACTCCGGCCGACCGACAACAGCCCTCTCTGGGCCACTCCCCCTTTGCCGCCTTGGCCGATTTACTTAAATCTCCGAAGTAGGTTGTTGAGGGCGTCGCGTTAGACGAAATCGTTCTGCGACGATTTAATCAGCAGTGTCCGGTTAGAAGATTGCATCTCAGCTTCGGGGCTGAAACAGCTGCATTGCACCCTCCCCCAACCCCTCCCATCAAAGGGAGGGGGGCATAAATTCCCTCTCCCCTGGTGGGAGAGGGTTAGGGAGAGGGAGGA
>JAGXHL010000026.1 GCA_024636215.1 Deltaproteobacteria bacterium
AAATCAGAAAAAAGCTAATGAGCCAAAGAATAAGTCGAACCAGCATAGCAATTACCAGGTTGTGCGCAACGGCACAAGTTCTGCGACACCGGCACCTGCAGCCAGTTCGGCGATGGTTTTCTCAAGCAATGGGTGCTTGAGGTCAGGGGCAATCTCCAGCAGAGGAACGAGCACAAAAGGCCGTTCCTGGAGCCTGGGGTGTGGTATCGTCAAGTGCTCTGCGCAGATGATCTGGTCGGCATAAAAAAGGATGTCAATATCCAGTGTCCGCGGCGCCCATCTTGCCGGTCGGGTGCGTCCAAATTCACTCTCAGCAGCCAGACAGGCTGCGAGCAACTGATCGGGATCAAGGGATGTCTGGATTTGCATGACAGCGTTCAAAAAAGCAGGGTTGTCCGGTGGACCGCCAACAGCTTCTGTTTCATAAACACCCGATGTTTTGATGAGCTCAATGCCGGGTTGATTCGCCAGAGTGTCGCGGCCACCGCGCAAGAAGGCCAGCCGATTGCCAAGGTTACTGCCTAGCCCCAGGTAGGCTGTCATCATAACGTGTCAAAACTCCCTCTCCAGGAGACTGTCGAGTGTGTGAGCCGGCTTCATGGATAGCCCGCACAGCATCACCGCGTGCGGTAGAATTTAAACATAGTGGCCGGTGGGCGTCAACCACGCAGAATCACCACGCAGCATTGCTTTGTTGTCGGTAACGAGTCCGTCTGTTCAGTTCTTGTTATAGGGGACTCTAATAGTGCGAATTTTGTGTTATGATCGCCGGGTCATCTTATACGCATTCAACCCTGCAAACAAATTCAGCTGCAGCTGCAAACCTGATACATAGACAACCAAGGAGCTTAAACAGTTATGTCCAATGACCCCCGTCTTCCGGTCCTGAATGTCATCGAAACCCTTGCTGAGCGCTACCTGAAAGGCAAGGTCAAGGCCATCAAACTGGCCATGCTGACATTGCTCTCCGGCGGGCACTTGCTTCTCGAAGATATCCCCGGTCTCGGCAAGACAACCCTGGCGCTGGCTCTTTCCAACGCGTTGGGTCTATCTTTCGGACGCATCCAGTGCACCAGTGATCTGCTGCCGTCCGACATTACCGGTCTGTCGATCTATGACCGTGATCAGAACCAGTTCAGTTTCATTGAAGGGCCGGTGTTCAACAATCTGCTGCTGGCCGACGAGATCAACCGGGCCATGCCGAAAACCCAGAGTGCGCTGCTGGAAGCGATGGAAGAACATCGGGTGACCATCGAAGGCAAGACCTATCGCCTCCCTGACCCATTCATGGTGATTGCCACGCAGAATCCGGTCGAGCAGGTCGGCACCTACCCGCTGCCGGAATCCCAGCTTGACCGATTCCTGATTACCACCGGCATCGGCTACCCGCCGGAAGCGATGGAGAAGAAGATTATCCAGACCGGCAGTATCCGCGAAGGGATCAGGGAGATTGAGCCGCTGATCACGCGTGAGCAACTGTTGCGGGCGCGTCAGGCAATTCGCGAAGGCGTCCAGCT
Organism: Deltaproteobacteria bacterium; assembly: GCA_024636215.1. The sequence continues at coordinate 1,518 of JAGXHL010000026.1, forward strand.
CTCGGATAAGATCACCGGATATATTTATCGCCTGGTCGCAGTGACCCGCGCACATCCGATGCTGCTGGCGGGGATTTCCACCCGCGGCGCCATCAGTCTGGCAGACACCGCGCGCAGCCATGCCTTTCTCGCCGGCCGCGACCATGTTGTCCCGGAGGATGTCAAAGCTCTCTACCTGCCGGTGTGCGCGCATCGCCTGATCCTGCGCCCGGAAAACGAAGCTCTCGACCGCAAGGAGATCCTGCTTTCGCTACTCGACGAAAATCCGGTGCCTTTGGTCTGAAGCTGACCCGCGCCGGGTTCATTTATATCCTCATTACCCTGTTGCTCGGTTTTGCTGCGGTCAACACCGGTAACAATCTTCTTTACCTGCTGGTTTCTGCACTGCTTGGTTTCATGTCTGTATCCGGCGTGCTCGGCAAATGGAACCTTGACCGGATCGACGTGCGTTATCATCCTCCGGATGAAATCTACGATGGCCTGCCGACCCTGCTCGGCATTGAGCTGGTCAACCGGCGTCGCTGGCTGCCGGTCTTTCTCATGGAGATTATCGTCGCTGAGCATGCGGTGTTTGTGCCGCTGGTGGATCCACGCCGGAGTCGCAAGAAAAATCTGGAAATCACGCTGTTTGGGCGTGGCCGACAGCAACTGCCTGCCGTTGCTGTCCGCTCCCGATTTCCGGTCAATTTTTTCATTCGTTCACGCGGTCTGATCATTGATCAGGACGTCACGGTTTTTCCGGCCCCGCAACCCTGCCCCGATCTACGCCAGGTTGATCCGGGAGGTGGACATGGGACTCAGCAGAACTGGCAAAAAGGCTACGAAGGCGACATTAACCGCATCAGTGACTATCAGGGTGGCGAACCGCTCAAGTCGATTCACTGGAAGCTCACAGCCCGTCACGACCGCCTCAAGGTCAAGGAGCTTTCGGCGGCCACCCGCAAACCCGTTATCCTCGATCTGGCAGAGTTGCCCGGGTCAGGCCTCGAGCAGCGCCTGCGTTATGCCAGCTACCTGGTAAGCCGATGGCTGCGCGAAGGTTGGCCCGTCGGTTTGAAAGCCGGCAGCCTGGAGCTTGCTCCGGGGGCCGGCCAGCGACAAAAACTTCTTCTGCTACAGGCATTGGCTCATTATGGTCAGGATCAAAAGGCTCCTTGATCTGTTCTCCGGTGGCGTTGCCCTGCTCAGCATGGGGCCGGTGCTGGCTTACCTCGATCGCCCGCTGCTGCCGGTAGTGCTGCTTGCTATCCCGGTCGGCTACTGGTGCGATCGTCGCGAGCGCTATCCGCTACCGACCTGGCTCGCGACTCTGGTTGCGCTGAGCGGCATGGCGTTCTATGCACTGCAGATTACTCGAGCAGAAGTTGCCATACCGGTCGTCCATGCCATGGTGATCCTGCTGATCGTGCGTCTGCTGACCCCCAAAGCTGGGCGGGATTACCTGCAGATTTTTGTGCTGGCGTTGTTTATCCTGGCCGGATCTTCCCTGATCCACCTGGAGATCAGCTTCATCGTTTATCTGGTGTTACTGGTCTTCGGCGTGACCCTTGGACTGGTGCTCTTGACGGTTTATGTCACCGATCAGAAGCTGGCCATGTCACGTCCGGACCTGGTGAAACTGGTCAAGGTCGGCCTGGTCATCCCTGCTATCTCCCTGCTGCTGATGATGATTTTTTTCGTGGTGTTGCCAAGAACTCATCACCCCCTCTGGAATTTTCTCAATCCATCCGCCAAAGGTATGGTTGGTCTTGCGGAAACGGTACAACCGGGTAGCTTTGCACAGATTTCAGGGACCAAAGAGCTTGCCTTTCGTGCCGAAGGACCTGCATTGGCACCGCAAGATCGTTACTGGCGGGCACTGGTTCTCAACCAGTCAAAGGAGGGTCGCTGGGTGCGTAGTGAACCTCCCGGTGAAGGCGCAGCGAGGGTTGAAGGTCCTGCTCCGGTTATCTTTACAATCTACCCGGAACCGCGCAGCGACCGTTATCTGATGACCCTTGATCGACCGACCATGGTCTCAGGAGTACGTCATGAAAAAACCGTAGACCAGATGCACATCGCCCGCAGCGCTCTCGATCACCGCTTTCGATTTGAAGTGCGCGCCAGCCCCGGCGCCAGTTTGCAGGTAACTGGCAACGTCGATCGCAATTTTTATCTGCAGACGCCGGCAGAGATTTCACAGCGCATGCGCCAGGTCTCTGCCGCCATTCGTGAAGGCAGCACAGATGTCACTGTACGGGTAACTGCTTTGGCAGAGTTCTTCCGTAGCCAGGAGCTCAGCTACGCTGAGGATGATCTGCCCTCCGGGCCCGATCCGATAGATGCTTTCCTCTTTGTAAACAAGCGCGGCTACTGTGAGTTTTTCGCTTCAGCATATATGACTCTGGCCAGGCTTGCAGGGATTCCAGCACGACTTGTTGGCGGATATTACGGTGGTGATTACAACCCGATGGGCGGTTATTACCTGGTGACGGAAGCGACCGCTCATGTCTGGGTCGAAGTCCTGACCGACGATAACAGCTGGCAGCGCATCGATCCCAGCCAGTGGGCAATCAACGTGGCGACGACGCTGGGGGCGCGTGACCGCGATCAGTTGAGTGCCTTGAGACAGCTGGTTGACAGTCTCAACTATCACTGGGTGCAGGCGGTGGTTGTCTTTGACCTGGGACAGCAGATGTCGCTTTTCCGTGAGGCTGGTGACCGTTTGCGTAATTTGCGTTCGATGAGCGCGCCAAAGGGATGGTGGAAAGTGGCCGGCGGATTGCTCGTCGGCGTGGCTCTGCTTGCCGGCGTTCTCTCGCTGCGACGTAAATCAAAAGAGGCGCGCCTGCTCGAAGCATTGCGTTCTCGGCTCAGAAAACGCTACGGTCAGGAAGTCCTGTTGCCGGGTACCGGGCTGGCAGAACTTGGCGATCAGCTGGATAATGAGGCGTGTCGACAGTTTGCGCGGATCTACTACGGTGCCGTTTTCCGTGACCGGACGCTGACCCGGCCGGAGATGGTTCAGCTGAAGGGATTGTTGAAGAGGGTTTAAGCCTGGGCCGGTTTGCTCTGCCGCCGCCGGGGCCGACGATGGGTGCGGCGGTTCGCTTGGCTGGCTGGCTTGTCTGACAGCTCGTGGCGCGTGTGCAGATTCTTCTCCCAGGTCTCCACCAGGGCCTGATCGCCGTCGCTGGCCTGGATCCAGAGACGGAACATCTCAAGACTGTGTGGTGTCTCCGGGTTGTGCAGGAAGCGTTTCTGCCCGCGATGGCCCAGGCCGCGGGCGAAACGGTAACAGCCAACCAGCAATTCCCGGGCCTGATGACGCAGACCGTGAGACAGGTGAAAATACGTACTGTATGGAGTCAGCAGATGTCCGGCGGACTGTAAGACTTCGTTGATCGGTCGTGACGCGTGTACCGGGCATTTTTGCCAGAAGCGATCGATAAACAGGGCCGCCAGCAGCATGCCTTCATCAACGTCTCCGGTTTTTTTGAAATGCTGGTTGAGTCTCTCCAGCAGCTTGAAGGTTGTTGCCCCGGGCTGGTAGCCAGCCAGCATCGGCTGCAACAGTCCCAGGGTTTGCGCCCGTTGCAGGACGTCGGCGCCGACGCCGAGCCGAAAGAATTGCATCAGTTTTTCGCGTACCCTCGCCGGCGCCGCGCCGGCAAGCAATGGTGCTTTCTCGCGAATCCCTTCGAGGGTCTGTGCATTGAGAGAGAAATCGAGACGGGCACTGAACTCCAGAGCCCGCAGCATGCGCACCGGATCCTCGGCAAAACGCAGCTTGGGATCACCGATCACGCGCAACTGCCGGTTCTCCAGATCCTGCAGGCCGCCAATATGGTCGACGATTGAAAAGTCGGCGATGTTATAGAAAAGCGCATTGATGGTGAAGTCGCGACGGAAAGCATCTTCGCGGGGCGTTCCGAACTGGTTCTGCACGAAAAAGCTGTGTTCATCAGGATCTTCAGGCAACTCTTCGGGGTGGGGATGGCGGCGGAAAGTGGCGACCTCGATAACCTCGTCGCGACCAAATCTTACATGGGCCAGGCGAAACCGGCGGCCGACCAGAAAACAGTTGCGAAACAGTTTTTTAACCTGCTGCGGTGTCGCGTCGGTGCCGATGTCAAAATCTTTGGGTGCTCTGTTCAGCAGCAGGTCACGGACCCCGCCGCCGACCAGAAAAGCCTGATAGCCGTTCCGATGCAGTCGGTAGAGTACTTTGAGGGTGTTTTCGTCAATTTGGCTGCGGGAGATGCTGTGTGCCGAACGGGGCAGTATCACCGGGGCGGCCGATGCGGCGCTTGCGATTGGAGAGTGTCCAGCCATAAAAAATCAGAGATCCTTGTCGCCTTGAAATTCAGGCTTTCTGTCGTTTCCACTTTATAGCAGATTTAAGCCCGAGAGGGAAGCTTGCCGGGAATACGGCGTTGTTATCGTTCGGTGTTCCGGTTATAACTTGAAGCTGTGTTGTCTTTCTCTCTTTTGACAGGGGCTGTCAATGTTATGAATTTCCTTGTTGTGCTCGGACCGACAGCTTCGGGCAAAACCCATCTGGCCGTTCAGGCTGCCCGTCAGCTCAATGGCGAGATCATTTCTGCGGATTCGCGGCAGGTCTACCGTGGGCTGGATATCGGCAGCGGCAAGGATCTGCAAGAATACGGCGCAATCCCTTACCATCTCATCGATGTGGTTGATCCTGGCTACGGATTCAGCCTGTTTGATTTTGTCCATGCCTTCAGTCAGGCTCTCAGCGAGATTCGCGGCCGCGGCCGATTGCCGATACTGGCCGGGGGGACCGGACTCTATCTCGACGCGGTACTGCAAGGCTATGAACTTGTGACGGTGACTGAAAACCATGCCTTACGCCTGGAGCTGGACCGGCTCTCTCTCGATGCTCTCAGAAAGCGGTTGCGGGCGTTGCGACCGCAGCAACATAATACCAGCGACCTTGATGATCGCCACAGGTTGCTCAGGGCCATAGAGATAGCCGAGGGCGAACGGCAGGCTGACGCTCAGCCATTAGCGCTGCCGCTCTTGACTCCGCAGGTGTTCGGTTTGCGTTGGCCGCGGGAGTTGTTGCGGCAACGCATTACCAAAAGATTGCGAGAACGCCTTGACCACGGTTTGATCGAAGAGGTTGTGACTCTGCATGCGGCCGGCGTCTCCTGGGAGACGCTTGACTATTACGGGCTGGAATATCGCTTTGTTGCTCGACATCTACAGGGGCAATTTAATCGTAACGATCTCTTCCAAAAGTTGAACAGCGCCATCCACCAGTTTGCCAAACGCCAGGAAACCTGGTTTCGACGCATGGAGCGTCAGGGGGTGGCCATTCACTGGCTGAATGGCGAGGGGGATCCGGTCGCCGAACTGCTTGCCGCTTATCGGCAGCTCGAAGTATGAGCCGTTTACCTGTTGCTGTACAGCGATACCTCGACAAGAGCGCCGTCAAGGGTCCATGGGTTCTTGCCGGAGATGCGCGTACCGGTTTTGCCGGCGCCGTTGTGATCCCGTCGCTGGCTGAAGGTGCCAGTCTGTTTGCAACCGTGAAAAGTCTGGCAGCGAATGCTCCGCATTGGCTTGCCCGCTTTCTTGTCATCATCGTCGTAAACCATGGTGTACATGCTTCGGATTCAGATCGTCGGCAGAACAGTATCGATCTGACAGGAATTGCCAATATTGCCAGGCAAACCGATCTTTGCCTTGCGTGGGTTGACGCCGCCAGTTCCGGTTATGAAGTCCCGGCCAGGCAGGCAGGGGTTGGTTTCGCCCGCAAGCTCGGCATGGATCTCGCCCTGTCGTGCCTCAACTGGACTGAGGATCCTCTGCTGATCTGTCTCGACGCAGATACCCTGGTGGAAACAAATTACCTGCAGACAATCGTCTCTCATTTTCGTCGCTCAGCTTTGGGTGCGGCGACTTTACCCTTCCGGCATCAGCCGGGGGGCAATGCCGGTCAGCAGGCTGCAATTGATCGCTACGAGCTCTTCCTGCGCAGCTATGTTTATGGCCTGCGGCTGGCCGGTTCGCCTTACGCGTTCAATACCGTTGGCAGTGCCATGGCGTGCCGAGCCTCTGCTTATGTGCGTTGCGGCGGCATGAATTGCCGCAGGGCAGGGGAAGACTTTTACTTTCTGCAGAAACTGGCAAAAATTGATGGCGTTGATCAGTTGTCAGGAACGACTGTCTTCCCCGAGCCGCGTGTTTCTGATCGGGTTCCCTTTGGCACCGGGCGCAGTATGGGTCGTCTGCTCAATGGCGATACGCAAGCCGTGCTCTTTTACCCGGCAGGGCCTTTTCGGGTTCTGGCCGGCTGGTTGCTTACTGTTGAGCAAAGTTTGTCTGCCGATGCTGAAACGCTTTTGACATGCGCTGAAAAGATTTCCCCGGTTTTGGCTGATTATCTGCAACAGAGCAACTGGCTTAGCGTCTGGCCACGCTTGCAGTCAACACACCGAAGCAGAATGCGACGTCTGCAGGCGTTTCACGCCTGGTTTGACGGTTTCAGAACCATGCGCATGATCCACATGCTGTGCGATGCAGGTTTCAATCGGGGCGAACCTGAAGATGTCCTTCCTGAGTACTTCTATTGGGATGAACGTGATTGTCCCGGAGCACAGGCAGAGATACTGGAAGAGCTGCGTTTGCACGATGGAGCAGCGCGGCTGATAAGTATGTCGAAAATCTAAAAAAGCTGTGCTATCATATACGATAAGGTTGCTGACCCTGATCCTCCGCCCCAGCCTGACCGCTGGCGGGCTGAAAGCGATACTGATGAGCTCCCCTGACAACTCTGGATGTGACGCAGAACAAAAAAATCAGCGTCATGCCACGCGTTCTCCATTGATTGTAGAAAAGATCCCCTGTGGTGATGGCCAGAAAACCTTGTTCGGCTATGCCAAGAATGTCAGCCGGGGAGGATTGTTTATTGCTACAGTCAAGCCGCGTGAGCCGGGTGAAGAGTTTATTATTGAGCTGACCCTGCCGATGAAGCCCGGGTATACCTTTCGCTGTCGGTGCGAGGTTGTCTGGAAACGCCACTTCCAACGGAAGAGTTCTCATGAGCCGGGTATGGGGTTGCGTTTTATTGATATTGCCGACGCCGACGGTGACATGATTGATGAGTGGGTGACAACGCAGACGACAAAGTATTCGCGATAGTTTGCCGTGATAGAGGTGGGTGTCCATTTCTGTCGATTATATTGTAAAAATGTTTTCTATAAGCAGCCGCTTTAGTTGCTGCGATGAAAGGAGAATGCCATGCCCCAGGAAATGAAATTGCTCGAGGCAATCAAACTTGCCATCCAGACGGAAAAGGATGTGATGGATTTCTATCTCAGAGCGGCGTCATTGACCAACAATGAACGCGGCAAAAAGGTATTTGAACTGCTTGCCAGAGAAGAGCGTGAGCATGCCGGACATTTTTTTAAAATTTATACAGGCAGTGAGCTGGGCTCTTTTGAAGATTTTATGGCACAACCGCCCAGTTCCAATCATGCCATGCTTAAGGCGTTGGAAAAGGCACTTGATGAAAATATTCATGAGCGCAAGGCTATGGAACTGGCATTGCGGGAGGAAGAAGATCTGGCCAAGAGTTTGCGCATGACAGCTTCCCATATTGTTGATCCGGCCGTAAGAGCAGTATTCGATCGCATGGTAGAGGAAACGGAAACCCATTATGCGCTGATTGAATCAGAATACGCCCACATGATGGCCATGGTACACGAAACGGATATCGATACCTATGTACGCGAATAACAGATCGAAAAGCATTCTGCTGCTGGCAGGCTTATTGTTGTTGCCGTGCTCTGTGCTCGCTGTCACCGGCGCCATTCACGATGTTCATCGTCTGCCGGCCAATGACGAATTCCAGAGCACGATTGAGGCCCGTTGTACAATCTGCCATACACGGGACCGGGTTGATGAAGCCATAGGGCAACAGACAGATCTAAATACCCTTCTGCAACG
>JAGXHL010000027.1 GCA_024636215.1 Deltaproteobacteria bacterium
CTGATAACTGATAACTGATAACTGATAACTGATAACTGATAACTGATAACTGATAACTGATAACTGATAACTGATAACTGATAACTGATAACTGATAACTGATAACTGATAACTGTCCAATAACCGACGAGGTTGATCATGGGTAAATTTAAATGGGAAGGCACGACAAAGTCCGGTCAAACCATGAAGGGGGAGATGGAAGCCCCTAACACTGAAGCTGTCCAGTCTCAACTTCGTCGCCAGGGCATTGCTCCGGGAAATATCAAGGAGGCTGGAAAGGGCCTTGATATGGAGCTCAAGATTCCCGGTTTTGAGCCCAAGGTCACCACCAAAGACATCGTCGTTTTTACCCGTCAGTTTGCCACCATGATCGATGCCGGTTTGCCGCTTGTGCAATGCCTGGATATCCTGAGTAAACAGCAAGAGAACAAAACATTTAAGGCTAACCTGACTCAAGTCAAGGAAGATGTCGAGTCTGGTTCCACCTTTGCAGATGCTCTGAAAAAACATCCTAAAGCTTTCGATACCCTCTATGTCAACCTGGTTGCCGCCGGTGAGATCGGCGGTATTCTTGATACCATTCTCAACCGTCTGGCTGCTTATATCGAAAAAGCCATGAAGCTGAAAAAACAGGTCAAAAGCGCCATGACCTATCCGGCGACCATTATCGGTATCGCTATAATCGTTATCGCGGTTATTCTGGTCTTTGTTATCCCTCAGTTCCAATCGATGTTTGAGTCTTTTGGCCAGCAATTACCGCTTCCGACTCGCGTTGTTATTGCTATCAGTGATTTTCTGCAGAGTTATATCTTTTTAATTATCGGTGGCTGTTATGCAATTATCTGGATTCTAAAACGAATTTACAAAACCCCTAAAGGGCAACTGTTCATGGATGCCATGTTTTTGAAGCTGCCCGTTATGGGGATTCTGATTCGTAAAGTTGCTGTCGCCAAGTTTACCAGAACCCTTGGCACTATGATCTCCAGTGGTGTGCCGATTCTCGACGGTTTGGATATTGTTGCCAAAACATCGGGAAATAAAATTGTCGAAAATGCGATTTACAAGGTTGCCCGGAGTATCAGTGAGGGTAAAACCATAGCCGAACCTTTGGCTGAATCCGGGGTGTTTCCGCCCATGGTCTGTCAGATGATTGCCATCGGCGAACAATCCGGTTCGATCGACACCATGCTCAATAAAATCGCCGATTTTTATGATGATGAGGTCGATGACGCGGTCGGTAATCTAACGGCAATGATGGAGCCGCTGCTGATGCTCTTTCTTGGCACCACCGTCGGTGGTCTGGTTATCGCCATGTATCTGCCGATCTTTCAGTTGGCCGGCGCGGTCGGTTAGGCTCTCTTCCTATGGCGGCAACGCCAGTACAAAAATACTTCCAGCAGGTTCCGCGGCGATTGCTGTCGTGGTATCTTGCCATTCGCCTGGCGGTGGTCTGCCTTTTTCTCGGCAGCACGATCCTGTATCAACTGCAGCAAGGATCCTGGGCTACTTCAGCCACAGCCCGCTACCTGAGCTATCTCACCTTCTTTGCTCTTCTGCAAACCTTGGGTTCAGGTTTCATCCTCACCCGAATCAAACATTATCGCCAGTTCGTCAACGCCCAGATCAGTTGGGATCTGCTCTTTGTTGCCCTGGTTATCTACCTGACCGGTGGCGTGGACAGCCTTTATTCCTTTCTGTTTATCCTGGTGATCATCGGCGCCAGCGTATTCTTGCCAAGATCACAACTGCTGGTGGTTGCCTCGGCCGCGTCGATTCTCTACGGCAGTCTGCTCGATCTGCAGTTCTTTGGTTATCTGCCAACGTTTAAAGACCAGCCGACCCTGAAAGGCCTGCAACATCACGATGTCTTCTATGCGGTCTTTCTCCATGTCGGGGCCTTCTTCCTGACCGCTCTGCTCAGCGGGGCTCTGGCTGATCGTTTACGGCTCAGTGAAGAGGCGCGCGAAAAAAGAGAAATCGACTACGGAGAGCTCGAACGACTCAACCAGGCGATTTTAACCAACATCAGCAGTGGTCTTATGGTGATTAATTCCAAGGGTCGCATTCGTTCGTTCAATCGTGCTGCCAGTAAAATTACCGGATACAGTCTTGAAGACGTTTATAATCGGCCGATTGAAGCGATTCTCCCCGAGCTCGGCCATTTCGAGACCGAGAGTCTGCTTGAGGTTGAGCGCGGTGAGGCAAGTTATCAGAAAAATGATCAGGAAAAGCTCACTTTGGGGTATTCTGTCAGCCGGGTGGTCGACAGGGAAGACCACCATTTGGGTTCTCTGGTTGCCTTCCAGGATCTGACCGAATACAAGGCGCTCGAAGAACAGCTTAAACGCGCTGATCGTCTGGCGGCTGTCGGGCGTCTGGCTTCGGGTCTGGCTCACGAAATCCGCAATCCCCTGGCGTCAATCAGTGGTTCGGTACAGCTTTTGCTCGAAGATGAAAAGGTCAATGCCGAAGATCGTCACCTTATGAACATCGTTGTCAAGGAGGCCGATCGTCTGAGTCATCTGCTCAGTGATTTCCTCAATTTCGCCAGGCCTGCTCCGCTGCAGTTGGAATCGATTGATATTGCCGCCTTGCTCGACGAACTGATTGCCCTGATTAATGCCAGCGGTCAGTTTCATAACGTGGCAATTGAAACCGCATACCAGGCGCCGATCCCGATGCGTGTCGATCCCCAGAAGATGTACCAGGTTTTATGGGACCTTCTGATTAACGCCGGTGAGGCCGCCCGGCCTGAAGGCAGGATCAGGATTGAAGTGAACGCTGCTAAAGGTGAAATCATCATCGAGGATACCGGAATGGGCATTGCTGAAGTGGATCGAGACAAGTTGTTCGAACCCTTCTACACGACCAAAGACAAAGGCACGGGACTCGGCTTAGCCAACGTTTACGCTAATGTTGAGGCACATCAGGGCCGAATATTTGTTGAACCTGGAACCCTTGGCGGGGCAAGATTTATTATTGAGCTTCCCGAGCAATGTCGGGTATAGGGACTGTCCCTTTCGTAGCGCGTAGCGCGTTGCGAGGGACGCGAAAAAACCAATCAATCAATAACGCGTGGCGCGTGGCGCGGGGCGCGGGGCGCGAAAAACCAATACATCAAATCGGTAGGATGTGGTGAGGAACGAACCGCATCAATCAATTGCCCGGTTCTGTTATTTGCGTAAGGTCGAATTTGCAACTGTTCACTACGAAGGAGTTGTTTACATATGAGTTCTGAACCGAAAAAATATCGCATCCTCATCGTCGATGATGAAGAAAGCATGCGCGATTTTTTGAGTATCATGCTGCATCGTGAAGGCTATCAGGTCGATACGGCGGTTGATGGCGCTCAGGCAGTCACCCATTTGCGCGACCACAGTTACGACCTGGTTGTCTCCGACATCAAGATGCCCCGTATGACGGGTTTGGAATTGCTCGCCTACATCAAGGAGCGCACACCGGAAACAGTTGTGCTGATGGTGACCGCTTTTTCAACCACGGACGAAGCCGTCGAAGCCATGAAACAGGGTGCCTACGATTACATCACCAAACCTTTCAAGAATGAAGAGATTCGCCTGATTGTTAAAAATGCTCTGGAGCGTCGTGAACTGCGTCAGGAAAATCTGGCCCTCAAAGAAGAACTTGGCAAACGCTTCTCATTCGACGGCCTGATTGGCAAGTCTAAAGCTATGCAGGACGTTTTCACCATGATTAAAAAAGTTGCCGCCAGTCCGGTTAAAGTTCTGGTGACAGGGGAGTCCGGAACCGGTAAGGAGTTGGTGGCACGGGCGATTCACTACAATAGTGACCGTCGCGATGGCCCTTTCGTGCCGATTAACTGCGGCGCTATTCCCGAGAATCTGCTGGAGAGTGAGCTCTTCGGTCATGAAAAAGGCTCTTTTACAGGGGCCATCAGACAGAAGCAGGGCTTGTTTGAAAGCGCAGCAGGTGGCACGATTTTCCTGGATGAAATTGGCGAGTTACCAGCTTTAATGCAGGTCAAACTCTTACGGGTTCTTCAGGAAAATGAGTTCCGGCGGGTCGGCGGCACCAAAGATATCAAGACCGATGTGCGCGTGCTTGCAGCCACCAATCGTCATCTGGAAGAGGCTGTTGCCGAAGGCAGTTTTCGTGAGGACCTCTATTACCGCTTCAATGTCATCCGGATCGATTTACCGCCGCTGCGACAACGCCGCGAAGATATTCCGGTAATGATCGATTTCTTCTGGGAGCGGTTTGCCGGTGAGAAAGAAGTCAAGGTCTCTGAGGATGCCATGCGTCGCTTGATCGACTACCAATGGCCGGGCAATGTGCGCGAGCTGGAAAATGTGATTGAACGGGCCACGGTTCTGGGCAAAGAGAATGAAATCACCCTCGATTGTCTGCCACCCAACCTGCTGACTGGAATGTCTTCTTCGGTTATGCCTCTCACGGATATCCCGGAAACCGGGATGGACCTTGATGCTTATCTCGGAGAAATTGAAAAAGAAATTTTACTTAAGGCGCTGGTACGAACTAATGGTGTGCGCAAAAACGCCGCAGGTCTGCTCGGCATCACCTTCCGCTCGATCCGTTATCGTCTTGCCAAATTTGGCTTGGGGGATGATGAGAATGCTGATGAATGAATTAGAACCAAGAACGGTGAAGTTGGTTTGATTTCAGGCGTCTCTCGTCCCGAGACTTTCACTTCAGATAAGGTTTTGCACGCCCGTTCGCTACGCTCACTCAAGTCCGCAAAGTGCGCCAAGTAACCCAGAAAAAAAGCTTTAAGGTTTTTGGTCTTGAATATATTGCCGCCAATGATCACCCCGACCACGATACGATCGCGACCTTCCGTAAACGCTTTCTTTCAGAGTTAACACCGCTCTTCGTACAAATTCTCCTCATCGCTCACCAGATGAACGTCCTACTGGGCAAAGTCAGTCTTGATGGGACCAAGATTAAAGCCAACGCTTTCCGCCTGCTAGGCCTGAAGTCTTAACCTGCCAGATGTTCAATCAGAATTTTGATGCCGATTGCGATCAGCACCAGTCCGCCGAAGATTTCCACGCGCGAGCCCCAACGATCACCAATCCGCCCACCGAGGAGCATGCCGACAATAGTGAGTGCTCCGGCCACCAGGCCGATCACCAGGGAGGGCATCCAGATCGAGACGCCGAGGATGCTGAGCGAGAAGCCGACGGCCAGGGCATCAATACTGGTGGCGATGGAGAGCAAAACCAGGCTCAGGCCTCTGGTTGGATCGCGATCATCGGTCTTTTCTTCGTTGCGCAAGGCCTCAATAATCATGCGGCCGCCGATGATCGCCAGCAAGCCGAAGGCGATCCAGTGATCCCAGGCGGTAATCCATTGCATGATGGTTTGCCCGGCCAGCCAACCGATCACCGGCATCAGCGCCTGGAACAAGCCGAAATGAAAGCCGAGGCGAAACAGGTGCCGTCCGGTCAGTCGCGATAGCACCGCTCCGGTGCCGAGGGCAACGGCGAAGGCATCCATGGCCAGGGCCAGGGCGAGTCCTGTTAAGGTGATGGCATCCATTTTGCTATCTCTGTCTTGCTGAGGTCTTTAATGTGGCCTGTTTCGGCCTGCGAGAAGTTTCTGCCGTGGTTGATATCCAGGTTTTGTCTGCAGCGAGTTATTGCGGAAGATGCTTTAATTGTCAACCCTTTCGCATTGTATGCGTCTATAGCCCTTGTCATGGACGCTTAGTATTGGTTATTATGCAGTCTCGAAATTCATCCAGGCTGAAGTGTTAAAAAATGCCGGCTTTAAGGCCGGGGAAAGACGGTTTTAAATGCGTTTGCTACTCATTGTTGTTGTACTGTTTTTTGTCTCCCAGAGTGCTTTTGCCATGACTTCTGAAGGTTGTGGCGCAGGGACCTGCAACGATTGTCACAGTATTACCCGGGAAGAAACCGCACTGCTGCTTGGCAGTATGGTCGATCAGGTCAACAGCGTGGAATTTTCAGAAATTCCCGGTATGTGGGTGGCCGAAGTTGAAAAGGGAGACAGGAAACTGCCGGTTTATATCGACTTCTCCAAGCAGTATCTGGTTTCCGGTAACGTGATCCGCCTTGGTGACAAGGAAAACATGACCCAAAAGCGCAGCGCACAAATGAATAAGGTTGATTTCAGCACAATTCCTCTTGATGATGCTCTGCTGCTTGGCCAACCGACCGCAAAAACCAGGGTTGTGGTTTTTACCGACCCGGAATGTCCCTATTGCAGAAAACTGCATGACGAGTTGAAAGAGGTGGTTCGCATCGATCCGGATATTGCGTTTCTGATCAAATTGTTTCCGTTAAAGATGCATCCCAACGCTTATGGCATTTCCAAAAGCATTATCTGTCACGATTCCATGGAGTTTCTGGAACTCAGCTTCGCCGGGAAACCGCTTCCTCCTGCCAACTGTGAAACCAATGTGGTAGATCAGACGCTGGCTTTGGGTCCGACCCTGGGCGTGACTTCGACACCGACCCTGATCATGCCTGATGGGTTGGTGGTGCCGGGCTATAGAAAAGCCGAGGCTCTGCTGACGATGATCAGGGAAAATGTCACCCGGACGGCGAAACAGTAATTTGTTGCGGCAAAACTTGCCTTCGAGGCTTCTATCTGGTAAGAAACCTACCAGCTATTTAAATATTCAGGAGGAATGATAAATGGGTTTGATGACTGGCAAGCGTGGTGTGATCTTTGGTGTTGCTAACGATAAAAGTATTGCCTGGGGAGTCGCGCAGCAATTGCATGAGGCCGGTGCCGAACTGGCTTTTACCTACCTGAGCGAAGCCCTGGAAAAGCGCGTGCGTCCGCTGGCTGAGAGCCTGGACTCGAAAATTATACTGCCCTGCGATGTCGCCACCGATGCAGAGATCGAGGCGGTGTTCAAAGAGCTGGAGAAGCAATGGGGTACGATCGATTTTGTCGTGCATGCGGTCGCCTTTGCCAACCGTGAAGACCTGAAAAAGCCCTTCTCCCAGACCAGCCGCGAGGGTTTTACCCTGGCGATGGATATAAGCGCCTACTCGCTGCTGCCCATGACCCGCTATGCCATTCCCTTGATGCCTGAGGGCGGCAGCATCGTAACCATGAGCTACCTCGGTGCCGTGATGGCTGTTCCGGACTATAACGTGATGGGTGTTGCCAAGGCCGCTCTGGAAGCCTCGGTGCGCTACCTGGCCGCCGAACTTGGCCCGCAAAAGATTCGGGTCAACGCTGTGTCCGCAGGGCCGATCAAGACCCTTGCGGCTTCCGGTATCGGCAACTTCAAGCAGAAGCTGCACACCATGGAAGAACGCAGCCCGTTGCGGAGAACTGTCACCCAGGATGAGGTTGGCAAGTCAAGCCTCTATCTCCTCTCCGACTTGTCCACGGGGGTGACTGGTGAGATTCACTACGTCGATGGTGGTTTCAATATCTCGGCTTTATGATATTGGCGAACTGCATAGAATGATCTTAAAAGGCCCTTCGCGGGCCTTTTTTGCGTAAAAACCGGGAAGTGGAACGCAGTGTGCAGGTAAGCCAAGGATTCGCGAAACCGACAACAGTTTCTCCGTCAAGAAAAACTGATAACTGATAACTGACAGCTGACAGCTATCTACTGGAACCTCAATGATTCACGGTATTAGCACAGGATTGAAATCAAGCCAGGTCAAGGCTCTCGAGAGGATCTATCAACGGCGTCTGCCGGTTGACGAAGTGATCACCCCCGAACTGGCCCGCTATCTCACCGAGCAGTCACGCGAATTACGTCGCCAGATCGGCCTGATTATCGATCGTAGCGGTGAAGTCAAGTATGTCGTGTTGGGTAATGACCGCGAAATCGTCATTCCGGACCTGAGTGGTTACGGTATGGGGCGCAGTGGTTTGCGCGGCCTGCGCTGTATTCACACGCATCTCAAGGGTGAGCCGCTCTCCCAGGACGACCTCAATGATCTGGCCCTGCTGCGTCTCGACATGATGGTCAGCATTGCCGTTGGCGATGACGGTCTGCCCGGGGTTGTCCATTATGCCCACCTGATCCCGCCCGATCCGGAGGGCCAGATTCACCTGCTGCAGAAAGCCCCCTCGATCTACGCTTGGGATCTCGATTACGCTGCTTTCAGCCGTGCCCTCGATACTGAACTGGAGCGCTCACGCTCGGAATCCCTCGATCTGGGAGACACCCGGGAGAAGGCGATCCTGCTTTCAGTGACCCAGGCTCCGCTGCGCGAAGCGGAAGATGCTCTGGATGAGTTGACTGAACTGGCGCGGACGGCGGATGTGGTGGTCCTCGAGCGCATCATGCAGCGTTCGCGCAAGATGAATCCCCGTTCCCTAATGGGGGAGGGCAAGCTCAAGGAAGTGGTTATCAGCGCCCTGCATCGCGGCGCAACCCTGCTGGTGTTCGACCAGGACCTGACCCCGGTGCAGGCACGCACCATTGCGGCCATGACCGATTTGAAGGTGATTGACCGCAGCCAGTTGATCCTGGATATCTTTGCCCGCCGGGCGCATACCCTGGACGGCAAGGTCCAGGTTGAACTTGCCCAGCTCAAGTATATTCTGCCGCGCTTATCCGGCAAGGGCACGGCAATGTCACGCCTGATGGGCGGTATCGGCGGCCGCGGTCCCGGCGAAACCAAGCTGGAAACCGACCGCCGGCGAATCCGTGATCGTATCAGTCGGCTGGAGAAGCAACTTGCCTCCTTAAGCAAAGGGAGGTTGCAGCGACGCCAGAAACGCATCAAGAAGGGCGTGCCCATCGTCTCGATCGTCGGCTATACCAATGCCGGCAAATCAACCTTGCTCAATGCCTTGACTCAAAGCGAGGTCTTTACCGAAGATCTGCTGTTTGCCACTCTGGATACCTCGACCCGCCGTTTGCGTTTCCCCGAGGATCGCGAAGTGATTATTACCGACACCGTCGGTTTTATCCGCCAGTTGCCAAAAAGTCTGATGGGGGCGTTCAAGGCGACCCTCGAAGAGATGGTCGATGCGCACCTGCTCCTGCATGTTGTGGATATCGCCAACCCACGATTTGAAGAGCAAATTCGCGCGGTTGATCGCATCCTGAGTGATCTCGACCTGGAAGAGATCCCGCGCATCCTGGTCTTTAACAAGATTGACCTGATTCCGGAAGAAGAGGTTGCCCCTCTTTGTCGACGGTTTGACGCGATCGCTGTGAGTGCGCGGCGCAGAGAGACTTTTGCTGATCTTTTGCGGGAAATGGAAGAACGTTGTTGGGGCGAAGAGTTACGCAGTATTTGACACTTAGCGTGTTGTTCGTGTAGCCTGTGCCCGCTTTCGGAGGTTTTATTCAATGCGATTTAAAATGACGATCTGTGTCCTGGCAGGATTTTCCCTGGCAGGCTGTTCCATGACAAATAGCCCCTTGCTTTCTTCTGCTTCCCCGGAGGAGGCCTTGGTCGCGCAGTCCCCGATTGAAGTGACGGCGCCCGTCGACCTCGAACTTGATGCAACGGAACAGGTCAATAACGAGTTGCCTGTCGATCCATTGTTTGAAGAGCTCGTCGAGGAGAGCCTGGCCGAACAGGACGAACCCCTTGATGCCGAAACCCTGGCGGATAATCAGCTGCTGCAGGGTGAAGATCAAAGCCCGCCGGAGGACCCGGGGCTAACGCTTGCCCATCAGGAGCCGGTGTATGATTTCCCGGTTGTCGAAAATGAAAAAGTTCGTTATTTCGTCGATTACTTCACGGGACGGGCGAGAAAAACCTTTAAAATCTGGCTGGAACGCTCTGGCCGCTACCTGCCGATGATGCGTGAAATCTTTGCCGAGCAAGGTTTGCCCAAAGACCTCGCTTACCTGGCCATGGTCGAGTCGGGTTTCAACGACAAGGCTTACAGCTGGGCACATGCCGTGGGTCCCTGGCAATTTATTGAAAGCACCGGCCGTCGTTATGGACTGAACAATGACTGGTGGCAGGATGAACGCCGCGACCCGGAGAAGGCGACCCGCGCCGCCGCCCATTTCCTGAGCGACCTGTACAAAAGCTTCGATGGCGACTGGTACCTCGCTGTTCCTTCTTATAACGCCGGCCCCGGGAAATTGCGGCAGGCCGTTAAACGTTACCAGACCAGGGATTTCTGGGAGCTCAGCCGTGGCACGTATCTGCAAACAGAAACCAAGAACTATTTACCCAAACTGCTTGCTGTCCTGCTGATCGCAAAGCAGCCTGAAAAGTATGGTTTTACCGACCTTGAGTATCAGGAGCCGATCGCTTACGAGACCATGATCCTGCCCAGTAGCACTGATCTCGATGTAATCGCACGTTTAAGCGGTTCCGATTACGATACGATCAAGAAGCTCAACCCGGAGCTGAAGCGTTGGTGCACACCGCCCGTAGCCGATGGATTTGAGATCCGTCTCCCGGTGGGGTCGCAACCCCTCTTTGCTGAAAAATATGCGCAGCTGCCTGAACGGCAACGTGCCAATTATGTGCGGCATAAGGTCAAGTCGGGCGACACGCTGCTGGCCCTGTCCAAACGCTACGGGGTTCGTGTTCAGGATATCGAACGTCTGAACAGCATCAGAAACTCAAGGACCATCCAGATCGGTGCCAACTTGATTGTCCCCCTTAATCCCGACTCAAACGGCAAGAAACCCCTCGCTGAACTCAAGGATGATTACAAACGGTCGCGACTCTCGCGCTACACGGTTCGTTCCGGTGACTCCCTCTGGAAGATTTCCCGTAAATTCAATGTTACCGAGAAGCAGTTGCGGGTCTGGAACAAACTGGGTTGGAGTAATACCATCCGGCCGGGACAAAGCCTGATTGTCTCTTCGAAACAAAGCGCGGAAAAGCGTGTGGCGACGGCCAAACAGACGACGGGTCCGGTTACAAAGCTGGTTTATACGGTGCGTCAGGGCGATACGCTCTGGGCCATCGGTCGCGAGTTTGCGGTTGAGACAGGCCAGATTCGCAGCTGGAATAACCTTGCAGAAAACCATGTGCTGCAGCCCGGTGAGAGCTTGACCCTGCACGTGAGCAGCAACCGTGGCTGAGCTTGAACACGCTGCTTTTCTGAAGGACCTTCCCAAAGAACCGCCCACGGGTTACTCCCGTCTTTATTATGGCGCCGAGTTTTGCTTCTGGCGTCTTGCCCCTGCTGAAAAGATTCTGATCTCCAGAGAGTGGGCATGTAGCGCCGGTTGGGCCTATACCCTGGTGACACCTGTGCTTGGCGAGGCAGAACGGCGGCAGCTCGAGAGCCTTTTTGAAACAGTCCTGCCAAAACTGGAGGCCGGAGACGAAGTTCTGATTTCTGACTGGGGAGCTCTTGAGTTGATACGCGCTGTGCGCGATGATTTGCAGGTGATCCTTGGTCGGACACTCTCCGGGCAGAAGCGTGGTCCACGTATCCTCGCTATGCAGCTGAGTGCCGAGCAGGCCGAATATTTCCGACGTGGTTCATGGCACAACCGCGAAGCTGTGGCTCTTTTGAACGAGAAGGGCATAAAGCGGATCGAACAGGATAATCTCCTGCAAGGGCTTGCGCCTTTACCTGAGCCCTTGCAAGGTTCGCTGCACTTTCCATACGCCATGGTCACTTCCAGCCGCAACTGCCCCTTCCGTACCGTAACTGAATCTGTCCCCTGTGCCGCTCCCTGCGGAGAGGTTTTTACCCTGCAAACAGAGGAGACCGAGTCTCTGCTGTACCAGGACGGCAACAGCCAGTTTCTGCGCATTGAAACCTTGCCGCCCAACCTCTCTGAACTGGGTATCAACCGTATTGTTCAACATCCCGAAATGAAAGCTTGAATCCTGCTTTTGCGGGAAACTGGGCAGGGAAAGGATTAAGCCGCTATGGGGCTGTTTTTGCGGTCAAAAAATGCTTATAGTGTCTAAAAAAGCACTTTTATGGGATGTTATCCCTGTAAAAACAGTGGGTCAAGTTGGTCCGACCCTGGCACCCACTGGCCTTGGTCCGACCCTGGCACCCACTGGCTCCACCCTGGCACCTCTGAGGGATGCCGCTGAGGATACCTCAAGAGTAAGGGCCAATTGGCTCGTCGTGTCGGGTCGTGGGGGAAATGGTAGGATTTGACAGACCTTTGCCTTTAAGGTAAGACTGAATCATCCAAAGTATCCAACCTTTAGATTCAGGAGAAACTCATGGCTACCGCTCTGGAACTGGTTCAGGAAATCGAAAAACTCTCGCCCGCCGAACGGGTTCGGGTCATCGACAGGGTGATCCGGGACACCATAAAACCCGATGCCGAGATCGAAAAGATCTGGGTCCAAGAGGCGGCGGCGCGCTGGGAGGCCTTCGAGAGGGGTGAACTTGACGCGATTCCTTACGAATCGGTCATGGAAAAATACCATTACAAGCGATGAAGATCGCTTTTCTTTCAGCTGCGCAAGCTGAACTTGATGAGGCCTTCTCATGGTATGAAGAGCAGGCGGTCGGCCTCGGTTATGAGTTCCTCGACGAGCTTGATCAAACTCTCCGCCTCATTGCCACCTTCCCTGAATCCCCTCCCCTGGTCGACATAAAACTCAGGCGCTGCTTGGTCAACCGATTTCCTTACGGTGTTTTCTACGGTCTCATCGACAACACAATTACCGTGGTCGCCATCGCCCACCTGAAGCGAAAACCATCCTACTGGATAGACCGTAAAAAAGATGCCCGGTAAGGACCGGTGAGAGGAGCCCGGAGTAACATAAGGAGCCCGGGGTCGTACTTGTCTTTGCATGATTAATTGCCAGCCACAAGAAGACAAGCAAGTTAAGGTTTTGGAAAAGTTTTTTCACGCCACCCGCCACGCGCCACAAGCCTCAAAAGAGCGTTGTTTGCTTGTTGTTTGCTTTGACAACCTCGATACAGACTGATACTATACGTCGCTCTAAACCACTCGAAAGGACTTTGCTTCCATGCTGTCTTTACTTATTGCATTAATAACAGGCTCGGCGCTCGGCGCCGCCCTGTATTTCACCACAAGCCTGCATCCGGCTGTTTCCGCTATTACAGGGCTGGCCGGTTTTACCCTGATCTACGTTCTTATTCTCAAACAGGTTATGAAGGCCGTTGGCGACGCTATGGAAGTGGTGCAGAAAGACATCATGGCCAATCGTCCGGAGGCGGCGGTACATAAGCTGGAGGGTGTAAAAAAGAAATATCAGTGGTGGCAGTTCTTCATCGATAAGCAGATGAACTCCCAGATCGGCATGGTCTATTACCTGCGGCGCGATTTCAGCAAAGCCTACGATTATCTTGATAAAGGCTTCGTGCGTCACTGGGTTGCCATGGCGATGCTGGCGATTATCCAGATGAAGCGCAACCAGCCGAAGAACATGATTGCGACTTTTGACAAGGCCGTGGCCGGGACTCGCAAGGAGCCATTGCTCTGGAGCCTCTATGCCTTCTGCCTGGACAAGATCGGCGATCGCAACAAGGCGGTTGCGGTTATGGAAAAAGGTCTGAAAAAAGTCGGTAATGACGACTTGATGAGCGCCAACCTGGAGGCCCTCAAGTCCGGCGGCAAGATGAAGATGCAGGGCTATGGTGATCTCTGGCTGCAGTTCCAATTGGAGAAGCAGGGTGCGATGATTCGTAAGCAGACCAAGGCCATGCAGGGTCGCAGAAAAATAGTCAGAAGATAAGCGTGATGGCCAGGAAAAAAACCTCTCACAAGAAACCCTCGCCGGAAAAAGAGTTTTCCAGCAGCCCCTTCAAGGATTTGAAGGGGCTGTCTGCGTTCAAGGAGCAGGCGGCCTTGCCGGAAAGTGACGCGGGCCAGAAACGCGCTGAGGCTGACGAAACAGCGAGGCCTTCAAATGAGGGAACCTGTTTTGCCGAGG
Organism: Deltaproteobacteria bacterium; assembly: GCA_024636215.1. The sequence continues at coordinate 13,803 of JAGXHL010000027.1, forward strand.
AAATGGACTTTCTCGGAGTCAAGCCGTTGCCGGGAAAAACTATTCAGGAGTCTGCATTGAACCGGCACAGAAGGGGACAGCCGCCGACGCTAGCCAAGGTCCTCAAGGAAGAGGGCGACAAGGAGATTTTTCTCAAGGCTTTGGGCCCTATGGATACCACCTTTGTCGATGAATGGTCAGAGGAAGAATCGCTAAAGCGGGCCGTTCCCCGTCGTATGAAGCAGGTGGAACGTGGCCAGCTCAAACCCGAGGCAGCTCTTGATCTGCATGGACTGACTGTTGAAGAGGCTTATGCAAAAGTGGGGTTTTTCCTTCAGGATGCTCTCTACCAGGGTCTTCAGACTCTGCTTATCATCACCGGCAAGGGTTTGCATTCGAGCGATGAGCCGGTGCTGCGCAAGGCCGTGGAAAAGCTTTTGCAAGCGCAAAGACATCTTGTTCTTGAATGGGCGGTGGCGCCGCAGCGCTATGGCGGCAGCGGGGCTTTAGTGGTTTTTTTGCGACAGGCTGAAAAGTCGTCATAAGCAAACCTTGAGTAAGCTTTGGATACCTTTCTTGCACAATTCAAAATGCATATTATAATCGATGCATGTGCGGTCGATTTGTCATGGAACATTCCCCTGAGCAACTGATGAAGGTCTACCGACTTTCTTCCGCGCCGGATTTGTACCCAAGCTACAACATCACTCCAAGCCAAAAAATCGCCGTCATCAGGCAGCAGAACGGTGGTAACCGCGAATTGACTCCTCTACAATGGGGACTTATCCCCTCATGGTCCAAAGATTCGGCGATCGGTTACAATATGATCAATGCCCGCAGTGAGACGGTCCATGAAAAACCTTCCTTCAAACAAGCCTTCCATGCCAGACGGTGCATTATTCCCGCAAGTGGATTCTATGAATGGGAAAAATCAGGGAACGAAAAGATCCCGCATTATTATCATCTGCGCGATGGCGACATAATGTCCCTGGCAGGTTTGTGGGAGAGATGGAAGTCTCCAGAGGGTAAGACATTGGAAACCTGCACCATTCTGACCACGACTGCAAACAGCCTGGTCAAAAAGCTTCACGATCGTATGCCTGTGATTCTGCACAGAGCGGAGCTCGACATCTGGTTAGATCGAGATCTTGATGATATCAGCCGGCTAACGGCATTATTTCTCCCTTATCCATGCGACCAACTAGAAGAATACGTGGTCACCAGGGACGTCAACAGCCCCATGAACAACAGCCCCATGAACAACAACCCCATGAATAACAACCCCATGAATAACAACCCTGAGTTCACTATTTCTGCATAGCAGGGACGATAAGAATCCTCCCGATCCGCTGCGTTACCTATCGAAAATCGTCTGTCACCACTTCCAGAGCAAACCAGAATTGACCGTCTGCAACAATTCAGATACATTGACAACTGGCTTATATTGTTTGGTTTCCGATAGCAGGCGGATAATGATCGATGGCCACGAAGTAGTTTTCGTCCATTACCAATATTTCTGAAGAGTGCCTTCACATGGTTGATGATCCAATTGCGTTAATGGCTGTAGTGGTTATGATTTTCTCCCATGTCTGGATGGCGATCATGGCAAGGGATGATTGCAGAGCCAAAGGCTTTCATGCGCTTCTGTTATTGTGTTGTCCACCATTCGCCCTCTTGTATTATATGCGAATGCCAAAAAGAAAGAAGAACAGGATTAATTACCTGCACTGGATATTTCTAGTGTCTGCGAGCGTTGTTATATTCAGGGGCTCTTAACAGTGTGGATGTACAAAAACCGGAACGGTCTGTCTGAACAAGTTCCGGTGACTCCAGACAAAGAAAAAAGCGGTCGACGTTATCTCACAACGTCGACCGCTTTTGTTTTAGTTGCATGACTTGCTACTTAACTCTATTTATCAGAGTCCTTCTCGGCTTGCTTGCGAGGAGTTCTGGTGCGCTTCGGTTTGACCGGTTCTTCGGCAGGGTTTCCCGCCACTTCATCCTTGGCTGCCGTTTTCCTGGTGGTCTTTTTAGCCGGAGCTTTCGGCTTGGCGGCAGCCTTTTTTGCGGTTTTTAATTGCGCAGGTGCAGCGTCAGCCTCTGCTGATACTTCTTTAGCTTTTGCCTCGTCAGCTTTTGTTGTTGGCTTCGCTGTGCTGGCTCGACGTGCTTTTGGCTTGGGTTTTACTTCGCCCGCGCTCTCTTTTGTGACGGTTGCCGGTGCTTCGCTCTGGTCTGTCGATACGCTCTGTTTGGCTGCCGGTTTTTTACGCGGCTGCCTGGCAGGGGCTTTCTTGACGGCCTCTTCACCCTCGGCAGGGGAACTTTTGTCCTCGCTCTTCCCGGTTGTCTTCGCTGCTTCCGCTACTTTGGTTTTTGTCTGGCGGGTTGTGCGGCGGGCCGGTTTCTTCAGCTCAGATTTATCTTCGCTCTGCGCGGCTTGGTTTGACTCCTCCGCTGCAGGGGCTTCTGTCAGCGCACTGGCCGCTTGTTTTGCAGGTTCAGCCTGTTTCGTCGTGCGGCGAGGGCGGCTCGGTTTTGGCTTGGTCTCTGCCTCTGGTTTCTCCGCGACGGCTGATTCTGGTGGAGGCTCTGCAACAAGGTCTTTTGTCTCCGGCTGGTCCTTCTCTGCCGTTGTCGAAGATTCCTTCGCTTTAACTTCCTCTGCAGCCGCTTTTGGCTTTCGACGGCTGCGCCGGCGCTTCGGTTTGTCTTCTGTTATGTGCAGATCTTCTGCGACCCTGTCCGCAGGCTTCTCTTCAGCGGATTTTTCGACAGCAGGGCTCTCTGAAGCCGGAGTGTCTGAAGCCGGAGTCTCCAGTGTCGCCACCTTCTCTGGCGATTTTTGGCCTCGCGAACGTCTCGGTCGTTGTGGCTTCTGTTCCGGGGCGGCTTCGGCATGGTTGTCTGCTGTCACGACGCTTGTCGTATGAGCGGATTCCTGACCGGTCGCTTGGGATATTGACTCTTCAATCTCAGTGGTGCTCCGTTCTGTTTCTGCTGCCGCAGCGCCTGAGGGCTTGCGACGCCTCCTGCGCCGGCGTTTCTTAGGTTGCTCGGTCTCTACCTCTGTCGTCTCAGGCGGAGCCGTTTCCTCTATCTCAGGCTTGCCCACTTCATCCGTGACCTGAGCTACGGAACTGGCTTCAACGAATTCCTGTGGGGTCGCCTTGCCTTTTTCCTTCTTCTGGATTTCAATTTCAGCCTGGTCCGCCAGAAAATCACGGTTGCCGTGGATATGGATATGCAGCTGGTGCCGCCGTTCCATTTCGACAAGCTCCTCACGGCAGTTGTTCAATAGATATGAGGCCACTTCAATCGGCAGCCGGGCGTCGACCCGGCTGACCTGACCTTTGGCGGCGCTGGCATGAATTTTACGCAGCACGGAGACCGCCTGGGTCTCAGGGCTCTTTAAATGTCCGCTGCCGTTACAGTGCGGGCAGGACAGGTAAGAGCCTTGCGTCAGGGCCGCTTTAATTCTTTGTCGACTCAACTCCAACAGACCGAATTTGCTGATCCGGCCGACACTGACCCGGGCCTTGTCGTTTTCCAGCGATTTTTTAACTTGATTTTCCACCGCGCGGTTATTTTTCCGGTCGCGCATATCTATGAAATCTATGACGATCAGACCACCCAGGTCGCGCAGTCGCAGCTGCCTGCCGACTTCAGCTGCAGCTTCCAGGTTGGTCTTGGTGGCGGTGTCTTCAACACCGCGCTCCGACGCCATCTTGCCGCTGTTGACATCGATGGCAACCAGGGCTTCCGTGGGGTCGATAACAATCGAGCCGCCTGAAGGCAGAGAAACTTTGTTGTGACTTAAGGTTTCGATCTGGTCTTCGATCTGGTAACGGGAAAAGATCGGTCGCCGTTCCTGATGGAGCTTGACCAGTTTGACCTGGTCTGGCATGACCATCTCGAAGAAGTCTTTAGCTTCTTTGAATACTTGTGCATCATCAATCAGAACCTCATCCATCTCGGTCGTGAAGTAATCGCGGATTGAACGGATAATCAGGTTGGATTCCTTGTAGATCAGGGCTGGAGCTTTGGACTTCTGTTCCATCTCCTTGATGCTCTCATAAAGCCGGAGCAGGTAGCGGTAGTCCCGCTCCAGTTCTTCGCGGGTCTGATCCAGGGCGGCCGTACGCACGATATAGCCGATGCCCTCAGCGAGGTCGAGGGAGCTCATGGCCTTTTTTAGCTCTTTTCGTTGTGCGTCGCTCTCGGCTTTGCGCGAAACGCCGCGCGTCTGGCTGCCTGGCATGAGAACCATGTAACGTCCGGCGAGGGAGAGGTAGGTCGTTAAGGCGGCACCCTTGGTGCCGCGCTCTTCCTTGGTGATCTGCACCAGGATTTCCTGGCCGCGGCTCAAGAGGTCGTTGATCCTGGGTCTGCGACTATCTTCGCCCGGTTTGTAGTCGGGCTTGACCGTCGAGTAATTGATTTCGTCAATTTGCAAAAAGCCGAGACGATCTGCGCCATAATCAACAAAAGCGGCTTGCAGGCCGGTTTCAACCCGGACCACAACCGCTTTATAGATGTTGCCTTTGGAGGGCTCATGACCGGCAACCTCAATATCAAGCTCAGTGAGGAGACCATCTTCTACAATAGCCACCCGGTTCTCTTCGGGATGAGTGGCGTTCACCATCATTTTCTTGGACATGGAAATCTTTCCGGCCGCCGCGCGCGACAACCTTGATCTGTTGGGGGCATAAACCCTGTTTCGAGGTGGTTGGCTCGACCGGAACTGGGAGCGCGCTCAAAAACAGGATTAATACCAAAATTTTATCTCTTCGGGGGCTGCTAAACCCTTGAGACTTAAAAAACCTTAAAGGCCAGGCACGGCGGAACTATAACAAATTAACTGGAAATTGCACGTAAATAATATAACCTGTGTGCCCGGCTTGGTTGGCCTGCGATAAAAACAGGCTTTGATTCTGCTGAGGCCTCGAATGAAAGACAGGTTTTTTGTGAAAAAACTGGGCCCTGTTAAAGCTGACTGTCAATCAGGTCAAAATCAAGCTCTTGCTCAGCCAGCTCCTTGACCAGGTTGATTTTTTCCAGGTCATTTGCCGTAATCTTGGAGACGTCCCGGAGGACCGTCTGAAAAACCTGCGAGGTCAATTGTTCTGTGCGCATGTAAGGCAACTGACTGTCATCGAGGACCTGCTGGGTCAGCTTGGCGATGGGGTTGGCACCGGAGATCAGGACCCCGGCCAGCTTCTCGGCGTATTCCGGAATATGATGCAGGGTCGCGAGCATGACCAGCAGTTCATCACGGCTGCTGTTGACCAGGAGCAGCGTTGATCTTTTGAGAATCTCGACGACCTTTTCCGTGGATGCTGCTGCGAGCTGGATATGCTGGATAATCTGCATCGACTGCTCATGATTTGCACGCAGCGTTAAATTAAACAGCCCGGCAACATGCTGCAGGGTGGGCCCGGCAAGGATCGGCGAGTAGTTAAAGCCGCCGTGGACAATGAAATCTTCATCGACAAAAGCTTTGCTCATGTATTCCAGGGTTCTTGCCCGCTTTTCGGCAATCAGCTTGTTCGGCATGATGATACGGACCCGGGCGTCTTCCAACTTGTAAAGTGCCAGGTTCATGCAGACATCATCAATGACATGGCCTATCCCGCCGCCACTGACAAGCAGCACCGGAGCTTCAAGCAGATGCGCAACGCGGGCGTTGCTCAAGCCGAGCACCGAGCCGACACCGCTGTGGCCGGCGCCTTCGATGATCAGAAAGTCACAACGCTTTTCAAGTTCATGGCAGGCTTCGACCAGCTGTTTCTCCAGCTGGCTCTTGGTAATGATGCCGTCAATAATGGCGCGCGTATCACCTGGTAGGATCACTACGGGTGACATCAAATGGATGTCGTCCTCCAGATCGAACACCTTTGCGACCAGGGCCGCATCTGTGTCGATCCAGACATCCTTGTAGAGTGCGGGCTTGGGTCCGACCGGCTTGATGAATCCGACCCGGCGATATTTTTTACGGGCCAGGTGGAGCAGCGAGAGGCTGGTTGTGGTTTTGCCGCAATCCTGACCGGTTGCAGCGATGAAGACTTTACGTGCCATTGGGGCCTCACTGATATATTGCAGCAGCTTGTTCCATGCTGATTGAAAAAATTCATTCTGCTAAGGTTCAGCGTCCCTGTCAATCATGAAGATCATAATTCTCGCGCGACCACAGATGTGTTATAACAGGCGCCATGTTACAGCTAAAGGATGTTGTCAAACAGTTTGCAGACCAGGTTGTGCTGCGTCACGTTGCCTGGCATGTTCGTCCCACCGACCGGATCGGGCTGTGTGGCGAAAACGGTGCCGGCAAAACCACCTTGCTGCGTCTGCTGGCCGGGCAGTCGGAGGTTGATGCCGGCCATCTTCAGCTGGCCCGTGGTACGACTATCGGCTACCTGCCCCAGGAGGGTCTCGAGCACGGCGGCCGTGATCTGTTTACCGAGGTGCGTTCAGCCCTTGAGGAACTGCTTCTGGTTGAGGCTGAACTGAAACAGCTCGAGACGCGGATCAGTCGTCAGGCTGAGCCGTCTGATCTTGATCGCTATGCCGAATTACAAGAACTCTTCCGACAACGCGGCGGCTACACCATGGAAGCAGAGATCGGCCGGGTCCTCAAAGGTCTGGGGTTTGCCGAGGAGGACTGGCGCAAGCCGTGCGAACAATTCTCCGGTGGCTGGCAGATGCGAATCGCCCTGGCCAAGCTGCTGTTGCAGAAACCCAATCTGCTGCTTCTGGACGAACCGACCAACCACCTTGATCTGCCTGCCCGCGATTGGCTTGAAGGTTACCTGGCGGCCTATCCCTACGCTGTAGTCCTGGTTTCCCATGATCGCTTTTTCCTCGATCAGGTCGTCTCGCGGATTGTCGAAATCTGGCACGCTCAGCTCACCGATTATCCCGGTAACTATTCCCGTTACCTGATCGCCAGAGACGAACGTGTTGCTGCTTTACGTGAAACCAAGAGGCGACAGGATGAAGAGGTCGCCCGCCTCGAGGCTTTCATCAACAAGTTTCGTTACAACGCCAACAAAGCGGCTCTGGTGCAGAGCCGCGTTAAAATGCTTGATAAGATCGAGCGCATCGAACTGCCGCCAGAGCGTAAAAAGATCGGTTTCTCTTTCCCCGCCCCTCCGAAAAGCGGCCAGCTTTCGATTGCCCTTGCCGGTGTCAGGCACGGTTACAATAACAAGACCGTCATCGAGGAAGTGGACCTCTCCGTTGGCCGTGGCGAGCGGATCGCCCTGGTTGGCGCTAACGGCGCAGGCAAGTCAACCCTGATGAGGTTGCTGGCGGGGGTTGAAACGCCGTTGCAGGGAGAGCGCGAGGAAGGCCATAACCTGGTTATGTCCTACTTTGCCCAGGATCAGGCGCGCACTCTCGATGCCGGGCTGACTGTGCTGGAGCAGATCACCAGGGCCGCTCCTTTCGAGATGGTGCCCAAAGTGCGGAACCTGCTCGGCGCTTTTCTTTTTCACGGTGATGATGTTCACAAACGGGTGTCAGTGCTCTCAGGTGGTGAACGTAATCGGCTGGCTCTGGCGATCCTGCTGCTTGAGCCTGCCAATCTGCTGTTGCTTGATGAACCCACCAACCATCTGGACCTGGCCTCCAAAGAGGTTCTTCTGAACGCCTTGAAGGGGTACCAGGGAACGCTCATTTTTGTTTCCCACGATCGATATTTTGTCGATGCCCTCGCCAGTCGGGTTGTTGAAGTTGCCAGTCAACGCGCCACGTCTTACCTGGGGAACTATGAGGATTTCCTGCGCGCTAAAAGTGGTGAGGGCGATGGCAGTCACTCCTCATTGAGGGTCGAACAGAACGCTGCCAAGGCGACTTCTGTGCCGGGGCAGAGCAAAACCTCGCGGGTTCTTTCCCACGAGGAGCGTAAAGCGGCAAGGCGTGAAGAGCAGAAAAAGAAAAAAGAATTGGTTCAGGTGGAAGATCGCATAGCCGTCCTGGAAGAGGACCTCGTTGAGTTAACCACAGAAATGCAGGATCCGGTCATGGCGGTTGACCACGCCCGCCTGGGGCCGCTGATTGACAAGCACGCCCTTCTTCAGACTGAGCTGGAGGCTTGCATGGAGCGCTGGGAGGTTTTGCAGGGCCTGCTGGCAGAGGATGAGCTACCGTGAGTCGTCCGTTTGTGATTGCCGTTGCCAGCGAAAAGGGCGGGGTGGGAAAAACGACCATTGCCACTAACCTCGCGGTCTATCTCAAAGCTTTGCGTGAAGACCTGCCGGTTACGATCGCCTCCTTCGATAATCATTTCAGCGTTGACCAGATGTTTGCTCTTGGTCCGCATCCCGAAAAGAGTATTGCCGATCTCCTCGAAGGCTGTCCGTTTGAAGAGCTCGCCGTACAGGGACAATACGGCGTGCAGTACATCGCTTCTTCACGGCGCCTGCCGCCGCCAACCCAGGCTCCTGGATGGTTGCGACAGAAGCTGTCGGCGGCGACCCTTGACGGCATTTTGATCCTTGATACACGACCGATCCTCGATTGGTTCACAGAAGCCGCTCTGTTGTCTGCAGACCTGGTGCTGGTGCCAATCAAGGATCGTGCTGCCTTGATCAACGCCGGTTCCCTGAGACAGGTTATGAGCGATGCCGGGCGTGCACAAAAACTCTGGCTGCTGCCAAGCCTGGTCGACAGCCGTGCCCGCTTGAATGCTGAAGTACGTGTCCATGAATTTCTGATCTACGCAGCCCGTGAACGTGATTACCGGGTGCTTGACATCTGCATCAGTAAAAGCCCCAAAGTTGAAGGGCTCGCTTCCGGCTTCTCCAGTCGTATCCGGCCTGTCCTCACCCACGCCCGCAACACAGCCGTACATGGGCAGTTTAAAGCCTTGGCAGAATTCGTCCTGTCGAACTTTGCTGCCGAGATCTTTGAGAACAAGCCGCAAGAAAACCCTGACCTTGACTTCGCCGGACTGCGTGGCGCTCACCGCCGCAGGCTGGTACCTGAATGTCCTTGCTGTGCTCAGCAGTCCTTGAACTATGACGGCCATTTCTTCTTTGATCTGAACAGTCGCAGGCGAGGCTTTCTCCACCCTGGTTGTTTCGAGCAACTTTTTTCCGGACTTGATCTGGATCCGGCGATGCCGATCGAAATGCTGGCCTTGACGATTGAAGGTCCGGGTCTGATTGGTGCGGAGAGTCGCCTGGCGGCCTATCAGTTCGATGCCGAGACAAGCCTTGTTGCCGGTGATGTGATTGATAAAGGCGAAGATAAACTCTCTGAAGCGCTGTCGATGATGATCGGTCGCCCCCTCGATGCCGCCTATCGTGTACTTGTTCTGATCAATTGTAATCTTATGAGTCCGGCTGTGCAGTTAAGTGATGACACTTACCGTTATTTCTCTCTTCGCCGGCGTGAAATAGCCCGGGAACTCCGCCTTGCCGGCTTGTTTTAAAAAAAACTTTCATCATCAAATTACAGTGAACAGATGCTCGTGTCTGTAGCGAGCGCAACTTTCTTGACATGAAGGCACAAATACTCTAAGAAGTTAGATTCGAATAATTATGCTAATAAGAACGAGGCTTTAAGTTATGATCCTGTTGCCACGAGGCAATCCTGTTAAGGAAAATATCAATCCTGGTAAAGTGAACCTTGCGGATGCGTTGGCAAAGATGCGTCAGGGTAAGTTTACCGGCTACATGCGGTTTGATTTTCCTGACGGAACAGGCGTTTTTATCTACCAGGAGGGTCGTCTCATCAGTGCCCTCTATGAGAACGACCGGGAGGTCCTGATTGCATATGACGGGATTTCCCGGACCTTTGACGAGTCCCTGAATGGCAATGGAAAGCTGAATATCTATCGACTCTCCACAGAACTGGCGTACAGTATTCATACTCTCCTGCATGGTGAGGTGCTGCACAAGGCACAGGACCTGAAACTGATCGATATTAAATCCCTGCTTGTGCGTATGCGTGAAGAGCAACGCAGCGGATGCCTGCGTATCTATTCCAAAGAGCATATTGCCCTGATCTTCTATCGCGACGGCAAGCCCCTTGGTTTCTTCCATGACGGTTCGACGGACATCGAAACCACGGCAGACAGTTCCATGTCGGTCGCCAAAGAGCCTGGTGCCAAGGTCGATGTGCTGGTGACTCGTGGTGACAGTGAAAAATCTCTGGCAGATCTTATGGAAACCGCGGATATCATCGGAATGTGGACGACTGCTGTTGCTGAGCGCAGACGACAGCGTGAAGCACAGGACAATGCTGCGAGTAAAACTCTGGAGACCAGGGAGTCGGATCGCCGCAAGAAAACCCAGGAACTTTTTCAGCAATTGGCATTGGCGCATCTCGGCAAGATCGGCTCTTCACTGGTTGATAAAGAGTTTAATCAGATGAAGCTCAATGGCGGACAGATTAATGAAGCCCTCCTGGATGGCTTCTATGCCAAGCTGGGCAAATCGGCCAAGTTGGTCGCCGGTCCGAGCAAGATCGATAAAATGCTGGAAGAGATGAAAAAAGGTTTTAAAGGGCTCTCTTAAAAGGGTCCCGGTTCAGACTTCGGCGACTTTCGAGTCGCCGTTTTTTAATGGTTCAATCCATATCTCTAAGGAGGCCTTCATGGAAATGTTTCACGTCGTACTCGGAGTTTTCTGGCTTATTGCCGGTTGCGTTTCTTTCTATTTCAGTATCGGTAATGCGCGAGTCTGGACCAGTATCGCCGTTGGTTTCTTCCTGATTCTTATTGGTGAGATCATTCCGGGCGCTCTGCCGTTTCTTCCCGGCCTCAGCAACCCTTATGTGTTGGCCATGGGGCATATCATCGGGACTATTTCGATTCTGATTATGAGCCACGGCTTTCAGGAGTATTATGTTTTTACCCGCACTCTTGATTTTGAAGGGAGCAAGCTTCACGTCTACCTGGCCGTTATTGGCGTCATCGGTGCGTCTTTGGCTTTCCTGTTGATCAACCCGACTCCCGATGAAGGCGTTCTTCGCGTTATACGTATCGTGGAAAATACCAACTGGGTCTTTTTGTCTTTGATTAATATCGACCTGATTCGCAAAATCTATATCAACGTCAAAGACACCCCGATCAGCAACGGCTTTGTTGCTTTTATGGTGGTCTTCGCCTGTATCTTCCTCTGGAAAGGGTCCCAGCTTTATATCGACGTCTTCAACCTTGAGCAGATCAAAGACACTTTCCCGATTCGTTACGAGATTTCTTTCTGGTGCAAGAATCTGGGGAACTTCTTTGCCAGCCTGTCCGTCGGCGGCACCTTCCTTTACCTGGGTAAATTGCTGCGCTAAGCTTCAAAAACCTGATACGCAAAGTCCACCCTGTCCATTGATCATTCGGATGTCCATTGATCATTCGGATGTCCATTGATCATTCGGTATCGTGTCAGCGGTCTTTGCTCGCCGTGAGCACAATCTGGATACGACGATTCAACGCTCTTCCCTGTGCCGTTGCGTTGCTGGCGATCGGCCGGAACTCGCCGTAACCGACCGCGGAGAGTCTTTCGCCGGAAATGGCCGCTTTCTCCTGCAGGAAATGCAGAACTGTGGTCGCCCGTGCTGTGGAGAGTTCCCAGTTGCTGGGGAACTTTTGGGCCAGGGCGCCGCTGATCGGTACATTGTCGGTGTGCCCTTCGACCTGTATGTCCTTGTCGACGGCCATCTTGAGAATGTCGCCGATCTGTTGCAGAACCTGAATTCCCGCGGGTTTGAGAACCGCTTGGCCGGAGTCGAAGAGAATCTTGTCGACCACGTTCACAGTCAGTTTCCCTTTGAGTTCGGAGATTTGAACTTCGCCCCGCTGAATCTCTTCTTCAAGTTTCCCCACCAGTTCATCGTAGGTCCCCTGGACCTCGGCAAGGCGGGCTTCACGCTCCTGCCGTTCAGAGTCCAGTTGCAGTTGCAACGCGTTGGACGCCTCGGTCAGTCGATCAACTTCCTGGCGCATTTCGGCCATGGCCGCCCCGGCTTCTGCGCTGCGACTGGCCAGCACCTTCTCAACCCGGTCCAGATCAGTACGCGCCCGCATAAGGTCTTCCTGGAGCCGTTTGTTCCTTTCTATGGCTTCCAGCAGTCGCTGACTCAGGCTGTCATTGCGATCAACCAGCTGATTTTTATCTTCTTTCAGGTTCTCGTAATCACCCTCCAATCCCTTGATGACAGACTGGAGATACTGGTTCTCATCCAGCTTCTGCTGGTGTGCGGTTTGGCTGATGCAGGCTGAGAGAGTCGCGGCCAAGATCAGAAACAGGCTGAATTTGAAGTAGAATTTCACAAGGAGCTCCTTAAAAGGTTGTGCAGAATTCTGCAAATATTCAAGAGCGTCTATTGTTGGCGATTTACGGATAAATGTAAAGCTTGGAAATAGGCATGGTTACAGGCTTTTCAGTTGCTTGTAAAAGTTTCGGTATGTTATAAAAAAACACCTTAAATACTGTAAGTTGTTCCATTCAGAGTTTCTGTTAAGGAGACTAAGAAGTTACAGCTTAGTCAACCCGTTGGAAACATAAATTATGAACCCATTTATTCTCGATCCCATTCTACGTCGTGCTCTTGAAGAAGATATAGGCACCGGCGATGTCACAACCCAGGCAACGATAGAGCCTGGTACGCAGGCGAGCGCCGAACTGGTTGCCAAGGAAGATTTTGTTCTGGCCGGTATCGATGTCGCGAAACGTGTCTTCCAGTTGCTGTCTGCCGAGATTGCCTTTGAAAAATTGATCAGTGATGGCCAGCCAGTAAAGCGCGGCGAAGTGCTTGCCTGGATCAAAGGTGACGCTGCAGTCCTTCTTCAGGGTGAGCGTGTGGCTTTGAACCTTCTGCAGCGAATGTGTGGTGTCGCGACCCTGACTGCCGCTTTTGCGAAAGAGGTCGAAGGGACCAGGGCGGTCGTTGTCGACACGCGTAAAACCACACCGGGGCTGAGAGTCCTGGAAAAATACGCGGTACGTATGGGCGGAGGGGGAAACCACCGCATGGCTCTTTATGATGCGGTCCTGATCAAGGAGAACCATGTCACTGCCGCCGGTGGCATTGCTGCCGCTGTCGGTCGCGCTCAACAGCGTGTGCCGCATACCCAGAAAATCGAGGTTGAAGTTCGAAATCAGGCTGAAGTGGCCGAGGCTTTGCAGGCCGGTGCGGATATCCTGCTCCTCGACAACATGTCGTTGGAGGAACTGTCTGCAGCCGTCGAACAGGTTGGCGATCGTGCCATCACGGAAGCCTCGGGTGGGGTCAAGCTGGACAGTGTTCGGGCCATTGCCGAAACCGGAGTCCACCTGATTTCTGTCGGCGCACTGACCCACTCCTACCGAGCCGTTGATATCTCCATGTTGTTTACTTAACAAGGACGTGAATCAAACCATTGATGAAAACACCAGCCCCGCGCGAAACCATCCTTTCACTGTTTAGCCAGACGCCAGATGGTTTTGTCTCCGGTGAACGAATCAGTGAGGAATTGGGTGTCTCGCGAACCGCGGTCTGGAAGCATATCCGCAACCTTCGCCAGGCCGGTTACCAGATAAAAGCGATTCCTTCACGAGGCTATCTATTGCAGCAGTCTCCCGATGTTCTCATGCCCGAAGCTATTCAGTCCGGACTCGATTGCCGGTTAATCGGGTCGCGCATCATCTCCCTCGATGAGACGGATTCCACTAACCTGCAGGCCTGTCGCCTCGGTGATGATGGGGCTGTTGATGGTCTGGTGGTGATTGCCGACCGCCAGAGCGCCGGAAAAGGCAGGATGGGGCGCCAGTGGGAATCACCCTGTGGCGTCAACCTGTACGTCTCAATTCTGCTGCGTCCTCCTGTTTTGCCTTTTGAAGCACCCAAGCTGACCTTCCTTTCTGCCGTGGCGGTCTGTCGGGCGATTAAGAATTGTACGGGGTTACAGCCGACAGTTAAGTGGCCTAACGATATCCTCCTCGGTGGCGCCAAGGTCGCTGGCCTCCTCAATGAGATGAGCTCTGAGACCGATCAGGTCCATTATGTTGTGCTCGGTATTGGCGTTAATCTGAACATGCGCGCCGAACAGTTCCCTAGCGATCTGCGCTACCCTGCGACCTCGCTTGCCATTGCCGCCGGTCAGCCTGTTTCACGTCTGGCCTTTACCCGGACCTTACTGCAGGAGCTGGATGCTCTATACCGGATCTACCTGGAGCAGGGCAGCTCGCCAATTTTCACTGCCTGGACAGAACTTTGCGACCTGACCGGTCAAGAGGTCCAGGTGGATTGCAACAACCTTGTGATCGAAGGCGTTATGGTCGGTCTTGGTGATGATGGCGCATTGCTGGTGCGCACAGCGACGGGTAAGCTGGAGACCATTTATGCGGGGGATGTGCGACCGGCGTAGCCGGACGAGCTGCGCGTGGCGGGTAGCGCGTGGCGCGAAGTGCCACTCCAAACTTATTAATTACAAGTAAGGTTTTAAGATGTCGTTTCTCTCGTTTGAATTTCCGCGCCACGCGTTCCGCGCCACGCGCCACGGATTTATATGTTACTTGTTATAGATGTCGGCAACACCAACACCGTGCTTGGTCTCTATCGTGACAAGGAACTTGCCCGCAGTTGGCGATTAACCACTGATAAAGCGCGTACAGCAGATGAATGGGCGATGGTGATCCATGAGCTGTTCAGCCTCAGCGGACTGCACTTCACGGATGTCTCGGCTGTCATTATCTCCTGCGTCGTTCCGCCTTTGCTGAATACTCTGGAGACACTTTGCGACCATTACTTCAAGTTGTCTCCGCTGGTGGTTGGCCCGGGGATCAAGACCGGCATGCCGATCCATTATGATAATCCCAGGGAGGTTGGCGCCGATCGCATCGTCAACGCCGTGGCCGCCTATGCAAAACAGCAAACCAGCTTGATTGTCGTGGATTTCGGTACGGCGACGACGTTTGACTATATCTCCCGGCGCGGTGAGTATCAGGGGGGCGCCATTGCTCCAGGCTTAAACATCTCCGCAGAAGCACTCTACGAGCGGGCCAGCAAATTACCCCGGGTTGAAATCGGCTGCCCCCCTCAGGTGATCGCAAAGAACACCGTTAACAGCATGCAGGCCGGTTTGTTTTACGGTTATGTCGGTTTGGTGGATGGTATTGTCGGCCGCATGAAGCAGGAGTCGCGAGAGAAACCCCATGTCATGGCGACCGGAGGGCTGGCAACGCTGATTGCACCCTACAGCCAGACCATTGCTGAAGTGGATAACAGTCTCACCCTGGAAGGTTTGCGAATCATTTATGAACGCAACCATGTCACTTAGTGGTCATTTAATAATCTGAAAATCATTACGATTATCTGACTATTGGAAATCATGAGGAACACTGAAAGGAGAGATCATGGCAAAGTTCGAAACTGAAAAGTTGAGGAATCTGGGCATCGTCGGACAAGGGGATGCGGGCAAAACCTCCCTGGTCGAAGCCATCTTGTTCAACACCGGCATGACTGATCGTCTCGGTAAAGTTGATGACGGCTCTTCGAATATGGATTTTGAGCCCGAAGAGACCAAGCGCAAGATCACGATTTCATCGAAGCTGCACCATTGCGAATGGAACGGCCACGAACTGCATATTGTCGACACTCCCGGCTACACGAACTTTCTGCATGACACGCGCGGTTGCATGCGGGTCCTTGGTGGGGCCGTGCTGCTGATTTCCGCCGTTGACGGTGTCAAAGCCCAGACCCAGACCCTCTGGAAGTGGGCAGAGGAGTTCGAAGTCCCGCGCATCGCTTTTATCAACAAGCTTGATCGTGAGCGTTCTGATTATCTCAAGGCTGTCGACGATATGGAGACCTCTCTGGGGTGTCGCCCTGTTGCCGTGAATATGCCGATCGGTGAAGAAGAGAATTTTAAAGGGGTTATCGATCTGATCACCATGAAGGCACGACTTTTCAAGTTCGACGAAAAGGGCACCTATGATGAAGGTGATATTCCTGACGCGTATCAGGCGGAGGCTGAGCGTCTGCACGTCATGCTGATGGAAGCTTGCGCCGAAGCCGATGATGAGCTGATGGAGAAGTACCTCGAAACCGAGGAGCTCTCCGAAGATGAGGTCCTGCGTGGTTTGCGTGAGGGGACTCTGACCGGTGTCTTCACTCCGGTTTTCTGTGGTAGTGCTACGGCCAATATCGGTATCAGGCAACTGCTTGACTACATCGTCCTCTGCATGCCATCGCCCATAGACAAAGGCATCCAGTACGGCACCAACCCCAAAACCAATGAACCTGAAGAGCGTCGCCCTGACCCGAAAGAACCTTTCTCGGCGATGGTTTTCAAAACAGTCAGTGACCCATTTACCGGCAAGCTGAACCTGTTCCGTGTTTATTCAGGCACAGTCAAGTCCGACAGCTCGGTGTATAACCCCAACAAGGATTGCAGTGAGCGTCTTGGCCAGATCCTGTTGCCCGAGGGCAAAAAGCAGAAACCCGTCAGCGAAGCGGTTGCAGGTGACATCGTCGCTGTTGCCAAACTGAAAGAAACCACAACCGGCGACACCCTCTGTGATGCCAATAAACCAATTGTCTACGAATGCCCGATGAGCATGAAGCCGGTCATCTCATTTGCTCTGGAACCGAAGACTAAAGGTGACGAAGAGAAAATTTTCAGCGGACTTTCGAAGCTGACAGAGGAAGATCCTGCACTGCAGTTGCAGCGCGATCTTGAGACCAAGGAGATGATCATCTCGGGTATGGGTCAGGTGCATGTCGAGGTTGCGGTCGAAAAGCTCAAGCGCAAATTCGGTGTTGACGTAATCCTCAAAGAGCCGAAGGTCCCTTATCGCGAGGCGATCAAGAAAACTGTCGAACAGGCCTATCGGCATAAGAAACAGTCGGGCGGCAAGGGTCAGTTTGCCGACGTGTCGATCAAGGTCAAACCGCTCGAAAGGGGCTCCGGTTACGAATTCGTTGACAAGATCGTCGGCGGCGTAATCCCGCGGCAGTTTATTCCGGCGGTCGACAAAGGGATTCTGGAGACCTTGGGTAAAGGGCCTCTTGCGGGTTTCCCTGTTCAGGATGTCCAGGTTACTCTGTTCGATGGCTCCCACCACTCGGTCGACTCTTCGGAGATGGCCTTCAAGATTGCCGGTTCTATGGCTTTCAAAAAAGCCATAGAAGCCGCGAGCCCGGTTCTCCTCGAACCGGTCATGGAGATGGAGATAACCGTCCCTGACGAATGTGTCGGTGATGTGATCGGCGATATGAACTCACGCCGGGGCAAGGTCCAGGGCATGGATCCCCAGGGAAGCAGCCAGGTCGTAAAGGCACAGGTACCTATGTCTGAAGTCCTGAAGTATGCGCCGGTTCTGCGATCCATGACGTCTGATCGCGGGCTTTTCACCATGGAATTTTCACATTATGAAGAGGTGCCATCCCATCTGATGGCTAAACTTCTGACAGAACTGAATAAAGAGGATTGATCTGCTCTAGTACCCTGTGTTTCTCAAAGATGATCAGGTCGCAGAACGGGAGGTAATATGTCTGACAAGGATCAGTTCACGTTTGAAGATGAGGATGATAATCCCGAAAGCGGTGTATCAAAAAATACAGAGCCTCAAGAGTCGGATTCTTTCGATGGTGAAGTTTTTTTTGATACGGAAGAAGATTTGCCGGGAAGCCGCCTCGGTGACCAGGCGGGACCTGAGGCATCTGAAAATGGTAGTGAAGAGTTCTTTTTCGACACGGAAGACGACGCTTCGGAAGCGGCGCAAGATGAAAAATTCAACCAGGGCGAGCCTGAGCCTGAGGAGGTCGGCTTTGCCGAAGATGAGGATCTCTTCGGCGACACTTTGAATGCCGATTTCCCTGGCGACGAAAGGGCAATAGACGATCCTGTCGATTTTGCTCCTGAGCCGAAAGCCAAAAGCGCAGCCGGTTCAAAAAACCGTACCTTGTTGATGGTCCTGTTGCTGGTGATTGTGGCCGCGGGGGGCGCTTACTATTTCATGGGTCTGGGCAGCTCAACGCCTTCCGTGCCAACTGTGCAGGTGCCCGTAGAAAAACCGGTAAAAACGGTTACGGTGCCTCCGCCACCGGCAAGCAAGGCTCCTGCAGAGCAAGCTGCGGCAGCGAAAAATACCTCGGATACAAAAGATACATCGGTAACAAAAGATACATCGGTAACGGTGGCTGTTCCTCCGCCGCCGGCTGCGGTTGCTGCCAAGGCGGATGTGAAGCCGGTTGTGGCAGACACCAGGCCTGCTACGGCAGAGGAGTCAAAGCCGGCCGCCGCCAAACAACCTGAAGCAAACGCCGCCAGCCCGGCATCGAAGTCTGGCGCGGTTTCGGTGTCCGTTCCTGCTCCGACGCCCGTTCCTGCCTCTGCTCCTGCTCCTGTCGCTGCCTCTGATCAACAAGCGACATCGGTTGCCAAAGATTCTGCCTCTGCTGAGGCTCCAGAGGCCCCGGCAGTCAAGACAATGGCCGCGCCAAAGCCGGTTGCAGCAAAACCAGAAGACACCTCTAAGCCTGTCGCAGCGCCTGGGCAGGTCGCGGACGGCACCTACGAATTGGATGCCGGCGCCTATCTTCTGGAATCCAACAGGGATGCTCTGGTTGCGAAGATAAAAATGCTCGGCTACGAACCCTCTGTCACTCCTGTTGATGCAAGGATTGACATGACGCGCCTGCACCTTGGCACCTACAGCAAGGACGACGTCCAGTCCTCCCTGGCTTTTGCCCGGCAGATCGAGCCTGGCTCCTATAGTGTCCCCGCCGGGGACGGCTTCGTGATCTATGCCGGCACCTTCCTCAAGACAGACAACCTGCAAAAGATCAAAGAACGCTTCCTTGCCGAAGGTATCCAGGTTAAATCTGAACCGGTAGAGGTCGTCAGAACCCTGAGCCGCATCCGTTTCGGCCGTTTTGGCACCAAAGAGGACGCAGCGGCTGCCGCCAACGTTGCTGCAGAGGACGGATTGAAGGCTGTTGTCGTCAAAGCCAAGTGATGGAGCCGTATTAATTTTATGTCACAACCTGAAACCAGTAGCCTGCGCCTGAAAGTCTCACCTGAGGTTGCACGGATAGTTAAACCGGGAGCCCCCCGCGATGCCCAACTGGCGGCTGCGCGGGGGGCTCTCCCTCTTGCAGGGAAAGATCTCCTGAGCGTTCTTTTTTTTCTGTGTCGCAGCAGTGACGTCGAGATCAAAACGTCTGCAGTCAAGACATTACGTCAGATGCCGGTAACGATATTGACTCCCTTATGTAAAGACGAGAGCTTGCATCCACAGTTATTAGAACTTATGGCAAGAGCCAGAATGGCGGACGGTGACTTGATGGGGGCCGTTATCATGCACCCCTCAGTCAGCCTGAAAACCCTGCTCTATCTCGCTGACAAGGCTGGTCCCGAGGTGTTGGAGCGACTGGCGGGTCATCAGAACATGCTGGCTGAGCATCCTGAGGTCGTTGAGGCGATCATTACCAACCCTGCTGCTCCAAAAGCATTAAAGTATAAGCTGGGTTGGCAGGACCCGGAATCAAACACAGGACCTGAACAGGACCCGGAGGCTGCCGAGGTTGATGAAGACGGTCGCAGCCAGACCGAAGTCGAAGCCCTGATGGAAGAGGCCAGTCGCGAAGGTATGTCGAAATACCAGATTGCTCTTGAGCTCAAGGTTGCAGAGAAGATCAAGATGGCTCTCACCGGCGACAAGGAATGGCGCACCATCATGATGAAGGAGTCGAACAAGCTGGTGCAGGCCGCCGTTATGAAAAATCCGAGAATCAGTGATGGTGAAGTGCTGATGGTCGCTAAAACCAGGACTTCAAGCGATGATCTGATTCGCATGATTTTGCTCAACAAAGACTGGGTGAAGAGTTATGAAATTAAAAAAGCCCTGCTCATTCATCCGAAAACACCGCCACCTAAAGCGTTACGTTTCATCACTTATTTAACAATGAAGGATCTTAAGGAGCTGGCCAAGAGCCGACAAATCTCGAGTATTGTTGTCAATGCAATCCGCAAGGAACTGCAAATGCGGATCAAGAAATCTGGTGGATAAATGAAACATATCAGTCAACAGATCGTTGGTAGACAGGAGAGCTCATGAGTCGCTACGGAAACTTTCGTATCGGTGTTCTGACCCTTTCAGACAAGGGTTCGCAGGGACAGAGAGTCGACGAGAGCGGGCCCGTGGTTGAAGAGCTTCTGGCCCCTGTCGGTGAGGTGGTTCATGTGACCATACTGCCTGATGATCTCGAATCGATTGTTGCCCTTCTGATTGACTGGACAGATAATGAAAAATTAGACCTTGTCGTAACCACCGGCGGTACAGGTTTGAGCCCCAGGGATGTCACACCCCAGGCAACCTTGCAGGCAATTGATTACGCAATTCCGGGGATGGCGGAAGCTATGCGCATGCAAAGCTTGCAGAAGACGCCTCATGCCATGGTCTCTCGTGCTGTTGTCGGTGTCCGCAAGAAGACCTTGATTGTCAATCTTCCGGGTAGCCCCAGGGCGGCCAGGGAGAACCTGGAAACCCTGTTGCCGGCTTTACCCCATGCCCTGGCCAAACTGGCCGGGGATCCTTCTGATTGTGCCTGAAATGCGGAGGTCAAATACTGGGACTGGGGACGGTCAAATACTGGGACTGGGGACTGGGGACTGGGGACTGGGGACTGGGGACTGGGGACTGGGGACTGGATTATGATTATGGTCTTTTCCAGCCCCTAGTCCCCAGTCCCCATTTTAATGTGCCAGAAAGCCAGCGGCCCAGGCGAGCAGGATGCCGCCACAGAGGGCAATTGTGGCGGAAAAGCCGCGGCTGCGATGTGACTCCGGGATCAGATCGGATGCGGCGATATAAATAAAGGATCCTCCTGCCGTCGCAAGCAGGGCACCCAGGATTGACTGTGACAGGTTGTTGACCAGCGCAAAGGTCAGGATCGCCGCTCCGGGGGTTGCCAGGGCGACAAAGGAGGTTAACTGGATAGCTTTTCTGCGTGCCCAGCCGTAGTGCAGCAGGATTGCGATCATGGCGATCCCTTCCGGGACTTCATGAGCGATCACGCCAAGCGCTGCCAATAGCCCCAGATCATGTCCGACTTCAAAGCCGGTGCCGATAATCATGCCATCGATCAACGAGTGGAGTCCCATGCCGACAAAGGCAACCCAGCCCATCGGATGAGGCCGGGAGCAGCAGTCATCATGGCAGTCGGCTTCGAGATTGACGTGATGCTGTTCTTCGTGGCCGGCATGGATCAACAGGTGATGCTCAAAGAAGTAGAAAAGCACGAAAGCCAGCAGGATGAAGAGCGGCGCTTTCGTGGTCATCTCCATGGATTCCGGGAGAATGTGTAAAACGCCGACGCCGAGCAGGACTCCTGCCGAGAAGGAGACCAGAGACGAAGAATGGCGACGACTCCAGCTTTCTTTGAATAAAACCAGAGACATCCCTGCAAAAGTTGCTGCACCGGCAAAGCTTCCGGAAAAGATTACGGGCCACCATTGTTCAGACATGCAGTGTCTCCAGAGGTATGGTTTAGAGGAAAACGGGGCCTCACCCGGTTCCGAATAGTGCAGTATAGAATCGAAGGCGTTTGATGACAAGAGTCCTGGTGTTTAAGCGCATTGCCGATCAAGAGCTACCGTCCAAAGCCGGTCAAACGGGTTGAAACACCCAAAAGCGATAGATGAACACGGTTGCTTGGCATCCCAACTGTGTGTGGCCGAGTTGACCAGCAGTATAAACCGGGCATTGCCTCAGAACTATTGAGATAAGTCCTGCTCAACTGTTGATTCTCAAGAAGAACCATGTCCCGATCAATGCCATTAAAATGTTTGCTGCCCAGGCGGCGATCATGGGCGGCAGGACGTTGATGGCACCGAAGACGTTAAATGTTGCGTAAAGGATGAAATAAGTGACGAAGATAACCAGGCTGATGACAATGCCCAGCGAAAAGCTGGTGTTGCGTCCGCGTTGCAGCGAGAAGGGTATTCCAACCAGAACCATGATGACAGGAATGACCGCCTTGGCAAAACGCACATGGATTTCGACCTGATAAGGTTTGGCATCATAGCCTTCGCTCTCGACCTTTTCTGTGAAATCAACAAGGTTCCCAATCGAAAGATCTTCAGGCCGGCTCCAGAGCCTCACCGCCTCTGATGGCCCACGTTTGAGGTCAATCAAGAGCTCAGGTTGCTGTTCGAAAGAAGAAACAGACTTGGTTTCGGGGCTGAAACTCCAGATGACGGCATCTTCGAGACGCCACTGGCCTTTCTGCAGATGTCGGGCCTGTTCTGCTTGAATGCGTTTGATCGGCATGAAATTATCGTTGAATTCCACAATCGTCAGACCGATCAGCATGCCTTGCGCCGGAAAGGCCTGATTTATACTGATGATTTTATTGCCATCACGGAAGTAGAGCTCTTTGTTGCTGACAGCCTGTGTGTTTTTACCTTTAATTTCGGTGCGTAGAATGTAGTTTGATTCGCTGGAAGACCAGGGGACCAACCAGAGGTTTGCAAAGAGCATTATGACCGCAAGCACCAGACTGCTGATAAAGAGCGGACGACTGACACGGATGAAGCTGACGCCGCCGCTGAGCATGGCTGTCAATTGGTTTGAGCGGGAGAAGCCGCCTATGGTACCGAAGGTTGCCAGCAGCACTGCCATGGGCAGGGAATTGGAAAGCATGACCGGCAGCTTGTACAAGGGGTAAAAGAGATAGTGTTCAAGCCCTGCCTGGTGCTCTATGAAGTCGTCAACTTTTTCCAGAAACTCAATCAGGCTGTAGAGGGTAACCAGGGTCAGAAGAACCAGCGCCAGATTGCGCAGAAAAGCGCTCAGTATGTAACGATCAAGAATTGGCATTTTTACGAGCTCGTTTCTGCATAGCCAGCAGAGCCTGATCAATCCAGGCAACCAGTAGATTCGTCTTTTCGCGCGAAGTCTGGTGTAAAAAATAAGCTCCGCAGACAATCAGGATCAGCTGTGGTATCCAGAGCGTCAGCCAAGGCGGTGTCAATGCTTCTTTCGTCAGAGTTAAACCTGCTGACAGAAGAAAGTAGTAACACAGAAAGATGACCAGGCCCGCAACAAAGCCGCCACTACGGCCAGAGCGGTGTGATTGCATACTGAAGGGCAGGCCGAAGAGCACGAACAGGATTGGCGCGAGCGGTGAGGCCAGCCGCAAGTGAAGCTCCGCCTGCATCCTTCTCCGTTCAAAAAGGTCCTCTTCGCCGGAGACTGCGCTCCAGAGCTTTGCCGTCTGCTCTTCTCTGGCTCTGCGTTTTTTCGTCTCCGGGTCGCTCATGGCCGATGTGTCCGGTTGAATGTCGTAATTGCGGAAGTGGATCATCTGGATGTTCTTTGCAGAATCGGTTTTTTGTCGATGGATGACACCATCGCGCAGGCGGATTGTCATGGTCTCAGCGGCTTCATCGGTGATGATGTCGCCGTTGTCAGCAAAAACCCAGGCGGTTGATTCCGGCTGCTTGTCGACGATAAAGACCCCTTCCATCCGATTTGCCTGGCTCTTCACCTCATTGGCATAGAGGGTCAAGTCGTTGAACTGGTTCATGAAGATGCGCGGCTGCAGGCCGATAGTGGCTTTTTGCCTGGCAATGTCGAAACTCCTGGTTTCAAAAGCTCTGTAGCCCCATGGCTTAATCCAGAGGTTTGTCGCTGCCGTTAAAAATGAGAAGACCAGTGCCAGGGCGAAAACAGGCAGGGACATCCTGAAGAGACCAACTCCGGCAGCTTTGAGCGCTACGGTTTCACTGTCTGCTGACATGCGGCCCAGACCAATCATGATGCCCATCAGGAAAGCCAGCGGCAGTGATATGGAAAGGAAAGTTGGCAGCAAGGTGATCAGCAGAAACACGATGTCGATGGGAGAAACACCTTTGTCTATGATCAAATCGACCAGCTTGTATGCCTGTCCCATGACCATCACCATGGTGAAGACAGCAATACAGAGCAGGGTGGGAGACAGGACCTCTCTGATAATATATTTATGGATTTGTTTGCCAAACATAACAGCGCATATTAGTACAGGCGTAAAGGCAATGTAAACGGCCTTATGTTATGGAAAAGCAGCGTTATGGAAAAGCCCTTGCCTTATATGCCTCCTCGTGTTATACGGATGAGCTGTTTACTACTCACGCCTTTTGACCCGGGCCGGGTGCCTGACATGGGGTCAGGTCGGTTGCAGGGGATGATGAGGGCGGCGGCAAAACCTGATGAAAGGGAGCATAAAATGTCACAAATCACCATGAAACAATTGTTGGAGGCCGGCGTTCATTTCGGTCACCAGACCCGTCGCTGGAATCCCAAGATGAAGCCCTATATCTTCGGAGCTCGCAACGGCATCTACATTATCGATCTGCAGAAGACGGTCCGTTATTTTCGGAATGCTTACAGCTTCATTCGTGACATCTCCGAAAAAGGCGAAAAGATTCTGTTTGTCGGCACCAAGAAGCAGGCTCAGGATGCAATTCTTGAGGAAGCTGTCCGCGCGGACCAGTACTACGTCAATAATCGCTGGCTGGGTGGTATGCTCACCAACTTCTCCACAATCAAGCGCAGTATTGATCGCCTCAAGAAAATTGAGGCCATGTCTGAAGACGGCACTTACGATCTGCTGATCAAGAAGGAAGTCCTTCAGCTTGATCGTGAAAAAGCCAAACTGGAGAAGAGTCTCGGTGGCATCAAAAACATGACTCGTCTGCCTGCGGCTGTTTTCATTGTTGACCCGAACAAGGAAGAAATCGCTGTCAAGGAAGCCCGTAAACTCGGTATCCCTGTGGTCGCGGTCGTTGACACCAACTGTGACCCGGAAGGCATTGACTACATCATCCCCGGCAACGACGATGCGATTCGGGCCCTGCGCCTTTTTGCCTCGAAGATGGCTGATGCCTGCCTCGAAGGGACAGCTGCTCGCCAGGAGAATCTGCGCAACAGCTCCGAGGGTGCCGACCAGGAAGAAGAGGCGGCTCCGGTTGTTGAAGCGGCATCGGAACCCGTCGTCATTGAGAAGACGGCTGCTCCGGTTGCTGCCCCTGAAAAAGCAGCTGCTGAAGCGCCTGTCGAGACGGAGACACCGTCCCAAGCTTAACATCCCAATAGTGTTAACTAGTGCCCATCCGGAAACTCCGGATGGGCACGGTGAGGTTTTCGATCTGGAAACGAGCAATTTTTCGCAAGGTCAAGGAAATCAAGGATTTGAGCGGAGGCGTAGTCCTTTACGCCGCACAATCAAATCCGCCGATTGACGCAGAGATTGCGGAAAAGGGCCGTTTCCGGACGAAAACTAACTATAAAAAGGCGGCCTGCATTGTAGCCGCCTTTTTATCAAATAACGACATAACTTAATAAGTATAGACGCTTAGAGGAGGTTTTACCATGGCAACGATTACAGCAAAGATGGTCGGTGACCTGCGCGCCAAAACCGGCGCCGGAATGATGGATTGCAAGAAAGCCCTGACTGAGTCAGAAGGTGATATGGAGCAAGCTATAGACTTGCTGCGCAAGAAAGGACTGTCCGCTGCGGCCAAGAAGTCTGGCCGTGTGGCCGCTGAGGGCATGATTGCGGCCGTTGGTAACGATAGCTGTGGAGCTCTGGTTGAAGTGAACTCCGAGACCGACTTTGTTGCCAAAAATGATGCCTTCCAGGTTTTCGCCACAGGTGTTGCTGAGGTTGTCCTGAATGCAAATCCTGCGGATGTTGATATACTCAAGGGGCTCGATTTCCCAGGCAGCGATCGCACGGTTGGTGATGAACTGACTCATCAGATTGCGACAATTGGCGAGAATATGAACATCCGTCGTTTTGCGCGCCTTGAGAGTGGCTCCGGTGTTACGGCATCCTACATTCATGGCGGCGGCAAAATTGGTGTTCTGGTACAGCTCGATGCCGAACAGGCTGATGACCCTAAAGTTGCAGAAACCGCACGCATGCTGGCTATGCACGTGGCTGCAGCCAACCCTCAATACCTGCGCCGTGAAGAGGTCCCTGCAGAGGTTGTTGAGCGGGAAAAAGATATCATGCGCGTCAAGGCGATTGAGAGCGGCAAACCTGAAAACATTGTTGAAAAAATCATTGAAGGGCAGATCAATAAATTTTATGGCGAGATCTGTCTCCTTGAACAGGTCTATGTCATTGATACTGACCAGAAGGTTGGTAAAGTTGTTGAGGCCCTGGCCAAGGAGTTGGGCAGCGCAGTGACTCTCGCCGCATATTCGCGCTTCCAGCTCGGTGAAGGCATCGAGAAAAAGGAAGATGATTTTGCTGCTGAAGTCGCTTCAATGACCAAGTAATTATCATCGTCAGCTGTCGGCAGGTTCGGCTGCAGGGACGACCCATAATCACGGAGAGACCATGTCACGGAAACCCAGTTACAAGCGGATTTTGCTCAAACTCAGTGGTGAAGCTCTGGCAGGCCGGCAGGGTTATGGTATCGATCCGGATATTATTACCGGGGTTGCCCGGGAAATCCGCGAGGTTGTCGACCTCGGTGTTCAACTTGCCATTGTCATTGGTGGCGGTAATATCTTCCGTGGTGTTGCCGCCTCTTCTGCAGGGATGGATCGCGCCAGCGCCGATTACATGGGAATGCTGGCCACGGTTATGAACAGCCTGGCTTTGCAGGATGCTCTGGAAAAGGCAGGCGTTATAACCAGAGTCCAGTCTGCCATTGAGATGCAGGCGATAGCCGAGCCTTATATCCGCCGCAGGGCGGTCAGGCATCTCGAAAAAGGGCGCGTGGTTATTTTCGCTGCCGGTACGGGCAACCCTTTCTTTACAACGGACACCGCCGCCAGCCTGCGTGCTATTGAAATCGGGGCAGAGATTATTCTTAAGGCCACCAAGGTTGATGGTGTCTATAATGCGGACCCCGCCAAAGATAAAGATGCTGTCAAATATGACAGCTTGTCTTATCTGGATGTCCTCAAACAGGGTCTGGAGGTCATGGACTCCACGGCGACCTCCCTGTGTATGGATAACGACCTGCCGATTCTTGTCTTTGATCTGACGACCACTGGCAATATTAAAAGAGTAGTCTGTGGTGATCAGATCGGAACTGTTGTCAAAGGAGAATAATGTCATGATTGCCGATGTGAAATCCCAGGCCAAAAGCGCAATGGTAAAAGCTCTGGAGGCCTTCAAACGTGAGCTGGGCAAGGTTCGCACAGGGCGTGCATCCATCTCTCTGCTTGATGATATCAAGATTGATTATTATGGAACCCCGACACCGCTGAATCAGGTCGGAGCCCTCGCGGTCCCGGAACCGCGCTTGATCACAATTCAGCCGTGGGAGAAGAACCTGATTGGAGAAATCGAAAAAGCCATTCTTAAATCCGATCTCGGCTTGAACCCTTCCTCCGACGGCCAACTTATTCGTTTGTCTTTTCCTCCTCTGACCGAAGAACGTCGTAAGGAGATGGTTAAACAGGTCAAGCGCATGGCCGAAGATGCCAAGGTTGCCGTCCGTAATGGCCGTCGTGAAGCCAACGATACCTTGAAACAGTTGGAAAAGGACAAGGACATCTCAGAGGACGAACTGAAGCGCGGTGAAAAAGAGGTCCAGGATGTCACCGATGACTATGTTGCCCGGATTGATCAGGTTCTGGCCGACAAAGAAAAAGACCTCATGGAGATCTGATTTTTCTCAGGAGCCTGGGCAAACCTTGCTAAAATCTTCGAACGGCTGTATTGCTTGTAGTTGATGTGACTGAGAGACAGGTGCATCGAATGAAGCCCGAGGGCGCCTATTGGGCGCCCTTTTCATTGCATCGGTATTATCCTGACGATTAAGGGCTCGCATGTTTTTTCTGGTTGTTTGGCCCTTAAGGCAGGTCATCGTTCTGTTGCCCGTTTCGTATTCTCTATGATACCTTAACGAGCATTTACTTATTTTCTTGTCAGGGCTCAACGGTCATGCAGATTCCAGAACATCTCGCAATTATTATGGACGGCA
This sequence comes from Deltaproteobacteria bacterium, assembly GCA_024636215.1. The sequence continues at coordinate 41,698 of JAGXHL010000027.1, forward strand.
ACGGCCGCTGGGCGGAACAACGCCATATGCCGAGAATCCTCGGCCACCGTAAAGGCGTGGAAACCGTTCAGACCGTTGTTGATGAGTGCCTCAAGCTCGGGGTTCGTTATCTGACGCTTTATGCCTTCAGTTCGGAAAACTGGGGCAGGCCTCAGGATGAGGTTGAGGCTTTAATGGGACTGCTTGGCAACTTTTTGCAAAAAGAGTTGCCCCAACTCCTGAAACAGGGCATTCGTCTGATGGCGGTTGGAGAATTGGATCGGTTACCCGGACCGGTGCATAAAATTCTTCAGGACATCATCAGGGAAACCGAAAATAATGACCGCATGTTTTTAAACCTGGCGCTTTCCTATGGCTCACGCAATGAATTGACCCGGGCGTTAAGATCCCTTGGCAGTGAGATTGCTGCGGGGACCCTTCGCGTCGAAGACCTGACTGAAGATGCCATAGAAAACGCCCTTGATACGGCTGGTCTGCCGGATCCTGACCTGATGATTCGGACCAGTGGTGAAATGCGTGTCAGTAATTTTCTGCTGTGGCAGCTTGCCTATTCCGAACTTTACTTCACTGATGCTCTTTGGCCTGACTTCTCCCGTGAGTTATTATTCAAGGCCATAGAAGAGTACAGTAACCGTCAGCGACGTTTCGGCCTTACCGCCGCCCAGTTGCATAGCGAAGGTTCTGAAGGTGAGGAGGGCTGCCATTAAAGAGCGAATTGTTACAGCGTTGATCGCGCTGCCGTTACTGATCCTGTATGTACATTTTTCCAGTCATGGTTTTTTTGCGGGGCTGCTCTTTTTGGTTGCCGCTCTGGCGCTGCACGAATATTACCGCATGGCTCTCCCCGAAAAGCGTCGTCTTGAGGGGGCGCTGGCAGTTGCTGTCGGCGTGCTCTGCTGTGCCGGCTTGTCTTACGCGACCAGCGCGCCGATGGTGTTGTTGAGTCTTGTCTTGCCTTGCCTTTTTCTGACCCTCCTCTACCTGTTTCGCTGTCAGGATATGCAGAGTGTCAGCCGTGACCTGGCAATCAGCCTGTTCGGTCTCTTCTATGTTCCGCTGTTGCTGTCACACGCCGTACTTCTGCGTGCCTTGCCGGCGGGTCGAGCATGGATCTTCCTGGTTCTTTTTGTGGTTATGGCCAGTGATTCAATGGCGTACTTTGTTGGCAGAGCCTGGGGGACGCATCGTCTTTACCAGGCGGTCAGTCCGAAAAAAACCATCGAGGGCTCGTTCGGTGGCCTGGTCGGTGGCGTTCTGGGCGCTCTGATCTGCAAACTGGCATTTTTTGCCGAGTTGAGCGCCGTCGATGTTCTGCTTTTGGGCTTGGGCGTTGGAGCATTCAGCCAACTGGGCGACCTGGTCGAGTCTTTGTTGAAAAGAAGTTTTGGTGTGAAGGACTCAGGATCACTGATCCCGGGTCACGGCGGTATCCTCGATCGTCTCGATAGTCTCCTGTTTGCTTTCCCCGTTACTTATTATTATGCTGTGTGGGGCCTTGCATGAAACGACTGGCCATTCTTGGGTCCACCGGCTCAATCGGTGTGAGTACTCTGGAAATCGTGACCGAGTATCCTGATCGTTTCCAGGTCACTGCCTTAACAGCAGGGCGCAACCTCTCTTTGCTCGAAGAACAGATTTGCCGTTTTCGTCCGGAGGTTGTTGCGGTTCCCGACCAGGTCAATGCACAACGCCTGCAAGCGAGAATCGGCTGTGACGGACCCCGCATCCTTTATGGGACGGCCGGCCTGATCGCTTGTGCCGTGGAATCTCCGGCCGACATGGTTGTCTCGGCCATTGTGGGTGCTGCCGGTCTCGAGCCAACCCTGGCTGCTGTTCAGGCCGGCCGAGATGTCGCTCTTGCCAACAAGGAGACCCTGGTTGTCGCCGGTGAACTGGTTATGCGCGCCGCTGCTGAGTCAGGTTGTCGTATCTTTCCCGTTGATAGTGAGCACTCGGCAATTTTTCAATCTCTTCAAGGTCATCGCCGGGTTGATGTCAAGAGACTGATTCTGACGGCGTCTGGAGGACCTTTTCGCAACTGGTCTCTCGATGACCTGCAGCAAGTCACGCCTCAGGATGCTCTGGCGCACCCTAACTGGACTATGGGCCGGAAAATCACAATTGATTCGGCAACCATGATGAATAAAGGCCTGGAGGTTATTGAGGCGCACTGGCTTTTCAACATTCCGGTAGAGAAGATTGCTGTTCATATTCATCCGGAAAGTATCGTGCATTCCCTGGTCGAATACATCGATGGGGCTCTTCTGGCACAACTCGGTATCCCCGACATGAAAACGCCGATCGCCTATGCCTTGACCTATCCCGAACGTTTGCCCCTCGCTTTGCCCGCCCTGGACCTCTGTCGTCTCGGCCAACTTAATTTTGCCTCGCCCAACAGCCAGTGTTTTCCATGTCTGGGGCTGGCTTACGACGCTATCAGACGCGGGGGTACGACGCCCGCTGTGCTGAATGCGGCCAATGAACTTGCCGTAGAGGCCTTCCTCCACGAAAAGGTCGGATTTCTCGATATTCCCCGGATTATAGGCTCGGTTGTCGAGAGCCACTCGAGTCGTGCGGCTTGCGACCTGGAACAGATTCTTTCCGCAGATGCCTGGGCTCGTCAAACAGCTCAGGATGTCATCTGTGAACTTCAAGGAGCTTCTTACCCGTGATTACTGTAGCCGCCGGCATTATTATGCTGGGCATACTTGTCTTTGTTCACGAGCTTGGCCATTTCTGCGTTGCCAAGCTCTGCGGTGTCAAAGTCCTTAAGTTTTCGCTCGGCTTTGGCCCCCGCCTGGTCTCCCATAAACATGGCGAGACAGAATATATGATCTGCGCCATTCCCCTCGGCGGTTATGTGCAAATGCTGGGTGAGGGTGGCGGTGATCAGGGCGAAGACGCTGAAATCGATCCTGAAGAAGCGCATCGCTCCTTCTCCAAAATACCCTTATCCAGACGTATGGCGATTGTGGCTGCCGGACCGGTGATGAATCTGGTTTTGCCTTTTATGATTTTGCCGATTGCCTACATGACGGGAATCAACCTGCCGGCTTACCTGGAAGAACCACCTTGCGTTGGCTATGTTGTCCCGGAATCAGATGCCGAAAAAGCCGGTTTCCTGGCCGGGGACTGTATCACTGCGATCAGTGGCCTGAGTGTGGACAGCTGGACAGATACCGGCCCGGCTCTGGTGAACAGTGCCGGAGAGCCGATTGTGTTCAGCTTCGAGCGTGATGGCCGCTCTACTGAATTGGTTGTAGCTCCGGAAAATGGAGGCCTTGAAGGCTTGCAATCGATCGGTCTGTTGCCTGAACAAAGGGCTGTTATCGGCGGCCTGGCTCCGGCGATGCCGGCACTTGAAGCTGGCCTTGAAGAGGGGGATCTGATCCTGTCGATCGGCGAGCGGGCGATCGTCTCCTGGTATCAGCTCAAAAGTTCGATTCAGGAGACCGGCGGAGCCCCTACCGAGGTCGTCGTAGATAGAAATGGTCAGCAGGTCAGTGTTCAACTGGTGCCGAAAAAAGCCGATGGCGACAACAGCTACCTGATCGGTGTTGCGCCGCTACAGGAGACCATTTTCAAACGCTTCTCCTTCACTGATGCTTTTGCTGCAGGAGCTGAGCGCAGCATTGAACTGATTGATCTGACTCTGGTCTTTATCCAGAAGCTGTTTGCCGGCCATGTCTCGACCAGCAACATCGGCGGTCCCATCACCGTTGTGCAGATTGCCGGGCAGGCTGCGCAAACAGATATCTCCAGCATTATCAGCGTGCTCGCTTTTCTGAGCATTCAACTGGGGATTCTCAATCTCCTGCCGATCCCGATCCTCGATGGCGGTCATCTGTTTTTCTACTTCTTTGAAATGGTATTCCGCAGGCCTCTTTCCTTGCGCGCCAGAGAGTGGGCGCAACAGATTGGTCTGATCCTCCTGTTGCTGTTGATGGTGCTGGCTTTTTACAACGATATAGTGCGTATGATAGGGAACTGACGTGGCGCCTATCCTTCTGACAATCCAGACGGCTTCACCAGCAGGCAGTGTGGCCCTGAGTGACGGCGAGCATCTGCTGGCTGAACTTAATCTGGATACGCGTAACACTCCAACCGAATGGCTGCTCACAGCGATCGATGATCTGCTTGTCAAGACGGGCCTGACCAGGAACTCTCTGGATGCAATCGCCGTCGTTCGCGGACCGGGGGCCTTTACCGGATTACGGGTTGGTCTGGCCACGGCAAAAGGTATCGCTCTGGCGCTTGGTTGTCCCCTGGTCGGGGTGTCGTCATTGCAGTGCCTGGCGATGCAGCTGCCTTTCGCACAAATGCCGGTCTGTGTCATGCTGGATGCGCGTAAACAGGAAGTCTATGCCTGTCTGTACCGGTGGGAATCGGGTTACCCTCGTGCCATCTCCGCAGAGCAGGTGGTTAAACCTGAAAAACTCTTGTTAGAAATGACAGATGAAACATTGTTTGTCGGCAACGGTGCCAAGGTCTACCGCTCACTGATTGTTCGACAGTTGTCCTCACGAGCGCATTTTGCACCGGCTTTTATCAACCTTCCCCGTGCGGGTGCTGCCGCGGCCCTTGCCCTGTCGGAATGGCATGCTGGGCAGACTTTTACGGCGGATGAACTGATGCCCTCCTACCTTCGTCCTTCCGAAGCGGAACTTAATTTAAGCGCATCGATGAAATAGAGGGTTTCTAGTTGACAATCCGGCTGCGCGTTCGCTATTTTTTATAGACCAACCCTTTATTCCATCCATAGAATCAGGAGGTGCACATGCCAGAGAAGGACCAGGCTTTGATCCAGCGGCTAAGTGAAGAAAATCCCCGTTTTCGCAAGCTGCACGAAGAACATCTTCTCTTTGAGAAAAAACTGCAGGAATATGATGATATGACTTACCTTTCTGATGATGAAGATCTCGAACGCAAGAAAATCCAGAAGTTGAAGTTGGCGGGGAAGGACGAGATGGAAGCCATTCTTCAGGACTTTCGCCAATAACGGATAAACCGAACAAAACAGGGGCTTGATACTATTCGGCCCCTGTTCTTTTCTCTTGTTTTTATATGACCGGGCCACTTTTGCCATCCCTGGCAATTGAGCGGTTCGGTTTTGCTTTTTGCCCTTTACCTCTCGTGGCCACACAGGTATAAAGACCGATACATTTGCCGCGAATCGAACAGAGTTTGTTTACAGGAGAATCAAAGGAAATGACTGAGAAACGCAGTAATGCAATTACCCAGGGTTTTGAACGTACGCCTCACCGCGCATTGTTGAAGGGGACAGGTGTTCCACAAAACCAGATGGACAAACCTTTTATCGGAATTGCCTCATCCTTTACGGATCTGATCCCCGGTCACACCGGGATGCGTGATCTTGAGCGCTTTATTGAGAAAGGGGTTCATACCGGGGGTGGTCATTCTTTTATTTTTGGTATTCCGGGTGTTTGTGACGGTATTGCCATGGGCCACCGCGGCATGCACTACTCATTGCCGACCCGTGAACTGATCGCCGATATGGTTGAGTCGGTCGCCGAAGCGCATCGCCTCGATGGTCTGGTTCTGCTGACCAACTGCGACAAAATTACTCCGGGTATGCTTATGGCTGCAGCGCGCCTGGATATCCCCTGTCTGGTTGTGACCGCCGGGCCGATGATGACCGGTTCTGGTCGGGAGGGGCGTAAATTCTCTTTCGTCACCGATACCTTTGAAGCCATGGGCCAGTACAAGGCGGGTGTTATGGACGAGCAGGAGTTGATGGCCTGTGAAGATAAAGCCTGTCCGACCGCCGGTTCATGCCAAGGGCTCTTTACTGCCAACACCATGGCGATCCTTACCGAAACACTCGGCATGAGTCTGGTGGGCTGTGGGACCGCTCTTGCGGTGTCCTCTTTGAAGCGACGCATTGCTTTTGCCAGTGGCGAACGCATCGTCGAGCTGGTTCGTCAACAGATTACCCCACGCCAGATCATGACCCGGGAGGCCTTCGAAAATGCCATTCGGGTCGACCTGGCTCTTGGTGGTTCCAGTAATACCGTGCTGCATCTCTTGTCGATTGCCCGTGAAGCTGGCGTTGATCTACCCCTGGAAGAATTTGATCGCCTGGGTCGCGAAACGCCGCAACTGGCATCGATGAACCCTGGTGGCAAACATTTCATGGAAGATCTGGACACCGCAGGCGGTGTCCCCGGTGTCCTCTATCAGTTAGGTGACCGGATCAATGACAATCCGACTCTGACCGGTCCGACCGTCAAGGAGATCGTGGCGAGCGTTGCCGCCGTCGATGAAGACGTCATTCACTCCGTCGCTAAGCCGGTGCGGGCCGAGGGTGGTCTCGCCATCCTCTTCGGTAATCTGGCGCCACTTGGTTCTGTTGTCAAGCAGTCCGGCGTTTCCGAGAAGATGATGAATTTCGAAGGCCGGGCCCGTTGTTTTGATTCGGAAGAAGCGGCCATGGCCGCCCTGATGGGTGGACAGGTGGTCGCCGGCGACCTGGTAGTGATTCGTTACGAGGGGCCCAAAGGCGGCCCTGGTATGAGGGAGATGCTTGCCCCGACTGCGACCTTGATGGGTCTCGGCCTGGGCGACAGTGTCGCCCTGATCACAGATGGCCGCTTCTCCGGCGGTACGCGAGGCCCCTGTGTCGGGCATATCTCTCCCGAAGCTGCGGAGGGTGGACCGATCGCCCTGGTTGAAGATGGTGATCTGATCCGGCTGGATATCCCGAATCGCACGTTGGAGCTTGTGGTTGACGATGCCGAACTTGCTCAGCGCAAGGCGACCTGGAAAGCTCCTGAAGCCAAGATCAAGACGGGTTGGCTGGCTCGCTATGCCAAGGTTGTGACCTCGGCTAACACCGGCGCCGTCTGTGAGGCATAGGGGAAAGTAAGATTGAATCCGGAATTCAAAATTCATAATTCGAATCGCCCCGGCGGTTCGTCTGAGGAGTCTGTAAAGTGAAATTGACTGGTTCGAAAATTCTTCTGGAGAGCCTGATTCAGGAAGGCGTTGATACCATCTTTGGTTATCCAGGTGGTACGGTCATTAATATTTATGATGACCTGATGGGGTCTACTATCAAGCACATCCTGACACGCCATGAACAGGCTGCCGTACATGCCGCCGACGGTTACGCGCGTGCGACCGGCAAGGTCGGTGTCGCCATCGCAACCAGCGGTCCCGGTGCCACCAATACGATTACCGGAATCGCAAACGCCTACATGGATTCGATCCCGATGGTGGTGATTACCGGGCAGGTCCCGACCGGCCTGATTGGCAATGATGCCTTTCAGGAGGCCGACCTCGTCGGTATTACCCGACCGATTACCAAGCATAATTACCTGGTTAAGGACATCAACGACCTGGCCCGCATCATCAAGCAGGCTTTCTATATCGCTCGCACCGGACGTCCCGGTCCGGTTGTCGTTGATTTGCCCAAAGACATCCAGATGGCTTCTGCAAAATTTGAGTATCCCGACAAGGTTGAGCTGCGTGGCTACAAACCGACCTTCAGCGGCAATGTGCGCATGGTCGAAAAAGCTGTCAGGATGATGCTTTCCGCCAAAAAGCCAGTCCTCTATGTAGGCGGCGGAGCCACCCTGACTGATGCCCACGCCGAGTTGCTGGAGCTGGCGGAGACGCTGCAGGCTCCGGTCACAACGACCCTGATGGGGATGGCCAGTTTTCCGACCTGTCATCCTCTCTCTCTGGGCATGCTCGGCATGCACGGCACTTATTACGCGAACATGGCCGTTACCAACTCAGACCTTTTGATCGCGCTCGGGGCACGTTTTGATGACCGGGTTACCGGCAAGATCGATACCTTTGCACCGCACGCCAAAATCATTCATGTCGACGTTGATCCGACCTCTATCAAGAAAAATGTTCGCGTCGACCTGCCGATCGTCGGCGATTTGCGCGATGTTCTGAAGAAGATGAACAAAGCCCTCGTTGAGGTGAAGGATGACGTGGCCAGAGCGAACCAGGCGCACCAGCCCTGGCTTGAGGAAATCTCTGTCTGGCGAAACGAACATCCGATGTCTTACAAGCCATCCAAGACTGAGATCAAACCGCAGTTTGTTATTGAGAAGCTGCGTGAGCTGTCTAATGACGACGCCATAGTCACAACAGAGGTCGGCCAGCACCAAATGTGGACGGCGCAGTTCTTTAAGTTCACCCAGCCACGCACCTTCCTGACTTCGGGTGGCCTTGGCACTATGGGCTACGGTCTTCCGGCCGCTCTCGGCGCCCAGGCGGCGTTCCCCAAACGACAGGTGATCGATATCTCCGGCGACGGCTCCTTCCAGATGAACTCACAGGAACTTGCGACGCTGGTCCAATATCGATTGCCTGTGAAAATTGCGATTCTCAACAACAACTTCCTCGGCATGGTGCGTCAATGGCAGCAGCTGTTTTTCGACAAGCGCTACAGTCAGACCTGTATGGAGTTGCCCATCGATTTCACCAAGCTTGCAGAAGCTTATGGTGCGACGGGACTGAAAGCAACCAGACCGGAAGAGGTTGAGGAGATCATCAAAAAGGCCTTCGCTACTCCGGGACCGGTGATTATGGAGTTCAAGGTGTCTCGTGAGGAAAACGTTATGCCGATGGTGCCTGCGGGTGCCGGGCTCAATGAAATGGTTCTGGCGTCCTGAGGGCGCCGGTTGCCAATAGAAGGAGAGGACAAAAGTCATGAGACATACCATATCCGTCGTGGTGGAGAATGAATTCGGCGTGTTGACACGTATCGCCGGTCTCTTTTCAGGCCGAGGCTTCAATATTGAGAGTTTATCGGTTGCGCCCACGCTCGATCCGACCCTTTCGCGCATGACCATCGTCACCAGCGGTGATGACAGGATTATCGAACAGGTCAACAAGCAACTCAATAAACTGATTGATACGATCAAGGTTATTGATTTTACCAATGAGGCTTTCATCGAGCGGGAGATGGCTTTGATCAAGGTCAATGCCGAAGATTCCACGCGTGCCGAGATCTTGCGCATCTGCGATATCTTCAGAGGCAAGGTGGTTGATGTGACCCCGAAGTGTTACACTGTTGAAGTGACCGGTTCACCCGTCAAGGTAAATGCCATTATCGACCTGCTGCGTCCCATGGGGATCAAGGAGCTGGTTCGATCCGGTCCGGTCGTCCTCGGTCGCGGCCCGAAAGGCTGGAAGGGTAACTGATCGGTACGGAGATTATGCAACCACGGCGGTCCTTGTCAGGATAAATCACTGGAATGGCCCGCTCTGTTGTGTTATATACTCGACCCTTTAAACAAGACACTCGCCCGATTGGCGGGACGAACTTTAGAAGCTAAAATTTTCTCGGGAGGAGAATAGAGAATGAAAGTTTATTACGACAAGGATGCTGACCTTTCTCTGATTAAAAGCAAGAAGGTTACCATCGTTGGTTACGGATCCCAGGGCCATGCGCATGCCAACAACCTCAAGGATTCCGGTGTTGATGTAACGGTTGCCCTGCGTCAGGGTTCTGCATCGGCCATCAAGGCGGAAAACTCCGGTTTGAAGGTCTCAAACGTTGCAGACGCGGTTGCCGCTGCCGACCTGATCATGATTCTGACTCCCGACGAGTTCCAATCGCAGCTCTATCGCGACGAGATTGAGCCGAACCTGAAACAAGGCGCCACGCTGGCCTTCGCTCACGGCTTCGCGATTCATTACAATCAGGTCGTTCCTCGTGAAGACCTCGATGTCATCATGATTGCTCCGAAAGCTCCCGGCCATACGGTCCGCTCCGAGTTTGAAAGGGGTGGCGGCATCCCTGACCTGATTGCGATTTTCCAGGACGCTTCGGGCACAGCCAAAAACCTTGCGCTTTCATACGCCAGTGCCATCGGCGGCGGTCGCACAGGCATTATTGAGACGACCTTCAAGGACGAGACTGAAACCGACCTGTTCGGAGAGCAGGCGGTTCTGTGTGGTGGTGCTGTGGAGTTGGTCAAGGCCGGTTTCGAAACCCTGGTTGAAGCGGGTTACGCTCCGGAGATGGCTTATTTCGAGTGTCTGCATGAGCTTAAGCTGATCGTCGATCTGATGTATGAAGGCGGCATCGCCAACATGAACTATTCGATTTCCAACAATGCGGAATACGGCGAGTATGTCACCGGCCCCCAGGTCATCAATGATGAGAGCCGCAAAGCGATGAAGGCCTGTCTGGCGAATATTCAGAACGGTGAATACGCCAAGCGTTTCATTCTCGAAGGAGCCTCCAATTACCCGGAGATGACAGCCCGTCGTCGCTTGAACGCAGCTCACCCGATCGAGCAGGTCGGTGAAAAATTGCGTAGCATGATGCCCTGGATTAAAAAGATTGTCGATAAAACCAAAAACTGATTTTATCTCTGACGGCGGGAGTGACATGCTCCCGCCGTAACCTTTCAGACAGGCGAAACAGCCCATGAAAAATCAACATCAGCCAATTGCCTTAGAAGGTTATCCTTTTATTGCCCTGTTTGCCTTCTTTGCGCTTTTTTTTGCAGCGGTCGATTGGAACTGCCTTGCCACCATCGGCCTCGCTCTGACCCTCTTTGCGCTCTATTTTTTCCGCAATCCCGAACGTTTTTCCGCTGCGGATGACAATGTCTTTGTCGCCCCCGCGGATGGCAAGATTATTTTCGTCGGTAAGGTTCCCGAGAATCGTTATTTGGGTGGTGAAGAGGTGACCAAGGTCAGTATTTTCATGAACGTGTTTAACGTTCATATCAATCGTGTACCGATCAACTGTAAAGTCATCGACCAGTTTTACAACCAGGGGCGCTTCTTCAACGCATCTCTGGACAAGGCCAGCCTTGAAAATGAGCAGTCGGGTCTGTTGCTCGAAACGGAGTCCGGTCTGAAAATTGTTTGCGTGCAGATCGCCGGATTGGTTGCGAGGAGGATCGTTTCATATCCCGAGAATGGCGATTTTCTGGAACGTGGCCGCCGCTACGGTTTGATCCGTTTCGGATCCAGGGTCGATCTGTATTTTCCCGAAGGTGTAGAGGTTTCTGCAAAGCTCGGCGATAAAGCTGTTGGCGGTGAAAGTGTCTTGGGAATTTTGAAATGAACCGAGTCGGCGGTTCATATGATCGCCGGGAAAGCCTGAAACGCGGCGTTTACCTGTTGCCTAATCTGGTGACAACCGGCGGTCTCTTCGCAGGCTTCTACGGCATTGTCTCGACCATGAACGGCCGCTACGACCTGGCCGCATGGCTGATCCTGCTGTCAGCTGTTTTTGATACTCTGGATGGCAAAGTAGCACGTTTGACCGGAACCACCAGTCGCTTCGGCGTCGAATACGACTCTCTGGTCGATCTGGTCTCCTTTGGCGTTGCGCCCGGACTGCTCATGTACTCCTGGGCCCTGCAACCGTTTGGTAAATTCGGTTGGCTTGCGGCCTTTATCTATGTTGTCTGTGGTGCTTTGCGTCTGGCACGCTTCAATGTACAGGTCAACACGGTCGAATCACGCCGTTTCGTGGGTTTGCCTATTCCTGCGGCAGCAGGCATGGTCGCCTCATGCGTTCTGCTTTTCTATCATCTCGGCGGTTCGGGGACGATCAAGAAGGTATCGATTGTCCTGCTGATTTATGTTCTGGCCTATCTGATGGTGAGCAATCATAGCTATAATTCTTTCAAAGACCCTGAGTTGTTTAAGAGGCAACCGTTTGGTTTTCTGGTCCTGGCGATTATTTTTATTATTGTGATTGTTGCACAACCCGAGATCATGCTTTTCGGTATTGCCTCTGTTTATGTCGCATCGGGACCTGCAACGGCAATCCTGAAGCATCTCCGGCGCAAGCCGCAAGAAGAGGCCAATGCCAGGGACGTCGAAACAACCGATGCAGACAGTGATAAACACAGTAACAAAGACTCTTAAACAGATAAATAGCATCTGATTTCTTGACAATTTGTCAACTTTTTGATTTATTGACCTAACGTTTAACAAATGCTTTGAAGAGGACGAGTAGGGTCTGACGCTGTTACAGAGAGCCGGTGGTGCTGTGAACCGGTACAGATAATGACCTGAACTGACCTTGGAGCTGCGGACGTCAAAAGGCTTTACAAATAAAAAGCCTGAGTAATTTCCGTCGTGAGCCTGCGTAAAGGGCTAATGAAGGGTCTTGTTGCGACGAGACCAAACAGGGTGGTACCGCGAAGCTCAGCTTTCGCCCCTGACCGGGGCGGGAGCTTTTTTATTTTTTGCCTCAAACCTGCAGCCTTGTGCCACAAAAGCTCAGGGCAAACTTAAATTCTGTGAAAGGGGGTGGTTCTGTGGAATCCGACCTGAGTGACCTTGACCTTGTAGTAGAAGCGGAAAAGATAAGTGTTGGCGGGTTGATAGAACCTTCTTCGCTAAGCGATCAGACGAACATTCAGAGGAGTCAGTTATGAGCAAGAATCAAACGATTAAAATTTTTGATACGACTTTACGTGATGGCGAGCAATCGCCTGGCGCAAGCATGAACATCGAAGAAAAACTGCGCATCGCCAGCCAACTGGAGAAGCTCAATGTCGATGTGATCGAAGCGGGCTTTCCGATTGCTTCCGATGGTGATTTCGAGGCGGTCAAGAAGATCGCCCAGACCATCAAGGGCCCTGAGATCGCCGGTCTTTGCCGAGCCAACATCAAGGACATCGACCGTGCCTGGGAAGCCTTGAAATATGCCGGTGAACGTGGTCGTATCCATACTTTTATCGCGACGTCAGATATCCATATGGAGCGCAAACTGCAGATGGCACCTGCCAAAGTCCTCGAAACGGCTGTCAAAGCGGTTAAGCACGCGGTTTCTTACACCCCGAACGTCGAGTTCTCCTGCGAGGATGCGGTGCGGACCCGGTTGCCTTTTCTGGCCGAGATGGTTGAAGCCGTTATCGATGCGGGAGCGACAACGGTCAATATCCCTGACACGGTCGGCTATTCGATACCTTTTGAATACTTCAATATTATCAAGTATTTGAAGGATAACGTGCCGAATATTGACAAGGCTGTTATCTCTGTCCATTGTCACAATGATCTCGGTTTGGCGGTGGCCAATTCCCTGGCCGCAATCCAGGCCGGTGCGGGGCAGGTGGAGTGTACCATCAACGGTATCGGTGAGCGTGCCGGGAACTGTTCTCTCGAAGAAGTTGTCATGGCTTTGCGTACGCGCAAGGATATCCTGCCCTATGAAAACAACATCAACACGGAACATATCTACGCGACCAGCCGTTTGCTGTCGACGGTCACCGGTATAGCCGTTCAGCCCAACAAAGCCATTGTCGGTGCCAATGCTTTTGCGCACGAAGCCGGTATCCACCAGCATGGTGTGTTGATGGACAAGCAAACCTACGAAATCATGACGCCTGAGTCAATCGGCCTCAATGCCAACAAGCTGGTGCTTGGCAAGCATTCGGGTCGGCACGCTTTTGTCGCTCGGCTTAACGAACTCGGCTACGATCTGCCCAAGGAAGATGTTGAGAAGGCCTTCGTTCGTTTCAAAGCCCTGGCCGACAAAAAGAAAGAAATCTTCGATGAGGACCTCGATGCCATCGTCGCCGATGAAATCATCCGGGTGGCCGAGGTTGTCAAGCTTGTTCAGATGAATGTCACCTCCGGCTCCTTTGCTGCGCCGACTGCAACCGTGGAACTCGAGGTCAAGGGCAAGTTGAAAAGAGCTGCCGTTATAGGAGATGGCCCGGTCGATGCGACTTTTAAGGCGATCAAAAAGTTGACCGGCATGAAACCCTACCTGGTCAATTATTCCGTTGGCTCAATAACCGGAGGCACTGACGCCCAGGGTGAGTGTACCGTGAGACTCGAGTATGAAGGCCATGAAGTTTTGGGTCAGGGCTCACATTCTGACATCATTGTTGCCAGTGCCAAGGCCTACATCAACGCCCTCAATAAAGCCTTGGATGTTGCCCAGCGCACCCGTGTGGAAATTTAGTGGCTGGAACTCCGGATCGCCACAGTGAAGCTTTCGTTGTCCTTCTCCGACGGCACCATCAGTCGGCGATTGGCACCATTACACTTTGCACCATTACACTTTGCGCCATTACACTTTGCGCCATTACACTTTGCGCCATTACACTTTGCGCCATTACACTTTGCGCCATTACACTTAGGGAGTGCATCGAGAGATTTATGGACCATTTCTTCCGGTTCACGCGCTCCCCGTTCATGATTGAGTTTTGAGGAGTTATTATGGGTCAGACTACAGCTGAAAAGATTTTTTCTGCACATCTGCGTGATGAGCCCTTTCCGGGGACCAAGGTCCTCGATCTGGATCGGGTGCTTTGTCACGAGATCACCACACCGGTTGCCATCGCCGATCTGGAGTGGCGGGGCAAGGACCGCGTTTACGACAACACCCGGATCAAGGCGGTTATCGATCATGTGACACCGGCCAAAGACAGCAAGACCGCCCTGCAGGCGAAAATACTGCGCGATTGGGCCCGTCGTCATGAAATCAAGGATTTCTTTGATGTGGGTCGTAATGGCGTTTGTCACGCGCTCTTTCCGGAAAAAGGTTATATCCGCCCGGGCTTCACCGCCATCATGGGGGATTCTCACACCTGCACCCACGGTGCTTTTGGCGCGTTTGCCGCCGGTGTCGGCACCACTGACCTTGAAGTCGGCATTCTCAAGGGGGTGTGCGCTTTCCGTGAGCCGAAGACAATCCGTATCAACCTGACCGGTACTCTCCAGCAGGGAGTTTACGCCAAGGACGTGATCCTCTTTGTGATCGGCGAGTTGGGTGTCAACGGGGCGACTGACCGGGTTCTCGAGTTCCATGGCCCGGTTGTTGAAGCCATGAGTATGGACGCCCGCATGACCCTCTGCAATATGGCTATTGAGGCCGGCGGCACCTGCGGAATCTGTCAGCCTGACAGGGTGACGGTTGATTACCTGTGGCCCTTTATCGAGGGTGAGTTTGCCAGTAAGCAAGCCGCGCTTGAGGAGTACCGCCAGTGGTGTGCTGATGCTGACGCTGCGTATGACAAGGTCCTGGAATATGATGTCAGCGATTTGGTCCCGCAGGTGACTTTCGGATTCAAACCCGACTGCGTCAAGCCTGCCAGTGAAATGTCAGACACGAAGATTGACCAGGTTTATATCGGCACCTGCACCAACGGTCGTATCGAGGATTTGCGTCAGGCGGCAGAGGTTTTAAAGGGCCTTAAGATCGCCGACTCCCTGCGTGGTATCGTTTCGCCGGCAACGCCGAAAATCTTCCAGCAAGCACTGGACGAAGGGTTGATCAAGATCTTTATGGAGGCCGGTTTTTGTGTGACCAACCCGACCTGCGGTGCCTGTCTCGGCATGAGTAATGGTGTCCTGGCGGAGGGCGAAGCCTGTGCTTCGACCAGTAATCGGAACTTTAATGGCCGGATGGGTAAAGGGGGGACCGTTCACCTCATGAGCCCGGCCACGGCGGCGGCGACTGCCCTCACCGGCGTGATTACCGACGCACGCTCGCTGCAGGGGCACCTGCCGGGGTGACATGCCGTTGAAATTTTCTTCTGCTTCAATCTGCTTCAGCCTGTTCTGATCGACAGGGAGTTTATTCTCGATAAGGGAGTCATAAAATGAAAAAAACATTCGGCGGTCCGGCTATCGTCCTCGACCGTTCTGATATCAACACGGATGAAATTATCCCGGCCAAGTACCTGACCGAGGTGACCAAAGAGGCCCTCAAGCCCTATTGCCTGGAGGATCTTAAACTCGAAGGCTTTGATGCCAAGGGTGAGGTCCTGAAAAATGCCCGGGTCGTTGTCACTCGCGAAAATTTTGGCTGTGGCTCATCACGCGAGCATGCACCCTGGGTTTTTGAGGTCAACGATATCCACACGGTCATTGCCGAGAGCTACGCAAGAATTTTTCGTCAGAATATGTTTAATTGCGGCATGCTGGCCATTGAACTGCCGAAGGCTGACATCGATGAGTTGATCGCTCTTGGGACGCATGCAAGTGGTCCGGTTGATATCCAGGTGCAGCTGCAGGAGCAGAAAGTTGTTGCCCGCTCCAGTGGTCAGGAAAAATCCTTTGCTTTTGAAATCAGCCCGTTTGACAAAGCCCTGGTTGAGGCCGGTGGCTGGGTCGAGTACGCTGACGCACGTTACTGATATTTGAAAAAAACGGCAGGGCGTCGCAATCCAATGATTACGCCGCTGCATTACACTCGCTTGGTTTAGGTGATGCGCACAATCCGTTCAGCCTTCAGCAAGGAATACCGGGTCGCATTATATGAAAGTCCTGATCGTGAAAGTCAGCGCCCTGGGTGATGTCGTCCACGCTTTGCCAACTCTGGCCTATCTGAAAAGTGCAGATCCTGATATACAGATCGACTGGTTGGTTGAGAAGTCTTTTTCAGCCTTTCTCGCTGATCATCCCCTGATCGATCATCTCTATCGAATCGACACCAGGGCCTGGCGCAAGTCAGGAATCAAGGCCTCCCTGCAAGGAGCCTTGTCAATAATCCGGGAGATCAGAAAGAGTCGTTACGACTGTGTGCTCGACCTGCAGGGAAATGCCAAGAGTGGCATGTTTACTCTCTCATCGGCTGCGCCACTGCGTTTTGGCTTTGATAGGGCGGGTGTCAGGGAGAGCCTTAATTTGCTGGCGACCAACCGTAAAGTGCCTCTTGGCAGCAATGACTATCACGTCACCGACCGGTCTCTGGCCATCGCCAGGGCGGCTTTTCCCGGCGGCACAAATATCGTCAATGCCGGGCCGCTGCCGGTTGACCCCGATGCTGCAAGTCAGGTGGTCCGGAAACTGAGTGAGAATGATTTTTCCGGGCCGGCACTGGTCGTACTGCATTACGGAACAACCTGGATAACCAAACATTGGCCACTGGTCTCATGGCAAACTTTGGCAAACAAGCTTATTGAGGAACTCGGTATCAGGCCAGTGCTGACCTGGGGCAATGACCAGGAGCTTGCCGCAGTACGTAGTATCCAACGGGTCTGCAACGATCGGGCTCTTATCTGGCCAAGGGGAAACCTGAAGGATCTGACCGCATTGTTGGCGAGGGCAGATCTGGTGGTTGGCAGTGATACCGGACCGATTCATATCGCGGCCGCAGTGGGAACCTCGACAGTGTCGATTTTCCGGGTGACGGACCCCAAGCGCAACGCGCCGCGAGGGGGTAGCCACAGCCATATCTCGACAAGCATGGATTGTGCGGCCTGTCTTCAGAAAAAATGTGACCTCGATTCAGAGTGTGGTTTGAGTATTCCGGTTGACGATGTCTTCGATATGATAAAAAAGCAGCTTGCCTGAAAAGCCCCTGGACGCCTTGCCACCTGCTGGCTGTGAGCAGAACCGCCTCGGGCCGCGCTCAGGGGCATCCCGCAGGCTCAGATGGCCTTGACTTTTGTCGTCTTCGATGTTAAAAGCGCGAGTCCTAATCAACTCACGCCTATCTATTGGAGGATATCATGGAACGCACATTCGCAATTATCAAGCCCGACGCTTTCGCTGCCGGTGACGCTGGTAAAATTCTCGCCCGTATCTACGCAGAAGGTTTTAAGGTTATTGGCATCAAGAAACTTTACATGAGCAAGGTCGAGGCAGAGGGTTTTTATTATGTTCACAAGGAGCGTCCTTTCTTCGGTGAACTGACCGACTTCATGAGCAGTGGCCCCTGTATCGTCATGGTGCTTGAAGCCGAGGACGCGATCCTCAAGTGGCGCGACCTGATGGGTGCGACCAACCCGGCCGAAGCCGCAGAAGGAACTCTGCGCAAGGCCTTCGGCCGCAGTATCGGTGAGAATGCCACCCATGGCTCCGATGCCCCGGAAACAGCGGCTTTCGAAATCTCTTACTTTTTCTCGGGGCTGGAGCTGCTTTAAACTGCGAGGAAAAACTTGAGTCACCAGGAGCCCTTCGGTACAATCCGGAGGGCTCCGCTTGTTTACGGGACAATCCGACAGTCCCCGGGCCTTGCCAGAAGCCCTACTCGCCGTGAATCATGTTGAACAGGTTGCAACTTTTGAATGAATTACCGGAAAATCATCAACGTATTGATCTCAAGGACTTGAGCCCTGATGCTCTTGTGGCTTTTTTGTCGGGTCTGGGCAAGGAAAAGTTCCGTGCCGCGCAGATCTTGCGCTGGATTTATCAGAGAAATGTCACAGCTTTCTCAGCCATGACTGATCTGGCCAAGGATTTTCGCGAGGAGCTCGCCAGACGAGCGACTGTTTCGACTTTCGTTCCGGAGGTCGTAGAAGTCAGCGCGGATGGTACACGCAAGTTTCTGTTTCGTCTTCATGACGGCAAGAGTGTGGAGACGGTGCTGATCCCCATGGAGGGCGGCCGCAACACCTTGTGCATCTCCACCCAGGCTGGCTGTGCCATGCAGTGCTCCTTTTGTCTCACCGGAAGCTTCGGCCTGGAGCGCAACCTGAGCGCGGCTGAAATCGTCAACCAGGTTTGTGCCGTGCGCAAGGATTACACCGTCAACAACATCGTCCTGATGGGTATGGGGGAACCGCTTCACAACCTCGATCATGTCGTGACCGCACTGGAAATACTCTATGCCCCGACCGGCTTCGACTACGGTTCCCGCAGAATAACGCTCTCCACCTGCGGACTGGTTCCCGAGATGCTTGAACTGGGGCGTCGCATCAAGGTTGGCCTGGCCGTATCCCTTAATGCGACAACAGACGAAGTCCGTAATGAGTTGATGCCGGTCAACCGGCGTTACCCCTTAGCCGAGCTGATGAAAGCCTGCCGTCAATTTCCCCTGCCCCCGACTCAACGCATCACGTTTGAATATATCCTGATCCGTGGAGTTAATGACAGCCTGGCTGATGCCAGAAGGCTGGTCAAGCTGCTTCACGGCATCAAGGGCAAAGTCAACCTGATCCCGTTCAATGAGCATGCCGGCTCTGCTTTTAAAGCACCTGATGAGCAGTCGATACGCAGTTTTCAAAGCTACCTGCTTGATCGACAGATTGTTGCCATTCGCCGGGCTGGCAAGGGCCAGGATATCTCTGCTGCCTGTGGTCAGCTGAAAGGCAAACTTGAAGGACAGCGTTAAGCTGTGAGGTGTGAGGTGTGAGGTGTGAGGTGTGAGGTGTAGCTTTCGTGTCGAATTAACTTTGGAGGACAGCAGAATGAAACAAATGACAATTGGCGTAATCGGGGGCAGCGGTCTCTACGAGATTGAAGGGCTTGAGACTATTGAGGAGGTCAGGGTCGAGACCCCTTTTGGTGAGCCGAGCGATGTATTGATCACAGGCATGCTTGATGATGTCAAGATGGTTTTCCTGCCTCGTCATGGCCGTGGCCACCGATTGCTGCCTTCGGAAGTTCCTTATCGTGCCAATATCTACGCTATGAAGAAACTTGGCGTGCAGAGGATTATATCGGTCTCTGCCGTGGGCAGCATGAAAGAGGAGATCGTACCGGGTCATATCGTGATTCCGGATCAATTCTTTGACAGGACCCAGGGCAAGAGAGCGTCAACCTTTTTCGGCAATGGTGTCGCCGGCCACGTTCAGTTTGCCGACCCCGTCTGTGCCGAGTTATCTACTGTCCTTGTCGAAGCTGGCCGGCGCGCCGGTGCGACGGTGCATAAAGGGGGCACTTATATCTGTATCGAGGGGCCTAACTTCTCAACCCGCGCCGAGTCGAAAATTTATCGATCCTGGGGAGTTGATATTATCGGCATGACCAATATTCCCGAGGCACGATTGGCGCGCGAGGCTGAGATCTGTTACGCTACAGTCGCCCTCGCGACCGATTACGATTGCTGGCACGACAGTCATGATGACGTGACCGTCGAGGCTGTGCTGGCCATTATCAAGCAGAATGTTGCCATGGCCCGTGGTATCATCAAAGAAGCAGTTACCGTCCTTGCCGCCGAGGCCGCTTGCTGCTGTGGTGAAGCCTTAAAGTTCGCCACCATGACCGACCCGGCAATGATTCCGGAACAGACCCGTAAAGACCTTGACCTGCTGCTCGGCAAATATCTTGATGCGGGGCGATGACGGGCATTGCTAAAAAGCTTCATATTTGCTTAAATGATCAATTACTGTTATTCCAAACAAAATGATCTTGAAGGACTCCCATGGATATTCTGGTTATAGGTTCTGTAGCATTTGATAGTGTAGAAACCCCTTTTGGTCGCGGTGATGATGTCCTTGGTGGCTCGGCGACTTACTTCTCCACCTCTGCCAGTTTTTTCACTGGCGTTCAATTGGTTGCTGTTGTCGGTGAGGACTTCCCGGACGAGCCCAAAACGTTCCTCAGATCCCGGGGCGTTGATCTGGCTGGCCTGCAGACCCGGCCGGGTGAAACCTTCCGCTGGAAGGGTCGTTATGGCTACGATCTGAATGAAGCGCAAACCCTGGAAACCCATCTCAACGTTTTCGAAACCTTTCACCCGCAATTGCCGGAATCCTATCGCAAAGCCGAATACGTCTTTCTGGCCAATATTGACCCCGAATTGCAGCTTGAAGTCCTGAACCAGGTTGAACGTCCCAAGCTGATTGCCTGTGACACCATGAATTTCTGGATAGAAGGCAAACGTGAGGCCCTGGTGCGTACCCTTGGCCATGTTGATATTTTGATCATCAATGAAGCAGAAGTCCGCCAGCTTGCCGATGAGGCCAACCTGGTTAAGGCTTCCCGTGCGGTTCTGGCTATGGGGCCGAAAACTTTGGTTGTCAAACGCGGTGAATATGGCGTACTGGTGTTTACCGAACACTCGATTTTCTCGGCCCCGGCCTATCCTCTGGAAGAGGTCTTTGATCCAACCGGTGCGGGCGACACCTTTGCCGGAGGCTTTATGGGCTATCTGGCCTCAACCAATAACCTGTCGGATGCAACGATGCGCAAAGCGACCGTATTCGGCAGCGTCATGGCCTCCTTTACGGTTGAAGATTTCAGCCTGAATCGCCTGCGCAAATTGAGTTGGCCTGAGATCGAAGAACGTTTTCGTCGTTTCCAGGCCTTGACCAGTTTTGCGGGTTTGTAATAATCCGGAAGCAAAGACTTAGGGAACAGGCACTTAATCCGGGGGGAGCTTAGAGGCAGGAGGTTTTAATGTTTAAATGGGATAAATCATGCCAGGCGATCAACCTTCCAGCCAGTCAGGTCGTTAGCCTGTTTCGTTCCATGCGCGAGGTGCAATTGGCCTTGCCAGGTATCCCAGCTCAGCAAGCCAGTGCCTACCTCTGTCAATACCGGACCGAGGCGGGTGTCGCCACGGTTGCCGTATTTCACCTGCATAAAAGTCGCATGCTGGCTTTCTATACCAGCGACCCGCAGTTTGTAGCAGACAAAGGTATCGATAGCCTGCTGGATCAGGGGCTGAATCTGGTCGAGTCAATGGGCTTTCTTATGGCCGATCAGGATCTTCACCTGCTTGATGAGGCTGACCAGGAAATGCTCTGGGCCTCCCTGCCACTCAAGGTCGGCTTGCCTCCCGCTGAGGAGGCGGCCGCCAAGCCGGTGGCGCCACAGCAACAGCCTGTTTCGCGGCTTGCCGTGGAAACCAGCACCCTTACCCCAGTTCCTGAAATGAAGAAGCCAACGGCCGTCCCCGACAGCAAGGAACCGGATGTTGCCAGGGTGCCAGGCAAGCCGGTGAGTGCTGCTGTGCCTGTCAAATCGGAATCGGATGGCGCTGAGAATGTCGACGACCTTCTGGCCGCCGTTGATGCGATGCGTGCCAAACGTCCCGGTTTGCGTGCCCGTAAGGCACCCCCTTCGCCCGAAGAGATGAATGGCAGGCGGTTGAAATTACGAGAAACCGTAGGTCGTATTCTAGCATCGCTTTAGAGGTTTTATCTGAGAGGTCACTATCATGCAATCGCGTCTGCTTTGGCTCTTGCTGTGTTTTTTTTCTGCGTGTCTGGTCGCCTGTGTGCCGATGGAAGATTCTCAGCAGACAGGGAAAAAATCCGATTATCACTACATGTTGGGGGTTTCTTCCCTGAATGAGCAAAACCCGACGGGAGCTCTTAAAGAATTCCTCGAGGCAGAAAAGTATGATGATAAGAACCCTGAGATACAGGCAGGGCTGGCGCAAGCTTACTGGTTGAAGCAGGCTCATGGGCTTGCTGAAAAGCATTTTCTGAATGCTATTAAGTTAAGCGACAACAATCCCAAGTATTACAACAACATTGCCGCTCTTTACCTGTCAATGCAACGCTACGATGACGCCATCTCTTCGTTTCGCAAGGCTGCGGATAATTTACTTTTCGATCGCCCTGAGCTGGCATGGACCGGGATTGGCCTGGCCAACTACGAGAAGCAGGATTACGCGGCGGCTCAACGTGCTTATCTCAAGGCGATCGAGCTCAACCCTCGTTATTACCTGGCCACATATCGTTTAGGCGAACTCTATTATAATCAGGATCAACCCGTCGAAGCCCTGGACATGTTCACCCGCACGATAGCGCTGGCACCAGGGCTGACTGAAGCTCATTACTGGCAGGGTCTGCTTTATATGAAGGTGAAAGAAACTGACAAGGCCAGACAGTCTTTCCGTGAGGTGATTCGTCTGGCTCCTCAGAGTGACTCCGCACGTTTAGCCACAAAATACCTGAAAATAATTGATGAATGATGATGACTTCTGCACAAAATCTGGGTAAGACGCTGAAGGAACAACGCGAGCAGCTTGGTTTGACTCTTCAGGAGGTCGCAGAGCATACCCGAATACGCAAAATTCACCTGGAAAGTATTGAAAAGGGGCAGTTCGAGAACCTCCCTGGACAAGTCTATGTCACGGGTTTTATCCGGGTTTATGCACGTCATCTGGGTCTAAATAGTGATGCACTGCTGTCCCAACTCGAAACTTCGCTGAACCCCGAAACCTCTCAATCCGCAGATCCAGAAGCTCGCGGCAATAGCCGGGAGCAGTCCGCAACTTCGCCCAAATCGGACAGGGGATGGGGGGCTTTTATCCTGGGTTTCGCTGCGGTCCTTGTGCTGGGCTCTCTGTTCTATTTTATGCCCGGTTTTTTTGATCCTCCAGCTCCGATCTCTCAGGATGTGCCCAGCTCTCGTCAAGCCCCTTCAGCACAACAGGGTGAAGCGGGCTCTGCCACAAAAGAAGTGGACGAAGACCAAACAGACGCCGAAAACCAGGCAGACCCAGTCGATGAGCAACCCACTGCTAACGACTTACTCCCGGCCGTAGCCACGAACGGTTCTACCCTCAGTATGCTTGCTTTGGCTGAAAGCTCGCTTATAATCTATATCGACGATCATGAGCCGCGTGAATATCCCTTGCATAATGGCCTTGAACTGACTTGGGATGTTAAGAATGCCGTCAGGGTTGAACTGGCCGCACCAGGCGTTGCACGCTTCCGGCTTGATGATCAGGAGCTGAATCTGGTCGAACTGAAAGCTTTTCAACTAAGCACTGACCCTGGAGAATAGTTACTTCATGATCATTACCTGTCCTTCATGCCAGGCGCGTTACCGCATCGACCCGACAGCCTCCAGATCGAAGCTGGCCAGGGTCAAATGTCCGGGTTGCAGTCACACCTTTGAAGTCGTCCTGGCGGAAGAGGCTCCTCTTCAGGATAACAGTCCTGTCTCTGCACGACCTGTCGTTCTGATTGTTGATGATGCCCGTTTTTTTCGCGAGATGATCAAGGATATTCTCTCAGAACTCCCTGTCGAACTCGATGACGCCGCAGACGGTGATGAGGCCTGGCAAAAAATTAGGGCGACAAAACCACAACTGGTGCTGCTCGATTTGAATATCCCCGGTAAAAACGGTAAGGAAATTCTGCAGACATTACAACGGACCGAAGGGTTAGGTTCAGTTAAAGTCCTCGCCATGAGCGGGGTTGAACGTGGTGAAGAAACTGCCTCAGAGCTTCGACTCATCGGTGCCGCAGATTTTATCAGCAAATCTTTTAAACCCCGCGAATTGCAGAAACGTGTCCGTGACTTGCTGGCCCTTTAGTCGCGGAGCACCCGCCGCCCGTCAGGATTATCCAATGGGGTTCTGTCTCATGAAGATGTTCTCGATTGCGGCGCTAAGAACAGTTTTCTTTTTCCTGTCCTGGTGCGCAACTTTGTTGATGCCTGGCAAAAGGTTCCTGCTCAAAAGTAAATACAGTGCGATTTTCAGGCAAGTATTCTAACCTGCTGAAATAAGGAGTTATTCTTTTCTATTTTCACCCTTACGGAGCTTGACAGGGTGTTGCCTCATGTTAGACTTTGCACAAATCATTTAAGAGCAGAGGACATTTTGGGCGAAGTCATAAAGCGCATTCTGATCGTTGATGATGAAGAGAATACCCGGATCGGGTTGACCAAGCTATTGGCCCAGGAAGGCTTTGAAGTCGATAGCGCTGCGGATGGCAACGAAGCTCTCGATTGCATGGGCCAGCAGAAATTCAATCTGGTTATCAGCGATATCAATATGCCGGATATGAATGGTCTCGTCTTTCTGCGAGAACTCAGTCGCAAGTTCCCCAGCACCAACGTTATTATGATAACGGCTTACGGTGGTGTTGAATCCTACCTTGAAGCTATGAATCTCGGCGCTTACGAATATCTGCACAAGCCGGTGAGGCTTGATGAGTTGCGTTCGGTGATGAAGAAAATTTTTAATGGTGGGGCAGTAGCTAAAGTATCCTGACCCCTTAGGAGGAAAACATGCATTTCAAAACCATTCTGTTTGCCACAGATTTTTCTGAAGGCTCCGATTTTGCCTTTCAGCCGGCGCTTTCTCTTGCACGCAAGTTTGAAAGTAAATTGATTATTGTGCATATCATCAATGAGCCTGTCGATTTGCGAGGTTTTTACGTTCCGCATATCTCGTTTGACAAGCTGGAGGAAGAGATCGAGCAGGGGGCCGAAAAGCTGATGGAGAAATTCTGTCGCACTCATATGGCTGACTACACTCAATTCGAATCTTTTGTCTTGCCAGGCATTCCTTACGATGAAATCATCAAGAAGGCCATTGATTTGAATGCTGATCTGATTGTGATGGGAACCCATGGACGCACCGGACTTGATCATGTTTTGTTCGGCAGCACAGCGGAGAAGGTGGTTAGAAAATCTCCGGTTCCTGTGATGACCATACGCATAAAGGAGTAACCTTCCCAGAGGGTAAAGGATTTGTAAAAGGTAATGGAAACGCTACCTTTTTGTTTTATTGCGCCAGACATGGCGCACAACGACCCGACTGGCGCTGAATTGGTCATTTGGTCACTTTAACTGGCAAGTTCTCCTGGCTCTGACCGATAAAATTTTTGAGTTGTTGGATACAGTCCACAAATGCCTGTGGATAGATTTGTGGAAAGACCAGATGGGTACTGATGAAACACTTTAGTACTAAGACTTTTAGCGTTTTGCACATAAATAAAGCATGACTAAATAAGGTTGAATAATTCTTCTGCACCTCCAACTAAAAGTAAAATTTGTGATCCTGAATCCCATAACTGTAATAAGTCAATTTTGAATTTTGGTTGCCATCGATGAAGTGCTGTGCTATTTAAAAAAACTATGTATAACAACAGCTTATTGCGAAATTGTGAAAGTTCTAAGGTTGTGCCAGCGGCTTCCTGGCTTTATGGGAAGGTGGGATTTTATTAAAGTTTGTCCCTTGTAAATCAATAAGTTCTATCCTCTATTTAAAGTATTTGTTGTGCCTTTGACTTCTATTTTTCTAATCTTCCCCTGGAGACTAAAGCATGCGGATTACACCTGCCGGTGAACTGAAAAACCGTATCGAAAAGTTGCAGAAAGAGATGGCTATCCACAGCCTTGGAGCGATTCTGCTGCTGCAGAATGCCGATCTTTTTTATTTTACCGGAGCCATCCAGCAGGGAGCCTTGTATGTCCCGGCAGCAGGGGACGCTCTTTACCTGGTGCGCAAAGATTTCGCACGCGCCAGGATGGAGTCGGGACTCAAGGAGGTCATCCCTTTCAAGAGCCCGCGAGATATCCCAGGGGTCCTCGCTGATTTCGGTTATGTTTTACCGGAAACCATCGGCATGGAACTGGATGTTGTGCCGGTCTCAGTGATGAACAGGTTCCGCAAAGGTCTCGGTGACGCCGAGATCGTTGATGCAACACCAATGCTTCGCAAGGTGCGGGCCGTCAAGTCGGATTACGAACTCGGCATTCTCAAAGATGCCGCACTGATTGTTGACAAGGTCTGTAAAAGGGTTCCGGAAATACTCAAGGAAGGCATGACCGATCTTGAGTTGACGGCAGAACTTGAGTTCGTCGCCAGGAAGGAAGGGCATCAGGGTCTGGTGCGTATGCGTGGCTTTAATAACGAGCTGTTTTACGGTCATGCCTTTTCCGGTGCTGATAGCGCCGTACCGACCTATTCTGACACTCCCCTAGGTGGCGTTGGCCTCAATCCCTCATTCCCCCAGGGCGCAAGTTATAAGTGTGTGCGTAAGCATGAACCTGTCACGGTTGATTTCTCAGGAGTTTTTGACGGTTACATCGTGGATCAGACCCGCATGTTCAGTATCGGCAAACTACCCGAAAAGCTCTCAAAGGCATATGTCGATATGGTGCTTATCCTGGAGTACGCCAAAAAAATTGCCAAACCGGGAGTAAGCTGGGGTGGTGTCTACGATGAATGTTTGCAGATGGCCTGTGATATGGGTTATCGGGATCATTTCATGGGCTCCAAGGGTGCCCAGGTCTCCTTTATCGGTCATGGCGTCGGTGTGGAACTGGATGAATACCCCTTTATTGCCAGGGGGTTCAATGATTACCTTTTGGAAGAGAACATGGTCTTTGCGTTTGAACCCAAGGTGGTCTATCCAGGGCTGGGGGCGGTCGGCGTCGAAGATACTTTCTGGGTCGGAGCCGATGGTCTGAAACATCTAACCTTTGCCAATCATGAACTGATCATCCTGTAGTTTGAACAAGTGTGGAAAGTCTCAAGGCCTCATCATTAAGTTGATGGGGCTTTTATTTTTTCGCTGACAGCTCCTGCCGGATTGTTCTTGTTGCAGCCTGACATGAAATAGATGTCGACTTGTGTCGAGGTGAAGAATAATCCTCTTCGCCCTGTGCAATATTCCACAAAAAGATAAGCTTCTCTTTCCAGACTCTGGCCACTAAATGGTTTGTGCCAATGATTTAAGCAAGTTGTAAGCTCAATACAGGTTTGGCATGAAAGTTGATAAGTAGACTTAGTAAATGTCCACCGATTGTTGACTAAACTCCATTGTACAAGACGAGTCGAAACCTATGAAGATAACTGCCAAGATTTGTGTGTCTCTATGCCTCGGCCTTGCTGTCTTCGCGGCATGGTTTTTTTATCCTTCGGGAACAACCCTGGCCAATGCCGCTCTGGCTGAATATCAGATTGAGAAAATGACCTGTGGCTCTTGCATCGGTAATATTGAAACGGCGCTCGCAGCTCTTGGCGGGGTTGGCTCCGTCGAGATCAACCTGACCAGCAACCGGGGCCGGGTTACCTACGATCCGAATGAACTTGACAGCCAGACCATTGCCGAAGCGATTTCTTCTGCCGGCTATCCGGCCAATCTTCGCCTTGAGTTGGACCCGGATGAGTTTCTTGCCTTGCAGCAGGAACAGGCCCAACTCGGCCAGAAGTACCTGGCCCGTATTGGTGATCGTCTGCTGGCGCGAGCCGATTTTGAAGCGTTGGTCAGTCAGCGCTCCAGTGGCGTCGCTGGTGCGGAGGAGAATGTCCAGCTCTGGACGACTCTGTGGCAGGATCTTCTGCAACGCGAATTGATGCTGTCCTCAGCAGAAAAAAACCAGGTCGTTGTTCAGGATGGAGAAGTTGAGGTGAGGCTGGAAGAGCTGCGCAAGGCGCATCAGGGCCTCGATGATCTAGTGGTCAAACGTTATGGCAGCATGGACACTTTTCGCGCCCGTCTGCATGAAGACATGATTATTAATCGCAATATTCATGACCATGTCTACGCCGGCATCACCGATCCGGGTCAACAAAAGGTCAAGTTGCAGCAGTGGTACGCAGAACTGCAGACCAATACCAATGTCGTTATCTTTGACAGCCGGCTTAAGGCCGTCAGTCAGGGGAGCGGTGGTTGCGGCAGCGGTGGCGGTGGCTGCTGCAGCAGCAGAAGTTGATTTCTTAAATAAGCACAAAGTACTAAAAACCGAATTAAAGGGAGATATTGATCATGTCGGAACGCGAAACCAAACGAGAACAATTTAACCCAAAACCTTCTTCGGGAAAGAGACTGTTAGCCCCCGCAGCCTTACTGATACTGGCTGTTGTCGCCGTTGCCGGCTGGTTCCTTTTCGGAACCGAATCCGTCGGTGGACCTGAGCTTGTTTCTGCCGATCAGGATGGCATGGTTCGCCTTGATGCTGCCGATTTCAGTGATGGTAAAGCCAGGTTCTATCGCTTTAAAGGAGATTCCGGACCGGTCAATTTCTTTGTCGTTCGCAGCCATGACGGTGTGATCCGGTCTGCCTTTGATACCTGTGATGTCTGCTACAAAGCTCTCAAAGGTTATCGCCAGGAAGGCGATGACATGGTCTGCAATAACTGCGATCAACGTTTCAAAACAGATCTGATCAACGTGGTCAAGGGCGGTTGTAATCCTGCACCACTGCAACGTCAGCAGTCAGGCGCAAACATTGTCATTGCTGCAAATGACATCAATGCAGGGGCCTGGTATTTCAATGGCTTAACAAACTAAAGGGACACCCATCGTGCGATTAGAGCATATCGTCTTACATAATCTCAGACGGCGTAAAGGCCGGGCTATTTTCCTGGTGATCGGTCTGCTGATCGGTGTGGCAACGGTAGTCACCCTGCTGTCGCTGTCTGACGCCATGGCGCAACGTACTCAGCACGAGCTGGAAAATTTTGGCGCCAATATCATTATTACCCCGCGTAGTGACGAGCTGGCCTTGAATTATGGAGGCATTCAACTCGCGGGTGTCAACCTGGTGGCAAAAGAGCTTGAGCAGTCCAGTCTTGAAAATATTGACGACATCCCCAACCGTCGTAACGTGGCTATGATTGCTCCCAAGGTGTTGGGTGCTGTCGAGGTTAGCGGCCAACGGATTATGATGATGGGCGTTGACCCCGCGGTAGAATTCAAGCTGAAGCGCTGGTGGTCGATTGCGGGGCGACCCGTGAAGCAGGGGAATGAGCTGCTGGTCGGCGCTGCGGTGGTCAAGCGTTTCAATCTGAGTATGGGAGACACCCTTAAAGTTAACAATCAGGAGTTCACCGTCGTCGGGCTTTTAGCCAAAACAGGCTCACAGGATGATCAGCTTCTGATTGCCCCTCTGGATGTTGCCCAGCTCCTTTTAGGCAAGCCAGGACAGGTCAGTATGGTTGAAATTGCAGCGCTTTGTCATGATTGCCCGGTCGATGACATGGTTAACCAGTTGCAGACAGTGTTGCCCGGAACAGATGTCCAGGCGGTTCAGCAAGTTGTTAAAACCCGCATGCACGCCCTTGGCCAGTTCCGGTTGTTTGCCTTGGGAGTTGCCGTGACGGTTGTGATTATCGGTGCCTTACTGGTTTTTGTAACCATGATGGGCGCGATTAGTGAACGAACCCGTGAAATAGGTATTTTTCGTGCAATTGGCTACCGGCGTCGCCACGTTCTGCAGCTGGTTCTTATGGAAGCGGCCATCGTTAGCGCGTTGGCTGGTCTGCTTGGTTATCTGACCGGGGTGGCTGCGACGTTACTGGCGCTGCCCTTGCTCGATGGCGGCATGGCGAGCTGGCACTGGAACCCAACGCTGGCAATAGTCGCTGTTGTTGCAGCCGTCTGTGTTGGTCTGCTCGCTTCTTTACAGCCGGCACTTCGAGCCAGTCGTCTCGAACCGAGTGAAGCCCTCAGGGCTCTTTAAAACGGATAATTTATGAATCTGATCGATTTAAAACAGGTGGCAAAACGCTACATGAATGGTGCCGATTGCGTCACAGCGCTTCAGGATCTGAACCTTGCTGTGAAGGAAGGCTCTTTCCTCGGTGTTATGGGCCCTTCAGGGAGCGGTAAAAGCACTCTGCTGAGCGTGCTCGGTGGGTTGACCCGTCCGTCTTCAGGAAAGGTTCTTATTGATGATATCGATGTCTACGCTCTCTCTCTGGAGAAGCAAGCGGACTTCAGGCGCGAGTATCTCGGCTTCATCTTTCAGTCGCACAACCTGATCCCATACCTGAATGCGCTGGAAAATGTCATGTTGCCTCTGGTCGTAGCGAAGCTTTCTTCGGCCGAGAAACGCGAGCGTGCCAGCAATATGCTCAAGCGTGTCGGGCTTCCCGATCGCATGCTGCATTTGCCGCAGCAGCTTTCTGGGGGCGAGCAGGAGAGGGTGGCTATTGCCCGCTCCCTGGTGAACAACCCGCCGCTTCTGCTTGCTGACGAACCGACCGGAAGCCTTGATTCGACGACCAGCCTAAAAGTGATGACTCTTTTGTCCGAACTTCATCAGGAAGGCCAGACCATCATAATGGTGACGCATAACAGGGAAAACCTGAAGTGGTTTGATCGAACTCTCTATTTACGTGACGGCATGATCGAGAAGGATTCTGCCGGGACGACAGGCGGCTTTTCAGAGGCGGTGTGAGTCCGTAATGTTTTTACTCTTTGTTATCAGCCTCTCAATCATCTTCTACTTTATCTGCCTGGAGTTTGTTAAGCCGGCGCCCCCTGAGTCGGCTTTGTCAGGCCCCTGTCCCGGTTGTACGGAACAAGTGGAGTCTGGATGGCTGGTGTGCCCGCAGTGTCAGACTGTCTTAAGAGCAAGTTGCCCTGGTTGTGGTAAAGCCCACGATGTCTGGATGAAATATTGTCCCTGGTGTAAATATTTAAACGAAGCGATCACCACATGATGCGCTGGTCAGGAAAATGTAAATACTCGCCTTTTATCGTGTTTTGCCTGGCGGCAATTGCTTTTATCATCGCGTGCAATCTCTGGTCTCTCTATTGGGGACACTGTGTAATCCATGATTTTCTGAACATTCCTCCGATGGGCTGGGCGGTCATCGTTGCTAATCTGGTTGCTATTCTGGCCTTATTCTTAATCAAGCGATACAACAAGATGAATAAGGATGTAACACACTGTACTTCGTGTCACTCAGGCCTGCAGGATGCCTGGGTCTACTGCCCAAATTGTGGTGATGAACACCCGGTCTGAAGGTCAGGGCAACTACCCTTTCAAGGCTTTCGTAATAGATCCTATCGATAAGGCTGGCATGCAAACTTGTCTTGTGTTATCTTTCGACGCGATGAAACCTAGATATCCTTCAAAATTAGTGACTTGTCTGTTACTGACGATCTTTTTTCTGGTCAGCACTGCCAGTGTCTTCGGCTATGCATGGTGTTTTGGCGATGATGGCCACGTTGAGGTCAGTTACGACAGGGGTGGCGGTTGCTGTGACCCTGAAACTGGCAAACGTCCTGTTGCCAGAGCCCTGGCTCCCTCAATAACTCAATCGAGTGATAACTTCTGCAGTTCATGCCTGGATTTCTCAGTACAGCCGTGTGACGCAGTTTTTACTAAACGCGTTAAACGTGTCTCGGCCCCCCCTGTTGCGGTTTTGAACGCATATGTTTTCTCCCCGAAAGTGGTCCAGAGTACACCCTGGGATGTTAAGTTAGCCTCAACCTCCCCGCGTATTTCACAAGCCATTCTTGTCCATCGCACAGTTGTTCTGCTGAATTGATGTATTTTTCATGTCAAATGCGGTTGAGCTGTCACGGTTTTCTGCCGCTATCCTGGTGAACCTAAGCAACCATAATTTTGCATAGTTGGTGTCCGCAAGGCCGTATGGTTTGCGGATGTTTTGATACGCAATGATCAGCAGGTGCCTGCTATCCATTGCCAACAAATGCTTCGGAGAAAATATTTTGAGTAAAGAAAAGAATTTTAGCGACGAGCTGTGGGATTTTTTCTGTTCCCTGAAGCTTGCCATCATCACCTTGATCCTGCTGGCAACGACCTCGATTATCGGGACGGTGATTGAGCAGAACAAGACGCCCCAGGAGTACATGCAGAACTACGGTATGAGCGAGTCGACCTAC
>JAGXHL010000028.1 GCA_024636215.1 Deltaproteobacteria bacterium
ACTCCTGTCTGAGACTTGTCAGCGCTGTGCTGATGGAAATCTCTGAGGAGTGGGAAACAGGTCGTGTCTACTTGAACTTTTAACTGTCAAAGATCGTTCCAAAGAGGGTTGTGAATTTTACAGAACAGATGTTGCTTTATCGCTCGCTGCCTGAGACCACTATCGAAATACAGTCTGAGAACTTCTTTGATTTTGCGCATGGATAACCTCTTGTTCGCCAATGATGCACCTCCGGGAAAGTAAAATTTCCAGGGTTGTACACCAGGGTTATCCAGCGTCGCTAACGATTCCGGGGGGAGTGAAAAAATGGCCTACTTTGAATCGGAATCAGTGGCACAGTTTGCTCCGGAATGGGTGGCCTACTTTGGAGCGGAATGGGTGGCACAGTTTGGTCCGGAATACGCAACAGAGTCATTAAGAAAAACATGGGGCACGATCACGAAATCACGTTTATGCACTTGGCCATATTCTCAGATGAAATCCCATTGGAAAGCAAGGTAGTCGAGCAAACTAATGTTTATAATATCGCATGTTGGAATATGGCATTAATTTCAAGCCAAGAAAAAAGGGATCAATCTGTTTTCAATAGTTACTTTAAAAAAGCTAAGCCTTCACACATTGAATATCCAATCCATATGCGTGTTAAAAGTTGGGTGGCCTATTATGAAGGTGACACAACGTCAGCGATCGCTATCGCAACCAATAATTTGTCAAAGATTAAATCGGGGCATTACATGGTAAATGACTTAAAAGAAGACATCTCTTTTTTTAAAAAAGAAAACAATTGAGGACTCAAGATGAATCTACCTACATGGGAGCAAATAAACGAAATTGGAAAGTTGAAAATATTGCGAATCGCAATGGTGTTTTTCGTCTTGATGCCAATTTTCGTTAGGTTCTTTGAGCATATTCCTAAACAGATATATCTGCCTGTACTAGAAAGATCATACCTTTTTGAGTTGAGCTTGCCTTTTAATTGGTTTTTGTTGTACTTAGCGTCACTTTCCATAACCTTAGGCGGGGTATTGTATCACTTGTCTTGCCCTAAAATTATCAAACTATTTTCTCATTATTATGACTATAACAAATCAGGAATGACAAAATCATTCTTATGTAATGAGCTGAAAAAATGCATATCAAAAAATGACAGGCAAAAAAACTCATCTGACATTGTTCGAAAATTAATAAAAAAGAATGACTATAATTTGGATGTTGTAAAGGACAAGGATGAGGTTGACAATATCATTAAAGCATTAGACCCAAATTTTAAAATAAATGCATGTGACTATGATCATGCGATGAAAAGCACTTTTTACTTCTTAAAAGATACCGCACAACTCAAGGCACCAATTGTAAGATTTTTTACTACTCTTTTTTACGTTATAGGACTTTCGTTGGTGCTATATGTAGTCTTTGAGAAGGTGCTATATGTTTTAAATTACGTCTACTCGGGAACAAGCTGGTAGTGTAAAGAATCTTTCGCTTTTTTTTGGGCAGTGTCCCGGTATCGATTAAACGATTGCCTCCATTTGTTCTTCTATCTTCTGATCCTTGAGCAGTTCCATATTCAGATAGCGTTTCTGTCCCCACTTGGTCCCAGCAATGTGTCGGAGCCGGGCTGCACAAAGCATCAATGCCGAATTGCCATCGGGGAAGGCCCCGACAACTCGCGTTCTACGTCGGATCTCCCTCATGATTCGCTCCAAAGCATTGTTGGTGCGAATTCGCAGCCAATGCGCACGGGGGAAATGATAATAGGACAGCGTCTCCGAGATGCTCTGTTGAATTTTATCGGCGGCCTGAGTCAATTTCATCGCCCGGAGCTTTTCACAAACAGCGGCAGCTTTCTGATCAGCGGCCTCTCTGTCTTCTGAAGCGTACATCGGGGTCAGGCTTTTAAACTTGCAAACCTGATCAGCGCAATGGAGCTTGTTGTGTGTGACCTGTGGCCAAGTAGCCCCCCGGTCAGGCTTGAAGTCTCAGAAGCCCCGACCATCATGCGCCCCAGCCCATCATGCGCAGGTGTTTAATCAGGTTAATGACGCCCATGGCCGCAACGATCAGACCTGCAATTCTCAGCATCCAGCTGCGAGCTCGACCACTCAACCAATGAGCGGCACCACCGAACAGCAGGAGGGAAGGGGCGGTCCCCAGGCCGAAGGCAAACAGCATTAACGCCCCGGTGGTAATACTTGCACTTTGAGCTGCCGTAATCGCCACTGCATAGAGGTAGCCGCAGGGAATAAAACCGAAGAGGATTCCCAGGGGAAGTGCCGAAACCGCAGGCGGCAGCCGTCGTAGGCTGTTGACGGCAACCGTCATCGCTTGCATCGGTCCAGCAAAGTCGAGCTTGGAGACATTCAGCCAGGCAAACAGACCTGCCGTGCCGAGGCCAATCAGGATCACAAAAATATCGGATCCGATCAGCAGTGATCTGGTCACCATTCTGAAGTGATCGGTATAGGCCAGGGCAGACCCCAACCAACCGACCACAGCGCCGATAAAGGTGTAGGTGCTGATCCGGCCGAGGTTGTAGAGCAGGTGAAATAACCAGCCCCCCTTGCGGCCTGCTTCCGAGAGAGACAGCGCACTGACCAGACCTCCGCACATGCCGATACAGTGGCCGGCGCCGAGCAGGCCCGTCACAAAAGACATGTAGATGAGCGAGTCGTTCATTTCATGACGACCATTTCAATATCAAAAACAATTTTTTCTGGATCAACCCCCGGACGATGAATCTCGACATTGACCTGCCAGGCTCCTGCCATGGTAAAGATTGCCGTACCACGGTAAGCATTGTCCTGCCACACCGCTTTCGGATTGTTGGCTGGCATCGGCATGGCCGGCATGGTCAGATCCAGAGCCAGTTCGGCATCTTTGACCACTTCACCGGTCGATTCTCCCAGTTGAATGGAGAAAGGAATTTCAGTCATTGTCCGCAGCGGGCTGCCGGCGAAAATAATGACAGCTTCTCCGCCGTCAGCCAGGTTGGTTGCCAGGCGCGTCTCTGCAGCGGTTGCACAGACGGCGATAAAAAAGAGCAGGGCCAGTGTGATCCCCAAAGTTCTGCCGTTTAACAGTTTAGTGCTCATCTTTGCCTCCATAGGGTTTCTCCTCATCGTCGTCGTCCAGCATCCGATATTTTGGCCCCTCGACATCATCAAAATCTCCGCGTTTGACTGTCAAAATAAAGAACAACCAGGCGCCCGTGCCGATGCAGAGTGACAGGATAATCAGGATAATTATTGATTTTAACATTGGCAGACCTTAATTGTTTGCAGGCTCTTTGGCAACTGAAAAAGCGCTGCGGATCACACGCCCGAGGCGCAGCGAATTGCTGACCACGATCACGGAGCTGCCGGCCATGGCCAGCGCGGCCCAGACCGGAGCCAGGTTGCCGCTGGCGGCCAGGGGGATGGTGATCAGGTTGTAAGCAAAAGCCCAGAAAAGGTTCTGCTTGATTACCCGTAGCGTTTGTCGCGCGATAAAGATCGCTTCGTAAAGACGCCCAAGGTTGGGCTTTGTCAAAACCAGGTCCGAGGTCTCCAGGGCAATGTCGGTTCCTCCGGCCATGGCGCAGCCGACGTCGGCCAGCGAGAGCGCCGGCGCATCGTTGATGCCGTCGCCCACCATCATGACCTTGCCTCCGGCTTGCTGATGGGCACGAATCCATTCGGCTTTGTCTGTGGGGGTGAGGCTGGTGTGAAAATCGGCAATGGACAGCTGGCTGCTGACGAGCTGTGCGGTCTTGCGGCGGTCTCCCGTCAAGAGAACCGTTGCCAGGCCCATGCGTTGCAGTTGGCCTACAGCAGAAGCCGCTTCTTGACGAAGGGGGTCTGCGATCAGCAATGCCCCGATCCAGATCCCGGCAAGACTCACATAGACTTCTGTCAGCGACCCTGATTCAAGGGTGGGAGTCTCGACCTCGGACTCCTGCAAAAAGGCGCGACTGCCGACCAGGATCTCCCCTGCTGAGCTCTGCATCCGCAGCCCACGGCCGGGGACTGTTTCAATCGAGCCTGTTGCCTCTGTTTTGAGCCCGGCTGATTTTGCACGCGCGATAATGCCGCGGGCGATCGGGTGAACGGATCCGGTCTCTACCTGGCCGGCGATGCGCAAGACGGACTCTGCAGTTTGCCCGGGGGCGGGGATAATCTGTTCTACGCTCGGCTTGCCGAGCGTCAGGGTGCCGGTCTTGTCGAATGCAACCGTGTCGATCCGGGCGGTCATCTCCAGAATGTCTCCGCCCCGGAAAAGGATGCCGCGGGCAGCGGCAGCTCCTGACGCCACCAGCACGGCGGTTGGAGTCGCCAGGCCGAGAGCACAGGGACAGGCGACAATCAGAACCGAGACGGCGTTAAGGAGTGCAGCTGTGGACGGAGCTTCGCTGAAGAACCAGAACAACCAGGTGCCTGCGGCGATCAAGGTGACCAAGGGTACGAAGAGAGTGGCGACTCGGTCAGCCAGCGATTGAATCGGCGCCTTGCGGTTTTGCGCTTCTTCGACCATGTGTGCCATGCGGGCGATAAACGATTCGGCGGAGACTCTCTCCACTCGCAACTGAATTGAGGAGGACAGGTTCAATGTCCCGGCCAGGGCCGGATCACCCTGTTGCCGCAAGACCGGCATCGGCTCGCCTGTGATGGTCGCCTCATCGAGCTCTGTCTTGCCCCGCTGGATCTTGCAGTCAACAGGAATGCGTTCGCCCGGACGGACCAGGATCAGGTCGCCCGGCTTGAGGCTGGTGCTGGCGACCAGCTCAATGTTGTCTCCGGCTATCAGGTTGGCGGATTCGGGGGCAAGTTGCAGCAGTTTGTCGATGCCGGAGATGGAACGGTTGCGTGCCGAACCTTCAAACAGGCGACCAAGCAGAATCAGGGTGATAATCATGGCGGCCGTATCGAAATAGACTTCACCACCAAGGACCATGGAATAGAAACTGTAGCTGTAGGCAGTCGTAACACCGAGGGTGATCAAGAGGTCCATGCTCGGTGCCTTGTTTTTCAGGCTGCGCCATGCTCCGGCAAAAAATGGCCAGCCCGCGTAGAAGACGACAGGCGTTGCGACCGCTGCGGCAAAGTATTGAAGGGTCTGTCGGATGGACGGATCGATGCCGTGGAAATAGCCGCCGTAGAGGGCGAAGGAGAAGCCCATGACCTGCATGGAAAGAAAGGCGGCTGTGCCAAAGCGAATCAAAAGTGAGCGATATTCACTTGCCGCCGCTCGCTGTGCCGCACCAGACGTGTAGGGGTGGGGAAGGTAACCAAGACGACTGATCTGGCTGAAAATTTCTTTTGGGGTTGTTTCTTCAGGATTGAACCTGATCTGCGCACGATGGGTTGCATAGTTGATGCGGATGATTTCGACGCCTTGAATTCTGCCGATCAGTTTTTCCAGCAACCAGATGCATGATGCGCAACGAATCCCCTCGATAATCAGGGCTATCTTAGCAGACATCTCATTACGGGTGACCACGTGACCGGCGAGAAGTTCTTCATCAAAGGCTGTAGCGAAAACACCTTCGGGAACACCGTCTTCATGCCAGTCTCTCTGCTGATAAAAATTACCGAGGCCGGCGCCATGAATGACCCTGTAAACACCACGGCAGCCGTGGCAACAGAAGTGCAGCTCTCTGCCCTCAATCTCATCGACGACCAGATCTCCTTGAGGAATTGGCAGCTTGCAGTGAACGCATGTGTCAACTGTGACCATAATTTTACAGGTTAAGAAGCAGCTGCCGGTTGATTCGAGCACCATTTTGTTCGAACTCAATCCGCGCGTTGATTGCTCCTGTCATGTCGGTGGTCAAATTGAAAATGTAG
Source organism: Deltaproteobacteria bacterium (assembly GCA_024636215.1). The sequence continues at coordinate 5,823 of JAGXHL010000028.1, forward strand.
AGCCCTGGCTCGGTCTCTTGCAATGGCTGCTGTTTGCTCGCTACCAGGCCTGTCTGGTAAAGAAAAATTTGCCCCTGGGCAGACTTTACCGGCTGACCTTCTTTGTCACGCAAGTGAAAGGTCAGAGTTCGCTTGATCAGCTCGGTTTCAACCTGCCAGCCGAGGACCGCTGCGGCTCTTTTTTCCAGAAGGGTTGAGGTGTACTTCAGCCCTTTGCTGTAATAATCGACATCTGTGACCTCTGGTCCGGCTTCGATGGCCCGCATGGCCGACCAGCCGGAAAAGGCGAGAAAACAGGCTATCAGGGAGATTATCAGCAGAGGGTAGGAGTTTTTCTTTATGAACATGATGCTATTCCTTGATGTACGCCGGGCTGACGGCCATTTCTGTGCCGCTTTGATCCAGCAGAACAAATTCTACATCTAATCGGGGTTTGGGGACAGGTGTTACCAGAATAAAGTCGACACGCAGATTATCACCAGCCTGCATCTTGAGTTGAGTGGTTGGTCCCTTCAGGGTTAAAGCGTCGCCATTGTCGGCCTGTCTTGCTTTGATAGCATAGATTGCCGGGCGGTTGCTGCGATTGTTGACCCAGGCATTGAAGAAGGTGGCGCGCTGGCCATCTTGCAGGGTTCTGCTGGCGGCCGTATGTGAAACGGCTATTTTCAGTGATGCGCCCGGGCGTTGCTGGACGGCAAACAAAAGCACCGCCAGCAGCGTCAGAGTCACCATGCCCAAGAGCAGGCTGCGAGGATTCAGCAGGGCCTTCACCCCTTTGCCTTGGGTGCCGAAGGTATAGCTGATCAAGCCCGGCTGGTTGCGTTTGGTCATGATCTTGCGACAGGCATCAAGGCAGCGCCCGCAGTTGATGCACTCAACCTGGTAGCCATTGCGAATGTCAATCTGCATCGGACAGACCCGCACACAGGCGTTGCACTTGATGCACCGTGGCAGTTCTGCGGGCGGCAGATGCAGCGTCAGGGTCGATTTGTCTGCAAGCACGGTCTGGAAGCGACCATAGGGACAGAATTCACTGCATACCAGGCGTCCTACCAGTGCCAGATCCAGATAGATGACCGTTGCAACGGTCAACAGGCATGTCCAGGTGGCATAATGAAACTCCAGGGTTGCCAGCCTGGTAAAAAACTCGATTGGCTTGATAAAGTACCAGAGCAGATTCGCTGAAACCAGGCAAGCCAGCAACAGATAGCAAAAGTGCAGGACAAGTTTTTTAGCGAAGTTCTTTTCTGCAGGTTGTTTTTTGCCGGGCAAGGCCAGTCGGGCGGCGAACCATTCTGCCAGATCCGTCAAGGTTGTTTGCGGGCATAACCATCCGCACCAGACTCTCCCCATCAGCATGGTAACCAGAAGAAAGCCGAGGGTCATTAACAGGCTGAACAGGAGGACCAGGTAAAGTTCTTCGATGCGGAGGGTCTGGCCGAGGAAATAGAGGGTCAACTCCGGTATGTCCACACGCAGTAAACTATTGCCGTCGATCTCTACCCAGGGGATCAGCAGCAGTAAGAGGCTGACCGCCCACTGACAGCGCTGGCGCCAGGGCGACAGCAGCCGGGGTTGTCTCTGATAACAGGTCTCTTTTGACATTGAGGTGGGAGTGTCCCGGGGCCTCACGGGAGTGCCGGCCAGCTAGGCGAACCGATCTTGAAAAGCAAAGCGGCAGAAGTGTTCCCTCTGCCGTCTTGCAGGTCAGAGGCTGAGGATGAACTCAGTCAGGGTTTCGATCTCTTCATGAGAGAGTTTTTGCTCGAACCCGGGCATGTTCCCCGGCCGTCCTGAGGTGATGCTCTCCTGTACCGCCATGCTGGTTTTGCCGTATTTGTACTCACCTGACAGGTCGGGTCCGAAAGCGCCTTGGCCGTTGGCACCATGACAGCCGGCACAATGCTTCTTGTAGAGCGTCTCGCCGTCTGCTGCAGTAACCTCCGCAGGAGCCTGCGTTGCTGCTGGGGGAGTCGCAGCCGGAGCCGGGGAAGGAGCCTCTGCCGGGGCAGGGCTCTGAGAGACGGCCTCCTGCTGTGTCGGCTGTTCGCCTTTATGGGCGGCCATCTTCTCCTGGAACTCAGCCTGTGAACTCCAGCCGGAGATCAGGTAGAAGGACATGAAGGCGATCCCCCAGATAATCAGGCCATAAAAGAGTACCGTGAAGTAAACGGGGGGCTTACTGACCCGGTTTTCTATAATTCCATCGAACTCATGGACGGCGTGCTTGTGCTCATGATTGTCTAACATTGCAGTCTCCAGTCAGTATTAATCGTCATCCAGCATATTGTACTTGGCGACTTCGGCTTTGTCCTTGTTTCTTTTGCTGTAGGTCCGTATCACGATCAGGACAAAAATGATGAAGAGGCCAATAGTAACGCCAAGGTAGATGATCGAAGCCAGATCCATGTTCAGTGATCCTCGCCCTGGTTGTAGTACTTGATGAAGTTGACCAGTTTCCAGACTTTATCGGTGCCCAGGCTTGAAAAACCAGGCATGCCGCCGTCACTGATCCCTGTGTAGATGATTTCGAAGAGGATCTCTTCCTCGTAGTCTTCACCGACCAGCTCAGGACCGATCTCACCTTCCATATGCTCTCCGTGGCAGGCGCCACAATTCTCACTGTAGAGAGCCTCCCAGGGCTCCATGGTAGCGTGGTCAACATCGGCATAAGGGTTGTTCAGGTCGCCAACCACCTCGGTTTTGGTCGCTTGGCGCCAGGGGATATCGCTGCCTAACTTCTGCATGTAGGCAACGATGGCGTCCATTTCGTTTTTGCCGCTCAGCGCCTTGATCTCCTCCGATGTATAGGGAAAACCCAGCGTTTCCATTTTGCGCCGGATCATCTCCGGATCAAGTTTGTTGTCAGAGAGCCAGGCGTAATCAGGCATGTTGGTTTTCGGCACCATGGAGCGCGGCGACTCCATATGCTTGTAATGCCAAGCGTCCGGGTATTTGCCGCCAAGACGTGCCAGGTCCGGACCGGTGCGTTTGGAGCCCCACAGGAAAGGACGGTCGTAGACAAATTCTCCCGATTTGGAATATTCACCGTAGCGCAGCACATCTGAAACCAGGGGGCGGACAGTCTGGCTGTGACAGTTGTTGCAACCGTCGCGGATGTAGATATCTCGACCTTCCTGTTGCAGAGCCGTATAAGGGGTGACACCTTCTATGCGGTCGGCTTCGGTATTGACCCAGGCAAAGGGCAGCACCATGGTGATGATGGTGCCGGCGAGAATGGCGCAGGTCGCCAGAACGATGAGGAGGCCAAGTTTCTTTTCCCACATGATCAGGCCCTCCCTTCTGCTGCTGCGGCCGGAACGGCAGTCATTCTGCCTTTATTGACCGTCATGTACAGGTTGTAGATAAAGATAATCAATCCGATCATATAGATGATGCCACCTAAGGCCCGTGCCCACCAATAGGGATACATCTCAACCATGGTTTCCATAAAGGTATAGGTCAAACTGCCGTCAGAGTTCATGGCGTTCCACATCCCGGCTTGCAGGACACCGGCAACCCACAGGGATATCGACCAGATCAGCTGACCGATCAAAACCAGCCAGAACTGCAGGTTGGCTAAAGGGATACTGTAAATTTCCCGATCCCAGAGACGTGGAACCATATAGTAGATGCTGGCAAAGCTGATCATCGAGACCCAACCCATGGTGCCCATGTGAATGTGTGCCGGAACCCAGTCGGTGTAATGAATGAACGCCGAGAAGGTTCTGACCGCCTGCATCGGACCCTGCAGGGTCTGCAAACCGTAGAAGGTAATGCCGAGAATCAGGTACTTGACCAGGTAATTCTCGCGCATCTGGTGCCACTGACCATTCATAGACAGATAGCCATTGAACACACTGCCCCAGGAGGGGGCAATCAGCATGACCGAAAAGCCCATTGCCAGCGTCTGAATCCAGTCGGGGACAGGTGTCCAGAGCAGGTGGTGTGCCCCCGTCCAGAGATACATGAAGATCAGACTCCAGAAGGACACAATCGAAAGGCGATGGCTGAAGATCGGCACGCCGGTTGATTTCGGCAGAAAATAGTAGAACATTGCCAAAGGCGGTGCCGTCAGCGCCATGGCCACGGCGTTGTGGCCGAACCACCAGTGAACGTTGGCGTCGTTGGTGCCTGCATAGGCTGAGTAGGATTTAAAGAGGGAAACCGGCATAGCCGCAGAATTAACGACGAAGAGGATTGCCACGCCGATGATTGACGCCATCATGAACCAGAGAGAGATGTACATTTGCTCGTCTTTGCGCTTGAAGATGGTCATGATGATGTTAATGGCAAAGGCGACCCAGAGGATGATGATCATGATGTCGATCGGCCATTCCATCTCATGGTATTCCTTGGAGGTGGTGAAGCCCATCAGGAGCGTTACCGCCGAGGCGATGATCGTGGCGTTGAAGAAGTAGAGCTGGAATTTTGCCAGTTTGTCACTCCAGAGTGGAGTCTTGCAGAGCCGTTGAACAATATAAAGAAAGGTGGCGAAAATAACGCCAACGGCCCAACCGTAGATCCCCGCATTGGTGTGAATCGGCCGCAGCCTGCCGAAGGTCAGATAGGGGGGGAAGTTTAAGTCCGGCTCGACCATCTGGAAGGAGACAATGACTCCAACCAGCACCGCAACCAGTCCCCAGATCATACTCCAGATGACAAAGCTGCGCACAATGGCATAGTTATAGTTCTGCTTCTCCATAGCACCTCCTGAAATACAATTAATGTGTTGCAATGTTTAAGCTTAGGCGTGTGATTGTCAAGGTTTAATTAAATAGTTTTCGTCCGGAAACGGCCCTTTTCCGCAATCTCTGCGTCAATCGGCGGATTTGATTGTGCGGCGTAAAGCACTACGCCTCCGCTCAAATCCTTGATTTCCTTGACCTTGCGAAAAATTGCTCGTTTCCAGATCGAAA
>JAGXHL010000029.1 GCA_024636215.1 Deltaproteobacteria bacterium
CACCTTTCACCTTTCACCTTTCACCTTTCACCTTTCACCTTTCACCTTTCACCTTTCACCTTTCACCTTTCACCTTTCACCTTTCACCTTTCACCTTTCACCTTTCACCAACATTTTTATAGTTCAACCGAAGAAAAGCCCATCTCTTTTCAGCCAAAATAAAACCGCCGCTCAGTTTCCTAAGCGGCGATGCGTGTAAAGTCTGCGATGTCGGCGAACAAGCCAGCGACCTGGGTCAGTAAGGCCAGTCGGTTGGCCCTGACCTGTTCATTTTCGGCCATGACCATGACCCCGTCGAAGAAGGCGTCGACCGGTTCGCGTAGCGCGGCAATGGTTTGCAATGCAGCAGCGTAGTCCGCCTTGCTCACCTGCTCGGCAAGGCTCTGCCGGGTGGCCTCAATCGCGGCGGCCAGGGCCCGTTCACAGTCGGCCTCAAAAAGCTCCGCCTGCACAGGTATGTCAACACCACCCTTGATGATATTGCCCACGCGTTTGAAAGCCACCGCCAAGGGTTCAAAATCAGCCGCGGACTTAAGCTCAGCCAGGGCTTCGACTCTGGCCACGGCATCACCGGGCACATCGAACCGGGCCGACAGCGCGGCATCCACAACATCGTTGGCAAAACCACGGCTGGTCAGCATGTTGGCCAGACGCAGACGGATAAACTCAACGACCTCAGACTGCACCTCGGCGCGTGGCCGGGTCAGTTTCTCTTCCAGCAGGCCAAGGCTCTGTTCTACCAGCTCAGGGATACTGATCTGGAAGCCGCGATCAAGGATAATATTGAGGACCCCGATCGCACAGCGACGCAAAGCGTAGGGATCTGCGGAACCGGTCGGGATCAGACCGACACTGAAACAGCCGCAGATGGTATCGATCTTGTCGGCGATAGAGACAAAGGCGCCGAGGTTGTCAGACGGCAATGTGCCGCCTGCTTCCGTGGGCAGGTAATGCTCGAAGATGGCAATGGAAACCCGCTCATCTTCCCCTTCGAGGCGGGAATACTCCCGACCCATGATGCCCTGCAGCTCGGGGAACTCATACACCATCTTCGATTCGAGATCACACTTGGCCAACCTGGCCGCACGCTCGGTCAGGGCAACCGCTGCAGGCTCAAAGCGTTCGGCCAGTCCCCTGGCGATCGTCGTGAAGCGCTCGACCTTTTCATAGCTGCTGCCGAGCCTGGCCTGGTAGATCACATTTTTTAGCGTATCCAGGTTGCTCTCGAGCTTAATTTTCTGATCCTCTTCCCAGAAGAACATGGCATCGGACAAACGCGCACGGATCACCTTCTCGTTACCTTTGACAACCACCTGCTCGTCCTCCGGGCGGGTGTTGGAGACGGTAATAAACTTGTTGAGCAATTTGCCTTGTGCATCCTCGACAGTGAAGTAACGCTGATGCTCCCGCATCGAGGTCACCAGGAGCTCGGGCGGCAGCTGCAGATACTTTGCTTCAAAGCTGCCGCACAGAGGAGTCGGGTCTTCGAGCAGAAAGGTCACCTCTTCGAGCAGCTTTTCATCGACCACCGTATTGCCGCCGGCAGCCCGGCCGGTCGCAATCACCTGCTCGCGAATCGTTGCCTTGCGCTCGCGGTGGTCAGCTGTCACAAAATGCTTGCGGCAGCCCTCGAGCCAATCGGCCAGGCCGGTCACGGCAAAGGTCTCAGGGGCCATAAAACGGTGGCCGCGCGACAGGTTGCCGCTGGTCAGGTTGCCGTGGCTGAAGTGAATCACGTCTCCTCCGTAAAGGGCGACGAGCCAATGCATCGGCCGGGCAAAACGGATATCCTGGTTCTCCCAGCGCATCGATTTCTTGAAAGAGAGAGCGGCAACCAGGCGAGGCAGGACTGTCGTCAACAACTCCCGGGTCGGGCGGCCAGGCTCTTCTTTCTCAATAAACAGGTACTCACCTTTATCGGTTTCAATCAGCTTCAGGTCAGCGACCTCAACACCCTGGCCCCGGGCAAAGCCGATCGCGGCTTTGGTCGGATTGCCATCGGCATCGTAAGCAATCTGTTTGGCCGGGCCCATCGCTTCCGTACGCAAGGTCGGTTGATCTTCGGCAACATCACTCACCGACAACGCCAGGCGACGGGGCGTCGCAAAGGTTCTGATCTCACCGAAATCGAGGCGCGCCGTCTCAAGCTCTTTACGAATCATCCGCTCGAGGTCGGCCATCGCCTTGGGCAGAAATCCCGCAGGGATCTCTTCAGTGCCTATTTCAAGGAATATTTCTTTGGACATTTAAAAGTTCCTTTTAAAAATACGGGGGCTGGGGGCTCGAGGCTGGGGGCTGGCAAAATCCGGCCCCAGAGCCCATCCCCTGTTCCACACCCTCTATTTCGTTTTTTCCAGTCCCAAGTCCTGAGTCCCGAGTCCCCAGCCCTATCCCTTGCCCCCAGCAACTACCCTTTGCCCTTCAGCAAAGGGTATCCCATCTTCTCGCGTTGGGCCACATACAACTCGGCACACATTCTGGACAGGTTGCGCACCCGGCCGATGTAGTGGGCACGCTCGGTGACTGAAATTGCACCACGGGCATCAAGCATATTAAACGCATGGGAACATTTCAGCACGTAGTCGTAAGCCGGGAAGACCAGCTCACGTTCAGCCAGTCGCGTGCATTCCTTTTCAAACATGTCGAAAAGTTGCAGCATCATGGCGGTATCAGCCTCTTCGAAGTTATAAGTGGAGAATTCAACTTCGGTCTGATGATGAACGTCACCGTACTTGAGGCCACCCCCCCAGTCGAGGTCGTAGACGTTGTCGACGCCCTGAATGTACATGGCGATACGCTCAATACCGTAGGTCAACTCGCCCGGAATCGGCTTCAGGTCGATCCCGCCACACTGCTGAAAATAGGTAAACTGGGTAATCTCCATACCATCCAGCCAGACTTCCCAGCCGAGGCCCCAGGCACCAAGGGTCGGCGACTCCCAGTCATCTTCAACAAAACGGATGTCATGTTTGGCGGGGTCAATCCCGAAACTCTTCAGAGAATCGAGATAAAGCTCCTGGATATTCATCGGTGAGGGCTTGAGAAGAACCTGGAACTGGTAATAGTGTTGCAGCCGGTTGGGGTTTTCACCGTAGCGTCCATCGGTCGGGCGACGGGAGGGCTCAACATAGGCAACGTTCCACGGCTCGGGGCCAAGGGCACGCAGAAAAGTCGCCGGATGAAACGTGCCGGCACCTTTTTCCGTGTCATAAGGCTGCTGAAGAATACAGCCGTGGTTGGCCCAGTAGTTCTGCAGTGCCAGAATAAGTTCTTGAAAAGTCACATTATCTCCGTAGGGTCGGGGGCTGGGGGCTGGCGGTCGGGGGCTGGTTGTCAGGGGCTAGGGGCTGGTTGTCAGGGGCTGGCAAAGCAGGAACCAGTCCCCAGCCTCCAGCCTCCAGTCCCCAGCCCCTAGCCCCCGACCGCAAGCCTCCAGCAAACAGGCTTGGCATATTAGCTTGGCGCCTTTTAGCTGTCAAGGTTTCACTGCGCTCAAACAGCTCTGAAAATCAACCATTAAGACGACTCCTCCGGGGTGAACCGATTGAGGAATTCGCGGCTCTTTAAAGGCCTGGGCAAGTGACATTGCAAAGCATCGTTTAACAAGAGCCGTCCTTCTTTACGAGAGAGCGCACCGAGCTTGAAACCTGAAAACCGGGTCAAAGGGGTTTGCATCATTCGACCGAGTGTGCCAAGGGTCATACGATCGACTTTGAGTGTCGTCCTGCCGGAGTCACAGGGCTGACAGAGGCTGCCATCAAGGGCCGCCGAAAAACCGACTGACCCTTCCGGCAAAGGCCCGGAACAAGCGGCACAATGCTGGAGATGGGGCAGGTAACCGGCAACAGAGAGCATGCGGAGTTCGACAAGAAGTCGTGCTTCAACGGAATAGCCCTCTGTGTCCAGGTGGTTCAGAAACGCCTGCAAAAGCTGGAAGACTTCTACCCCGACACCCGATTCGTCAAACAGCACATCAACCAGTTCACAGCCATAACCCGCCAGCGTCAGAGTCTCTAAATCGCGACGCAACCCGGAATGCAAATCGACCAGCTCCGCATCGCTCAGACTGACTAGATCTCCGCTACCGCGTGCGGTCCAATGCAGCCGAACTTCTGCACAAGGCTCCAGAGCCGCACCAAATCGTTTGCGGCTTTTGCGTGCTGCACGAGCAAAGCCCTTGAGACGACCCTGCTCTGGCGTAAGAAAAGTGACTATGCGGTCGGCTTCACCATAATCGATGTGGTGGAGGATAATGGCGGATGAAAGCTGTGGTTTCATGGCAGGCAGGACGAAGGGCACGGAACGCGGGACGCGGGACGCGGGGCGCGAAAAACCTTAACAACAAAATGGATCGACCCAACCTTCACCATGAACACCCTGCTTATTCAAATAGAAGATTTGCTCTTGCCTTTCGCGTACCTCGTACCTGCGTACCACGTACCGAAACGCAAAGCGTTTAATGCAAATAAGAGATAAACGCAGTGGCCGTCGCAAAATAGATAAGAATACCGGTGATATCATTCGCGGTTTGAACGAAGGGGGTTGAAGCAATCGCCGGGTCAATGCCAAGTTTCTTGAACGCGGCCGGAGCAACCACGCCCATCGATGCAGCGACCACCATCGCCACAACCATCGCCAGACCGACAACGACGCCGAGGAAGGGGTTGCCGTGCCAGAACCAGGCTACCAGTCCCACGGTAAAGCCACAGACGCTGCCCATGATCATACCGACCCGCACCTCTTTGAAAAACACCTGGCGCAGCATGGTGAAATCAATGCGACCGGTGGCAAAGCCGCGCACCATGATGGTCGCCGACTGGCCGCCGACATTGCCGCCCATGCCGGTAATAACCGGGATAAATGAGATCAGGGCGATCACTTCCTTGAGGGTTACCTTGAAAAGCCACATCAGGTAGCCGGTGGCCACACCGCCGAACAAGTTAACCAACAACCAGGGCAGACGCAGGCGGGCAATCTTGAACGCTTTATAGCCATAGAGGAGCTCTTCCTCGCTGGCGCCGGCCATCTTGTAGATATCTTCAGTCGCCTCCTGTCGGAGGACGTCGATGATATCGTCGACGGTAATGATCCCCTTGAGGGTGTTCATATCGTCGACGACCGGCACGGCAAGGATATTGTACTTTTCCACCACCCGCGCGACTTCTTCCTGGTCCATGTCGGTGCGCACACTCAGCACGTCGGTGGTCATGATCTCGGCGAGCTTCTTGTCCGGCGACACCGTCAGCAACTGACGCAACGACAGCACCCCGACCAACTGCCGGGCCTCGTTGACCACGTAGAGGTAGAAGACCATCTCCGCCTCTTTATCGTGCTGCAAGGCCTTGATCGCGTCCTCGGCGGTGACGTTCTCTTTCAGCCAGAAGATCTCGGTCGACATGATGCCGCCGGCCGTGTCCTCATTATATTGCAGCAGGTGCTCGATCTCATCAGAATCCTCATCGTGCATGATATCGAGGATTTCGTCCGCCAGCTCTTGCGGCATGTTACCGATGATATCGGCCGCATCATCCGATGACATTTCCTGCAGAACTTCGGTAATGGTCTCTTTATCAAGTTGTTCCAGCAGTTGCGCACCCGTGCTGTGATCAAGTTCAGCCAGTACGTAGGCGCTCTTCTCCGCATCTTCAATCAGATTGAAAAGAATGCGCTGGTCCTTGAGATCGAGATAGCGGAAGAGATGAGCGATGTCAGCGGGATGGGACTTGGCAAGGAGTTTCGCCAGGTTCGGGAAAGCCCCGCGTCGGATCAGTCGCCTGGTAGCGTCGAGCAAAAGCTGTTGTTTCTGATCCATGGCAAAGTCCTGGGAAATGGTTGACTAAAACTTGCTGAGTTTAGCACCAGGCTGCTCAGGCTGTCAATGACGGCCCCGATATTGTCCAAGTAAATTGACATTCACTGAAGACCGGGAATAGACTGCTTGATGACATCCTCCGAAAGGTCAAGTCCTTGGACATCAAAATAAACATCGCCCTGATCAGCATGCTAGCATTCTCGATCTTCAGCAATATCCCTCTTGGTTATCTGCGTATGGGCGCAGAAAAATTTTCCGTGCGCTGGTTTGTTTATATCCACCTCTCCGTGCCGTTCATTATCGGCCTGCGCATCTCCAACAACATCAGCTGGCAAGTCATCCCTTTGTCCATCGCTCTGGCGGTGGTCGGACAGATGGTCGGCAGTCGTCTTTACCGCCGGAGACAGCGTTGAGAAAACCGCGCAGACCGAAAATGCAACAGGCGGCTCTTGCCGGCGACCTGGTCGAGAAAATGCTCAAAGGCTTCGGCCTGGATGAACGCCTGCAGCAATATCGCGCCCTGATTATCTGGGAAGAGGTGGTCGGCCCGCAGATCGCCGCCCGCACCCGCCCGATCAGGATTCGAGAAGGGATTCTCGAAGTCAATGTCGACCAACCGACCTGGATGCAGCAGCTGCAGCTGATGAAGCCCAAGATTCTCGCCCAGCTCAACGCGCAACTCGGTAAGGCGACCATCAAAGATCTCTTTCTTAAACGCGGCAAGGTCCACGTTCGTGCCGACAAGCAGGCAGAGCCACCACCGATCTGGCGCATGGTGCAGCTGGATGAAAGCGAAAAGGCACAGATAGATGAGCTAGTGAAGGGGATTGAGGATCCGGAATTGCGTCACGAGATGGAAAAGTTTTTAACCAAGCAGATGCGGCTTTTGAAGGCGGAGGAATTATTGAAAGGTTGAATCGTTGAATCGATTCAACCTTTCAACGGACCTAGCCCAAATCAACGGGAACAGCCGCATAGATGGCCAGAACCTCGTCCGAGTAATCGCGCCCTGCCCCCTGGTAAATAATCAGCGGCGACTCGACCTTCAGTCCCGGACGAGCGTTTTTTCGCCCTTCCACCAGGATCAGCCGGGCCTCATCGCCCGCACGGGAACAGACCATCCGCAAGCGCTTTGGCTCAAGCCTTAAGCTGCGCATCTCTGCCATCAATTCCGGCAAGCGTTCTGCCAGATAAACAACAAAGAAGCGGCCGCCCGTCTTAAGCAAGCTGTTAGCGGCTTTCAAAAAATCCACCAAACCACCCGCCAGCTCATGACGGGCACGACAACGTTCATCGCCCGAGGCAAGGCGCCCCGAAGCCACTTTCCGGTAGGGCGGATTGCTCACCACCACGTCAAAAGCTCCAGGCAGAAGGTTTGCGGGCAAATCCCGCACATCCCCCTGCAGGATTTCGATCCGGTTCTGGAAACCATTCAGCACCACAGAACGCCTCGAACGTTCAACGAGTGCCTGCTGGAGTTCGAGGCCGACCACCTTGGCCATCGGATCTTTTTGGCTCAGCAACAACGAGATCACGCCCGAGCCGGACCCCAGATCAACCACTTTCGACCCAATGGGGAAAGACACAAACGCCGCCAGCAAAAACGGGTCTATGGAGTAACGGTAACCATCCTCAGCCTGCAGGATTTTAAGCGAACCGGGCAGAAACTCTTCTCTCTTCATATCACTCATAGATTTAATTTACACCAGGGGCCGGCCCAAGGCTACGCAAACGGGGACACACAATTTGTGTATCCCCGTCATCCAGCGCAATTTAACGCGGAGCCCTCCGCTGCAACTGGCTAAGTAATTGTTCAGCCGCAGGGTTGCGTTGCGGATTCCGGTTCAAATGCTGACGCATGGCGAATTCGGCGTTGGCATACTGTCGTCTCTTCATATAAATCTGCGCCATTTCCCACCAGGCCATGTAGCGGCCCGCGTTGTAGCGAACCATCAACTTGGCTTCAGACAGAACCGTGTTGTCAATCTGCTCAGACTTGGGCCGTTCATGACGTTTCAACCAGCCTGGATCGACACTCCCGGAGCGTACAAAGACCAGTGACGACTCTGTATTGAAGACCAGGTGCCAATCCTGACTTGCCGCCAGGCGATCGAGCAGCGGGTACTTCTGGCCGATATCGATAGTCGATGCACGCGTGACGATGGTGTTGACCTGAAAACGATCGAGAATACGTTGCCAACTCGGCTTGCCCGCCATTACGTTCCAGCCCTGTTCAAACATTTCGTCCGAGTTCTGCCGGCCATCCCAGAACATCAGGTAATCGGGATAGAGCTTGAAGGCCATATAGCCCCCCCAGTCGTAGGTATTGTAGAGGTTTTTTGCAAGGCTGTGCTCACGCACGAATTCGGTGGCGGCAATCGGGTAGTGCCATTCGCGCAGACCGGTCTGAAACGACCCATAGACCCGGTAAAGCGGTTGCCAGAAGATCCAGAAGATGGCGGCTGCCAGAAACAGGACCAGCAGGGTGGCGAGTGTGCGGTAGAGCTCGGGCAGACGTTTACGCAGCGGCTCAGCCAACTGATCGAGGTAAACCGGCAAAACCGCGACCGCCGCCATGTAGAAGAAAGGGATATGCCGCACCAGCTTCATCCCCATCAACGCCAGCCCGCCAAGCAGGCAAACGTCAACAAGGCTGATCCTGCGCCAGCCGAGCAGCACAATCAGCAAGGCTGCGGCCATGACATAGTAAAACATCGGCTCGGCACTGAAGGAGGTCAGCGTCCAGTCCATGTTGAACTGCTGCGCCATCGGGGCGGACATTTGCCCGGCAGAGTCTGTTGTTCCCCCCAGCTTGGCGACATTTAGCAGCGTCGTTACCAGATAGCCCGGATAAGGGGTGATGAATGCGGCCAGCGCGACCAGTCCCGAGGCCGCGAGCATTTTCTGCCAGGCAAAAGGAGTGCGCCTGCATGACAGGAAGCGGTCACCGAGGCCGCCCGCCAGATAAGCGGCCAGGACTGCCACGGCCAGCACCGAACCGGCATGCACGTTGGCCCAGAAAATAGCAAGAGGGAAGAGCCAGAGGATCGACCAGCCGTGCTGCTGGTGAAAATGCTGCAACAGGAGCAAAAACAGCGCAAACAACAAAAAAGTCCAGATTTGCGGCCGTTCCAGCCAGCCGCCACTGGTTGGCAGAAACAACGGCACAACCAGCAGAATCGCTGGCCAGCTCGCCGCGCGCAGCCGCGCGACCGCAACCAGGCAGACCAGGGTTGCCGTCACCACAAACCCCTTGAGCAGGCTGATCGACGCATAACCGCCCAGCGAGTAGAGTCCGAACAGGATCAGGCTGTGCAACCAGGTATGCTCAGACCTTGGCACCTCTCTGGCCAGGGTGAATAGATCACTATGAATCATGCCCCCGGTTTCCCAGATGTAGCGTCCCGATTGCAACTGCCAGAACACGTCAAAAGAATGCACCTCGGAGATGCTGACCGCGAGCACCGCAAAAGTCATCACAATGAGCAAAAGCAGAACAATATTGGTCATGAAACGCTGCATTGGCAAAACGTGTTCTCCAGGAATCTGTTGTTAAAGCGTTAAGCTGTGAAACGTTGAACTGTGAATCATTCTTCAGATTGACCAGATAACATCCGCTAGGGAATAAAGATCTTAAGCCCATGAATTACCGACTAAAATGCATAATGTGCAGGCTGTCAACAATAAAGTGCAGTAGGGTCACCGGTTACCCGGTGCCGCACAGATCCCGGTGTACGGAATCACTGCACCGGGCTCCTATACACAGGGCTCCTGCTTCGGGTCAGACGCTGAGGGGCACAACCTAGCAGACGAGAACCAAACAATGGGACGACCTTAAAAGCTTCACCACGGGTATTTACGGGAGAACAATCCGATAGTTTCTGTATAAATGATTACGAATGCTTTTTGAAAATGGATGTTGCTTGTTTAAGAACAAATCATAAGCGGTTCGATAATGCTTTATCGCTTCAGAATGGTTTCCCAATCGCTCATAGGCGACAGCAAGGTTTTTATAGGCTGCTGGATGGAGCGGGTTGACCTCCACGGCTTTTAGTGCATAATCGCGACCGGTTTCGAAATCTCGTTCGATACTAATATAATGTCCACTCAGGTTGATAAGAGCGGAGGCTGATTGCGGATTAATCTGGTTGACGTGGCTCCAGAGTGAAAACTCATCTGCCCAGACATCAACCTGCCGACACGTCAAGGTAGATAACAGTATGACCAGCACAAGTGATGATACCACAGCAAATTTCTTCAGCCATATTCTCCGCCACTTGAATTGTGCAAGAACAATTGTCACAAACATGACTAAGCCTAAAAGTGGCGCATAAAGGTAGCGATCAGCCTGAAAATAAGTTAATGGCCACAGATTTGACACGGGCAACCAGAAGACACCAGTCCAAACCAATGCCAGCCAAGCCTGAGGAACTCTCGAACGCAGACGCACGACAGCCACCCCAAAAATAATCAGGACAATTGCACCGGCCAGTACCCATGGCTCAGCGAAACTGACTGGTATCGACTCGGTATATTCAGGAGCCAACCGAAACGGCCAGACCACTTTTGCGGCAGACTGGGCGAAACACTTAAGGAGCATTGCAAGGTAATCAGCAATATTCGGCTCATCAAAATAATTGATCTTGATGAGAAGAGTTTTGATCCCAGCCATCATTCGAACCCAGCCCTCAAAACTTATGAACCAGATCAGGAAACTTACTAAGCAGCCAAACAACCCGACCAACCAGACAAAAGGGTATCTCGTCAGGAAACGCTTCTCAGCACTGCAGGAGGACAATTCGGCGGCGGCCCAGACTAAAGGCACCATCAGGGCATTCTGCTTTGAGGCACAAGCCAGCAAAAACATACCCACCGCCATTGCCAACCAGAGTCTCCGTATCGAGGTACGGGCAAGGAACTTGCGATAGCAGAGCAGTGACAATAAGCTGAAAGCAACTGCCAGGCTATCTTTGCGATGGGAAGCATTAGCCACCACTTCAACGGTCAGTGGGTGAACAAGAAAGACCATAGCGCCGCCTAAGGCGGCAAGCGCAGGCACCTTGCATTGCCTTAACAACAACCAAAGAGAACCACTATTCAGTGCGTGCCAGGCAATATTCTGAATTTGAAAAAGGCCCGGGTCGAGACCAAAGATTTTATAATCGATTAGATAACTTAACTCACGGAGAGGTCGACCTGGACGAACGTTATCAAGGAAATTATCAAAAGAGAGGATATCCGGATTAAACAGAATGACCGGGAAATCGTCATAGGTCCAGTCATGCCATAGAGTCTTGCCAAACAAAAGGAAAGCGTACGTAAAGACAAACAGAAACACCCACCAGGTTTTAACAGTGCTATCAGCGCGTCGTGACTTCGAGACGCAGTTTCTGTTTTCACTCTCACCGTTCATTTATACTTAAATTGTCGTCCGCCATGAGGATCACCGGCACGTTTGTAGTAATATGCAGCTTTTTCTTTTTCGCCAAGGCGCTCGTAGACCATCGCCGCATTCATATTCGCTTCAAAATTAAAGGGATTTGCAGCAGCCTTCTCAATAAGTGGCAATCCTTCCTTAAGCTTGCCACGTTTAATCAGTTGCACACCATAATCATTCAGTGCTGTTGGTGAAGAGGGGTTTACACGGAAGGCCTGCGCAAAAAGGTGGTAGTTGCTACGCCACACCCTGTTCTGCTGTACAGACAGGTAGATGAGGCTGCCGACCACGAGGATTACAAGGAATCCAGCTATAATTTTTTGACGTGAAGCGACCCAGGCGAGCACAATTGAGCAGACCATTGCAAAACCAACCATCGGCGTATACATGTACCGATCAGCAGCAAAATAGGCAGTAGGGTAAATATTGGCGACAGGTATCCAGAAAACTGCGATCCACATTAACGCGAAACAGGCCAGTCGTGACTTTCTCCATGACCATACAACGAAAACACCCCAGAGAATCAAACCTGCTACAGCCCCTAGAACCCAAGGGTCCTGCCAATCACTGGGGAGCGCATAAACATACTCAACAGCTAGATCGAAAGGCCAGACAAGCTTTAAAAACATGAACGCCCATGATTTCAACAGCATCAACAGGTACAACCATTCATCAACCGGGGCGAAGTAATTGAACTTAAAGAGTGCGTAACTTGCCTGACTCAGCAAATATTCACCGCCATTATATTGGAAATACCATACCAGACTTCCGATAATGGCGAAAACAAAGGCTCCTATCGGAACGAGGGGGAAACGCGCCAGCACTCTTTTGTCTTGGCTTACGAAAAGTGCTTCATAAAACAACCACATAAGTGGCAACACGTACACCACCTGATAAGCCATCGCTCCCACTGCCGCAAAAGCCAAGGCAAGGGTCCACCAGAGGAGTTTCCTGCTGTGGTCGTAGGCGAACATGAGAGAATGTAAGCTGATGAGTGTGAACGCCAGTGACAGATTTCCCTTGCGGTGCGAAAGGTTGGCGACGACTTCGACCTGCAGAGGATGAGCCAGGAAGATCAGACCAGCAATCAACGCAGCAAACAGGTTCCCTCCGAGCCTCAACATCAGAGCAAATACCAGGAAACCATTCAGTCCGTGCCAGAACAGATGCTGGACATGCCATCCTGTAGGGGTCATTCCGAACAAGGATCTGTCCAGCATCAGGCTCAATTCCCGAACTGGTCTTCCCGGGTTTTTGTTGTCCCAAAAATCTGAGAGGGACTGAATGTCAACATTTTCAATAATAACCGGTGCATCATCATAGACCCAGTCGTGGCTGAAATTCCCGATAAACAAGCTATACGTTATTACCAGAAAAAACAGAATAGCCAGAGGCCAGAAAAATTTATTTAACAATATTTGCATTCAAAAGAGCCTTATTAGAACAGACATGAAAACGGAGACAAGAGTGCACCTATGGCGTAATGCCATAGCGCATTTTCAGGTAACGTTTAACGCTCAAAACATCCATACGGTATTGGGGTTCATTCATCTGCACAAACTTTTTGTAATAGCGCAAAGCCTCTTTACGGTTGCCCCTTTTTTCATGCACCAGTCCAAGCAAATGCAGGGCTTTAGAATCGTTGATGTTTTCTGCAGCCTGTTCAAAATAGTTCTTCGCTTTTTCAAGTTGACCGGCATTCATGTGCGCAAGGCCTAAGCCCATAACGGCCTTTGTGGAACCGGGGCTAACCTTCACTGCCTGTTGGTAGAGATGCAACTCGTCTGTCCAGACACGATTCTGTTCCCACGTCAGAAAGACAAGGCCCAAAAGCAACAGACCACAGAAGCTATAAAGTATCTGTCTTCGATGATCGAGTAATTTTATGGCCACGGCCGCAGTCAACACGGCAAAGCCGGCGCAAGGAGCATACATGTACCTGTCTGCAGCAAAATAAGAAAGCGGCCAGAGCAAGTTAGAGACTGGCAACCAGAACGCCAACATCCAGGCAATCCCAACAGTGGCGAGAGGGAGAAACCTCCTGAGCAGAAACATGCTGCAACATGCTGCAAGCAGCAACCCCAAACCGGAAACAACCCATGGATCGAGCCAACTCTGCGGGACACTGTAGACATACTCCATCGCCAGGTCAAAAGGCCAGACCAGGCGCAGAAACATGAAAGAAAAGGATTTAATAATCATCAGCGCATAGAGTTCACTCGACCAGCCTGAGTAGAGGCCCATGCGTAGCATGCTTTCAGAAATATTCAATTGAAAGCGTTCGCCCTGCCAGACCCAGACATACCAGTAAACAGCAAACACCAGCACCCCGGCCAGCCCAAAAGCAACCAGAGAGCGATAACGCAGGAAAAAACGTTCACGTCGATCGGTCAAAGTCAGTTCATAGCCAAGCAGCAATGGTAAAAAACCGACAGCAGACTGTTTGGCAAAACAGGCAACCCCGAGCAAGACACCGCCGAAGCCTCCCCAGAAAGATTTGACCTTCCATTGCGGTTGCTTATAAAAATGCATAACAGCCAGCAGAGCAAGCTGCACGAAAAACAGCATCAGGCTATCTTTGCGGTGGGAGATGTTGGCCACCACCTCGACATTCATCGGGTGAACCAGGAACAGCGCACCAGCGAGCCAAGCCGCCAGGTTCTGACCTCCGAGAGCACGTACGACCAGGACCAGCAAGCTCGCATTGAGCCCGTGCCAGAGAATGTTTTGAATATGGTAGCCTCTGGGCTCCAAACCAAAAAACTGGTAATCGAGCAGATATGTCAGTTCTCTTAAAGGTCTACCCGGATAACTGTCTTGCAAAAAGCCCCCCCAGGAACGGATATCCTGATTTCGAACCAGAACAATATGGTCATCCATAGCCCACTGATGACCAAAGGATTCAGCATAGAGAACAAATGCTGCCAAGATCAGAAAGAGATAAGGAAGAGACGAGATAAAGAAATTACTCAGTTTAGAATGCATCAAAAAGCCTATTATATCGATCTATCAATTTACGGAGAATTTTGAAGTTGTCGCTCCACAACAGCCCGTTCCTGTTCATATTCTTTCTGGTCTGCCACAACCAGAAAATTCTTCAGATGTTTCCGCGCAGAAGCCCTATCCCCATAAATCGTATAAAGGAAACCAAGGTTATAATTACTCGAAGGATTGTAGGGGTTGTAGGAGAATGATTTCTGGTAGTATTTCATGGCCTTGCCATTCTCTCCTCGCTGCAAAGCGATATTGCCGAGATTGTTCAATGCAAAAGCTGAAGTAGGACTAACTTTGTTAGCCTGAGTCCAGAGGGTTTGGGGATTCTGCCACACAGCTGTTTGTTGAAAAGACAAGATGCCAAGGGACAGGATGAGCACAGTGAGGGTCCCCCACTTTACTAACGGGCCAGTTGAAGCCAACATTTTATTGAGCAGAAGAGCTCCAAGCAATACCATTCCAACCAACGGGGCATACAGGTAACGGTCTGCCGCAAAATAAGCCAGTGGCCAAAGATTCGACGTTGGTAACCATAAGGCACCACACCAGGTAAGGGCAAAAAACACTAAAGGCTCACGCTTCCAGCTCCAACACAACCCAGCGATATAAACAATGATCAAGGCCAATGCCGCAAGAACATAACTGTTCAACCAGGTTGTTGGTAACGGATAGGTGTATTCAACTGCCAAGTCGAAAGGCCAAATGACCCTGCTGAACATAAAAGCCCATGATTTGAGAACGGCTTGATAATAAAATGACAGGCTCCAGTCATCGAAATAATTCATCTTGGCTAGCAACCCCTTGGCACCATCGTGGAATAGGCGTTCTCCATCCATTATCAAAAAGCCTACCATCCCACCTAAAACAGACAGTGCACCCGACACCAAGAAGAAAAGTCGCAAGCGTTTCAAACGAACAGGCTCATGGCAAGCGAGCCCCTGCTCGTATGCCCAGATGACGACAGGGAGCATCACAACATTCTGCTTGGCACCCAAAGCCAAGCCAAAGCAAATCAACGCTGCAACCAACCACTTCTTCCTCTTCGGTTTGAGAGAAAAACTTATCCATGAATGTAACGCCAGCAAGGACATGGACAGAGCCAGGCTATCCTTTCGGTGAGAGGTATTAGCGACCACCTCAACAACTAGGGGGTGTACCACCCACAGCAGCACAACAGACCATGCGACAAAAATACGATTATCCAGTCTCCGCACCAAGAAGAACAGAAGCCAGCCATTCAGTCCATGCCATAGGATGTTCTGTATATGCCATCCAACAGGGTTCAAACCAAAAAGAGTGTAATCAAGCAGGTAAGTCAGTTCTCTTAAGGGTCGTCCGGGCTTGGCATTTTCAAAGAAATCAGCAAGTGAACGAATATCAATGTTCTCAACAATAACCGGGAAATCATCCATGGCCCACGTGTGGAGAAACGACTGCCCAAAAACAACACAAACTAAACCCAAGATCACAGGAAACGTGATTCGGTCTATCCAACAATAGGTTTTATTTTTGCCATTCTTCATAACTTAAGTGAAACGCACAGGATTTATGGATGTTAGGCACAGCGATGTAACAAACAGAACAAAATGTATTGATAACGCAGCTGAAAATCATACATTTTAGACTCTACAGCAGGGATAATTATTCTCAAAACCTGCAAGAAGCAACTGGCAAGCCGATTGTTTGGCTAGTTTCTAAACCGAGTATCACCAAAAGATCAACTGACTTGGCTCATAGTGCGGCCTAATCACCGATTACACCTTTTCCCACATTTTGTCTAAATATCAATACATTGGGCGTCCCGAGAACACGGATAAAATCTCCCGGGAACCAACTACGTCAACGGCTTGACCCTTCAAGCGCCCTCGTAACTGGTCGTAAAAAAAGGAAGAGCCCCCCACCTACAACACTAAGGATGACAGGAATCGTGTAAAAAAGTAGGGAAAGAGATAAAGCCTCCGTATTGGAAACATGCAGTCGTGCCAGAAGAAAAACGAAACCTCCTTCCCGCAACCCCAAACCGTTGAGGGAGAGAGGCAGCAAGGTCAGAAGTGTAACTAAGGGCACCACCGCCAACAGGTCCAAGAATGACAAAGAGAGGTTTAGAGCGCGAGCGACCAGCACGTAGATGAGAATGCTAAAAAACTGGAAGAGAAGCGAAGTCCAGATGACTTTCCAGCCTGTATGCCGACTTCGGTAATCAATATAAACCCCGACAGTGAGCTGGGCCAACTTATCACTAAGGCCCCTAGGCAGAAGCTTCTGCAGCCGCAACCGAACAGCAGTGAGTGAGAGGAGTCCAGTAAAAAGCAGAGCAGAACAACAAACCAAGAAAACAAGTTTTTCTTGACCCGGCTCCAAAATACGCGGCCCTACCATCACCCCCAGCAAAAGGAATACAAACATGGCAATTAGGCCTGAGATCCTTTCAACCAGGACGGATAAAGCAATGAGTGCTCGGTTGCCATATTTTTTTGATGAAAGGTAGATCCGTGCAGCGTCCCCTCCAAAAGAAGTCGGCAGAAAATTATTGAAGTAAATACCAATCAAGTAATAGCGTATCAAGGGCCAGAACTGACAGTCAACACCGCCAGCAATCAGAAGGGCCTGCCATTTGTAGGCAGAAACAACCACGGCTGCAATACCGATGATCAGTGCTGAAGTAAAATAGTATAAATCGACCTTCAACAGCCCATCGCCAAGCCTCTGGATGTCGGCCGAGACAAGCAAATACCCGAGGAGAACGACACTCAAGGTGCATTTGAGAAGGAAGAAGGCCCTATGCCTCATAAGTTTTTCCGGGCCACCACATCAATTCGACCGCTTTTTCTCAACAATTTTTGCAAAATCCCAAAAGGAAGAAAAAACAAGAGTAAAAGTGGGTTTTGGATTGATAAAACCAGCGAAATCGGCCCTATTCTAAAGCGCGAGGCAATAATATATCGCAAGCTATGAATCCAATCGTTAGGCAAAAGGCTATGTTGGATCTTAATCAAATGAAAACCGGTTTGATGGAGCAGCAAAGAAAGTGTATTCACTGAAAAAACGACCTGATGCCGTGGAGGCTCATAATTGTGCCAAAAGGAACCAAAGACCTTCCGATCGAGGCTATCATAATTAGGAGTTGTGATAAACAAGACACCACCTTGCGTTAGTAGGCTGGAAACTTTCTTCATTGCATGGTGAGCCGAGGGAAAGTGTTCAATGACGTGCCTCATCACCACAGCATCAAAAGAGTTTGGAGCATAAGGAGCATCGAAAAGTGTGCCCGTATGAACGTCTATACCATGATTATGGCGTACAGCCTCAGCTGCGTGCGGGCTGATTTCAATGCCCGCGACGAGAACTCCAAGGTCTCTCAGAGGCACCAGCAGATCACCAGTAGCGCAGCCTACCTCTAAGACCCTACCACCAGGAGGGATACTTTTTTTGATACGAATGGCCTGCCTCCGACGTAGCCATGACTGTACCCGGGACACAATTCCTCTGCCACGGTTAAAGGGGGAATAATCCTCCGGATAGTAGTCAGACAGAGTTTCTTCTGCAGGCCGGGGGTTGAGATAAATCAGCCGACACCGATGACATTGTACTACCGGAAATGATCCAGGCATCTGGTGTTGGCGGTCCTTCCCTTCAAATAGAACCTTATAGTCATCGGCTCCACATAAATCACAGGTAACATATTCAATTTTCGGCTGTTCTCCAAAATCATTAATGTTTATTGTCGTGCACATATTTAATCCAGATAACTCTCATAGCCTAGGCTGTAACTTGTTCCCCAAAGTTTATTGTAGAAACGCATACAAGCCAGGAAACATTTAGCCTCCAGTGGGAAACTGAAGAAGTTGAGCCGCATCCGCAGGTAGGCTATTGGAAAAAAAAACATGTTTAACAGAAAGACCACCGGTTTAAGTTTACGAATCGGCACACTTCGAAAGTAACCGGGGTTACTCATCGGGAAATAAAAGTTGGCAAAGATCTCAACCTGCAAGCGGTAATCCTTTTTCGCCCACGGAGCCCTGAATTTCCGTAGTGTGTGTGAAGGCCAGTCATCAAGATTGGTGGGAGGCACAAAGCCCTCAACAAGGGCCTTTTCATACAGCTCCGTACCTGGATAAGGAGTATAGAAAAACATTCTGGCTCTAAGGGAGCTATCAATTAAATGTGCCCTCCGGACCATATCGATGGTCATCTCTACATCTTTACCAGATGCTGTCGGAAAACAGATCATGGTGGAAAGCATCGGAATAATCTTATGACGTTTCAAGGTCCGAACAAATTCGAGGTTGTCCTCAACTGTTGCTCCCTTGCTAATCATATCAAGGATCTCCTGATCACCTGATTCGGCACCAACATAAATTTGTCTGCATCCGGCAGCATACATCAACTCGACATCGGCATCCGAAAAGTTCTTAAGGAAGGTAGACGCATGTGCGCTCGTGTCCCAGAGCAGATCAATTTTTTCGTCGATCATTCTCTTGCAAAATTCAAGAGTAAAGTTGCGATTAACAAAAAAATTATCATCGTCAAACGTCACACTATCGACACCAGCAACAGTTTTAAAATACTTGAGATGCTCGATAATCTGATCGACCCCTCTTTTGTACCATCGGCGGCCATAAACATTGGCAACACAACAAAAAGCACAGTTGTAAGGACATCCGTGGCTACAAAAATAGCCGATACACCGTTCGGCGTAGGCACTTTTAAACAGGTAGTTCCGACAGTTGACCTGCTCTAAGTCTATTTCTGGGAAATTGGTAAAATCAACAAAGTCTGCAGTGGGGTGGATGTGACATACGTCATCAATCAGGTAACCTGTTCCAGGTATTCCAACAGCCCCCCCCCCATCCAGCAAGGTTGTGACCAAGGAACGGAAAGGGGCTTCTCCTTGGCCGAGCACTATAAAGTCAACATAAGGTTCCATCAAGGTTTGCTCCGGCAACAGCGTCGGATGCCAACCACCCCAGACGATCTTTGCCGACGTCCGCTCTCTGATCAACCGTGAGAATTTCGCACCACCAACAATCTGGTCCCCGGTCATGGCACTTACCCCAACGAGGAAAAGCCTATCTTTAAACTTCTCCACAACCGGCAGATAATCAGGAGTCACCTGCTCATCAATCAGGATGATCTCCAATGCCAGGTCACGAACGACCCTTTCCAGATAGAGTAGTGCATAGGGAATTCTTCCGCGCTGCCCGACTGGCCAACTTGTAGGATAAAAGAGTAAGAGCACATTTTTTTTCATCGAGACCCACCTACTGCTTTCAGTACTTTACGATAAATATCTACCATTCGAAAGCCAATCCTGTCCCAGGAAAAAACATCCACAGCACGGGCGCGAGCAGAGCGAGACAAGTTCGCTCTGCGATCAGCATCCCCGGCAACCATCAAGATCTTACTAGCCAGATCGTCAACCGAACCGAACTCTGCGAAAACTCCTGCCTGACCCAAAATCTCTCGATTGACGGGCGTATCGAAAGCAATTGTTGGCAAACCACAAGCTATGTAATTCAGAAGCTTACCGTTGGCTTCCGTCTTTGAGAGCTTGGGGGAAATCGCCAAGTCACCCAGCCCCAAGAACTCAGGTGCTCGGGAATAATCAATGCGACCGGTAAAAGTCACCCTGTGGGCAATGCCAAATTCGACAGCCTTGTCAAAATACGATTTCTCGGGATAACCCATAATCAAAAAATGAAGAGAAGTTTGTCCATCCAATTTTTTGATCACCTCAAGTAACACATCCACCCCCTGGTACTCGGTCATCGCCCCGAGATAGACTGCTATGGGCTTACCTGCTGGCAACCCCAACTGAAGACGAAGATTTTCTACTGGCAACCCTGGCTGGAAGGACGTGACATCGACACCGTCGCCAAGAGGGACCACCTTCGCCATGTCAATCTTGAAATGATCACGTAAGAGGTCTGCCATCGGTGTTGAACTGGTCAGAATCAGATCTGCCCAATTGTTTATCCGCTTTTCCAAGGAATAAAAAAGTTTATACAATATTGAGTCTTTACTAACAAAACGATGATCTACCAACTCCCCAACCAGACTTCCCTGGCAGTCAAACACGACCGGTGTGTTAAGTAGCTTTTTGAGGAAATAAGCTATAAAGGCGCCTTCGTGTAAATGTGCGTGAAGAATATCCGGCTGAAATTTCCTAGCAACCCTCCATGCTTTAAAAAAAAGAAGGATGTCGAGGAAAGGCTTATGCCAAGAAGGCCCGGCGGATTGTTTTGAATACCACGGAATCCTTATGATTCGGTGCGTACTTATGCCACCCAGATCGCGGCCTAAATGATAAGTGCAAACAGAGACAGTTTGTCCAAGCTTTTGCAAAGCTCGCACCTCTTCGAAGATGCGAACATGGCATCCTCGATCCGCAAAAAAAGGCGTTGGGGCAATCATCAGTATTTTCATAAGGACTTATCCCGACATAAAAGACAAAAAAGGAAAATCATAATCTAAAAGTTTTACTGATTACCCATTAATTTGTTGAGCGACAAAAAAACTTTCTTTGCCTCGGGTATCTGTTCTGCTTCCGGTGTGCGCTCGAGATAATTCCTCAACACAAGGTATCCTTTTTGGTAGTCTTTCCGCTCAATAAGGATGCGAGCAGCCTCCCAAAAGGCCCTCGGCTTGGGAGAGTTAGACTGGATGAGATAACGAGCTGTGGACAAGAGTGTTTCCTCAACAGCCGTCCAGGGCAACTGGTATAACTTAAGCCAAGCCTTACTGACAGTGCCCTCACGTACAAAAACCAGGAACGTCTCATCTGCAAAGACTGGAACCCACTCTGATGAACGGCGCAGAACATCGAGAAGACGGTACCGACTCCCATCAGTAAACCTCAAGGGCTCTGTAATAATCGTGTTCACCTTGTATTTGGCAAGAGCTTCCTCCCACCCTGGACGGCCATCGCCAATGAGTAGTCCGTCCGCATGCAATACGGGGGAGCTATGTCGGCCATCCCAGAAGACCTTGTGTTCTGGAAACAACTTCCACATCAAGTATCCTCCCATAGAATAACTGTTGTAAAGGTTTCCAGACAACCTATTTTGGGCGATAAAAGAGGAGGCCTCAACAGGGTACAGTTTGGGCTTAAGCCCCGTATCGAAAAAGCCGTAGTTCTTCCATAAAGCACTCCCGAAATAGACCAACCCAACGCAAGAACAAGCCACAAGAAGGGCCCGAACAGGCACCCACAAGCGTTCAGAACACGCACCTTTGAATCTCACCAGAATGACATCAAGATATTTCGGCACCAAACCGATCGCTGCAAAAAGGAATAATGGTGAATGACGCTCCAACTTTAGCCCCATTATTGCGAGCCCTACTAGCATCAACAGGTCACGTGCAATTAGTTTCTTATAAGTGCAGCCCAAAATTAGTAGGCAGAGAGAAAGTCCCCAGTAGAACTGCGGGAATCGATCATAAGACATTGCACGCCAATCCAGATTTACTGCATATATTCCTTTTTGGCTGATCGTAGGTGTGAGAATCAGAGTTTCTAGAATTTCAGTGCCGTACGGAGTCAGCAATATGCCCAGAGAAACAAGAAATAAAAGTATTGATGGGAAATACAGAAGTTTCCTCAGTGAAAAAATGCGGGAGCGATAGGTGGTAAATACTTCACCAACCAGGTAGGCGAGCATCAAGGGAAAGACGAGGATAACGCCAGCATGCAAATTTGCCCAAACTATAGAGACGGGGACAATGACAAAAGCCAGCTTGCGCTTGTCATCAGAGTAACGTTCAAATAGCCACAAACAAATAGCCATGAACATGAAGGACCAGAGCTGAGGGCGAGCTCTCCAAACAAAATGAGTATGTGCATAGAAAACTGGAAAGCAGAAAGCAAAAGCCAACCATGAGCTGCCCCTTGCCCGTGCAGTACAACCAAGAAACAGTGCCGTCATGGCCACTAAAAAGCCTTTCAACAGACTGATGCCAGCGTAACCAAACAGCATATAGGCACAATAAAACACCAGATCGTGTAGCCAGCAGTGTTCGAACCTCGGTGCTTCAGCGGCCAGCGTAAACGTATCCTGATAGATAAAACTACCCGTTTCTAGTATGTATTTACCGCTTTGCAATTGCCAGAAGATATCGAAAGATTCTATCTGGCCAGATGCCACCCCAAAAAGTCCGACCAATAACGCGAGAAGCAGAACCACAGGAATCCCTGAAGAAAGTCGTTTCATTGTCGTAGCCTGATCAGCTTGAGCAACGCAGGTGCTGCAAAGTTCTGTTGCGATCGAGGTGTGATCGCCAGGTACTTCGTAAGGTATTGCTCCGAGAGATGGTAATCTCCACGAGAAGCAAGGATACGAGCAATTTCCCAGAGGGCCTGTTTTCTCAGGGGGCCGACTTTGAGCATTTCGCTTGCAGCCCTCAAAATTGCATCATCGATTTTCCTTTCCGGTTGCTGGTACTCGTGCAGCCAATCTAACTCGACAACGTTCCGCCGGACAAACACAAGGTGCGTAGACTCAGCATAAACCAGCGCCCAACCGGGATGGTTGCGCAAACTATCAATCAAGGGAAAATGACGACCGTCACTCTGCGAACACGCCTCTAGAATGATTGTATTAACCTCAAATTTTTCCAGAACCTGTTCCCAGCCAGGCCGCGCATCACGAACCTGCAGACCATAAACGAACATCTCTTCTGAATCCTGCCGACCATCCCAAAACACCTTGTACTCTGGATAAAGCGCCCACATCAGGTAGCCACCAATCCCATAGGTGTTGAAGAGGTTCGGTGGAAGTCCCTGTGCCTTCACAAAGGAGGCTTCTTCAACAGGATATTGCCATTCCCTGAGACCAGTTTTAAACCAGCCATTCTGTTGCCAGACCGGTTGCGCAAAATATCCAAAAAGTGCTAAGGCCGTTAAAATAATGACAGGGCGGAATAATTTACGGTTTTGAAATAAAGTAAAATTTTCTTTCAGGCTTGAACCGATTGCATCTACATAAGCGGGGAGCAGGGCCGCAACGGCCATGAACAGAAAGGGGGTGTGTCGCTCCAAGCGCCAACCCATGAAAGTCAACCCAGCCAGAAGCAGAGCGTCAGACAAAGCAAAAGCTCGCCAACCAAGAACCATCACAACGAATGTAATCGCTACGACGATAAAGTAAAGCGGGTAACCTGCATAAGTCGTTGCAATCCAGTCAATATTGTATATCTGTCTAATCTCACCGGACAGTTTTCCCAAGTGAGCGGAACCAGCTAAGGTCTCCAGTATAGTTTCACCATAGGGGTTAATGAGGGAGACAACGGGCAGAAGCAGAAAGGTGATTAAAAGCATTTTCAGCGGGCTTTTCCTCCACCCGTTTTTAACCTTAAAATTGTTAAGCCCCCCAGCAACGAGATAAGCAAACACAACCGGAAACGCAATAATCGCACCGGCGTGAAAGTTACTCCACAAAACCATGATTGGAAGCAGGATAAACACCTGAGGTCCTGGTTGTTTGCGGTACTTTTCCAAAACCCACAAGAACACACCAACCAACAGGTAAGTCCAAAGTTGCGGACGTTCTTTCCACGCCCAATGTGTTAAAAGAAAAACCGCTGGGCTGACAAGCAGAGTGGCAAGCCAGCTACTACCCCTGCTACGTGCCACGGCGAGCAGAGTCACAGCCGTGGCAGTGATCAAACCGCCCTTCAGCAGGCTGACACCGTTATAATTGAACAGTTTATGGACCCAATAAAAGACAACATCGTGAAGCCAACAGTGTTCGTAGCGGGGAGCCTCACTGGCTAGGCTGAAAAGGTCCTGGTAAATGAACCGGCCATTTTCGAGGATGTACTTTCCGGATTGAAGCTGCCAGAAGATGTCGAAAGAATGAACCTCAGAAGAAGCCCAAGCGAGCAAACCAAGAACATAAGCTAATATCAACCAGGCTTCTAAAGGAAGGCGAAGAAACTTTTTCATATTGGTTTCACTTCATCTTCTCACAAAAGGATCAGAAGTTAACCGTATCGCGCACAACGTAAACGGGCTTGTCCTGTACTTCGTGGTAGGTACGGGTTACCAACTCTGCAACCAGGCCAAACACTATAAACTGTATGCCGCTAAAAAGCAGGAAAGCCGTAAGCACCAGAAGGGGGTTACGATTCATAGGAAGGCCATCAAAAACTTTCATATAGAGAGTTGTCAAACCGCTAACCACCGCTGCAAAGAACGTCCAGGTCCCCCAGCGCCCGAATAGCTGCATGGGACGTGTGGCATACTTCAGTAAAAATTTGACAGTAATCAGGTCAAGTACGACCCTCAAGGTTCTATCGATGCCGTACTTGCTGGTTCCAGCCTGCCGTGATCGATGATTGACCGGCAGTTCAGTGACCCGTGCACCGATCTGACTGGCCAGTGCAGGGACGAAACGGTGAAGTTCACCATAAAGGTTCACGCCATTCAGGACTTCACGCCGATAGGCTTTAAGGGTACAGCCATAATCATGCAGGTGAACATTCGTCATGCGTGAGATCAGACCATTGGCAAGCATAGATGGCAGGCGACGACTGATCATTTTATCTTTTCTGTCCTTACGCCAACCTGATACGACATCATAACCCTCTTCGATTTTTTTCAGAAGACGGGGAATGTCTCGAGGGTCGTTTTGCAGATCACCATCCATGGCTATAATGACGTCACCTTGTGCATAGTCGAAGCCGGCCGACATTGCAGCAGTCTGGCCGAAGTTGCGCCGGAACCTGATGATTTTAATCTGATTGTGCTCGGCAGCTAAACGAGACATTAATTCATGTGAACGATCCTTACTGCCATCATCAACCATGATAAGTTCATAACTTAAACCAGCCTTATCGAGCACTGCTACAGCTTCATTAATAAGATTTTCAACGTTTTCTTCTTCATTAAAAACAGGGACAACAATGGATACCATGACTTGTCTTTCGGGTGTTAATGCTTCTCTTCGGAAGTGTATTGGGAAACGGGATACAGGAATCAGCGGAACTGAAAATTGGTTCAGTATCAAAGTTGCTTGAGCGCTACCAATGAATACCTCAGAATTGTTTTTTTACCTGTGCCTCGAACAAATGCTCTTCTCGATTATCAGCCTTTGCAGAGCCACTTGTCCCTAGCCCATAAGAATAACGGGCTTCACACTGCAATTTTGAAAAATTAACGGCTGCTCTCGCCCTGAATTTGAAGGTGCTGATATCCTCCGGGTCAAACATTTCGTAAATGATTTCCCCGCCGAGTTCAAAGATTCTGTACGGGTAATAGTTACCGCCAAAGGTCAGTGCAAAGTAACGACTATCGGCATAATCTGACTGAAGGTCTTCGTATTCGAGGTCTTGATAAACATCTGCAAGTTTGCGTATATAGCCACGCACGCTATAGAATGTGTATTGACTGTGCTGAAGAAGATATGCCTGGTAAATATTATCATCTTCCGCACTTGTCCATGCAAAATCGAACCTGGCAGTACTTTCAAAATTCCGATTTGGAAGGTAAGCAAAGCTTGAAGAATGCTCAACAACAAACTTGGGATCTCTTGTATTTGCTTGAGAAAGGCGAGCTCGGTGAGAACCTCGGTAGGACCTCACCGCAATATCGTCCCCGATCATTACCGTACTCGCATTACTGTAGCGCCACACTTGTCGATTATAATTAAGTTTTTGCAGTAGAGCGCTCTGCCACAAGCGACCGTTATCACCGTCTTTGAAATCAAAATAAGCCGTTACAGTATTTTGCAGACGAGAAGATATGGTGCTTTCAAGCCCTACGGATGTTGTTGAATGAAAGATGTCACCAGAAGTCTGCGGATCATATCTACTACCAAAAATCAGACCAATACCACCCTTCGGATTTATGTATGAGGTGACATTTTCATTCGAATCACCTGACCCAAGCAGAAAATTCTGAGTCAGGGTCAAACGATTTTTCGGAGACAGCGTGTAAGTGTAACTACCGTAAAGCTCCTGTTCCAAATAGTCCCCTTCGCTTTTATTGAGTGAGGACTGAGTAGCTGAATCCTGATACAAGACAGAATAACCAAGTTGATAGCTTTGTCTTGTTCGACGTCTCGCGTTACTTTCAGCCTCCAGACGAGCCCTGAACGCAAGACCTTCATTGGATTCAGTTTGACGGGTCTCCCCTTCCAACCTCGCCATCAACATCATCTTCTGACGGTGTCCCAATGAGAGCTCACCTCTGCCATAGGTGCCGTCTTCCTTTTCATCCTCACGAACAGAATCTAACAATGTACTGAAGTCATTAAACTCTGTTTCTTCGCGGTAATTTATAAAAGTACTTCGCCAGGAAAGATTAGGATTTATCCAGCCATTTGAATAAACAGGCAGTTCATATTTTTTAATAGTTTCAATTTCATCAACACCACGGGAAAAGGCATTAAAATTCGACACCTGAAATTGTTTACGACGAAAGGAGGTGAAGAGATTGAGCCTATAGGTTTCACTATGACCGGTGCTGCCCGCCAAATTCGTGTCATCGATCTCCGTTAACGAACCATCAACGGATAGCTTGATCCAGTTTGTCATGTTGATCCATTGCCTGCGGAGATGATGATCAATCGTTCCGAGGATGTAGGCCCGCTCTTCAAAGCCGCGATCTTTGTTTTCATAGTCTATAAATTCGTTGTAACGATAATGGAACCAGTTGTCTTTCTTGTTCAGTGACACAAACGCCAGGTTACGATGACGGTAGTGCTCCGGGCGTCTCCCGCTGAGGTCACGGGTATAATCTTCGCGATAATCAATGAACAGCCGCGGGTATTTGGCTAGAATCTCACGATATCTACCCAGGTAGGAACCGTTACGGATTCCGACCATCAAGGTTAACCCCGTAGTCGTTCGCTGGCCGTTCCTGATATCAGTTACAAAATCCGGTTCCAGGATTGAGGAAGCAATTTTAGTCGATGAAAGCAAGGTTTTTTGATTGTCATAAGAGAACGCATGCAGACGAAACGGTAAGGCCCCTGGAGCTAGAATAATTTCCCCCCTGTAGAGAAATTTGCCTGCAGACTCATCAGCATCGTAATCATTGATTTCTGTATCGTAAGATGTCCACTCGTAGCCTAAACCGAGATTATAGTGCCCCGCCCGTCCGTTAGAAACCAAGCCACTTTTTTGCCAGTACAATGAATACTGTTGGCTAAACTGGTTGGCGTCGATGAGTGTTTCGCTCCCCTGAGTAGCTTTATAGTCTTTAAATGTCCACGCAGCAGTGCCTGTCAACCTGGCCTCTGCCTGCTGGACGCCAACAAAAGACAATGCAAACAACAATATCGCGGCAAGCGGACATATTGCCGATAATCTGCAGAATTTATTTAAAAAGGCAACATTGTGCATAAGTGCTCTCGAAACTCACTAATAAATCAGTAGCGCTTTATCGATGCAATTTTCAAGCCGACCCACCACCCCCACAACTCGCGCCTCCATCTTCACAGATACCGCAAAATAACGGCCAGAGCATAAGCCAAATCCCATAGCTGCGCTACCCAGCAATTGCCCTTACAGTTGCAAAAAAGAAGGGGCGGTGTTAACCGCCCCTCCCTTTTTTGAGACAATATCTCTGGCATCAAGAGTTATTTGATATGGCAGGCCAGGCAAAGCTTCGAAGCGCTGTTGATGGTGAGCAGGAACGCACCATAAGTATTGTCATGGACATCGTGACAAGAAGAACACCACATGATGTTGGTATTAGCACCGTAGAAGTTGATCCCAGACACCTCAGAGATTGCCTGAGCACGCGTGTCGATTTCAGCGTCAAGAGCAGCAGCACCATCATAGTTGAAACCAACCGGATGGTCGTCACGCAGGTCAGTGCCGAGGTTGGCGTTGGCGTTAGTGATATTGGCCAGGTTGTTCAGCGGTGCGGTGGCACGATTCGGTGGATTCACCAGAGCGTCGGTCAGGCTGGCACCGTCATGACAAGATAGGCAAAGGGGTGCGTCAGAACTGTTCACGCCAGCCAGGGTAATGGTCGCCTGAATGTCGACACCAGTGTAAACTGCAGTAGCTTCTACCGTCGTACGGTTCCACAGTGGTGCGAATCCCGCAGCAGCAGCGCTGTGAGGCGTGTGACAAAACACGCAAACCTGATCGGTCGAACCGACACCGCTTACCTTAGGGCCCGTAGTGGTACTTCCGGACGACAGGTCATGTTTCGAGTTGACGATGGTCAGGCCAAAAGCAGACCCCGCCATCAACGTCAATACTGCTACCAAAACAACAATCTTCTTCATTTTACTACCTCCGGGTTTTGTTGAGTACGCCTTTCGATGCGTACCCATTAAGTTAATATAACGGTCAATAACGTTTGACCAATCCCATAGTTCTGATTACAAACGGAAATGCATCTTTAGTGCCAAAGCTCAAAACACCCCAAAATAGTCAACTGTGCTTAAGCACAGTATCGAAAAGTCATAACTCTTCGGTCTTTTCCCCGAACCCATCCGGCCATTAGGCTATTGCGCTGCATCCTGCAACACCTTCTGCCTGGCGAGGTAAGCTGCAGACAGATACTGCCAGACAGCGACCCTGCGATTCATAAGATCGACAATAAAGACCCGGTCCTGCTCATCAACATGCACTGAGACAGGCAAGGCAAACCCCAATCGATGGTCGGTCCTTTTTTCTCCGCCAACCACCAACAGCAGAGTTCCGTCCGGGTTGAAAATCCGAAAGTTGGGCCTCCGCGAATCGACCACGTACAAATGACCTTCGCTATCAAAAGCCAAATCCTTGGGCGTTTCAAATTGTCGTTTCAGATACCCTCGGCTGCCGAACTTGCGAATAAATTCACCCTCTGCTGAAAACACCTGGATTCTGGCGTTCAGCATATCGGCGACATAGACCTGGTCGTCCTTGTCTATAGCCAGCCCCTGCGGCGCATTGAATTGCCCGTCTTCTCCCCCCTTATCACCAAACTCAAAAAGGAATTCACCCTCCAGGCTAAACACCTTGACTGCATAAGCCTTTGGGTCGCTAACATAAAGCCGGCCCAGAGCGTTGTTAACGGCAAGATATGCTGGCTTTTCAAGCGTCTCGCCATTACCGATGGCATGCAAAGGTTCCCCTTCTGCAGAAAGAACCATAATTTTTTGGGCTTTCCCATCAGCAACATAAACTCTTCCTTGCGAATCCGTAGTTATTCCCAGGTTGTTGCGAAACCTCAAAGCCCCAAATGGAGTGATTTCAGCATTACCCATATTCATCACCTTGACAACCTGATGATACAGATCACTTACCAAAATCTGCCCATTGACATTAACTGCAACCCCGAAAGGGCCATCAAAAGCGTCGACCTCACCCTCACCCGCTACAGCCTCGACCAATTTTTGCTTGCTGCTCTTTTCAAAATCCCGTTCAGAATGGAAGGTACCAATCCATTCCAAACGCGCCTTGTCCGGAGGAGGAGGGAATACAATTGTTTGCTTAACTGGCGGGTTGGCGGCACAACCGAAAAGGCCGAAAACACAAACCGACACCATCATTTTTATCAATTTGCTTATCATAACTACCTCGTTATTAATATTTACCGAAAACCGTGTGCTTTGGATGCACCTAAATTACTTCTTGTGACAGGCAGCACAAAGCTGCATGCGGCCAACAATTCCCTGTGCGAAATATGACTGATTGTTTCCTCCATGGGGGTCATGACAGCTACTGCAATTAAAAAGCTTCTGTTCATTCATCGGGTTAACCGGCCCCTCCAGGGGGTGAGTGCGTCCAGAGGTGCCGGATGCAACATGATTCCTTCCTGCGACACTTGAATGACAAGACAGGCAGAGGTCATTCACTTTAAGAACCAGCTGAGCGGGCTGGTCACTAGCGTGTGAATCGTGACAGACCAGACACATCCCCGCAGCTATCGGCCCGTGAATAAATTTTTTCTGCTCAAAGCCTTGCAATTTATCCGTATGACACTCCTTGCACAATAACGCATCGCCTTGTTTTGCCTGATATTTGTTCGGCTGGCTGTTGGCATCATGGCAATACAAGCAATCAAAAACACCTGCCGGGCCATGGACATGATTTTTATTCAACATCCGCTGATGGCAACTGGCACAGGGATTATAATCAGGCCGAGGATCCGCAACTTCAGCCTCACTTGGCCGCATATTATGACAATCAACACAGGCCCTTTCACGCTCTTCGAGATGAAACACCTCTTTTCGATAGGCAACAGGCGGCGTTCCGTTTGTGTCATGATAATAGACTGTGGTATCAGCAACCGAGAACCTCTCACCGTTAACATACCCCTCTACAATCAATCGATTTTCTCCAGGGTCAAAGATTGGTTCCAAATGCAGCATATCTGCAAAGAGGGATCGATATTCAGTTGAAGTAAGATCCAAAATGTCACTTTTCACATTATTGATTTCAACGCTTATGCCATCTAAAAAGGGATCTTGGCCACCCTCGATAATCAAATAATTTGACTTTGTGACATAGGTACCATCTTGCGGGTACAGGATCTCGAGCGCCAACCCATTAGCAACCGAGCCAAGGATTAGTGCCAAACCCGCAGCATAGAACCAGAAATTAAATTTTACTCTCATCAACAGCCTCCGAACTGAACTTCAAACGAAACAACAAAACCTTCACTTACTGCTATTGTGCGCGAGGTACAAATATCTGTTCCCTAGAGATCGGATATTTGCTTAAATAGGCCTCTGTGAGATACTGAAAATGATGAACCATCTTATTCAAGCCATCCACAACCCAAATACCACCGTTGGAATCGACAGCAATATCTCTTGGCATGTAAAAACCACCGGGAGAGATTTCTCCCTTATTTAGAGCATACGACCTATCACCCAAGGTCAACAAGTATTGTCCCTTCAGATCAAAAACTACGAATCTGTGGGAGAGAGAGTCAGTCACATAAACATGTCCTTGCGCACTAACAGCTAGCCCTTTCGGAATACGAAATGAGCCAAGCTCTGTTCCCTGCTCGCCAAATTCACGGATAAAATCTCCTGAAGGACTAAAAACCTGTACTCGGAAGTTAAGGGCATCCAGCACATATACGTTGCCATCCTGGTCAAGATCTATATCCGTAGGGAAATTAAATTGCCCCGGGTCATTGCCCCTCCCGCCGAACGTGTACATCAAGTTGCCCTGATCATCAAAAACAACGACTTGGTGTGCGCCCACATCGAGGATATAGACAAGCTTGTCATACACGGCAACAGATACAGGACGCTTCAAAACTGACTCCCCGCCAAAACTATCGACCAACCTCTCTTTGGGGTTAAACTTGTGCACCTGGGATCTAAAAGAATCCGCAACATAGACATACCCATCGGCAGTTTCGCAGACCCCTAATGGCGCAGCAAAAAAATAAGATTTACCCTCGGCGTCCTTTAGATCACGGATCTCATTTGCCTTACGATCAAGAACCAGAACCTTATGCTCCTCTGTGTCAGATACAAAAACACGCTGCCCGGAAAAACTCCCGACACCGTAAGGGGATGAGAACAACGCCACCGGAGGGAACTTGCCCAAAACATACTCATCCATCCAGCCGTAAGACTTATCCAGAACATCTTCGGTTGACTGATAGAAAGCTATGTACTCAACTTTTGGGTCAACGTTGTTGACAGGTAAAGGCCAGAAGTACCTTTTGGACACTGTTTCAACATGAGGAGCGCATGAACTCATAAAAAACGCCATGAGCAGATGGAGCACAATAGTTGTTCTTTGCATTATCTCACTACCCACCAATACAGACTGGAGTACAAAGTTACGGCAATATGATCAGAGTTCAAAAAACTTATAACGATTCACTTGTATTTAAAGCCCTTCTCCCGGTTATAACTCTTGGGACGATGACATCCGACATAGCATGAGGCTCCATTTTCCCAGGCAGCCCAGTACAAAGGAATCTTCCAACCACCAAAGTCAGGAACTTGGCTTAAGAGCAACTTGCCTTGATCCGCCCCATGCACCCCATGACAACCTTTACAGACACGACCCTTAACAGGACGATTGACATGAAAGTAGTGCAGATTGTCGTTATGGTTGCGAAAATTTGTGGCCTCCGAAGTCAACTCGT
Organism: Deltaproteobacteria bacterium; assembly: GCA_024636215.1. The sequence goes on from JAGXHL010000029.1 coordinate 32,302, forward strand.
ATGTAAAAGCTGTCTTATCGTGACACCCAAAACAGAGACTAAAATTTTCCTCTGCAAAAGGAGCATAAAATTCTTCGGGGTAGTACTCCCGCAAAAACGGCCTGTAATCAGAGGAGTGGGGCGTATGGCAATCCCAGCAGACCCCGTTGATCACCGGTTCATGTTGAGACACGGCCTTATCCATCACAGTCTGGATTGCCGAATGACACGCCAGACAGTTACTTGTGCCAGGCAAATTCAGCATCGCCTCATGCTCGCCACCATGCACCCCATGACACATTTTACAGCTCATTGCTCGAACCGGACCATGAACGAATTTGCCGGCCATCACATCCTCATGGCACATCAGGCAGAGTTTTCCACCAGGCTGATAAATAAGCTTGCCCAGGCTGCCCTGGTGAGGGCTATGGCAACCTGTACAGCCTTCCTCGACAGCAGAATGTGGATAGGGCATCCCCTCAGCGGGATTCTCATGACATTGCAGACAAAGACCCGGTTGTTCTTCAAGCAGGGCCATAGAATTTTCACCGGGGTGGGGCTGATCGGTTGCCTCATGGCAGACACTGCAATCGTTTTCAGCAACAGGAGCATGAACGTATTGCGCCTTGCCCATAACCGCATGACATTCTGCCGTCACGCAGGAGTTGGCAGCGGCCGAAGCGGACCACAGAACAAAGCTTTTTCCTGTGGTTTCATCCGCAAAAAAAGGCAAAACCAGGACAGAAAATACTGCCAGACACAAAAGGCTCAAACCATAGCGCATCTTTTATCAACTCCTGGCGAGTGAAAGTATAAAGCAGACAAAAAAATCCACTGCGGCGTTTTGGCGTTCCCCTAACCGCGAACTCCCCGCACGGAGGAACTCGAAACAAGCCAGGAACAACCAGAAAGCCCTCCTTATGGCGCCAACTGACAAAAACTCCCAGCGCCCCTTGAGGGTGTATGCAAGTTTCTGGCCTTGTCAGTACAGAAAACAAAACAGGGGTCTGAACAGCATGTTCATTCCCCCGCATATTGATAACAAAGATTCTGGTTATATACCAACTGTTTGTTTGTCGCCGGCAAACAAAACCGGCGTCCCATCGTGGGTAGGATGCCAGTGAGCGAAGTGAACCGCATCGGCTTTTGGTTTCCCTGGTCCAGGCAGGCAACAGCAGAGCCGAAGCAGTTCGTGCCTCACCACATCCTACGTGACTGGGTTTTTCAGCCAGTCCCCAGCCCCCGGAAGCCAGCCTCCGTCCTTACCCGCCGTAAGAATGCAAACCTGACAGCACCAGGTTCACACCCAGATAACAGAAGATGGTCGCAGCAAAGCCGAAGATCGACAGCCAGGCCACTCGTCTGCCC
>JAGXHL010000030.1 GCA_024636215.1 Deltaproteobacteria bacterium
CACCTTCCGGCACCACCCTTCATCACAAGATGTTGTGGTTGAGAAGATACTTGCAAGCGTTGATATGAACTACTGTTACCCACACGATCTGAAAGAGAGCCATCTGTTCTCAAACATCCAAATTTTCGCTTCGGCCCGTATAGTCAGACAGGCTGCTAGGCGTTATGATGTTTTTTCAGGACCTTGACATACCATATGTATGCCTTCGCCCCTGAAAAAACTCCAAGCCTTGTAGGATGAAATTTTTGCTTAGCCATCTCGTTGAGGTTTGAGGCTTGAGGCGGAAGCCCTTTTCGCCCGTTGTAAATCAGCAGTCATGTGTTCAATCGATTGAGCAGGCGAATCGTTCTCGATTCTGGAGTAACCGACAGGATTCCCTTTGAAATATCCGCCACTAACCACCGACACCAATCCGTCTTCGAGGCGTTTTTTAGACGTTTTTCGCTACAGCCGTCGCGCCCTGGAGCTGGTCTGGTCGACCAGCAAACGGCTGGCAACGGTCTTTGCCCTGTTGACGCTGATTGCCGGGGTGCTCCCCGCAGCCGTGGCCTGGATCGGCCAGCTGATCGTTGACGGCGTGGTTGCAGCGATGGGCCAGCATCAGCAGACCGGCAGCGCTGATGCTACCTATGTTTTGCTGTTTGTCGCCGCCGAAGCAGGGGTGGTGGCGTTGATTGCCGGCACACAGCGCGGCATCTCGACCTGCCAGGCGTTGCTGCGGGCGCTGATGGGGCAACGCATCAACCTGATGATCCTGGAAAAAGCCCTGACACTCAAGCTGGCGCACTTCGAGGATTCGGAATTCTATGACAAACTGACCCGCGCCCGGCGTGAAGCATCGACCCGCCCTTTGAGCCTGGTAACGAGGACCTTCGGCCTGGTGCAGAACGGTATTTCGCTGGCAAGTTACGCCTTCCTGCTTGTGCAATTTTCACCCTGGGCAGTGCTGATCCTGATCGCCGGCGGTATCCCGGAGTTCCTGGCAGAGGCAAAATTCTCCGGCGACAAGTTTCGTCTGTTCCGCTGGCGCTCGCCGGAGACGCGCATGCAGATGTATCTGGAAACCGTGCTGGCTCGCGAGGATTACGCCAAAGAGGTCAAGTTGTTTCGCCTCGGTCCGCAGTTGCTGCAACGCTACCAGGCGATTTTTGAAAAGCTGTTTGCAGAGGATCGCAAACTGACTCTGCGCCGTGACAGCTGGGGCTTCATCCTTGGCCTGCTCGGTACCATCGCTTTTTATGGTGCTTACGCCTGGATTGCCTTGGCGGCTATCCGCGGCAACATCAGCCTGGGGCAGATGACCATGTATTTGATGCTGTTCAAGCAGGGGCAGTCTGCGGTTTCAGCCAGCCTTTCGGCCATCAGCGGCATGTACGAAGACAACCTCTACCTGTCGAATCTGTATGAGTATCTGGAGCAACCGGTGCCGTCTGCGCAAGGGGAGTTGCAGCAGGGACCTGCGCCGGGGGACGGCGTGCGTTTTGAACAGGTCAGCTTTTCCTATCCAGGCAGCGAAGAGCCGGCTTTGCGGCAGATCAGCCTGCACATCAAGCCGGGCGACAGCCTGGCTCTGGTTGGTGAGAACGGTTCCGGAAAAACCACTCTGATCAAGCTTCTGACCCGGCTTTACCAGCCTGACGCGGGTCGCATCCTGCTTGATGGTCTTGATCTGCAGCAGTGGCAAGGCGACGCTCTGCGTCAGCGTATCGGCGTCATCTTTCAGGATTTCGGTCGTTACCAGTTTCTGGTCGGAGAAAATATCGGCGCCGGCGATATCAACCACTTCGAGGACCGGCAGCGCTGGCAGCGGGCGGCCGAGATGGGGATGGCGCATGAGTTTATCGACACGCTGCCGCAGAAGTACGACACCCAACTCGGCAAATGGTTCAAGGGCGGGCGTGAACTTTCCGGCGGCCAATGGCAGAAGATCGCGTTGGCCCGCGCTTTCATGCGCAGCAAAGCCGACCTGCTGGTGCTCGACGAGCCGACCGCCACCATGGATGCCGCCGCCGAGGCGTCAATCTTTGAACACTTTCGCGAATTGAGCCAAGGGAAGATGACGATTCTGATCTCGCACCGTTTTTCGACCGTGCGCATGGCCGATCAGATCGTGGTCATCGACAAGGGGCGCATTGTCGAGCAAGGCAGCCACGAACAGCTGATGAAACTGGGCGGCCAGTATGCCTATCTCTTCTCGCTGCAGGCGCAAGGCTACAGATAAGAACCGGGCAACCTGTGGCTGCGATTCAGCTCATTCGACTTACTTTTGTATGACAGTAAAATGGTGGTCAATCTGAAGACATCTCAACAATATAAGAATATAAGTCTAACCCACGGAATGATTGCCACCTGGTCTGTCTGGGAAGTGATTTACTCTTTGTCACTTCTTGTATGTGGCGAAAAAATGGGGGACAGGGGGATCTTGAGTATCATCATAAGCTTCAAAGCTAGCTTGACTTAGACCGCATCGCACAAAGCCATCTATCTCCTCTTTATCAAGAGGCAGGGGAATATCATCTTCTTGTTCTCCTTTGCGGCGACTTCTGCATGAGACAAGAAGATATCCATGCGCTGACAGTAGTGAGATCATCGCATCGCGTGCCTTTAATCTATACTTACCGGGCAACACCTGGATGGTGTTGCATTCATAAACCATTTCAAAAAGCTCAGCCCATTCTTGTGGGTAATCAAAAAGATCTGCCACAAGGTAGTTGACAGTGGAGTCTGGATAACGCTTTTTACAAAGCCTTATCGCTTCAGGGGAAATATCAAAAGCTATTACTTCATATCCTGCTTCACTCAAGGCCTCCGCATCATCACCAACCCCACAGCCAATAACAATAGCTTTGCGTCCTGTATGCTCGAAAGAACAATTTTTCAACCATTGTAAAAGGTAAGGATTCGGTTCAAGGTCTGCCCAGAAAACCGCTTTATAATCCCCTTCAGCATCAGTGTAGATACGATCAAACCAGCCAGTAGGGTCGTCTATGTCCTGGTAAAATTTGACCATTTTTTTGTATGCAACAGGATCAAACTCTTTCATGCTATTTTACCTCTGGATTCTGATGTATTGCTGTAATCAGTATCCTAAACGATCACGACTTTGTCAAAAGCCGTCAGTGGAGAGTCGGTCACGCTCTTTCATTTCCGTCTATGGCCTGGAAGGCACTTTTTCACTAAGAGGCTACCGGGTTGTTAGACGGGCCGATGCGAAAACTTGGCTATCGCAGCGGCTTGCCCTTTGGTGCGTTTATGGCTTTGTGAAAAACGATGCATCGCTACGGCGCTAAACCTTCAAACTAACTCAAGTCTTTCGTCAAACATACGAATCCAAGCTTCTCCCCGCTTAACCTGACAGGATCCCAGCAAACATTCCGACTGATTTTTAGCGAATAAACGAAGGAGATAGTCAGGTCGGGCTGTTCAATGTTTGAACAACCTCGCTCAGGCCCGTTGTTGGGTAAATCCCGCGTAAATATTGGATATACAGGTTTTTTTGTTCATCACTGTTCATAACTGCTGTTCAAACACTGAAATACCAAACCTTCCCTCCATGTCATAAAGTCTCGATATAACAATAACTTACGTTTTGTCTCCGGTTGGCATCCTTCTCGCTCTACCTAATCGGCCAAGAGGCCGCCAAGTGGCCTGTTGCAAAGAGAGCAGGAGAGGGAGATGAACACATTCAAAATCACAACAAGGGCAGGCCTGGTCATCACAGCGATTTTACTTCTGGGAGGTTGTGCCGGGCTTCTCGATGGACCGTTTAATCAGAATGGCGAAATGGTTCCGGGGCTTCTGTATGCCAATAACGACACCGACTGTGTGACTTATTGGGATGATGCAACCAATTCATACAGGACCTATAATCAGAGCAAGAACATTTACCTGAATACGGTGGCATTCAATCCGGATGATATTGAAACGAATGACCGTGATCGTACCCCCGGCAATCGTAGAAGCCAGAATTTCCTGATTGCCAGCAATGTCGTCATGCCGTTGACTCATCTTAATCCGCAAGAAATGGATATTCAGCTCAATCAGGGGTGTATTGCATGTCATACGAACTGATCAGTGAATATTCGAAAGACGCATACTTTTTTCGCTATATAGACACAGGTTTGTAATGCGAAAGCAGTCCAACTCACTGCAAGTTGCGGATATCATCAAACGTGTGGATATGTAGAGGTTAATATGAATGAAGTTCAGGCCGTCAGAGAAGAGCCGGTCAAAACAGAAAATAATGTTCTGATTTTGACCCGGGCCTATAAATGGTTTCTTAATATTTTAATTGCCGGACTCCCCATGTTCGGAGTCCTTTACCTTTCCAGCTTTCAGGGCTCGCAACTGCGATTCGTAGCACATTCATTTCATGAAATTGCAATTACAGCTTCGATTTTTGCCGGTGGCTTTGTCACTTACATTACCTGGCGCTGTTACCTTTCTTCCGGTGAAGTATTTCTTCGCTGGATTACCGCAGGGCTTTTAGGATTTACGTTGGTCTACGCACCTCATGGATTTTTAACCCGCTTTGCTGATCAAAACATGTGGCTTTTCCTTCTCTATGGTCCGGCTTCACGTTTAGTGATGTCCGGTTGTTTTTTCCTCGGTTTGTTGAAATATGGCAAGCCGGCGAATTCGCCTGAAGAAAGAGTCAAAAAAGCATTTTGGTGGAAGTGCATTGCCCTCTTCATTGCAGTCGACTGTGCAGTCGCTTTTATAACCAGCACGCCCGTTGCCGGCCATCCAATGGTGCGGATGTCGATGGAAATATCGGCCCTCGCATTATCCCTGCTGGCCATCCTGGTGATACTGGTCCGGCAAATCAGATCGCCACTTATGTTGATTTATGCCATTGCTCTCGCCTGTTTTGCTCAGTCCTCCATCGCTTTTCTAGGTACTTTGGCATGGACTCACCTGTGGTGGTATGCACACGTAATCTTTGTCGCTGGTTTTTTTCTTTTAAGTTACGGCATTGTCCAGGCCTTTCACACCACACGCTCTTTCATTTCTGTCTATGGCCTGGAAGAAATGGTGAATAAACTCCGGGATGAAAAAGCCAGAGCAGAAGACGCCCTACGGCAAGTCGAGGCAAGCGATCAACAAAACAAGATACTGATCGCCGAACTTAAAGAATCGATTGCTGAAGTAAAAACCTTGAGTGGCCTGTTGCCAATCTGTTCATCGTGCAAAAAAATCAGGGATGATGAGGGTTACTGGAATGGGATTGAACAATATTTCCAGAAACATACAGATACAAAATTTACTCATGGGATTTGCCCAGGCTGCATTGAAAATATTTATGGTCCTGAAATGGCCAAACGGGTCAAGAATAAAAAAATGGCGCTTCAAAATTGACTTTCCAGGTCAGAATGGAAAGGTTCACCCACGACTCATCACACACCGAGACAATCAACCTGCGGCCCCGGAAATCAGTGAACTACAATTTCTTACACATGACTAGATGTTTTCCAAGTGCAAGGATTGACTTATCAGAAGACCCTGCGAAAGTTTAATTAGCAATCAGGAATTGTTCTGTGCAGCCACTGGCGTAAGAGGTGTGATGATGGCTGATGAGATTCAAATAAATACCGGTACGTCCTGGGATAAAAATACGGAAACTGATCAAAAACCGCCGGATGAGGGAGCTGTATGGAAGGACCGCTATCTGCGTCTGCTTGCCGATCTGGAGAACACAAAAAAACGCCTGACACGCACCTCCGCCCAGGAAGTTGAGGCCAAATTAGAAACGTTGCTGAGAGACGTTTTGCAGGTGGCTGATGGCCTTGACCTCGCCTTGTTGCATACTTCGCACGAAGAGGATAGCAGAAATATCTTGCAGGGGATCGAAATGAACCGGAGTCTTCTGGGGAAAATTTTTTCCAAATACGGTGTTGAAGAGATGGAAGCGTTGGGCCAACTGTTCGACCCCAGTTTGCACGAAAGCATAGGTATGGTCCGGTATCCCAGCGTCACCCCCAGCACCATAGTGAGGGTCGAGCAGAAGGGTTATCTGATCAGCGGCAAGCTGTTGCGTTCGGCGAAGGTCCTGATCGCATCGAGTTGATTTGTAGAGCTGGACCATTTGCAATGATAGACTGTTGAACTTGGCAGACGAGCCCTTCTGAATACGACGAAATGGACACTGCATGGAGTTTAAGGATTACTACAACATTCTGGGGGTAGATCGTAAGGCGGACGCGAAGGAGATCAAAAAAGCCTACCGCAAGTTGGCCCGAAAATATCACCCTGACGTCAACTCCTCAGACAGTGCTGCAGCTAGCAGATTTCAGGATATCAACGAGGCCAACGAAGTGTTGTCTGATTCCGCAAAACGTCAGGAGTACGACCACCTGGGCTCCCAGTGGCAACAGTACCAGCAAAGCGGAGGAAAGCCCGAAGACTTCAACTGGGGCGAGAGAGCAGCGGCAGACACTCAGAACTACAGTTATCGAACAGTCAATCCCGCAGAATTCGAAGAGCTGTTCGGCTCACAAGGTGGTTTTTCTGATTTTTTCACGAATCTTTTCGGTGGTGGTGACCGGCAGCAAACCACTGGAGATAGGGGTGGCCATAAATCTTATCATCAAGCTCGACCGAGACACGGAGGTGACCTCGAACATTCACTTCAGGTGAGCCTCAATGAGGCCTACCACGGTGCCAAACGGGTGTTGGAATGGGAGGATGGTCGCAAAATTGAAGTCAAAATTCCTCGCGGGGTCAAAACCGGATCACGGGTAAGAGTCAAGGGAAAGGGCGGCACTGGTTCTGGAGGGGGGATCGCGGGAGATCTTTATTTTACCATTGACGTTTTGCCAGACAAACGGTTTCTGCGTGACAACGATGATCTAAAGACCACGGTTACAGCAGATCTGTTCACTATGTTGTTGGGCGGCAAAATCTCGGTTCCCGGCATCGACCGCAAGGTGAACTTACCCATCCCACCGGAAACAGCTAATGGGAGGGTTTTCAGGTTACGTGGATTAGGGATGCCCAAAATCCAGCATCCTGGCCAACACGGAGATCTGTATGTCACTGTAGAAACCGTTCTGCCGAAAAAGCTGACCGCTAAAGAAAAGGAACTGCTTGAGCAATGGAAATCTATGCATTAGATGAATCGTTCGTGCACTGTTGCGCAATTCCAGTCCAACTGGTGAGGAAAAGGCAATGAACAAATACCCCATTGCACTTGTCTGCAATGATCCTGAAGCTCACTACGAATATCGGATCGTAGCCCGCATGACAAGGGTATCAGAGGAGTTCATTCTCCAATGTGAGCATGAAGAGTTGGTTACTTCGCATGTCATGTTGCATGGCGTAAAAGGCTTGAGGGCTGCAGATGTCAGAAAACTTAAACTCATCCGTTACCTGCACGAGGATATGGGGCTGGCCTTAGAGGCCATAGATTTCGTGCTGCGCTACCGGGAGCGAGTCAAGACGATGGAACGTCAGCTTGATGATATGGAGCAACGACTCCGCCAAAAGGAGCAGGAACACCAGACAGAGGTTCTAAAGCTTAGCCGACGGTTAGCGCAGATGATGGGTGGTGATTAGACCCTTTATCGGCGGACAAATTTGTTTCATACTATCTATCGGACATTAAAGCCTCCGATCCGAGGAACGAAAGATTTCACGTTTATCACCACTGCCGAGACGAAAACGGGCGTTTCACTGCACTGAACTGACACTTCACTTTGGTGATGACCAAACACTCTTTCTTCTGAGAAAAAACTTTTTCAATTCTGATATTGCGGCGATGACCCCGGCTCCGGCGGCGCAGACGCCGAGCTCTCCCCATGATAGAGGCGTTGTGCGAAAGACCGTATTGAAAAATGGGACGTAGATTACGATCAATTGCAGGGCCAGTGTGACGCTTACTGCCAAAAGCAGCATGGGATTGCTCAACCAGGTATACGTAAACAAAGATTGCTGCTGCTTTCGAACGCACAAGGCATAGGCCATCTGGCAGAAGGTGAGCATGGTAAACACCATGGTCTGCCAGGCATTCGAGCCTGTTCCGCCATTCCAGAACCAGTATCCGGCCGCGACAGAAACCAAACCGACGATCAAGCCCATGAGGATAATTTGCCAGCCGAGCCCTCGGGCGAAAATCCCTTCCTTTGGGTTGTGCGGCGGCCGTTTCATTACATCTTCTTCGGCTTCTTCAAATCCCAGCGCAATCGCCGGTATGCCATCAGTTACCAGGTTGATCCACAAAATCTGGATCGGCAGCAGCGGTAATGGCATGCCCAGAAGCGGCCCGGCGACCATGACGACAATTTCGCCGGTGTTGCCGGTGAGAATGTAGCGGACAAATTTGCGGATATTATCATAAATACGCCGCCCTTCTTCGACGGCTCCGACGATGGTAGCGAAATTATCGTCCAGCAAGACCATATCGGACGATTCCTTGCTGACATCGGTGCCCGTAATACCCATTGCCACGCCGATATCGGCTGATTTCAGTGCCGGTGCATCGTTGACCCCGTCGCCCGTCATTGCGACTATCTGATGCTGGGCTTGCAGCACGTCGATGATGATCATCTTGTGCTCCGGCGAAACCCGGGCAAAAACGGAAATTTCCGGAATACGGGCATTGCGTTCCTCGACGCTCATATGTTGAAGATCCTGGCCGGTCAGGAATGTTTTATCAGTCGTCAGGCCCAACTTCTCGGCGATGGCCACGGCTGTCAAGGGATGATCGCCCGTGATCATCACTGTCCGTATGCCGGCCTGCTTACAAATCCGGACGGATTCGATCGCTTCGGGGCGGACCGGATCGAGTATGCTGACCATGCCTAAAAAAATAAGGTCTTTCTCGTAGCTTTCCGGTCGATCCAGGGCTTCATCGCCGATGGAACGGTAGGCCAATCCGAGCACCCGGATGCCGTTTTTCGCCATCTCGGTATTTTTCGCCAGAATCTCGCTTCTCTGTTGTTCGTTAAGTATTTCAACAGCACCGTTTATCTGAAAGTGGCGGCACACTTCAATCAAACCGTCGGTCGCCCCTTTGCTCAACACAAGGTAATCCTTGGCCTGTTTTTTAACAGGAGAGAGAATGGCATCCAGGACCGGCCCTTCAGAAGCAGTCGGCAAGGCATGAACAGTGGACATGCGTTTGCGCTCGGAGTCAAAGGGCAATTCACGAATACGGGGCATGAGGTTTTTGAGCTCTTGCTGAATCAGTCCCGCCTCCTGGGCAGCAACCACCAGAGCGGCTTCGGTGGGATCTCCGATAATGCCGTTTATTGTGTTTTCATCAATGACGGCATCATTGCAGAGCGACCCGGTCAGCAGCAGCAAACCGAGATCCGCGTCCTCTTTGCATTTGGCCGCGGCATCCTCCATCGTATAGAAGCGGTCCAGCAGCGTCACGCCGGCTACCGTCATTTTGTTCTGGGTTAATGTGCCGGTTTTATCGGAACAAATCACGGTCACGCTGCCGAGGGTTTCCACCGCCGGAAGTTGCCGGATCAGTGCTTTCTTCTTCAACATCTGCTGGGCGCCCAAGGCCAGGGAGATGGTGACGACCGCCGGCAAGCCTTCGGGAATGGCGGCCACGGCCATGCTGATGGCGGTCATGAATGTTTCTTTCAGACCTGCACCCTGGAGGTACATGAACCCGGCCACGGCTATAATCAGCCCCACGGCGGCCAAAGCCAGCGATTTGCCCAAGTTCGCCAGTCGCCGTTGCAGCGGGGTTCGTTCGTCCTCAACACCTTGCAGCAGGGTGGCGATTTTGCCTAATTCGGTACGCATACCTGTGTTGTTGACAACGGCCTGTCCGCGGCCATAGGTGACGACCGTTCCCCGATAAATCATGTTTTTGCGGTCGGCCAGAGCAATATTGCCGCCTTGCAGTTCGCTGGTATGTTTGTCCACCGATTCGGATTCGCCGGTCAGTGCAGCCTCCTGAACTTTAAGGTTGACAGCTTCAATCAGCCGGGCATCCGCAGGGACAATATTTCCGGCTTCAATTATCAGAATGTCCCCCGGCACCAGATCCTTAGCCGAGACTTGCATTTCTGCACCGTCACGACGCACCCGAACATTGGGCACGGTCATTCTTTTGAGGGCAGCCATGGCATTTTCAGATTTGAATTCCTGCCAGAACCCCAAAACTGTATTCAGCACGACAATGACGAGGATGACGATGGCATCCATATATTCGTGCAACGCCGCTGAAACGACCACGGCTGCCACAAGAATCAGAATCATGACTTCCTTGAGCTGGTCCAGCAGAATGCGCCAGGCTTTTTTGCTGCCTTTTTCATCGAGTTCGTTCGGCCCATGCTCGTTCAGGCGCTGCGCGGCTTCGGCGGTGGACAGTCCTTGATCGGGAGCAGTGGAATGGTGTTTCAACACACTCTCGGCCGTCATCAAATGCGTTTCCTGCATTTATTCTCCTCCCCCTAGCAGTCTGTCGGACTATACGGGCCGAAGCGAAAATTTGGATGTTTGAGAACAGATTTTAGCTCGTTTGCAGGTTCATAGCCGTAGCTATGGACCAAAAAGGAGCTGAAATATGGGCCAAACAGCCGAATTTGCAGCCG
>JAGXHL010000031.1 GCA_024636215.1 Deltaproteobacteria bacterium
ACCGTTGGGCCGGCAAAACTCGTAACTGGGAATCGGTTGAAATTGTTCGGCTCAACCCAGAGAAGAAAAGGCCCTCCGAAGAGGACCTTTGTGATAAAGCGGCTTAACCGAAAAAGGCGACAACTATATTGACATCCGCCGATAACTACCTTTATTAATTTCAGCGATTTCCTGAATGGATATTTGTGGTTCCCAGAATCAGGTTTCAGCCAAAGGGCTGTCTTGGGAACTCTTCAATGAATCCAGATAGTCGGCCCACCGCTGCATCATTATTTTTCTTTCATCTCTGTGAGCCGTGCGATTATAAGCCCGTCCATTGGGGTCACGTACTGCGTGGGCTAACTGGTGTTCGATGTAATCTGGACGAAATTTCAGTATTTCATCCATAATGGTTCTGGCCATAGCCCTGAAGCCGTGACCGGTCATCTCGTCCTTTTCATAGCCCATGCGCCGCAAGGCGGCATTAACGGCGTTGTTGCTCAAGGGACGTGCATTGGAGCGAGCACTGGGAAAGAGGTAACGGCTGCGGCTGGTCAGGGCATGAAGTTCTCGAAGGATAGCAAGGGACTGGGTGGAAAGTGGCACCAGATGCGCGTCCTTCATCTTCATCCGTTCGGCAGGAATATTCCATTCCGCAGCGTCAAAATCGATCTCAGTCCATTCTGCCTGGCGCAGCTCACCAGGACGCACGAAAACCAGGGGTGCCAGCTGCAGGGCACACTTCACAACGAATGATCCCTGATAGCCATCGATGGCCCGCAACAGATCGGCAACTTTTGCCGGGTCAGTGATGGCGGCGAGATGGTTTTTTTTCGCCGGAGGCAAAGCCCCTTTCAGATCGGCGGCAGGATCACGCTCAGCGCGACCGGTTGCAATGGCATAACGGAACACTTGGCCACAAATAGTCTTAATCCGGTGCGCCGTCTCCAGTGCACCACGGGTTTCAACCCGGCGCAAAACTTTCAGTACGTCGGGCGCTTTGATCTCGGCAATCGGCAGTGACCCGAGCCAGGGGAAAACATCCCGCTCGAGACGGCGAAGGGTCGTGTGGGCGTGCACCTCGGTCCAGGTCGGGGTGAACTTCTGATGCCATTCACGAGCGACCACCTCGAAGCTGTCAAGCTCCTGAACAGCGGACTGCTGCTGAGCCCTGCGCACTTGTGATGGATCAATGTCGGCAGCTACCTGCTTTCTGGCGGCCAGCCGTTTTTCCCTGGCATCGCTCAGGCTGACCTCGGGATAGGTTCCAAAGGAGATCAACTTCTCTTTGCCGGCAAAGCGATATTTGAACCGCCAGCCTTTCTTCCCATTTGGGGTCACCAGGAGAAAAAGGCCATCGCCATCAAACAGCTTGTACTGCTTCTCGCGTGGCTTGGCATTACGAACCTTGGCATCGCTCAGGGGCATGGGGTATTCCTCCGGCGCCGGGGGTAGAAGAAAGCAATCGGGGGTAACATTGCTCTTTTTCTACCCCTCTTTACCCCGGATGTCAACAACCATGGCTGAACCAATCTGGACACCAGGACAACAAAAAACCCGCCTTTTCAGCGGGTTTCCTGACCATCTTGGACTTCAATGGATTTTCAAATGGTGGAGGTGGCGGGAATCGAACCCGCGTCCGAAAATCTTTCACGTCTAGCGTCTACATGCGTAGTTCGTGTTTTGCTTAACCTGTAAAAGCTCCCACGAACAGGATCTTTTGCAGGGGAGTCCGCTTAAGTTTCGTCTGAGTGCCACGGACACTCACAAAGACTAGCCCACTATATTAACGTCTCAAAACCCACATGGGCGATGAGCAAAGAGACGTAACAGCAATTAAGCTGCTAATGCGTAACGAACGTCAGTATCGGCGTTTGTATGTGTTGGGCTTTGTTACGGAGCCAGCCCACTCCGGCATGCAACCAGCGCTTCCAATCCCCGTCGAAACCTGGGCACCCCCTTATAATTCGTAGCGTGTGGCGCGCGGCGAGTGGCGCGAACAGGTTATTCGCGCTTCGCACATCACAATTACATAATCTCACATTTATTTCGCTAATTCAAGTTCTTAAGAAAATTATCTCGAGTGATCTCTCATGGCCCTTGATGCTTCACGATTAGCCTGCTGGCGTTTCAGGGTCTCGCGTTTATCGTAGAGCTTCTTACCGCGACAAATACCGATTTCAAGCTTAACCTTACTGTCTTTGAAATAAACCTTGGTCGGCACCAGGGTCAATCCCTTTTCAGCGACCTTCTTACTTAACTTTTCGATCTCATAGCCGTGCAGGAGCAGCTTGCGCGCGCGCAACGGATCGTGATTTTCACGATTGCCCTGCTCGTATGGGCTGATATTCATATTATCGACGAACACCTCGCCGTTACGGATCCGGCAATAAGCTTCCTTGATGCTCACCTGCCCCAGGCGCATCGATTTAACCTCGGTGCCCTGGAGCACCAGCCCTGCCTCTAGCACCTCATCAACGAAATACTCGTGATAAGCCTTCTTGTTGTTGGCGATGATTTTTATGCCCATGACAAAACCTGGCTGTAAGCTATAAGTTGTTAGCCTTAATAAAAAACCTTACAGCTTAAAGCTGATGGCTTATTGCTAAAATTTAGAGTGTCTCTTTGATAATCTCTGTGATCTTCGGCATATAGCTTTCCTTGTTCAGAACGCTGCTGCCGACCCGCAGAATCAGGAAGCTGCCGCTCATGAAAAAGACCCCGAAAATGGCTGAGAGCAGGTTGGGGTCGAGCCCGGTCGGAACGGACTCACCGACCAGCATGCCGGTAATGGCACCTATGACCAGAGCAATCAGGGGGACGATATATAACAGAAAAGAAGACTGCAGGAAAGACTTCGTTGTGGTTGCAATGCGTACCTGCTCGCCGACTTCGGCAGCCAGAGAGTTCTGCACCTCGATCAGACGGGTGTTACCGTCATCGCCGAGGGCGCAGTTGCCGTTGGTTGCACAATTCTCGCAGAGGCTGCTCTTGGTGCACATGACCACTGCGACCAGCTTGCCCTTCAATTCGACGACTGTACCAACTTCTTCAATCATAACAATTTCTTACCCACCTCTAACAGTGTCCAGTTTAAAGCTTGAAACAACAATGCGTTATATTGACCTGTTATTTTGACCTGGTTAAAATCTTACCACGTAAGTTCTCAGATGAACAAACTCATGGCTGATCATGTATGTGGCATTATAAGGACAGGTTGTGAATACGGCAAGACGTTCTCGCCCTTCAGATAGAGGTGGGTGACATGAACCTCTTTGCCAGAGGCACAAAGTGTCTCTTCCAAGGCATCGGCATTTGGCATATCAGGCAGCGTGACAACCTGAAAAGAGGCCTCATAACCGGGGACAAGTCGTCCCATCCTGCCCTGCAAGCCAAGGGCTTTCGCTCCGCCAAGGGTCGCGATTTCAATCCAGATAGCTGGTTCTGCCACTCCCGCAAAACATTCGAAGGCAAATGCCATTTCATCCCAGATGGAAAGACTGCCGGAGCTTGCCAGGCTGTCGGTCCCCAGGGCCAAAGGAATTCCGGCCTTACGATAAGCAGCCACCGGTGCCTTACCGACAGTCAGGGCGGCGTTGGAGCGTGGACAGAGAGTGACACAACAACCCGACTGTTTGAGACGTTCCAGATCGGCCGTGTCAACCTGCACCCCATGGACGACCATATCCCCCGGCTGAAGACGTCCTTCAGTGCACAGAGCACTGACCGGACTGCAAGCAGGCGGTGATGTGGCCAAAGGGTCCCATCTTGCAGAGGCATAGAGTTTTTCGGCAATGGCGCCGCTGCCGTCTTGCAAAAATTCACTTTCGGCAGCGGATTCCGCCACATGCATGCTGCACTGCAAGGCGGACTCTTGTGCGAAGGCAAAGACATGCTCGGTGGCTGCGGGGGACAAAGTGTAGGGAGCATGAGGAGCAAGGCCCCAGAGAAGGTTTTGTGCCGGTGGAGTGGCCGTAAGAGCCTTGATAGCCGAGAGACGTTCTTCGACCAGGGCGAGATCCTGGCCAAGGACTTCGGCGAAGACCCGTCCGTATAACGGAGAACCAAGGTAGGCGTCAACAGCACTCAGAGTGGTCAAGATATCGCCAACAGCGCCTGTCCCGGCAAGCAGGGAGGCTTTCAGCCCTGCTTCGAGTGAACCTTGCAACTGTTTTTCGTTAAGCCCCCTCCTGATACGCACCAGCCAAAGGACCCAGTCGACAAAGTCAACCGGCGGCTGCTGTTCTCCGGCCTCGGCGGCCCAATCGGCAAAGCAGCTTAGCTCAAGGTGCGTGTGGGCGTTGACCATCGGCGGCAGGAGAACGGCGTCACCGAAATCGACGAGATGTGCTGCAGGATGAGCGTCAGCCAGTTCCCGATAAGGGCCTGCCGCCTGAATGAGCCCTGACGCAACCAGGACGGCGCCGTCTTCCACCAATGGAGAGGCGTTCGACAGCAGATAGCGGGCCCGGTAGAGAGTTTGGCCATTCATCACTGGCTCAGGCATCACAGGCTCAGGCACAGGCTGTTTCAGGCGGAGTCACAACTTGCGAACAGATTGTATGGACCTGCTCCATGAGAGACTGGATGTCCTGCTGCAGAATAATCGTGCATTGCTCCTTCAGCACCGAGGTGAGGATGTCATCTGTGGTCAGGGGGTTGGCAAGCACCACGCGCAGGACGGTCAACTCCTGTGCATAGCCAGACACCCGCAAGCGCGTTCTGGAAACAAAGGTTTTGCCCGCTTCCCGTTGATCTTTCTGCAGCAGTTGATTGATCCGGTCAATCAGAAGGTTGATCTCTGCAGCCTGTTGGTCGGTCGCCCGGGCCAGGGCCTGCTGAACAGCCTTCGGACAGTAACGGTAGGTAAAAATATTCAGTTGCGGTGCGTTGGTCAGTTCAAAATCGGGGTGCTGATGAATCATCTGCGCAAAGGATCTGGCGCGTTCTATGCCAAGATCGATGAGAAGTTCATAGCCCTTTCGGCCGATGATCGAGAGACCGGCGTGAACCAGCATGGCCATGCCCGGACGGGAACCTTCAAGGGTATGGCTGCCGAGGTCCTTGGAACCGTGGCGCAAAATATAGTTGGCATGATGCTCAATTGCGGAGAGCGCGGTGGGATCCTTGAACAGAACCATCCCTGCGCCCATCGGCACATAGAGCTGCTTGTGTGCATCCATGGTGACCGAATCGGCACGATCGATGCCGCTCAGCAAGGGGCGGTGCTGCTCGGAAAAGAGCGTCGGTCCTCCCCAGGCCGCGTCAACATGGAAATGGCAGCCAAGCTCCCGGGCGAGATCAGCCATGTCGTTGAGCGGATCCACAGAACCCGTTTCGGTGGTTCCGGCAATACCGACCAGAGCCAGAGGGCGGATGTTTTCGTCCTGCAAACGACGACAGGACTCTTTAAGTTGAACCATATCGATGCGATTGTCGGAGTCCGTCTCGACCCTGATCAGGTTGTCCCGACCCAGACCAAGCAGGTCGACGGCCTTGCCGAGGGAATAGTGGCCGCGACTGGAGACGAGCACGGCAAGACCCTCGCAATCAAGATGGCGCAAGGCT
The DNA here is from genome assembly GCA_024636215.1 of Deltaproteobacteria bacterium. Next base: position 5,548 of record JAGXHL010000031.1, read on the forward strand.
TTGACCAGGCCCTCTTTAGCGATCCCCCCAAAGCTACCGGAGGGGGCACAGAGCGTGTTGCGCGCCACCCACAACGCTGTGGCGTTGGCGATGGTCCCACCCGAGCAGAAAGCGCCGAGGGCGTGCTGGCTATTGTGAATCCACTGCTGGTAGAAAGACGCTTCACCCCGGTAGATCAGATGATGAAGCATGGCCAGGGTCTGACGCTCCAGCGGTGTAAAAGCCTTGGAGGTCTCAACCTTGACCAGGTTCTGATTCAAAGCGGTCATGATCCGTGAGAGCGGCAGCATGAAGTAAGGCAGCGCCGAGGTCATGTGACCGATAAAACCGGGCGCAGCCGTATGCACCGACTGGGCAACCAGCTTCTCCTTGACAAAGTCGGTGTATTCGGAAACGAAAGTTGGCTCTTCGGGAATAGCAGAGAGAGAAAAATCGGCTTCTATCTCTTCGATACTGCGTTCGAGGGCGACGATATGGGTCTGCAAAAACCCGGCGACATCTTTGGAAATCGCCTGATCGATCTCGCCGAGAGTGGATTCAGGCGCTTCCGGAATGGTGAAAATCCGGTAGAGGTTTTCCAGGGTCGCGCGTGCGATATCTTGGGTCATCATGTCTTAAGCCTGAGAGATGAGGTGACCATTATCGATCAAGCGAGTCTTACCCACAGAAACCGCCAGCAGCATGACCGACTCGTGATCTATGCGGTCGACCTCTGCAAGACTCTGCGCATGACAGATTTTCACGTAATCGATTTTCAAGTCAGCCTCTTTCAGCAAACGGTCCAGGGCTTTCTGCAAAACTTTTTCAGAACTTGTCTCGCCATTCTGCGCCATTTCAGCAGACAAGCGCAAGGTCTTCACCAGGGCAAGCGCCTGCTGCCGCTCAGTCACCGAGAGGTAGACATTACGAGAGCTCATGGCCAGGCCATCGGACTCGCGAATAATCGGCATGCCGACAATCTCCACCGGCAGGTTGAGATCAGCGGTCATGCGGGTGATGACCGCCAGCTGCTGATAATCCTTGCGGCCGAAAAGGGCGAGGTGCGGCAAGACAAGAGAGAACAGCTTGGTAACCACCGTGGTGACGCCGCGAAAATGCGTCGGCCGACTGGCCCCTTCGAGAGTCGTCGTCAAGGGCCCTTCAACAGTGACATAGGTCGCATAGCCAGGCGGATAGATCGTCTCGACATGGGGATAGAAAAGCAGATCGACTCCGCACGCGCGGGCCATGGCCTCATCGCGCTGAAAATCTCGCGGGTAACGGTCCAGATCCTCGCCCTGCCCGAACTGGGTCGGATTAATGAAGATCGACAACACCAGCAGGTCGCCACGCTTGCGGCCTTCTCGCAACAGAGAGAGATGACCCTCATGCAAAAACCCCATGGTCGGCACGAAGGAAATTTTTTGCCCTGCTGCCCTGGCGGCCAGACAGCGGCTCTGCATCGCTTGAATATCTGTGATTAGTTTCATAGAAAAATCGGGGGCTTGAGGCTGGGGGCTGGGGACTAACCTCCAGCCCCCAGTCCCCAGCTCCCAGTCCCCAGCCCCCGCCTTTAAAACGAATTCTCCGGCCCCGGGAAAGTCCCATCCTTGACTTCACGAATGTAATCATCGATCCCGGCGCGAATGGTTCCTGAGACATCGGCGAAGCGTTTGACGAATTTCGGCGAGTATTTTTCGCAGAGACCCAGGATATCGTGAATGACCAGCACCTGACCGTCACAGTCGACTCCGGCGCCGATGCCGATGGTCGGAATCGTCAACTCAGCGGAGATCTGCCTGGCGAGCTCTGCGGGAATCCCTTCAAGGACCACGGCGCAGGCACCCGCTGCGGCGACGGCCCGTGCATCAGTTAATAGCTGATTCGCCTGGGCCTCCTCGCGGCCCTGGACACGAAAACCGCCCATGCGATGAATTGACTGCGGTGTCAAGCCGATATGCGCAACCACCGGCACATCCATGGCGACAATGGCCCGGATTGTCTCGGCCACGTTGACGCCCCCTTCCAGTTTGACCGCATGAGCCCCGCCTTCCTTGACCAGACGCCCGGCATTGCGGCGGGCCTCGGCGAGCTCAACCTGGTAGGACATGAAAGGCAGATCCGCAACCACCAGGGCTTGTCCGGTGCCGCGAACGACAGCCCGGGTATGGTAGATCATCTCGTCCATAGTGACCGGCAGGGTGTTATCGTATCCGGCGAACACGGTGCCAGCAGAGTCGCCCACCAGGATCACGTCAACCCCAGCCTGGTCCATGATGCGCGCAAAGGGATAATCGTAGGCTGTGAGCACCGTAATCTTCTCACCACGGGCCTTCATGGCCTGCAGAGAAAGAACCGTTGTCGTCTTCTTTTTTGTAGCACACACGGGAGTTAACCTCCTGAAATTGTTTCTAAAACGAAAAAAGCCCTCCGAGTCCGTACGGAAGGCAGTCGCATGTCACGGTGCAGGCACCGATCGTGTTCCTTACTACTACTGCCGTCCCGGTCGCATCGATCCAGGCGGTATGTCGTTGAAGCAGGCAATACAGCAGCTCCGGCACGAGTTCCGGGCTTTAAAAACAGCGTTCTGAAAAAGCGACTCCTCTATAGCACAGGCCAGAAAGGGTGTCCAGTCTGATTTAGTTTTCGTCCGGAAACTTCACTGTACCCATCCGGAGTTTCCGGATGGCAGTGATTTAGTCAAAGTCAAACCATCAGGGGAGCAAGGTCAGGCCTACGCTTGTTTATCATAGCGTTGCGCCTGCGCCGTGAACAACTTTTTGTAGAGGCCACCCCGTTCAATCAGCTCAGAATGACTGCCGTTCTCGATGATGCGTCCGTGGTCGAGGACATAAATACGGTCAGCCAGACGCGCCGTAGAGAGTCGGTGACTTATAATAAGGGCGCTTCGCTTGTCGAGCGCGTCGCGGAAAGAACTGATTAACGCTGCTTCAGCGAGAGGGTCGAGCGCACTGCTTGGCTCATCGAGAATAACTAACCGCGCGTCACGGAACCAGGCGCGGGCCAGCGCGACACGTTGCCACTCGCCGACACTTAATTCCTGACCGTCAGAGAATTCGGTCCCCAGCATGGTTTCGAGACCCTGTGGGAACTGTTCAAGAATGCTATCAACCCCTGCCATCTGCGCGGCCCTGGTTAATCTATCGGGTCGTGGCTCTTTTTCGATATCGCCCAACCAGATGTTCTCTGCAAGGGTCATATCAAAATGGGAAAAGTCCTGACTGACAACACTTATCTGGCGACGCCATGCATGGGCAGAATAATCCGTTATTGGCTTGCCGTCCCAGAATACGCCACCCTGCTGGGGGTCATAAAGGCGACAGATCAGCTTGGCCAGAGTCGTCTTGCCCGCACCATTAGCGCCAACCAGGGCAACCACTTCTCCGGCGCCAATTTCCAGATCAACCCCCCTGAGAACCGCTTCACTGCGACTGGGAAAGGTGAAATGCAGGTCCTTGCAAACCAGTGCTGCGGTCATGACATCCGGGACAACACTCGCCCCGGAGGCTTTCTCGACCCGGGATGGAAGATCCAGGAATGCGTAGAAATGTTGTAAAAACAGGTTGTCTTCATAGAGCCAGGCAAAGCCCTGCAAAACATTCTGAAGTGCCGTAATGGCTCTTTGGTAACCCTGAAAGTACATGACCATAAGGCCCAGGGTCAGCACCCCCTGAACAGTGTAGTAGCCCATTCCGGCCAGCGTCACATAGAGGACAATGGTCGCGATCCCCTGAGCGATCATCTCCCCCCGGGTTCTTTGGCAACTGATCTTGAGACGACCCTCGCGCAAGGTCTTTCTCAGCACGTTAAAGCGACCGGCAAAGATCTCACCGATAGCAAACAAACGAATTTCGCGGGCGAATTCCGATGCGGTCATCAGCCAGTGGTAGTACCAGGCCTGGCGCTCTGCCTGGGCCTGAGATTGTTCAAAGTTGAACAGTTTACGGGCATAGCGCAAGCGAACGATCGCTGCCGGTAAGGCGGCCAACAACAACGCCAGGCCAACCGCCCAGTGAAAAGAAAACAGCAGAGCAATAATCCCCAGCAAAACCAGCCCGCTTTGCAAGGTCTGTTTTAAACCGCTAACGATACGGGCCGGCCTGAAGGGGGCTTCCTGCTGGGCCCGGTGCAGCGTGTCGTGGAAAGCGGGGTCTTCATAATAGCCGAGATCAACAGCGATCGATTGGCTGTGAATCATTTCCGAGACATGATCCGTGACAGCCAGCCCCTGTGCTTCGGCAGCAAGACCACTCAGCGCGTTACAGAGCGTCGAGAAGAGTGCGACCAGACCGGCCAGACCGATCCAGTAAGCGACAGGCAAAAAAGAAGCTTCGCTGCCAGAGGCAATCACTTCTTCCAGGGTGTCGACGATCTGCTTAAGAAGCAGCAGGGACAAAAGAGGCAAAAACCCCTGGAAGATAACCAGCCCCAGGTTGAGCAGAGTCCAGCCGGGGGCGGCAGTCCAGACCAGGCGCCAGGCACGTCGTAAACGCAGGGCCGTAGAGAGTCTTTTTTTAAGTGAGAATTCGGACATCAGTCATTCCAGTGCAGAGGACAATTTCAGGTCCTGATATTTACCACGACTGCATTTGATCAGGAAGTCCATATACTCCTGAAATCTTTGAAATGGGTCAAATTTTATCGGCTGAATAAGCAGTTTTAGCGTTTATCATCAGGATATTTATCAAGAGGTTTGTCGTCAGTGCCTCATCTGACATATAATGCTTAACCATGAAAAGAAACCCGGTCATAAGCTCTTCCCTGCGTGAACTCGCCTTCCAGGCAGGTCCGCTTTACTACCTGATGCGGGCGCATGATTCCTGGGGAGAGCGCCGCCTGGCTGAGCTGGCTTCGCATGTTGAACCGCCACCGTCAAGCAAACAACAAGCCGACAGAACCATTCACCTTGTTTATCTGGATCAGCTCGACGAGCCACATGGCCTGCCAAAATCCTTATCCAACCATCTACCGGAAGCAAGTTCCCGTTCTGTCGCCTGGACCAGATACGACAACATGCTCAATTGTGTCTGGCACAACAACGATAACCAGCAGTGTTTCTGGACCGGCGGGTCAGACCCGTTGCTGGGAGATTTCCGCTACCAGCTGCCCTGGGATCTTATGATCAAAGATATATCGAGGCGCGGTGGCGGGCTGATTCACGGGGGTCTGGTCGTCCACCAAGGAGAGGCGGTGCTTTTTTTAGCACCTCCCGGAGGTGGCAAAACTACGACCCTCGGTTCAGCCACAGACGACTGGCAGGTCCTCGCTGACGACTCCGCCCTGGTCTGGCCGACCGCAGACGGTCAATGGCAGGCCAGTCCCATGCCAACCTGGAGTTGTTTGATTAAACAGACTGAACCCATCTCGGTCGGCAAACTCGCCCTTGCAGAGCACTACCCACTCAAAGCGGTCGTTTACCTGAACAAAACCAAACAGACACAGCTGTCGGCGCTGGCTGCAATTGAAGCGGCCCCACTCATCTACCGGTCCCTGAACGAATATACCGCAACAGTTCTAGCCGCCCCCCTGTATCGCAAGGCGTTGTTCAGGGCGGCCTGCGACATGGCTCGCAGTCATTCTTGCTGGCGATTGGGCCTCCCTCTCGGTGCCGACATCTGGCAGATGCTCGCAGTCAAACTTCGAGAGCTTTCAGCATGAACCACCGACAGGACAGATTCTTCCGTTATCACGGTCTCAGTATGTGGCCGTGTTTTCAGGAGGGAGATCTTCTCGAAATCGAGCCGGTCAAAATGATGGAAATCAGGGTTGGCGACTGTTTGGTTTTTTGGCAAGATAACAGTCAACAGATCGTACATCGTGTCTTTAGCAATCGAATAAATCTTGAAACCCGTGGAGATGCTTTTAAGCAAGCGGATGAGCAGCCTGTGCCACCGGATCGAATTGTTGGTCGCGCGATCTACCGCTATCGCATGGGCAGGAAAACGACTGTCGCCAACGGTTTGATCGGTATTTTTGCGAGTCGTTTCTTCTATTTCGCCGGCCGCATAGATCCACAAAGACCTTCGCGGGGTGGACGAGTGGCCAGATGGATCCAGAGCATTTCAATCTTCTGGCTCAAACCACTGTGGCGAAGGGGAAAAGCACAGACTCTGCAAAGAATCAATGAGCAGCCGGTCATTATCTGGAAGCTGGGTTCCCTTGTAATCGGCTGGCAGAATCCACACAATCGAGAGTGGCTGGTCTCCTGGCCCTGGAGCATCCTGCTGAATTTACCCCTGGCAACCGAACGCAAGAAAGAAGAGATCAGCGACCGTTGCCCAAAGAACAAACAACTTTAGCACCGTTGCCGCGGGTGCAATCTCCGGTCGAGGCACCGGTTCCGACACCACATTGCAGCGGGCCACCCGGCACGGGAGAGGTTCCGGTCTTGCAGTCGCCAAAAACAGCAGAAATCTGATCGATCGACTTAATCTCGGGGGTCTGCCAGGGGATCTTTTTCTTTTTCGAAGTCATAACAATTCCTTTAAATCAAGCAATTAGAAGATACTAAATGAAAACCAGCCCGTTGACAAGAATTGAGCTGTCTTCTCAACCCTTATTGCCGACGAGACTCGGGAAACAGGCCAAGTTCAGCGGCCTGTTGACAGAACCAGTAGGGCGCCATCAGTGCTGCAGACTGTTGATAATTGGCGGCAACACAGCAGCCAAGGCAGGCTGACTGCATCAGGCAAGCGGCGCAAATCCCCTGCAGATGCAACGGCAAATCAACGCGTAACTTTTTCAAAACGGGATGGTTCTGCCAAATATCACTGAGCTGCACGTCCATCACACGGCCCATAGACAGCTCAGCAATATGCTGCCCGACTCCGCACAGAGCATAGTCACCGCGCGGCAAAACACCGAGGATATTGAGGATACTGCAGGCACCGGCAGACTCGCCACTCATCAGCTTACCCAAAGGCCGAAAGGCCATGGGTATGTCAAGGTTGATTGGCACAGAAAACTCTCCTGACCAAACCTCATTGACTTTACGATTGATCTCCAAAAGCTCGGCGATACTGAGCATGCCTCCAGCACGTTGCAGAGCCGCCCCGCGCAAAACCGGCTGCAGGATATTGAGTTCGACAGCCCCGGCATCCAACTGCTCGGCCAGGCTGAAAAAATCATCCAGTTCGGCAACATTCTCTGTCTGCAAAGTGAGGATCAACTCCGGACGCAGACCTGCCGCAACCAGCGCTCTGACCCCTTTCAGAGTTCTGTCAAAGCCGCCCTCAACACCACGAATCCTGTCATGGGTCATCGCCTTGGCGCCATCAAGACTGACCGAAACACTGGTCACACCGGCGTCAACGATGTTTTCAACCAGAGCGGCAGAAAGCAGCATGCCGTTGGTTTCAATGAGACCGCCCAGTGAGAATTCTTTCTGCAGGGACAGAAACTCCGGGAATTTGGGGTGCAGAGTCGGCTCACCACCAGTCCATTTCAGGGAAGTGAGTCCTAGCGGCAGCGCCTGTTCGATCGCTGTTCGTAAGACCACCGGATCCAGCATCTCACTACTGGCAGATCCGGCTTCCTCCGCAGCAGGAACAAACCAGCAGTGCCGGCAGGAACAGTTGCAACCACTGGTCAGGTAGACATATAGGGTGTTCAGGGTTGGAGGGCTCATTGCTTCTCTTCCCACAAAGACAAACCGTGAGATTCCAGTTCTGCCTGAAACTTCCTCAGGCAGGCAGAGGGGCATGGAGAATCGACGGTTTCAGTCAGAGTGAAGGCCGTCCCCGGACAGTTGCCGGTGCAGCTTGCCAACCATGGACACTCGACACAGCCGGGGAAACTCGCGAGCTCAATCTTTCGACGATCCCTCAAGGCCACCAGCCCTGCAGAATTTTGCCAAACCTCGGTCAAGGAGTCTGTCCCGGCCTGGCCGAGGACCATCTGCGGCAACATCACACAGGGGATGTATGCGCCGTCAGCCCGGATGGCCAGTCGCTGTGCAGGACAGCCACAGCCAACCAGGCGGCCACGTTGCGGCAGCGGCTTTCCATTCAGTCTGGCCTCTTGCATGGCATGAAACATCTTCCAGTCCGCAAGGGGGCCGGCGTTGGCTTCAATCCTGCCGGGATAGCAGGCATCAAGGTCGGCAAGATTGTGCATGGCCTGCAGCCTCTGCACCGGATTCATAAAAGTTGTCCCGTCGTATTTGTCAAAACTGCCGAGCGCAGAAGCAGCGTTGGTGCTGAAGCCGGGCAGGCCCATCTCATCGAGTAGCAGGGCTGCAAGAGCAGAGAGGTTGTCGATATTGCCGGGGTGCACGGTAACACGCACTGTCACCGGCAAGCCAACCGCCTGTAGATGTTCGATTGCGGTAACGGCTGGGGCGAAGGTCCCCTTCCCCCGTAGCGTTTCATGTATCTCGGCTGTGGAACCATCAAGTGAGATCTGGACCTGATCACAGCGACCGGTCGCAGCCAACCGCTCAGCAACCTCGGCAGTCAGCAGGCTGCCATTGCTCATCAGGTCAAAACGCATGCGGTTAGCGACTATGCCATCGATCAACTGGAACAGGTCTTCACGCAAAAGCGGCTCACCTCCGAGCAGGCTGACGTTCATAACCTGACAGGCCGACAGTTCAGCGAAGATAGCCAACCAACGCTTAGTCGGCAGGTCTTGATAGGTCACACCCTTGTTGTTGAGATAATAGCAGTAACGACAGGACGTATTACAGCGGCTGGTGATCTCCAGATCGACCGACCGCGGCGTACGCATCAGATAAGTTTGTTCAGGCATTGTCATCCCAGACACCGATGGCGCCAAGCTCAGACAGAGAACGCATCAGCTGCAAAACTTGTTCTTGTGCAGAATCATCGACGTCTGTGAAGATTTCACCGAGGGACAAGATTATTTCGCCAAGGCTGCGTTGCCCATCCAGACGTTTCCAGATTTCCACGGCACTGCGATTGAGAAGCTGCACACTGCCTCTATCCGGATCGAATAACAAGGCGCAATCGTCATCCTCTTCGCGCAGAACCAGGTTCGGATTAATCGCCAGCCTGGAGTTTAGATCTATTCTCGAACTTACTTCTGTCATAGACAAATCCTTGGAATGAGAGGGTCGTAAAACTTCAGCCTTTAAGAACAATCCCCTGCCGCAGGCCAAAAGCCAGCAGTTTCACCACCTCCGCGTCGACATCTGACGCACCCAGGTCATAATGCTCACTCAGCAACATAGACACATCAGTTCGGTCAAAGGGCTCAGTTCCAAGCTTTGCCTGTAGCAGGACAAATAACTGTGCCGCAATTCTGTCAAGTGTCAGCAACCGATCCCAATCTGCGACAAGAAGAATCGCTTCATCACCAAAACATTCCAGACTAAGTTTTTCAGACAAGCAATAAAAAGACACAATCAAATATCAAACCTCGACCCGGCAGGAGCATGTCAGATCACATTGACCATTGTAAGGGGCAACATAAAGAAGAGTCAAACAGGCCTTACGTCAAAAGCGGCACTACTCGTCAAAAAGCTCCCGTTGTCGACCGGGATCCCGGTTCTCAGGAAAATGCGTGGAAGAGACCTGACCATCCCAACCAGAGATTTTTTTTAACAGCGGGTTGAAATCGAACTTGTCACGCAGCAGAATCTGTATGGCAGAGGCACCATCATGGAGATCGGATGCAATACCACTATATGCGTTAATTTTAAGGAGATCATACGCACGCGTCTGGACCTGGGGTCCGTAGTAACCCGTGAAGCTGCCGAGATTTGCCTGGAACAGGCAAGTTTCGGGGAGCGAATAGGAGGGGTTAGCTTCAAAAGGTTGTGGTGCGTGGCGCGTGGCGCGTGGCGCGAACAATCTTTTAAAAAAGGCTATTGGAGCGGCAAAACTTTCGAAACCAGAAGGATCCTGTTCTTCTGCTTTTTCACGCCACGCGCCACGCGCCACCCGCTGCGAAAGCATTTCATAAAAAAATTGAGTCCTCTCAGGATGAGCAATCAGTGGAACAAAGCCCTTCTCAACAATCAACTCAAGCCCTTGCAAAACATATTCAGAATGAGCCTGGGGAGGAGCCTCACAGAGGACAAGCCTGGTTTCACCAAGTGGTAACAAGTTGTCTGCATGTTCGCTGAAATATTCATCGAGCATGTATTCCATACCCGGCCAGAGTTCGAGATGAATGTCAGCATTGTCGAGATCGGCCTGCAACATCAAGGTCGCTTCGCAAACTTTCTGTGGAGTAAGATCGTAGTAGCCTTTGATGCAGTGGGGTGTGCAGCAGACTGTTTTATAACCGAAGTCTGATAAGGCTCTTGCCATGGCGATGGAATCGTCGATTGATACGGCGCCGTCGTCGATGGCTGGGAGTATGTGGCAGTGGAAATCTATCATTCGTCCGTGGCTCGTGGCCCGTGGCCCGTGGCGCGTGGCCCGTGGCCCGTGGCCCGTGGTCCGTGGTCCGTGGTCCGTGGTTCGTGGTCAATCTGTGTTTTCTTCAAGGAAGGTTCTCTTCTTGCGAATTAAACTCCCCAGTTGGTTTGATATAAGCTGTGTTTCATCAATCCAACCTTTACCGACTGACTTCTCTATGTAACCAATGTCTACACCGATGTAAATCTGGGTACGCAGTTCACTACAAGAGCCCTTTGCTATATTCAAAAATCTAATTGCTTCTTTGACCGACCCACGATCATGCCCTTCGGCAATATTGCTTGGAACGGATAAACCAGAACGAGTAACCTGGTCACGGAAGCCATAGTCCTTGATACTTCGAGAAGCTTTGTAAAGATTAGCACTTAATCTTGCAGACCTCTTCCACACATCCAAATCTTCAAATCTCATTTTCCCCTCCATATAATCATTACACTTAATAGATTGGAACGTGGCACGTGGTTCGCGGTACGCGGTTAATCTCCATGGGCACAAACCACGAACCACGAACCACAAACCTCGAGCCACGAACCAATAGCCTTACAGGCTAGCCATTAACAAAATTCCAGAGCTTCGAAATAGCCCTCATAATCCAGGAAGGTTTCGGACCATCGGTCGTGCGACGATAATAACCATCATTGTATTTACTGTTGTAGTAGCTGTAACCACCGTAGAACTTTGACCCTTTGCCGGATTTATCGTTAAGAACCACACCGGCGATGATAGCTTTATGATTATTCAGGAGTTTGATCGTTTGCCTGGCGACGCGTTCAGGTACGCGACACGGCTCAAGGATCAAGACATTGAGATCAGTCCAGGGCGAAAGAATCAAGGCATCAGCGACGGGTAAGATAGGAGGCACATCGAGGAAGATATAGTCATATTTCCGGCGGGCATCCTCAAGAAAATCCTGCATCGTCCTGGAGTTGAGCAACTGGGTCGGGTTGGGAGGGAGAGTCCCGGCCGGGATGAAATCGAGGTTCAGGTTTTCTATATGACGCAGAGCACCCTCGTCACTGCCTATTAACAGATCCGAGAGCCCAGGAGTTTCTTTCTGGTTGAGGGCTTTGGAAAGGGACGGACGACGCAAGTCGCACCCAACCAGCAGGGTCCTCGCGCCTGTCTGTGCAATGGTGGCGGCAAGATTTACAGCTACAGTCGATTTCCCTTCATCAGCCAGGCAACTGGTGAGCATGATCATTTTGCGTTTCTGGCTGGTAACAATAAAATGCAGATTGGTGCGCAGTGCAAGAAAAGCCTCTGCAGAGAGAGAATGAGGTTCCAGATGAGTGACCAGTTGACCCTCTTCTTGGCTGACCGCCGTTTCGATTCGAGGTATGGAGCCAATCACTTCAAGATTCAGTTTCTCCTGAACATCTTCTTCATCTTTAATGGTTTGATCGAGATAATCGAGAAGGAACGTGAGTCCAACCCCGAGGAGAAATCCCAACAGAAGGCCCATGCCGAGGTTTTTCTTTTTGTTCGGCTTTATCGGTGAGAGAGGCAGTTGGGCCTGGTTAATAATTTCCACGTTGCTGGTAATCGATGCCTGGGCAATCCGCTCTTCCTGTTGACGTTGCAACAGGTAGCTGTACAGTTCAGCGTTGACCTGACTTGAGCGACTTAACCTGGCCAGTTCAAGCTCCTCCTCAGGAACATTTTCCAAACGTTTGGCATTGTCTGCCAACTCCTGATTAATAGCAGCAATCTCCAAATCAAGATTCTGCATGCCCAGACGGGCTGCGGCCATGACCTCCTGGCGTAACAGGTTGATCTTGTCGTTGACATCCACGACATCAGGATGTGAAGAGGTATAAGTCCGTAATAATTCGTTCCGAATTGTGCGCAGTTCCAAAAGACGGCTCAGCAGTTCTGTCACCCCCGGCAAAATCTCAACGACTGAAGACTCATAGGCGCTGTAACTCGGGTTCGCTAAAAAATCCTTGATGCGTTGTTTCTGAAGCAACAAGTCGGCACGTTGCTTCTCCAGAGCCACTGCGGCATCGACCATGCTGGAGCCTTCGGGGCTGAGCCTTTGCAGGCCAGTCTGGATTCTGAATTTCTGCAGATTCTGTTCTGAGATGTTCAGTTGACGACCAAGAGAAAGCAGTTGCTGATCGATCAGTTTGAGAATCGTTTCGGCCTCTTTAAGCTGGTTCTCCCGGGACTGTTCCTGATAAGCACGGGCAATCGCATTGGCCACATCCCGGGCTTGTTTGGGGTCGGCGCGTTCTACCGACAGGCGAAGCATGGACAACTGATCACCCACCGGGGCCGCACTGACGCCCTGGCTGATGATGGCGGTCGCCTCATCGATACTCAAACGCATCAAAGGATAAGTCCCGCCAGAAGGCACCTCGTGGAATTCAATCAGTCCGTTGATATCGCCTTCAGAAAAAGGGATGCCGCTCTGGCCTGAAGCAAGAACGCGACCGGAAGGATCCAACAGTTTGAATTTTTTGTCATGAGCAACCTGCAACGAAAGTGCAGCGATCTCTGGCGGCACAGTCAAGCGGCGGATATGTACATCTTCCGGAGTCTGCTCTGCAGCAAAACCCCATTCCAACTGCAGCAGTTTGACTGCGCGTTCTGCGACCAGGTTTGACTGCAGCAGATAAACCTCTGAATCGACGCTGAAATAACGTTCTTTCCTTTTCTCGAGGACTTCCTGTGAGGTGTCGGGCTTCAGGCTGACCCGCAAAACTGCGCTCGATTCATAAACCGGAACTTCGAGAAAGGTCTTGATGGCAACAGTGCAAAAAACCAGGATGAAGACCAACAGCGCTATTTTCCAGCGTCGCCTTACCACATTCAGATAGTCAAGCAGATGAATTTCTTTCTCAGCTTGCATTTGCAGATTATTAGGGCTCTGATCAGACATTTAAGGTATCGTTACTCTTTCATGAGGTAAAAAACAAAAAAACTGTCTGAAAATTAAGTCATTGCCGATCAATATAACAAAGGGAGGTTAGCTTTACCAGATGTCTCTGTGGCGGGTCCAAGGACCAGAACTCATGGTTCACTCCCTTCTCCCTTCTCCCTTCTCCCAGCCGTCAACTGTTCAACTTCCCCCAGACTTTCTTAAGGAGGCTCTCCAGGGTACCTTCCCGAAGCTCATCCAGACTTTCTCCATAATAACCGGCAAAATTACGATTTCCGTAGTAACTGTACGAGCCATAATATTTAAAGCCCTGCCCGCTTTTGTCATTAACGACAACCCCTGAGATCCTGGCGCCGACGTCCTGTAACGATTTGACCATCTGCAGGGCTGCCTTTGCCGGCACCCGGCAAGGCTCCAGCACCACGAGGTTAACATCTGCGAGCGGCGCCAGAATTTCGGCATCGGTCACCGGCAGAACCGGTGGAGCATCGATCACAACATAGTCGTACAGGTCTCTAGACATGGCGAGGAACTGACGCATACGTTCTGACTCAAGGATCTCCGATGGGTTTTCAGGGATGACCCCGGCAGGCAGAAAATCAAGCCGCGGATTATGCATTTTTCTGACGGAGCTTGGTTGCTGGTCACGCAGCAATTCAACAAGCCCGGGTTCATTTTCTTCATGGAAAACTTTGTGAAGAGAAGGCCTGCGCAGATCACAGCCTATCAACAGGACCTTGGCGCCGGTCATGCTGAGGACCACAGACAGATTGGCAGAAACCGTTGATTTGCCTTCACCCGGTAAGGTGCTGGTGACCATAATAATCTTGTGACGCTGCTTATCCGTCGCATAATGCAGCCGGGTGCGAAGAGCCCGGAATGCCTCAACGACGGGCGCCTTGGGTGACAAGACGGCAACCGGCAGTTGCGAGCCTTCTTTGCCGGCAGGGATCATCGGGATGACACCATAGATTGGCAGGTTTAATATGCTGCGGATATCTGCAACGGTTTTGAAGGTAGGATCCACAGCACTGAGAATAAACGCACTGCAGACGCCAAGAATAAGTCCCAATAGCCCGCCCAGGGCATAGTTCTTGAGCTTGTCCGGTTTGATCGGCGACATGGGAGTAAGTGCCGGATCAATGACTCTAACGGCGTTAGCAGCGTTTCTTTCTGCCTGACGAATGTCTCGCTGCTTTTCCTCGAGAAAACTCACCAATTCTGCCTGCGACTGACGATCGCGAATACGTTGCGTCAATTCGGCTTCGGGAGCTTTAGTCAACTGCCTGTCAAAATCGGCGATCTGTTTAACCAGCCTTTGCTTTTCCTGCCCAAGTTCGCGATCTTTAGCTGCATAGAGTGACAACAGTTCGCGTTGTGCCGTCCGGATCTCCTCAATGACTTCCTCGACTTTTGGGTGGGCTTCGGTGAAGTCGACTAATAAAGTCTGTTTGCGAGACTCGAGGGTAGCGAGCCGTGACTCAGCAGCAGATAAACGCGGGCCCCATTCCAGACGGGGAGCAAAGAATGTTGTCTGGTTGCTGATAGCCGCCTGCAGCCGCTCAGTGGCCAGACGAAGTTGGCCGAGCTGCCACTCAAGGCCTGTTTTCTCCTGTTCCAGTCTGGTTGCTTTGCCAATCAGCACTTCACCCTGCATGGTCAATCCGGATAAACCTTTCTGCTTTTTATAGTCATGCAAAGCGATCTCGGCGACCTCAAGATTCTGCTTTGCTTCAGCCAGCTGACTGTCGATACGCTCGACGTCTTGAGTGCTGTCCTGAACAAGACCGGCTTGATAGATGTCGATCAATTGATTGATGGCAGCACTGAGAAGCTTCGGGTTTTCGCCATGCATAACAAACCTTAAAACATGACTGTTACCTTCCAGTACAACGACTTCGAAATTGGCCAGAAACCTCTCGATATAAGGCTCGACGGGCTGGCGTACCAGGGTGATTGACTCACCGCTCTGTCCGTTTTGAATATGCAGTAACAAACGGATCACGTCGGTTTCCAGCAATTTGCCGCTGGTGCCCTTACCCAAAAAACCACCGGAAGAGTCCGAGATCGTAAACTCAGTGGGGCCCGTCAGAAAGATTTGTGCTCCCGGCAGCAAGGGCGAGGCAACAAATTGTTCGATGATCACTTCAAGTTGAGGGGTTGAGACTCTGGCCTGCCAGGCAAGGTTCAGTCGCTGCACGACTTTCTTTGCCATGGCCCTGGATTTGAGGTGAGCGATGGCATCTGCTGTTGAGAAGCTCTTGTCAGCCGCTGCAACGGGAGGATTCAATTCGATGGTTGCGGTCGCCTGGTAAATTGGCTTTTGCAGATGCGTGTAAAAAATTGTTGCAGAGAAAATCAGGGTAAAGACCAAAAGGACAATTTTCCAACGACGTCGGACGGAAACAAGAAGATTAAGCGGTCCTGACATTTTTGAAGAGACAGAGGTCGTACCGGAATTATTCAGCATGGTCTTTTCACACCACAGCAACAAAGCAAAAAAGCTAGCAGCCTGCTAGAAAAAAACAAACCCACCGGACCAAACCGGTCAGGTGGGCAGCACGACGACGCAATCTCAGTAAATAACCGTAAGGTTCAATTATTCTCCAGATACTTAAGCTGCACGAAGGGCTGCATTGTGCCCGAAATAATCTGAAGAGTCGGCAGCAGTTCGTTAATGGCTTCGTTCCAATTACCCAGTTTGGTTTTCGGAATATAAACTATATCTCCATCCATCAAGGGCAGAGGCATAGCGTTGCCTTCCATCATACGTTTTAAATCAACCACCATCAACTGGCCACGGGTCGGAGAAAACGAACGAATGATGCGAACATGTTCGGCATCGTAAGCTTGTTTTTGAGAACTAAATTGTCGGCCGATGTCTGCAATACTGACGGCCTGCAGAAGGTTCAGACGGCCATTCACCAAAGGAACGGACCCAGGCTTGCCGACAGCACCGAAAACATAAACACGCTGGTCTTCATTGCCGGGAACGTAGATGGTATCACCCGGCCGGAGCTGAACGTTCTGGTGCAAATCGTTGTTATAGAGGAGATGATAGATATCGACCGGCAGCAAAGTTTCATCGCGCAGCAACCGCGCCCCTCGCAAGTTGGCCTTTTCTTGAAGACCTTTCCCCATGGAAATTCCGTGCAGCAAAGAGGTCGGTCGATCAAGAAAATACAGACCAGGCTGATTGAACTGACCAAGCAGGTAAAGCGGCTGAGACTTGAATTCACGAATCTCAACGGTCACCATCGGCTTTTTGATGTACTTGACGAGTTTGTCCACCAGAAGGGCCTGGATTTCCTCGACGGTCAGGCCTGAGACTTCGATGGCACCTGCCAGGGGCAGGATGATCCTGCCACTGGAACTAATTCTAAAACCCTCTAAATTCCGAACTCGCTCGGAAGAGCCACCCCATGTCTCTATGAGGCCCGGCACATTAATAAGCAGAACATCTCCAGGGCCGACCCGATACTCGGTGATCTCTTCCTCTTCAGGAATTTCCGGAAGATCAACCTGGACATCCTGCTGCTCCAGAATAGCGCTGGACCCGTCCTTGATTTCAAGCACAGTGCCGGTCTCATAGCGTTCATATCGAGCACAACCTTGA
The DNA here is from genome assembly GCA_024636215.1 of Deltaproteobacteria bacterium. The sequence goes on from JAGXHL010000031.1 coordinate 22,430, forward strand.
AAGGTTATGAAAAACAATATGCCCGCAACGATGGGCAACCCCTTTTTAAGCATGCAAAACCTCACAAACGACATTTTAAGATCATTTTTAATGCAATACAGCAACCAGATATAGGAACTTTCAATTGTCTCAGCTACTTAACTATATTAGTTATACACAATTAAACCTTATCAGGTCAAACAAAACCGATTCTATCATATTTGCATGCCTGCCATTCGACACAAGCCGCCCAAACAAATTATATTTGAGCCTGAATACTGCCTCCAGAATGCAGAATCCCCAGTTCAGTCTTCGATCGCTTCCAGAGCACGCAAAAGAACAATATAAAGGCTGGTCGTGCTTGGCGGAGTGGCACGCAAGGTCTCTACGAGGGCAAGGTAGGCCTCGAGGCGTTGTCGTCTGGCAGACAGGAAGGCGTCGGTGTCCTGTCCTGCAGCGACCAGACTCCTGGTCAGCTTAATGGCCTGCTTGATGAAAGCCCCGCGTAAGCTGACCAACGCGGCCCTGTCCCATTGATCATGGGGGGTGTACTCGTTCAAGCTTTCCATGACCTGGGATATTTTCAGGCGCAGGCGCATGTCACCCACAGCAGTCGTCACCTGCAGAAGGTCGGCGCCGGTCTTTTCAACGATATGCACAGCCGGCAGGAAGCCGGCCAGGTAACGGAAGCTCGCCATTTCCAAAGCCATTTCTGCGGGGAAGCCTTCATGTACGAGCAGCTTCGCAGCGCGCTTGCTAACCTGCAACTCTTCGTCAGGAAGCAGTTCGGCAAGATGCGTACGGAAGATATTCAGGCGCTGGCGATAATCTTTGACGCAAGTTGCCTCAAGACGCATCGGCAAAACTTGTTCGAATACCTGCCGACAGAGGCCGGCCAAAGTTCTTTCAAGACTTTCGAGAAGTTCATATTGGCGTTCCGAGGTCATCTTGTTGTCGGCTGCCGCAATCTGCTTACGGATGGCCTCACCATTCAAGACCTCGTCGAAAACCAGGTAGGCAGCGACCCCATTGAGTATGCTGGTGCCGGCCTCCTGAACCAAATTGTTCAAAAAGGCACAACCGGCCTGGTCGACAATCCTGTTGGTAATCATGGTGGCGATGATTTCACGCCGCAGCGGATGGTTCTCGATCCGGGCACGGTAGCGCTGCCGGGTTTTGGCCGGGAAATACTCCTGAAGGAAACTTTGTGCAGACTCCTGATCGGGCAAAACACTCTCAAGCAGAGTCTGATAAAGATGCATCTTGCTGTAAGCGAGCAGGATTGACAGTTCCGGGCGGAAATAGCCACGGCCACGTGTGGTGAGCTCTTTACGTGAAGGCAGAAATTCACCTTTGCGATCGAGCAAACCGGTATTCACCAGTCGCTCCGAGAGAGCAATAAACGGGTCGACATCATACTGGCATCTGCGCAAATCGAGAGAAAGACACTGGCTCTGCGTATAGTTGTTGGCCAGCACCTTCAGGCAGACATCATCCTCGACTTCCTGCAGGCGCTGGTTCCTGGTCCGTAAGGTTTTGATCACACCTGCTTCGCGCAAGGTCTGGAAAAATATTTTCAGGTTAACTTCATGGTCGGAGGTATCGACACCCGCCGAGTTGTCGATGGCGTCGGTGTTGATCATGCCGCCGCAAGCGGCATATTCAATGCGTCCGGGTTGGGTCAAGCCGAGGTTACCGCCCTCGCCGATCACCTTGGCTTTGACCTCCGTCGCGCTGACACGCACATTGTCGTTCGCTCGGTCACCGACGTCGGCATGCTTCTCCTGGGACGACTTGATATAGGTGCCTATACCGCCATTCCACAAGAGCTCGACATCGGCGAGCAACAGCCGTCGGATCAATTCATCCCCTTCCATGGTTGCATAACGGACACCCAGCAATTTCCTGATTTCCGGTGAAAGAGGAATCTCCTTGGAGGCCCGCTCCCAGACCCCGCCCCCCTCTGAGATCAGCTCGGCCTTGTAATCGGCCCAGGTCGAACGTGGCAGATCATAGAGCCTCTTGCGCTCCTGCCAGGATTTATCCGGATCGGGGTCAGGATCGATGAAGATGTGGATATGGTTGAATGCCGCTAGCAGACGGGTCTTTTTCGACAAAAGCATGCCATTGCCGAAGACATCGCCGCTCATATCACCGATACCGACCACGGTGAACTCTTCATTCTGGATATCCTTGCCGAGCTCACGAAAATGTCGCTTCACGCACTCCCAGGCTCCACGCGCCGTTATGCCGAGCTTTTTATGGTCATAACCGACCGAACCGCCGCTGGCAAAAGCATCCCCCAGCCAGAAGTTGTAGTCGAGACTGACGCTGTTGGCCGTATCGGGAAGGTGGGCCGTGCCTTTGTCTGCAGCGACCACAAGGTAGGGGTCTTCATCGTCGTAGACCACCAGATCGGCCGGTCCTACGATCTCTCCTGCGATCCGGTTATCAACCAGATCCAGCAGGCCGCGCATCAAGGTGATATACGCCTGACGTGAGAGTCTGGCCCCTTCTTCACGGGTGGTAAATGGTGTCTTGACGATAAAGCCGCCTTTAGAGCCGACCGGAACGATCAAAGCATTCTTGGTCATCTGGGTTTTCATCAGGCCAAGGACTTCGGTGCGGAAATCGTCCGGGCGATCAGACCAGCGGATACCGCCACGTGCGACCTTGCCACCACGCAGATGAACACCTTCCATGGTTGCGGAATGCACGTAGGTGTCGTACATCGGGCGTGGAAACGGCATATCGATTACACCGATGGCGCTGATCTTGAAGGAAAGGAAGTAATCCGGGCCACCACGCCTCAAAAAGAAATTGGTTCGCACAGTGGAATCGATCAGATTGAACAGGCTGCGCAAAATACGATCTTCGTTGATGTCCCGGATCCGGTCCAGCGCCTGCGACAGCTCCATACGAATCGGCATGAGCGCTTCCTCTTCCCGCCGCATGGGATCCGACCAATCGGGGTTCGGCTGAAACCGCGCCTCAAAGTAACGATAGATGAGCAGGGCTGCCTGCGGGTTGTTAATCAGGGCAAAGGCAACTCGACGCTTGGTAAACGGATTGCCCAGCTGAAAGTAGTAGTTGCGATAGGCCCTGAAAACATCAATTTCCTGCCAGTCAAGACCGGTCAAAATCATGAGTCGATTCAGATAATCGTCCTCAACGGTGCCGTTGCGCAACCCGGCAAGAATTTCCAGCAGATTGTCGCGTTGAGCAGACAGCGACAGAGAATCAGGGGCACTGCTGCGAACGGCAAAACTTTTAATGTAAATGGTACGGCCGTCAACTTCGAGGAAGAAGTCGACTTCGTCCACTACGGCCAGACCAAGGTTCTCCAAAAAAGGCATCAGCTCGTTGAGATAACTTTCCCTGAGGCTGTAAAATTGCAGACGATAAAACTCCTGGCGTTCCTGGAATGGGCCCCAGAGGTCAAAGCCATCCTCTCCGGTTGCCAAAAGTTGCTCGATGGCTCGCACATCCCTGATCGCAAAACGTGGGTGAATCAGGTCTTTATAGTCGTTCGGGAAAGAGTTCGCGTAACGGTTCCAGAGATTTGTGCCGGATTGCCCTTCTGCCCCACGCTGGAGCAGCCGACGCAATTTTTCTTGCCAGGGGCGCGCCAGGTCTGTAAGCACTTTTTGCAGGGCGTCAACATCAATCCTGATCTGGTCTTCCTGTGGGACGACGCGAAAATGCAGACTGACATATTCCGAATAAAAATGAACTTCACGTGAGGAAATGTATAGAGCAGAGAGAAAGCGGCTCAAGTATGACTCCATACGTCGCACCGCATCACGCGTGTAATAATCCCGTGGCATGATAACCAGAAGAATGAAGCCGCGCAGGCTGAGACTGCGGGTGACCACCAGCTTGACCGATTGCTCTCTTTGCAGGCTGACAAAGGATTGCACCAGGCGGTCGAGGGCCTGATCGCTCAGAAAAAACATTTCGACTTTGGGGAAGGTGTTGAAGATCTCTACGACCTTGCGGTAATCGTAACTCCCGCTCAAAACATGCTGACGGGTTAAGGCCGCAAGCAGCTTCGCCTTCAATGGCGGCACGTTGCTGGCCAACTCATTGACGCTGTTTTGCGAAAACAGGCCAACGAAAACATGCTCGATCCTGCTCTCTGACTTGCCGCACTCCCTGAAGCCAAGGTAGATCAGATTGTCCTGCTGATAGAGCGGGCTGACCTCCTCAAGGACTTCAACGACCAGCGGGTTCTTGCGCACCAGAATCTTTTTCGCCCGTTTGGTGAATTCCGGAGACTTCCTGGAGCCTTTAACCTGGGCAAGCAGAGTGTCCGGCAACCAGCCCAAAGGTGACTCAGTCAATCGGAACCTGGTGGACTCATCATTCAGGTTGAGGACTTCAACCGAGGCATAACCAAAACAGATAAAGTTACCGCTCTGCAGCCAGGCGGTGAAATCTTTCTGCTCCTGGCTCTCATCCATCAGGGCCAGCTTCTGCAGACTCTGATTCAGCTCTTTGCGCTGTCGTCCCACAGTCTGGGCAATCTGAAACACGCGACGAATATCTGCCTCGATAGACGTCGTGTCGAGATCACGAGCCCCCTCAAACTGGACGATCATGAAGGATTCCAGCTGACCATCAACCTGATCGCCAATATCGATGAGGACCCCGTCCTTACGATTGATATTCAGGATCGGGTGGGAAATAATCGTCGCCCGCTGGGGCAGAGGCTGCAGGATGGTTTTTAACGAATCGACCAGGTAAGGAACGTCCGGGGCGTTGAGGAGCAGAAATGACGAACCGGAGTTGGCCGGCATAAAGTAGTTGACCTTGAGGTCCCCATCGCGCTGCCTGAGAAAATCGAGAAACACCTGAAGCCACTCCAGCAATTCAGGGCCAGAGCGTTTGAGCAAGGCCTGGGAATGGCTGTAGACCAGCAGAGCATCGGCCAGGGCTAACAGGATCTCGGCATCTTGTCGGGAGGGATGGGCCTTCAGAACACTCTTCAGGTCTGCAATTCTGGCATGGTGTGCCTTACCGAAATTTTTACCGTGTTCTTCTATAATAAGTTCCATCGACAACCTCTCAAGATGTTCAAGCGGTGGTAAAACAAGCAGCATGGGAACTGATCGTTCCGCATCCGGACACATCGTACAAGTCTAGGAGAAGAGGGAAACTTTTCAACTCCTCTGTGTCGAAAAAATCCGCAAACTCCGGATGAACGCAGTGTAGTTTTCGATCTGAAAACTAATTATCAGGGAAAATGATTTCTGCGCCCTGACGCAGGCTGGCGACCCACTCCTCGATAAGCCTGGAGCTTTTGGCCTGCTTCAGAAAAGCAACAATCTTGTCGCGAGCTTCCTCGAGCGTCGGTGGAGCAGGGATTTCACGTGCGGTGATCTTGATCAAATGATAACCGTAAGGGGTCCGGACCGGTTCACCAACCTCATTGACCACCTGGCTGAAGGCCGCGTCAGCGAAACTCGGATCGACATCTTCTCGACGGATAAAACCCAGCTCTCCCCCGCCCGGTGCGCTGGCACAGATAGAATGTGCCTTGGCGGTCTCGGCAAAATCACCCTGGCTTGCCTTGATTTTGACCATGTTGGCTTGTTCGAGGGATTTTTCAGGATGCTCAGGGTCCACCGGCAGCAGGATATGGCTGGCACGCACCCGCTCGTGGCCTCGTAATTGATCAGGATGCGCAAAGAAGAAGTCTTTGATCTCATCTTCACCCGGCTCTTCGATCTCCCGGCATTTTTGCACCGACATCTGCTCCACGGTCACATCCTTACGCACCATCCTCAAAAAGGTGACTTCATCCATACCTCGCTCAGCCAGACGCTTCCAGAAATCAGCCGGGTTGCCCATCATACGTAAAATTCTCGCAGACTCCTCTTCGACAGAGTCATCACCTGCGATGATGCCTTGAGCCAGCGCGGCTTGAAAAATCAGCTCCCGAGCAATCAGGCGTTCCAGAGCCATGGCGCGCAGCTCCTGGTGGGATTCGGGCGGAACCTCGTCCAGGGTGGCGTGAAAGTGTTCCCGGGCAAGACTCTGCATCGCCGCGTTGAGGGCTTTTCCATCTATAGGTGAGCCGTTGACAGTCGCGATCTGCTGGTCCATCATCTATCTCCTTGGTGGCTGTCTGGCAAAAAGGTCGAAGCGAAAACCCAGAAGTTTGAAAAACCCAGAAGTTTGAAAACAGATTTTAGCTCGTTTGCAGCCATCATCTAATCTCAGGTTTATTTTTTTTCGCGTCCCGCGTCCAGTCCCCAGCCTCCAGTCCCCAGTCCCCAGCCTCTAGTCCCCAGCCTCCAGTCCCCAGCCTCCAGTCCCCAGCCCCCGCCCTTAAGACCGCTGCCTGTCCTCAAACTTCAAGCGGATCGGACAGGCGACAAAGCCGAAGGCCTGGCGGATGCAGTTCATCAGGTAGCGTTCGTAGGAGAAGTGTACCCCTTCCGCCTTGTTGACGAAAACCAGGAAAGTCGGCGGACGAACAGCGGTCTGGGTCATGTAAAAGAATTTCAGGCGCTGGCCGCGATACATCGGCGGCTGATGGTTGTACTCGGCGTCTTTGAGAACTTTATTCAGGTCGGAGGTTGATACCTTGCGGTTGAACTCGTCATTGACCATCTCGACATCGGCCATGATCTTGTTGATGCGTTGCCCGGTCAGCGCGGAGACAAAATGGATCGGGCTGTCGGGTAAAAAACGGAAGGCGGCGCGCACATCTTTGGTGTACTCGCCCATGGTGCGGTTATCTTTCTTGAGCAGGTCCCACTTGTTGACGATGATGATGATCGCGCGGCCGCGCTCATGGGCATAGCCGGCGATAGTCAGATCCTGGTCGGTGATGCCCTCTTCCGCATCGACCACGATCAGGGCGATATGGCAGCGGTCCAGCGCCTTGAGAGCCTGAATCACCGAGTATTTTTCCAGTTTTTGCGAGACCCGGCCCTTACGCCGGATGCCGGCCGTATCGATCAGTACATAGCGGCGCTGGTTATAGGCAAAGACCGTATCGACACTGTCACGGGTGGTTCCCGCCGTCGGGTTGGCAACCACCCTTTCGTAACCGAGCAGACGATTGACCAGGGACGATTTGCCGACGTTCGGCCGACCGACGATCGCCATGCGGGTCTCAGTCTCCTCCTCATCGCTCTCCTGCTGATCCGGCAGCAGTGCAAGCAGTTCATCCACCAGGTCTGCCGTGCCGATGCGGTGTTCCGCAGCGATCGGGTAAATCGCGTCGACGCCCAGGGCGTAGAACTCACCGAGGTGAGCCTCCTGGGCGGGACCATCCATTTTGTTGACCACAAAGAGGACAGGCTTGTCCACCTGGCGCAGCATCTGGGCAACCTCTTCATCGGCCGGGTTCAAGCCCTCACGACCATCCATCAGGAAGATGATGATGTCGGCCTCTTCCATGGCCAACTGCGACTGTTCACGCATCTGCGCCAGCAGACGCTCGCTGCTGACCGGTTCAAAACCACCGGTGTCGATCAGGGTAAAACGTTTCGCAAAGCGATTCACGTCCGCATAATTGCGATCACGGGTCACCCCCGGGAAATCCTCGACAATCGCCTGACGCCTGCCGATAATCCGGTTAAAAAGAGTCGATTTGCCCACATTGGGACGACCGACGATAGCAACTAGGGCACTCATTTAGGACCTCGTGGCGCGTGGCGCGTGGCGCGGAAAAACAATTAAAATCAGCTAAAAGATCGGCAAGCTAAGACCATTACTGTCAAATTAACATAACGCAGAAGTAACAGTTCAGTGACTTTTCTGACCGGGGATTCTGGCTCCAGTCTGGCTCCAGTCTGGCTCCAGTGGTGAGTGCGTTGCCAACGTTGGCCCGGCATGTTGTCCGCGACCCAATTTCCCGCCACGCGCCACGCGCCACGCGCTCCCGGCTTACAAATAGTAAGCCCCATACCATTCAACAAACCGCCCCACTCCTGCTTCGATCGAAGTGGCAGGACGGAAACCAACAGCATCGCCCAGGGCATCAACATCCGCCCAGGTGGCAGGCACATCGCCGGGCTGAATCGGCATGAAATTCTTGATCGCTTCTCTACCCAACGCCTTTTCCAGGGTTTCGATCAGGTGCATCAACTCTACCGGGTTATTGTTGCCGATATTGAACACCCGGTAGGGCGCAGCGCTGGTTCCCGGATCGGGCTGATCCCCCGACCAGGCAGGGTTCGGTTGCGCCGGTTGGTCGGTCACACGCACGACACCCTCAACGATATCGTCAATGTAGGTGAAATCACGTTTCATGCGGCCGTGATTGAACACATCGATCGGTTTACCGGCCAGGATCGCTTTGGTAAAAAGGAAAAGGGCCATATCAGGGCGGCCCCAGGGACCGTACACGGTAAAGAAGCGCAGCCCGGTGCAAGGCAGATCATAGAGGTGCGCATAGGTATGCGCCATCAGCTCGTTGGCCTTTTTACTGGCCGCGTACAGCGACAAGGGATGATCGACGTTGTCGTGCACCGAGAATGGCATGCTGGTGTTGGCGCCGTAAACCGAAGACGAAGACGCATAGACCAGGTGTCCCACCTGCTGATGACGACACCCCTCCAGAACATTCATGAAACCAACCAGGTTGGCATCGACATAAGCATGCGGATTGGTCAGCGAATAGCGCACCCCGGCCTGGGCGGCGAGGTTGACCACCGCATCAAAGGTATGATCCGCAAAAAGCTTCTCCATCACAGCACGATCAGCAAGGTTACATTTTACAAAAGTAAAATCATCCTTTTCTTCCAGCCTCTTGAGACGGTTTTCCTTAAGTGATACTTCATAGTAATCATTGAGGTTGTCGAGTCCGATGACAGTATCACCGCGATCGAGCAGACGATGGCAGAGATGAGAGCCGATGAAGCCGGCCGCGCCGGTCACCAAAACCCGTTTCGGGTTTTGGGAGTTCTGAGTGCTGAGCGATGAGCGATGAGTGGACATCTATTGATCCTTTCGTTTTTTGACGGCAGCTCTCAAGCCACCAACAATGCGACCAACTTCGACAGCTTTCTCTTGCAGACGTTCAAAGCGGGCACGGTCTATATAACCTACATCCAGCGCCACAAAAAGTTGCGAACGAACTTCAGCACAGGAAGCTTTCGAAATCAACAAATATTGATGATATTCCGCAGGGCTGAAACGCTCAAAGCCTTCTGCGATATTCGACATAACAGAAACCGCCGCGCGCCTGATCTAATCCCTGAGGCCGAAATCTTTCGCAAACGCACCGCTACCAGAAACCTGATAAATCTCTTTAACAAGAACGCGAGCCTTCTGCCAAGCGATCAAGTCCTCAAACTTCTCCACTTTCGCCATAATCCCCTCCATAAAATCACATCAACATTCAACTCACCACTCACCCCTCAGAACTAAGCTCCCCCTCATCACTCAATCACTCACCCCTCAGAACTAAGCTCCCCCCTCATCGCTCATCGCTCAGCCCTCAGAACTAAGCTCCCCCCTCATCGCTCATCGCTCAGCACTCAGAACTAAGCTCCCCCTCATCGCTCATCGCTCAGCACTCAGAACTAAGCTCCTAAGCCCCCCCCCAAAAAATTTCAACAATTCCTCCGTTCTCTCTTCCATCAGAGCCTGATCAGCACGCGCTTCCACATTCAATCTTACCACCGGCTCGGTGTTTGACATGCGCAGGTTAAAGCGCCAGTCAGCAAATTCGACAGAGAGTCCGTCGGTGTGATCAACGACGCATGCGCCGGGGACGTACTTCTTTTCAACAGCCGCAATCGCCGCTGCGGGGTCATTCAGGGTCCGGTTGATTTCACCGCTGGCGGGGAACATCTTCATTCGCTGGCCGACCAGTTCGGAGAGGAGTTTCTTCTGCCGGCACATCAGCTCGACCACCAGCAGCCAGGGGATCATGCCGCTGTCGCAGTAGGCAAAGTCGCGGAAATAGTGGTGCGCGCTCATTTCGCCACCATACACGGCATCCTCGGCGCGCATCCGCTCCTTGATGAAGGCGTGGCCGGTTTTGCTCATCACGGCCTCGCCCCCGGCCTGCTCCACGATGTCGATGGTGTTCCAGGTCAGACGGGGATCATGGATGATCTTCGCCCCCGGCCGGGTGGTCAGAAAAGCCTCGGCGAGCAGGCCGACGATGTAATAGCCCTCGATAAACTCGCCATGCTCGTTAAAGAAGAAGCAACGATCGAAATCACCGTCCCAGGCAATCCCCAGCCCGGCGCCGTGTTCGAGAACCGCATCACGGGTAATGCCGCGATTCTCAGGCAGCAGAGGATTCGGAATCCCATTAGGGAAAGAACCGTCCGGCTCATGACAGATCTTGATGATCTCCAGCGGCAGCTGCTTCTCCAATAAATCAAGAACAGGCCCGGCGCAACCGTTGCCGGCGTTCACCACGACCTTGAGAGGCCGTAGCACAGAGCTGTCGATATAGCTGAGCAGGTGACGGATATAGGCGACCCGATGCTCGTAGACAGTCACCTGCCCTGTCCGCTCGGGCGTATCGAATTGGCCTGCTTCCGCCAACAGGCGAATCTGCTCCAGGCCCGTATCGCCGCTGATCGGCCGGCTCTCTTCACGGACCAGCTTCATGCCGTTGTAATCGGCCGGGTTGTGACTCGCCGTCACCATAATGCCGCCATCGGCTTTAGCGTGCGAAGTGGCGAAGTAAACCTCCTCCGTTCCGCACAGACCGATATCGAGGACATCCGCCCCAGCCTCGGTCAAACCTTTTACCAGAGCCGCTGTTAATGCCGGGCTGCTGGGCCGCACGTCCTGACCAACCACCACCCGTTTCGGCTGCAGATACTGCGCAAAAGCCCGACCGATCCGATAAGCCACCTCTTCGTTGAGCTGGTCAGGAAGCCGACCGCGGATATCATAGGCTTTGAAGCAGGAGATTTTTAGCATAAAAATCTCCTCGTGGCGCGGTGAGCAAGTTCAAAAACAGAAAGAGCTGAAACAAAGTTATGCATTGTATTTTCCTGTAGTCGGGTTAAAGCTGTAAGCTAAAACATCGAATGACTGTTTATTTTTCAAGGAGGATGTATAACATATTGTGATCTTTGAGGCATGTGTTTGTTTCTGGGACGCGGGACGCGAAAACCTTTCAAACTTTTGGCTTCCTCATCTCGCATCCCAGATTCCTGCCTCCAGCCTCAAGTCCCCAGTTCGCAGTCCGGTTCTCCGCCATAGCCTTGGCGACGGTGGAAAGGGCCCAGAGAACTATTGCTTAATGCTTTTGGTCTGCGTTTTGAATTGCGAACTTCGCGAACTTTGCGTGAGATAAGGTTTTCCCACGCCCGTTCGCTGCGCTCACTCAAGTCCGCAAAGTGCGCCAGGTAAACCAGGAAGATAATATTCGGTGGATTCTATGAATTTCTGAGCATGGTATCCGGCCCTGTTCAGGGGGGCCTATCTACAGTGCTTTCTTGAAGCAAGAAACTAAACCAAACATCCAGAATCATTTCAACACAGGGTTGGTTATTTCGCGCCGCGCGCCCCGCGCCCCCCGCCCCAGCCCCTAAAATCTTTCAAGCTTCTTCCTCACCCAACCCAACCCCGGATTCAACAACAACGCCTGCCGGTATTCTTCCTCGGCCCGATAACTGATGCCCTGGCGTTCATAAAGACTGCCGGCCGCCGCATGCAGGTTGGCCTGCTCCGGGAAGAGTTCGAGCGCGGCCATGACCACGCCAATAGCTTCTTCATAGCGTTGCTGTTTTTCAAGGTACCTGGAGTAAGCCCAATGGGCGCTGTAAGAAGGCAGAGCCTCGCTCGGAGCCAGGGTGATGGCTTGCCGGAAAGCCTGCTCCGCCACAGGCTCATGGCCGGCTTCAACCAGAATGTTGGCATAGTGCTGCCAGGCCAGCGCCCGCTCCGGCAAGGCCCCTGTCATCGCCGTTAAAGGCACGCCGAAGTCAAGCATCAGGCTGATAAAATTGCCGGCTTCCTGAGGGACCAGCTCAAGGCCTCTTCTGATCTCGACAAAAGCCTCCTGCTGACGTTGCTGCTGCAAAAGCCATTGCGCGTAGGCTTTGATCCGGCGCAGATCAACCCGGTCAAAGGCCACCGCGGACCTGAGCAAACGCCCGGCCAGCTCGTTTTGGCCCAAAGCGGTCGCTGTAGCGGCCGCACGCTGCAGGTAGAAGCTGCGCAGCGGACGCCGCTGCAGAATCTCGCCGTAGAGCTGCAGCGCTTCGTCATGCTCCCCGGCCACGCTATGCACCCTGGTGGCAAAGTAGCGATGCGCGCTGGACAGGGGCGCCCAGGCCATCGCCTCACGGGCAGCTTGCAGGGCTGCATCCCGTTCAGGTCGATCCAGCTCGGTCAGCTTGATATCTGCGTAGGCAGAAAGCTTTGCTTCAGCCACCAGGCCGCCGCCGTTCAAAGCCAGAGAACCAAGCAACAGCAGGACCACCATCGGCATCAACAGTCTGATATTCTGACGTTTCAACTGCGGCAGCTCAGAGCGCTTGCGCCCCTGTGAGCTGGTCGCAGAGAGCGCAACCAAAAGAGCGGCCAAAAAGGCAAAATAGAGCGCATTGGCACCGATATGCAGGTTGAACTCGGTCACAGAGTGCAGCAGCAGCGCGCAGATGCCGACCAGTGCGCCCAGGTAGAGCGAGCAGGCAAAGCGAGAGCGGCGACGGCCAAAAGCTTGCCAGCTGTCACGCAAGACCTGCAGAGCAGCCCAGGCCGCCAGAATCAGGCCGGTTAAACCCGCTTCGGCGAGCAACTCGACATAATCGTTATGGGCGTGGTCAACAACACTTTGCGACTGAAAAAGCGTCTGGTAGCCGGCATAACTGTCGATAAAGCTGCCGAAACCGCTGCCGAACAGCGGGAAATCCTTAAACAGGGCCAGACAGTCAGCCCAGTAGCTCAAACGCCCGTCGCTCAAATCACCCTGCAGATTACGGATCCGGGCAAAGCGTTCAAAAATAGCTTCCCAGCCGAACAGGCCAACGAAGAAGAACAGCACGACGATAAAGCCGATCAGAATCAGGGCCTGGCGGCGGTACTGCTTGCGCCACAGCAAAAGCAGGCAGAGGATCAGCATGGCGCCGAGCATACTGATGATGCCGCCCCGCGAAAGCGACAGAAAGACACCTGTCGCACTCAGCAGAGCCGCAGAACCGGCCATCAGGTGCTTGCCCATGCGCGGGTCGCTGCAATAATCGATCAGGCGCTCTTTCCAGTCACCGTACAGCGCGGCAGGTTTATCGACCAGGTAGAGCATGAAGCAGAGCGGCAGCAGCATCGCCATCAGACCGGCGAAGTGGTTGCCGTTCACATAAGTGCCGAAAGGTTTGCCGGCGTAGTCAGGCCAGGGCATCAGCACCCAGAGGATGCGGCCGTTTGATACCAGCGCTTCGAGAATTGCCACCAGGGCGTAGAGACCGGCAAAAGTGGTCACGATCCGCACGGTTTTTTTCAGCTGCGTGGCATCGGCGAGGCACTGAGTAGCCAGAAGGTATAAACCGACACAAGTGAGGTAAAAAAACAGGCTGGCCAGAGTCCGCTCAAGGCTTACCGAAACAGGCATCCAAACGTCAGGCTGCAGCAGCCAGACGGTCTCCGTGTAGCGCTGGTAGGCGGCAGGTGAAACAATCTCCAGCAGCCCGGCAGGCAGCGGTATAGCCTGCAGAGCCATAAAGACGCCGAGCAGACCGAGCGGCAGCAGACCCGGCGGCCGGTAGAATTTACCTCGACCACGCAGCGCCTCGACAACCACCCACAGCAGACCGCAGAACACCACAGCTTGCACGATCATCATGGCGACCGGACCGGTGGTTCCGTAGGCGAGCGGGGCGAAGATCAGGATGAAAATCAAAAAATAAAAAGGCATATTTTTTAGCTATAGAGCTTTAAGGCTGTAAGGCTTTAAGGTTTAGATCAAAGACAATGAATCATAATCTAATTGGCCGCAGATAAAATCTGATCAAATTTAATAAAACCTTTCAAGCATTAATAGCCGCGATGAAGGTCTATCAAAATCTATAAAAAACGTAACTATTCACCTATGGTCCAAGGGTCGTCATCCCCGAGTGGTTTTGTCGGGGATCCAGACTTTTAACTCTATAAAACCTGGATTCCGGCTAAAACCATGCCGGAATGACGCTGTAGGAGTCGCCTTCAGGCACGATTG
>JAGXHL010000032.1 GCA_024636215.1 Deltaproteobacteria bacterium
CAATCGTGCCTGAAGGCGACTCCTACAGCGTCATTCCGGCATGGTTTTAGCCGGAATCCAGGTTTTATAGAGTTAAAAGTCTGGATCCCCGACAAAACCACTCGGGGATGACGACCCTTGGACCATAGGTGAATAGTTACGATGAAACTAGCCGAGTTTCCAGTCTAGACCTTTTTGCCGGGCAAATGAATAAAAAGATCACATTAAATGGGGGAAAAGAGGCCACGCAAAGGGCCGTTTCCGGACGAAAACTAATTACAAATTGCCAAAGGGGTCAAGTACAGCTAAAATACTGAAATTAAGACATTTTACAGTGGCATAAGCTTGTCTGAAGCAGTTAACGATCAGGAACAGGAGCTATAAAATGGCAAAAGAAACCGTTGCAGTTTACTGGGACTTTGAAAACATCCACGCCAGCCTGTATGACTCGGCGAATGGCAACGGCAGCTATGGCCGCACGCAGAACCGGAGCAAACAACAGGAGGTTCTGCTCGATGTACAGGCACTCTATGATTTTGCCACCACCTACGGCAACGTGGCGATCAACAAGGCCTATTGCAACTGGCAATGGTTTGCCAAGTACCGACATTCGCTGCTCAAGTGCGCGGTGGAGTTGATCCAGATTTTCCCCCCCGGCGCTTCGGCCAAGAACGGAGCAGACATCAAGCTTTCCCTCGATGCCATCGAAGATGTCTTGAGGTTCCCGCACATCGACGCCATCATCGTAATCGGCGGTGACAGCGACTTTATCCCCCTGGCGCAGAAGATCAAGGCGGCTGGCAAGGACCTGATCGGTGTCGGCTGCAAGTCGTCCACCAACCAACACTGGGCCAACAGCTGCTCCGACTTCAAATATTATGAATCCTTTGTTGACGAGAGTCAGGCCGAAGAAGTCGTCGAAGAAGAATCCGATGTCGTCACGGTCAAAGACCCTGTCGAACTGCTCTCCAAGGCGATCAAGCAGATTGCCAAGAAAACCGGCGACGAGTGGGTTGTTAAAGCCGCCATCAGGCCGGTTGTGAAACGCCTCGATCCGACCTTTGACGAATCGAATTACGAGTGCAAAACCTTCGCCGAGCTGCTCAAGAAATACCCCAGAAGCTTCAAGATCAAGCAGGGTGAGCATGACCACCTGGTGAGTTTACAAGGGTAATTATTACACCTGGGGACAGGAGCAGCGAGAGACGAGGCAAAACGTCACCTCTGTTTTGAGGTATTTGCTACGACTCTCTCACCCCATTCAGGATGCAGCTTGCATGCAAATCATCTACGAGGACAATCACCTGCTGGTGGTTAACAAACCGGCCGGACAGCTGGTGCAGGGCGACCAGACCGGTCGGACCAGCTTACTTGAAGAAGCCAGGCACTGGTTGAAGGAGACATACAACAAACCTGGCAACGTTTTTCTTGGTCTGGTGCATCGCCTTGATCGCCCGGCTTCGGGCGTGGTGGTTCTGGCCCGCACCAGCAAGGCGGCGTCACGACTTTCCGAAGAGATTCGCAGCCGTAGACCGCGCAAGACCTATTGGGCACAGGTCAAGGGTGACATTCCGCCGCAGGGACAGTTTATCGATCACCTCGAGCGGGATGAGTTCAACTCACGGGTGGTCGTTGCCCCTGCAGGTAAAGAAGCGCGTTTAAGCTATAAACGACTCAGCTTTGTCGCTGGCGTGAGCCTCGTTGAAATCGTTTTGGAGACGGGACGGCATCACCAGATCCGGGTTCAGTTCAGCCATCAAGGCTTCCCGATCCTCGGCGACCGGCGCTACGGTTCCAAACGACCCTTTGGTGAGGAGGCCATTGCCCTGCACGCTCGCGAGATGATCATCCGCCATCCGACCCGTCAAGAGGACATGTGTTTTATCGCCGATCCGCATGATGGCTGGTTTTAGTCGACCTTGACTAAGAGGCTTTCCAACAGACTGCCAGGGAGATCGCCACCGTGGAATCAATCAGAGAGTTGTATCGAATCGGCACCGGCCCATCAAGCAGTCACACCATGGCCCCGCGTAAGGCTGGCGAGCAATTCCTCGCTCGGCATGCCGATGCGGTGTCATTCCGGGTTACACTCTTCGGCAGCCTGGCGGCAACCGGCAGAGGTCACCTGACCGACAAAGCGCTTGAAGATGTTTTTGCGCCCCGTGTCTGTGAGATACTCTGGAAGCCGGGGACTGAACTGCCTTTTCATACCAATGGCATGTCCTTTGAGGCTCTGACGGGAGAGGGCCACATTGTTGAAAAATGGGATGTCTACAGTGTCGGCGGCGGTGCACTTCATGAGCTTGGCAAAGAGGTCGTTAGCAGCAGTGTTTATGACCTGTACAACATGCAGGATATTCTGAAACGCGCGACAGAAACAGGAGAGTCGTGCTGGGAATACGTGATCCGTTGCGAAGGGGAGGAGATCTACCCGTTCCTTGACGAAATCTGGGCTGTCATGTCAGAGTCAATCGAACGAGGCTTGAATCATGCCGGAGTCCTCCCCGGCGGACTGGGTGTGCCACGCAAAGCCCAGGCCTTTTATCGCAAAGCCTCTCTCTACGGCCCGGATTTTAAACGCAACGGTTTGCTCTGGGCCTATGCCCTGGCGGTTTCTGAAGAGAATGCCGGTGGTGGCCTTATCGTCACTGCACCCACCTGTGGCAGCAGCGGCATTTTACCCGCGGTTTTGCGATACCTGGACGAGAGCCTCGCTTGCACGCGGCAAGACCTTCTGCGTGCGCTGGCAACGGCCGGATTGATCGGCAATCTGGTCAAGCACAACGCCTCGATTTCGGGGGCCGAGGTCGGTTGTCAGGGAGAAGTCGGCACGGCCTGTTCCATGGCCGCTGCTGCAGCGACCCAGTTGCACGGCGGGACGGTGAGTCAGATCGAATATGCTGCCGAGATGGGCCTGGAACATCACCTCGGTCTGACCTGTGATCCGGTTGATGGCCTGGTGCAGATTCCCTGTATAGAACGCAATGCCCACGCTGCAACCAGGGCCTTGAACTGCTGTCATTTTGCCCTGCTTTCAGGTGGTGAACACAAAATTACTTTTGACGAGATAACCCTTGTCATGAAAGAGACCGGCAAGGCCTTACCATCAATCTATCGGGAGACTTCCGGGGGTGGCATTGCCGAGGCTTACAGGCAGCGAAAACTCGATTAAGTTGTATTATGACCCTGAATCTATAGCTTGAGTAAAGAGCATAAGCAGAAAACATACATTGCATGCCGGGACAACCTGTCAAGCGCGAAGGATAGGCAAAAACATAAAAGGTTTGACTTGCAAGGTTCTCTATTCGTTCACCCATTTATCTGGTAACAGGATCACTTAAGGAGGTCAAATATGCGCATTTTACGCCCCCTCACAACCCTGCTGCTGCTCCTTGCTCTGGGCCTGCCTTTGAGCGGCTGCATGCCAAAGGTGGGAAAAGCTTTTCCCTACTACAAAGTCCGTGACATCGAGGTAGAAAAAACCACTCAGGCGGAGATACGGCAGATGTTCGGTGACCCATGGCGAACCGGGCTTGAAAATGGCCAACGCACCTGGACCTATGGCGAGTATGGTGTCAAAATCTCCCGTGACCTGGTGATTCGTTTCGACGACCAGAAGCGGGTCAAATCTTACAGCTTCAGCTCCACGGTGCCCGAGGACGGAAATCTCTAATCAGTTTTCAGATCGAAAACTTCACTGTGTCCATCCGGAGTTTCCGGATGGACACTCATCAGGATTATTGTGGAAATCGCCGCATTGACAACCTACCTGATCGCGATCACCCTGCTGACGATTACGCCGGGAGTCGACACCATGCTGGTGATTCGCAATACTGCGCGCGGTGGCTGGCGCGACGGTGCTATGAGCAGTTTCGGTATCTGCTCGGGACTCTTTCTGCACGCTACCGTCTCCGCAGTGGGCATCTCCGTAATCCTGTTACAGGCCGCCTGGGCCTTCAGCCTGCTCAAACTTGCAGGGGCCGCCTATCTGGTCTGGTTGGGGCTCAGCAGTTGGCGTAAGGTTGTCAAGCAGGAGACTTTTCAGCTGGTGCATGGAACAACGTCGGTGGGGCCCTTTCTGGCACGGAGGTCCTTTAGAGAAGGCTTTTTGTCCAATATCCTCAACCCCAAGACGGCCGTATTCTACATGGCTTTTCTGCCGCAATTTATCAATCCTGCCCATTCGGCGCTCCTGCAGTCACTTTTTCTTGCCGGCCTGCACTTCATCATCGCCATGCTCTGGCAGTGCCTGCTTGCGCTGATGGTCAAACAACTCAAGCATTGCTTGCAACGGCCGAGAGTCAGTCAGGTTTTTGATGGGATTACGGGTACGGTGATGGTCGGCTTAGGTTTGCGCGTGGCAGCAGAGAGCTGATTTTAAGGGTCGCTGACAGAGTCCACGCCTCGGGAATTACTTTTGGAAGCACCTGCCAATCCCCTCAGCGTAACTTGTCGCTTTCAGACCGAACTTGTCCTGCCATGCTGTCGGGTCACAGACGTTGCCTTCGACTAGCATGGTTAGCTGATCGCTGGTAATCGGAAAATGCTCACTCTTCTGCATGACTCTGATCATCGGCTTGATCATAAACAGCGGCTGATGCATTTTAGTGACATGGCCTTTGCCCATGGCCTGCGAAGTCAGATCAAGAATCTCATCGTAGCTGTAACTTTCAGAGCCGCCCAGATGATAAACCTGGCCTGCTGTCTCCGGCATCTCCAGGGCTTTGACAAAGCTGGCCGCGACCTCCTTTAGAGCGACCGGTTGCATGCGGTATTGTCCATCGCCAATCACTGGCACAATGGGCAGCCTGCGGATAACCTCCGAGAGCATCTGGACGAACTCACTGCCCAGGGCAAAAATCAGAGACGGGCGAAAGATCGTCCACTCAAGACAACTCTTGCGAACCCGCTCTTCCGCTTGCCACTTGCTCATGTGGTAACCGGTTTTGCTGCGCTCACGGGCTCCATTTGAGCTCATATGCAGGTAACGCATAACGCCTTGTTTCTCGGCGGCAGCCAGGATATTTTCTGTAGCCTGGACGTGCATTTTCTTAAAGGTAACACCACGTCTCGGAAACTCGCGAATAATACCGACCAGATGAATCACCGCATCGCAACCTGCCAAACCACCGTCCAGGCTGGCGGCATCGGTAATATCTCCCGCGTGGACCTCTACTCCGTCAGATACGGCCAAAGCCAACTTATCTTCAGAGCCCTCGCGTACCAGGGTACGTACGCTATGTCCGGCAGATACCAGCTGTCGCAGCACCTCGCTGCCAACAAATCCCGTTCCACCTGTAAGAAAAACCTTCATAGCTTTCTCCTCTTGGTTGGTTCTCCGCGTTCCTCGTTACACGTTTTCGCGTACCGGTCTTTTAACCCTTAACTACAACCATCGGTTTCAGTCTTGCCACGATACGGCCCAGCCCTGCCTGCTCCACGACCTTGACAACCTCTGCGACATCCTTGTAGGCCTCGGCTGCCAGTGTGGATACTGAGAGTAACCTGTTCGGGGTAGAGGCCGAGGATCTCGGCCGCGCTTTCGTCATAGACTTTTTCGACCTGCTGGATCTCAAGAAAGCTGTTGCCGGAACTTTTATTGAGAAAAATTTTCACGATTTGAAAGTGTGTGTGTTAGCTGCTTCTTTCTATCGTGAACTTCACGATTGCTCATACGTAATCGAGACTTTAGAAAATGGTCAGCGCTTAACATGATAGAATTCTATCTTAAAGGTTCGAGTACGCAAAAAAAATTAAATCTACGCCCCCTGTGGAAATGAGAAGTCACCATGTCAGAAATGCCCAGATTAAAAAGAATCGGAGAAGCGCTCTGGGAATTGCCGCAAAGCTTCAAACCAGGAATGCGTGTACCCGCCAGGTTTTTTGGTTCCGAAACAATAATCAAGGCCATGGAAAGAGAGGTCTTTGATCAAGCGGCGAACGTCGCCTGCTTGCCAGGAATCGTCAAATATTCTTATTGCATGCCCGATGGGCACTGGGGATACGGTTTTCCGATAGGTGGCGTGGCGGCGATGGATTTGGATGAAGGGGTGATAACTCCCGGAGGAATTGGCTATGACATCAATTGCGGCGTCCGTCTTATCAGGACCAATTTGACCCTGGAAGAAGTCTCTCCGCGCTTAAAAGACTTGGTTGATGCACTCTTCTATAAAATTCCCGTCGGGGCAGGCCGCTCTTCCTTGAGACTAAGCAAAAGTGATTTTCTTGACTTAACGGAGCAAGGTTCAAAGTGGTGCCTGAAAAACGGATTCGCTTCAGCGGAAGACCTCACGTTAACTGAAGAGGGAGGCTGTTTCGACGGGGCAGATGCCTCGAAAGTCAGCGACAGGGCGATTGAGAGAGGACATACCCAAACGGGCACGGCCGGTTCCGGAAATCATTACTGTGAAATCGTCGTATCGCAGCCAGAAGATATTTATGATGCGGATACGGCCAAGGTCTACGGTTTTGGGATTCCCAACCAGATAGGAGTGCTTTTTCATTGTGGCAGCCGTGGCTTTGGGCATCAGATCTGCGACGACTACATCAGGGTGATGCTGAAGGCAGCAAAAAAATACGGCTTCGATTTGCCCGACAAACAGCTTTGTTGTGCACCTTTCAAATCCCCAGAGGGCCAGGATTACTTTTCGGCAATGAAGTGCGCAGTTAACATGGCCTTTGCGAACCGACAGGTCATCTACCACTACATAAAAGAGGTTTTTTCGGATTTCTTCGGCCGGTCACCGGACGATCTTGGCATGCGTATGATTTACGATGTTTCACACAATAATGCGAAGATCGAAAGTCATCTGGTTGATGGCAAATCAAAGAAACTTCTCGTGCACCGCAAGGGTGCAACCAGGGCTTTCGGACCTGGCATGGAGGGCGTTCCCGAAGTCTACAAGAATGTTGGGCAACCAGTATTCATAGGTGGCAGCATGCAAACCGGTTCCTATATTCTCGCTGGAGAAAGAACAGCCGATATCTCCTTTTATTCGACCGCTCATGGAAGCGGTCGTACGATGAGCCGCCACAAGGCACAAAAAATGGTCAAAGGCGCAAAGCTACAGAAAGAGATGGAGCATCAGGGGATATATGTAAGAACAACTTCCCTGAAGGGGCTTGCTGAAGAAGCGGGGCTTGCCTACAAGGATATCGACGAGGTTGCCAAGTCCGCCGAGATTGCGGGCCTAAGCAGACGAGTTTTGAAGCTGCGACCCATCGGGAATATTAAAGGTTAGACCTGATGAGAGTGTTCAGGGCGTTACTGAAATGCAGTTGTAGTAAGTTTTTTTTGGATTTGCCTGCATGGCTACCCCAGAACGATATGGGAGGATAAATAGTCGTCCCTGAAAAACTCGAGATTTCGCCTTCAGGCGAAGCTCGACTGTAAATTTAAGTCTTGTTCAGGAAGACTCATCATCTTCCTGACGGCCCAAAGGGGCCAGATGAACGTCAACAGCAACAATTTGAGCCGTTCCAGCTCTTTGAAAAGTAGCCAAAGAATAGCCCGCAGGAGCTTTCTCAGGTTAAAACCGCACGCCGCCAGGATGGCGTTCATCTTGTCGCCGTCGGTGCCCTTGAGATAATTGCGATC
>JAGXHL010000033.1 GCA_024636215.1 Deltaproteobacteria bacterium
GCTGAGGGCTGAGGGCTGAGCGATGAGCGATGAGCGATGAGGCTTTCCCCTTTCCCCTTTCACCTTTCCCCTGTAGGGGCATATTTTCTTTGCACAAACGCCCGCTCATCTTCGACACTCACAAGCTGACCATCCAGTCGGGCATAGAGCAACGCATCGAGGATTTCCCGGTAGAGGGGACCCGGCTGAAAACCCATCGCCTCGAGGTCGTAGCCGGTGAGCTGTGGCTGAACATCGCGCAGGTGGGTGATGTAATGGGAGATCCATTGCCGGACCAGATCCTGTGAGGTTCTGGCCATCATGAAGAGCAGGATCTCGGTCGACAAGGGCTTGAACCAGCGGTAAAGACGGCTCGACTTTGGCTGACGCATCCCTTCGTGGCGGGATTCCAGGCGTTTCAAGATCCCCAGGGCGGTACTGCGCTGCTGATTGAGCATGTCTCTGTAGCGGGGAATCAGTTGTAAGCGTTCAGCAAGAGCGTTGATCTCGGCCCGATTAAGAACAGCGGTAAAGACCAGAAAATAACAAAACCAACGTTCACAGGTCTGACCGGTATAGAGCAGGTCGTACCAGTCTGTGGTGCGCCTGGCTTCATCGAATGATTTGGAATAATCGATTTTGCTGGTCAGCTTGGGATGGATCTGTCTGAGGACATCCAGGCGAGCCAGACGGGAGATGGCAGGCAGAGGCCGCGGTTCATTCAGGATCAGGTAAAGCTCGGTGAAGAGTCGATGGCCGCTGACCTTCTCCATCAAACCGAGGCGGACAGCACTGTTAAGCAGATGCTCGGTCTGCTTGCCGATCTTGAAACCAAGGCGCTGCTCAAAACGCACGGCCCGGAACACTCTGGTCGGGTCTTCGACAAAGCTCAGGTTGTGCAGCACGCGCAGCACTTTGTCATCGATGTCACGCTGACCACCATAATAATCGAGCATGGCACCATAGCTTTCATGATTCAGGCAGAGGGCCAGGGTATTGATGGTAAAGTCACGGCGGCTGAGGTCCATCTTGACCGAGGCGTGTTCAACATCGGGCAAGGCCCCCGGTCGCAGGTAGTACTCCATGCGCGCCGAGGCAATATCGATCTTGAAATCATCTGCAAAGATAAGCACTGCGGTGCCGAATTTGTGATGGCAACGAACCCGACAATCATTGTGTCTGGCAAAGGCCTCAGCAAAGGTCACACCATCACCCTCGACCACGATATCAAGGTCCAGGTTCTGTTTATCCATGAGGAGATCGCGCACAAATCCACCGACAACAAAAACGTTGAGGCTGAGGTCGTCAGCGACCTGGCCAAGCTGCTCAAGCAGATGCTGTATCCGTTTCGGCAGGCGATTGCGGATCAAGCGCTGAATCTGGCTGGCCCGGTATTTTCTACCGCCGCGATTGACCAGGCTGTTTTCCCCTATGCGCAGCGGCGTACCAACACTGCTGGCAAGATGTCGCAGCAGGTCGGTACGGGTAATCGCACCCACCAGTCGACCGTCCTCGACAACGGGCGCAAAACGCTGGTTGCTTTCGACAAAGAGTTTTTTCAAAACGGCAACGGTCGTCTCCGGCAGCACCTGCTGGAAATCGCTGGTCATGATCTCACCGACCGGTTGTTGCTGCAGACCATGATAAACAGCCTTGTCAACCAGTTGTCGGGAGATGATACCGACCACCTCTTCCTGGTTCAGCACCGGGATGGTGTTGATATTAAAACGGGACAGAACCTGGTGCGCTTCGGCAACAGTGTCTTCTTCATGTACCGTTTTGACCGGTGTCGACATAAGATGACGCGCCTGCCACTGCGGTTTGACGTGCTGTTGGAGAATTTTCGGCAGCTGTTCCAGAACCTGCAGCAAGGTTAAATCGCGAATCGCACAGGAGGCCGCCGAGGCATGACCTCCGCCGCCGAACTCGTGCAGGATATTGCCGACATGGACATCCTCCAGGCGAGAGCGCGCAACCAGAAAGACCCGGCTCTCCATACGCACAATCACAAAAATAACATCAAGGTTTTCCATGTCTTTGAGCTTATGGGCCAGAGTCGCAAGGTCGCCAACGAAGTGATCGATGGAAGCATGGGCAATTGCGATGTTGATGCCGTGGATATTGAGGATGCTTTGACTGGCAAGCAGGTCATTGAGCAGATGGACCTGGTCGGGGGTCATCTCCTGCACGATCAAATCGGCGACAATATTAAGATTGGCCCCCTGGCTGAGGAGATAAGCTGCGGCCTGGTAATCCTTGACGGTCGTGGTGTGAAAAGTGAGACTGCCCGTATCTTCATAGAGACCGAGCATCATCATGGTCGCTTCATCGGAGGTCAGCTCAAGCTTTTGTTCCATGAAGAGATGGCTGAACAGCGTCACCGTCGAACCGACCGGTTCGACAAGTTCGAGGGAGCCTTTCAGGCTGCGAGCCTTGGCCTCATGATGATCATAGATGTGGATATCGACCCCGGGGCGTTTGGCAATCGTTCCGAACGGGCCGATTCGGGATGCCTGACGCACGTCTACCAGGATCAGCCGGGTGATCTCGTCGAGATCGATGTCGCGGACGCGCTTGAAGCCGAACACATACTGAACGCTGTTAAGAAAAAACTCACGCAGGTTGCGTTCCTGGCCGCCGGGAAACACCATCACAGCGTCGGGATAAAGACGCTTGGCAGCGATCATCGAGCCGAGGCAATCGAAATCAGCGTTGATGTGGGTGGTGATGACTTCCATGGGGATCCGTGGCGCGTGGCGAGTGAAGGCCACTTGTAGCCGATTCTATTGAAATTACTTACATCCTAACACTTGAATCTTATGCAGCCAGCAAGGAATAGCTTCTTCGTGCCGCACGCCACCCGCCACGCGCTACTTAGAATTTGAGACTGCCTATCAATTCATGAATATCATCAATGCCCTCTGCAATCAGGAAGGCTTCGATTCCATCGATGATCGAGATCATGGCGGTGGGATCGACGAAGTTGGCGGTGCCGACCTGAACAGCTTTGGCTCCGACGATCAGGAATTCCAGGGCATCCATGGCCTTGACGATGCCGCCGATACCGATCACCGGAACCGAAACCGACTGCACGACCTGATGGACCATGCGTACGGCAACAGGGCGAATCGCCGGTCCCGAGAGACCGCCGGTCATATTGGCGATGCGCGGCTTGCGTGTGTTGACATCCACCGACATGCCGGTCAGCGTGTTGATGCAGGCGATGGCGTCGGCACCGGCTTCTTCGACGGCGCGGGCGACAACGGTGATATCCGTAACATTGGGGGTCAGCTTGACGATCAGCGGCTTTTGCAGGTTTTTCCGGACCAGGGCCACCACCTCGCTGGCCGCTTTCGGGTCGGTGCCGAAGACAATGCCTCCCTGTTTGACGTTCGGACAGGAGATGTTCAACTCCCCTGCAGCAATCTCCGGGATGTCGTTCAGCCGCCTGGCGACCTCGCCATACTCTTCGAGAGTGTTACCGAAGAAGTTGGCGATGACCGGGGTGTTGACGGTGCGAAGAAAAGGCATCTTGTGCTGAATAAAGGCCTCGATGCCGACATTCTGCAAACCGATGGCGTTGAGCATACCGCTGACGGTTTCGGCGATGCGGGGCGTCGGGTTACCGGCCTTCGGCTTGAGGGAGAGGCCCTTGGTGACGATGGCACCGATTCTTTCCATATCGATAAAGGGGGTATATTCCTCACCATAGCCAAAAGTTCCTGAGGCCGGCATAACCGGGTTACGCAGCTTGATACCGGCAATTTCTACTGACATATCGGGGCGTTTAGGCGTTTCTCTGTTCAACTCGTTCATCAGGCGCACCCTCCACAGTCGTTATCGTTTTTGCCAAGGGCACTCCAATCCAGGTATTGCGATTTGAAGACCGGCCCGACCTTGCAGGAACAGAGATAACTCGGCTTCTCTTCGGTATGCCCTGCCCCTTTCACCACGCAGCCGAGACAGGCGCCGACACCGCAGGCCATCGATTCTTCGAGGGAGACCTGCAAAGGGGTCTTGTTCTTCACGCAGATATCGTGAACCGCGGCCAGCATCGGCATGGGTCCACAGGCAAAGACTTCGGTACCCGGGTATTTCTGCAGCTTGCGCTCCAGCACCCGGGTGACCAGGCCTGCTTCACCCAGGGTGCCGTCATCGGTTGAGATATAAGTTTCCACGCCGAGCCGTTCAAATTCGGTGACCACCAGGATGTCGTCACGGGTCCGGCCCCCCATCAGCAGGCGCACCTTGCAGCCCCTGGCAATCAACTCTCCGGCCAGCATGTAGAGAGGCACCAGGCCGATGCCACCGCCGACGAGGATCTTCTCTCCCTTGCATGAGGTACAATCGAAGCCGTTGCCCAAAGGGCCGAGCAGCTCGACCTTGTCACCCTCGTGGAGTTCGGCCATGATGCTGGTGCCGCTGCCGACCACCTTGTAAACGATTTCGACAAACTCTTTCGGCGGCAGTCCATCACAGTCGGCGGACATAAATCCGGTACGGAAGATACCAAAAGGACGCCTCAAAAGCGGCGGTAGAGAGCGCTGCACACGAAACATGACAAACTGACCCGCGTGAGCCTTTTCGCCGAACCCGGGCGCCAGGATCTTCATCCGGAAATAACCGGGCGAAATCTCCTGGTTGGAAATAATCTTGGTTCTGTAATTCTTCATTTATTCATAGTCTCCTGAAATTTTATGATCAACAGAGGCCTTTGCAAAAGTCCAAAAAACGTCATTCCCGAAGTGGTTCTAGTCGGGAATCCATTTTTTAATAGTCGAAAATACTGGATCCCCGATTAAGTCACTCGGGGATGACGATCTTTTTGCAAGAGTCTCAACAGCTAAAAAAATGTTTAACGCACCCGAAAAACTCTTTAACGCAGAGTAGCAGAGAACGCAGAGGAAAACCTCATAGTGTCTTGAAAAGCGTTACAAATCTGAAACCTTGTGATGCGTCTGCTAGGCTAAGGCATCATTGCTGATATGTCATGATCAAAGCATCTTCACCATCGGCATAGTAAGCGGAGCGCGTCCCGTTGGCTGAGAAACCGAATCTCTGGTAGAGGGCGATGGCCGCCCGGTTTGAGATGCGAACCTCCAACCAGATGGAATTCAGTCCCTGCTCACGACTGCGAGCGATAGCGTGGCTGAGCAGACTGGCCGCTATGCCCCGACGGCGCAGCTGTGGCAAGGTCGCCAGGTTCTGAATCTGCAGTTCTCCGGCAATCAGCCAACTGCATAAAAAACCGGCCAGTTGTTGCCCGCACCAGTAGAGGTCGAGGGTTGCGATCCTGGAATCAAGTTCATCCGCAAAATGCCGTAAACTCCAGGGATCGGGCTGACTGGCACACTCAAGCTGATGCACGGCAGCCAGATCCTCCCGCTGCATCAATGCGATCCTGTCGCCGGCGGGTAAAGTATTCATTTGATTGAGTTGCATTTGAATCCAAAAACTATAAGGGCGTGGTTCGTGGTTCGTGGTTCGTGGTTCGTGGTTCGTGGTTCGTGAATCGGCATGAGTTTTCCTCGTTCCCCGTTCCCCGTACCGGATTAAAGCCTTACAGCCTTACAGCCTTACAGCCTTACAGCTTTCAGCCTCCAGCCTCCAACCTCCAGCCCCCAGCCTCCAACCTCCAGCCTCCAGCCTCCAGCGCCCCATAATAAGTCACCTGTGCCGACCTGTAAAGAGGGAGATGACTGCCGTTTTTCAAGGTTTGCAATTGACAAGCTGCAGGCAGTGATTTATTTAATGGGGCTACCTTTTAATATGAGGAGAACAACCTTGTCTGATCGTTCCAGTATGACTTATAAAGGCGCCGGCGTGGATATCGAAGCCGGCAATCGTTTTGTGGACCTCATCAAACCTCTGGTCAAGTCGACCAACCGTCCGGAAGTCCTGACAGACATCGGCGGCTTCGGCGGGCTGTTTGCCTTGAACAAGGACAAATACAAGTCCCCTGTTCTGGTTTCCTCGACAGACGGCGTCGGCACCAAACTGAAGCTGGCCTTCGAACTGGATCGTCACAACACGGTCGGCATTGACCTGGTCGCCATGTGCGTCAACGACATCATTGTTCAGGGTGCAGAGCCGCTCTTCTTCCTCGACTATCTGGGTACGGGCAGGCTGGCTCCGGAAAAAGCCGCAGAAGTAATAGAGGGTATCACAGAAGGATGTCGTCAGGCGGGCTGTGCCCTGGTCGGCGGAGAGACAGCCGAGATGCCCGGTTTCTACAGCGAGGGTGAATACGATCTGGCCGGTTTTACGGTCGGCGTGGTTGATCGCGACAACATCATCGACGGCTCAACCATCCAGGATGGCGAAACAATTATCGGGATCGCATCGAACGGTCTGCACTCAAATGGTTTCTCTCTGGCCCGGCGCATCGCCACAGAACGCCTGGAAGGAGGTCTCGAGACCGTCCTGCCCGGGATGGACGAATCCCTCGGTGACGCCATGCTGCGGCCGACCAGAATTTACGTCAAAGCCATTCTCAACCTGCTGCGCGATTTCGAAATTCACGGCATGGCCCATATCACCGGTGGCGGCTTGCTGGAAAACGTACCGCGCATTCTGCCCCGCCACTGCAGAGCCGTCATCAAAAAGGATTCCTGGCCCAAATTGCCCCTTTTCGAACGACTGCGGGAAGCCGGCAACATCGAAGAACAAGAGATGTTCCGTACCTTCAATTATGGTATCGGCATGGTTCTCGTCGTGCCGAGAGAGTCTGCGGAAGACATCGTTTCCCGTTTGCATGGCCTCAACGAAGACGCCTACATTATCGGTCAGATAGCCACCTGCAAGGACGAGTGTAATCAGGTGGATTTGGTTTGAGGCGGGGACTGGGGGCTGGGGGCTGTAAGCTGTAAGCTGTAAGGCTGGGCTTTTGGGCTTTAGGGCTTTAGGGCTGGAGGCTTTAAGCGGAGATGGGGGACGCGGAAACCTTTAACCACGAACCACGAACCACGAACCACGAACCACGAACCACGGTAACTGATAACTGTTTTTCCTGGAGAATTCATGTCAAAATTGTTGCGTATTGGTGTTCTGGCCTCGGGAGGCGGCACCAACCTGCAATCGATCATTGATCGTTGCGCGGACGGCAGCCTTGCTGCCGAGATCGCGGTGGTGATCTCCAACAACCCCGACGCCGGCGCTCTCGACCGGGCCAGTAAGGCCGGAGTGCCGACGCTCTGCATCAATCATCGGCATTTCTCCCGGCGTGAAGAGTTTGACCATGCGGTGATTAAGGCGCTGCAGGACGCCGGTGTTGAGCTGGTTGTTCTGGCGGGTTTTATGCGCATTATCACGCAAACCTTCCTCGATGCCTTTGCCGAACGCGTCATCAACATTCACCCGGCCCTGCTGCCGGCCTTCCCGGGGCGGCACGTTCAGCAACAGGCGCTTGATTACGGGGCACGCTTTTCCGGCTGCACAGTCCATTTCGTTGACGGTGGCGTTGATACCGGACCGATCATCATGCAGGCCGTGGTGCCGATCCTTGCCGATGATGACGCCGACAGCCTTGCGGCCCGCATTCTGGAACAGGAACACAAGATTTACCCCCGCGTCATCCAGCTGATCGCCGAAGGTCGCGTTCACGTCAAAGGCCGCCAGGTAAAAATTCACCCGCCGGGGCCGGTCGAGACGACGGCACTGATCAACCCCGCCGTTGCAGACTGATGGCTCCAGTGAACGAGAAAGATTTTTGCCAAAAAGGTTGTGAGACGATCCTGGTCAGCGCCTGTCTGTTGGACCTGCCTACCCGCTATGACGGCAGGGCCAAAGGTTCACAGGAGGTTCTCGATTACCTGCAGCGAGAGAAGCTGACCCCTGTACCGGTCTGTCCCGAACAACTTGCCGGCATGACAACCCCCAGGGACAAGACGTTTTTCCGGTCGGGCGACGGCCAGGCGGTCCTTTCCGGAGCAGGAGAGGCAGTTTCGGCAAAGGGCCTGTCGATGAATGAAGTTTTCTGCCATGGCGCCAGGCTGACCCTTGAAATCGCCCGTTTAAGTGGGTGTCGCAGGGCCCTGTTGAAGGAAGGCAGCCCTTCATGCGGTGTCCACCGGGTTTATCTGGGAGAGAACAAGGTAGCGGGTGTTGGCGTCACCACTGCACTGCTGATCAACTCCGGTCTGACGGTTATCTCGGAAGAGGACATACAACCCTGAACATCGATCAAACAGGGATAAAGGGGATAAAAGGGATAGAATCAAAGTCTTCCTCTGTGTTTAATATCCCCTCAATCCCCTTTATCCCTGTTCATTACTTTTAGCGAAACTCGAAACATAAATTCACTATGAGCAGTAAACACTACGATATAGCCATCATCGGCGGATCCGTTGCCGCCCGCATTGCATCAGCACTGCTTGCCAAGCAAGGCCGCAAGGTCCTTTTGTTACGCGATCGGGAAGCCAAAGCGCCGGTCTGGTTCCACTCCTCGCTGTTTTTGGAAAAACTGCTCGGAGTGCTCGGTGCCCGCTCCTGCTTTGTTGCGCAACAACCCATTCAGGTCATCTCTGAAAGGGCCAGAGTTACCCTGAGCAGCGACATCCCTCTCGAGGATGAATTGACCCGGGAGTTCGGTGAGGCAGGCAAAGGGGTCAACTCATGGCTTGCAGAGCTACGCACCCAGGGCATCAAGTTGGAGGAACTCTTCCTGGAGAACGGCGGCTTGCCCTGGCCTTCCCTGAAGGCCAAAGGGCGTTTAAAACTCCTCACCCTTAAACGTCGCATCAACTGGCATGAACTTGAAGCTCCGGTCTCGCAAAGTATTGATCACCTCCCCGCTGCCACCAGAAGCTTTCTGACCGATCTTCTGCAGGGCTTGTCCTTAACCCGGACCAGCAGGCTGTCTTGTGCGACAGCCGCCATGCTCTGGGCTCAGGCGCTCAGGCCGGAGAACCTCAAAGAGCCGGATTTCAGCGAAATCCTGAACAAGCGGTTTGAGCAGTTCCATGGAGCGAAAGGGCAAATCGACGACCTGGAATCTCTCGCCTACAACGGCTCCAGATGGACTGGAGGCCAATTCAAGTCGGGCGGTACTTTTACAACAGACAACTTCCTGCTGGGTGACAAACAATGGCTTGACAAGTTTGTCCCTCTGCAGAAAAACAGGCTCCCCTCGCCTGAAGCTACCTCAGTCTACCGGACCAGCGACCTTGCGGGGCAACTCTCGCCACTTTTAGCCCGTCGCATCATCTGTGGCGGGCAGACCCCTTTGCGCATCGCCATAGAAGAGCAGGAGGATGAACTGCAAGGTCTGATCATGGGCAATTCCGAGGTATCTGAATCATCGATACGTCACCAGATTGAAGCGATCCTGCCCTTTGCAAAATACCGGCTCTCAGAGACGAGTGCGGCTACGGAGACGGCAACGGAAATAGCGACTGAGATTAAAGCAGGCCAAGCGAAGCCTTTAAACGCTCTGACGCTGAGAATAGACAAGAATCTTTATTGTGCAGATCGGACAGCTCTGCTTCCGGAGATGGGTGCTGCAGGCGCAGCCTTACTGGGCTGGACGCTCGCTGAAAACCTTGCCAACAAAAAAGACAAGGCGAAAGCTTAAGAAAACCCCTTGCACCCTCCCCTTAATTATGCTAGAAGATTTCGTTCAGAACAAACAGGAGGTACAAACAATGGCGAACGTATGTGATGTCTGTGGGAAGAAATCGATGACTGGCTGTAATGTCAGCCATGCGCATAATAAAACCAAGAAGGTCTTCAAGCCGAACCTGCAGAAGGTGCGTGCCGTCCAGAATGGTTCCGTGCGCAGCATGAAAGTCTGCACGCGCTGCATTCGATCAGGATCTGTCCGCAAGGCCAGCTGATCTGATTCTTGCAAAAAGACAAATCCTTGCAAAAAGACAGAACCTTGTAAAAAGACAAAGGGGGACTCCTGATCAATGACAGGAGGCCCCTTTTTTCGTTCTCTTATTTCATTCCTTTGCAAAACAAAGCAAACCCTGCCTTACCGAGCGAACGGCTGGTCGAACTGCTTATGTTCTTGAAGTGACGGGCTTAATCGGCAAACTAAAGGTCACGGTCGTACCTTCTCCAGGGCGACTGGCGACAGCAATATCACCACCGTGGTCCTCAATAATCTGCTTGACGATCCCCAACCCCAGGCCCAGCCCCACACTCGGATCAAGGGTTTCAACATCAGCGCACTCCCCACGGTAGAAGCGATCAAAAATATGCTCCACCTGCTCGGCGGTCATCCCCCGGCCCTGATCAACGATTGCGACGAAAACAGTCTCCGCTGCGGTCGCCGTCTGAAGTTTTATTGCCCCTGTCCGGGGTGAAAATTTTATGGCGTTACTCAACAGGTTGTACAAGACCTGGGTGATGCGGCCAGGATCAAACCAGAGCTTTTCCGGCAGGGGGTTGCTATGGACGACCTGGATTTGATGCCGGTCATTCTTGACACGCAAAGAGCCGACAACATTTTCAATCACTTCAGCAAGTTGCGCTTCCTGTATCGCGACACCCAGGGAACGTCCAATTTGAATACGACCAACATCGAGCAGGTCCTCGACCAGTCGATTGAGGACTTCTGCATTACTTTGAATGATGCCGAGATACTCCTCCTTCTGCTTTTCGCTTAGAGGCCTTTTTGCTGTATTTTCAAGCAATTCCGAGTAACCAACGATGGCAATCAGGGGGGTACGGAGTTCATGGGCAGCGGTGGCAATGAAGTCGCTCTTGGCCTGATCAAGCTTAAGCAGAGCCAGTTCTGCTTTGCGCTGCTCGGTGACGTCCTGGACGGTACT
Organism: Deltaproteobacteria bacterium; assembly: GCA_024636215.1. Next base: position 10,755 of record JAGXHL010000033.1, read on the forward strand.
CAGAATCCTGATTCCGCCACCAAAATCGACGGCCCGACTGGAAACCAGACAGGTCATCGAGCGACCACCCTTGCCGTAGAATTGGCTCTCCAGATTGTCTATGAAACCAGACTCCCTGATGGCTGCAACCATGCGCTCACGATCTTCAGGGATACCCCAGAAACCGAGATCCTGAGCCGTGCGGCCGATGACTTCTTCCGGTGTGAAGTCCGTATGATCGGTGAATGCGGGGTTGACCATATGAACCACACCATCAGGTGAGCTGATGATTGTTGCCACCGGGTTGCTTTGGAAGAAATCACGAAACAGTGACTCACTTTGCTGCAAGGCCTTTTCCGTCTCTTTGCGGTCGCTTATATCCAGCCATGAGCCGATGACTTCCTGAGCACGCCCCATGACATCGCGAACCAGACGAAGTTCATCGAGCACCCAGAGATAATCGCCATCTTTTTTGCGCAAACGGTATTCATGTTTATGATAATCGTTGCTGGAAATTCCGATATAATCAGCGAAGACACATTCGAGATCATCGGGGTGGATCAGTTCTCGCCAGAAACCCGGGTTATTAAGGCAATTTTTCGTATTGAAGCCGAAGAGTGCTGAGACGTTTTCACTGACGAAGGTGAAGTTGAATGGCTCGCCAACCCGGCCCGCATAGATAGTGGCAGGTGAGTGAGTGAGGATTTGGCTGATTCTTTGACCCAGAAGATCCTGCATCAGAGCCCCGGCAAAAGGTTTCTATTATGTCGATAAAAAACTATTGGGCAACGATGAAACTGCTTGGATAGCCGTTGGCTTCGAAGCCCTGAAGGCTCTCGGTCGCCATGGCCAACGAAGCATAAAGGCCAACCCGGACACGGTAAAATTTCTTGCCGTTAACCCAGCCTTCAACGACTGATGAGCTGCCGTACTGGCCCCTGAGTCTTGCGGCCAGCCGAGCAGCGTTCTCCTTGACCGTAAAAGCTCCAACCTGGACCATAAATGGCCCGATATCATAGCTGGCTGGTTGCGTGTAGTGGGGCGGAGTCCCGGCGGGTGTCTTGTCCTGGTAGCCGAGGGCTTCAATATGCACATTGGCCGTTCCCGGTTCTACCACGCCCAACTCGTTGGCAGCAGAATAAGACAGATCAATGATCCGGCTTTTGACAAAGGGGCCTCGATCGTTGACCCGCACAACCGTAGATCGACCGTTGTCGAGGTTGGTGACTTTCAAGTGTACGTTCATGGGCAGTGTCTTGTGTGCTGCCGTCATGCCATACATGTCATAGGTTTCACCGTTGCTGGTTTTACGTCCATGAAACTGTTTGCCATACCAGCTGGCGATCCCCTTCTCAACATAGCCGTGCGCAGAAGGAATCGGCTGATAACGCTGGCCGTTGACCTCGTAAGCCCTTTGCGTCGGATGAACCCTGCCTGACGTCGACGCAGGCTGATCCAGAACCCGCACATGGTAGGTCGGCCCACCGCATGCAGCAAGCAGCAGCAGGCCGATGAGCAGCGCAGATAGCTGAATATATTGAGTCAAATGAGTCATGTGATCATAAATAAAGGAAGCGGTCGCTCAAGTCAACAGATCGATGCTGTCTCTCTGGGAACGGCTCGGCCCGTGGTTTCGGAACAGCTATGACAAGCACCTCGCGCCCGCTCGCTTCGCTCACTTGAGGACACAGAGAAACCGATAAGCTTTGGGTTTAAAACCATAAAGATTTCGATTTTCTCAGTGATCTCAGTGCCTCAGTGGTAAATCGCTTTAAGCTTAAAAAAGCCTGGTCCACAGCTTTCTCTGTGACGCTGCGTTAAAGGCTTTATAGAGAATTGAAAAAGGGACAGAAAATCAATCCTGTCCCACTGCAGTTATTATCGGATTAGGCACCTTAGACTATTCTTCGATCACAGACATGGCGCGGAACTTCTGGTAGCGCTGCTCGACCAGCTCTTCGGGTGTTAGTTGCTTGAGTTCTTCCAGGTGCTTCTTCAGGTATTCTTTGACTGTTGCGGCAGCCGCGACATGGTCATTGTGTGCGCCACCGAGTGGCTCAGGGATGACATCATCGATAATCACACCGAGCGAGTCGATATCCATGGCTGTCAGCTTGAGGGCTTCCGCCGCTTCGGGGCCACGGGCACCATCGTTCCAGAGAATCGCTGCACAGCCTTCCGGAGAGATCACGGCATAAACCGAATATTGCATCATCTGCACTTTGTTACCGACGGCAATTGCCAGAGCGCCGCCCGAGCCGCCTTCGCCGGTCACGGTCACAATCACGGGTACGGTCAGTGCGGCCATCTCACGCAGATTACGGGCGATCGCTTCCGCCTGGCCACGCTCTTCAGCGCCGATTCCGGGGAAAGCTCCCGGAGTGTCGATAAACGTAAAGATCGGCAGACCAAACTGTTCCGCCATCTGCATAACCCGCAAGGCCTTGCGATAACCTTCAGGATTCGGCATGCCGAAATTGCGGTAAACCTTTTCCTTGGTATCGCGCCCTTTCTGGTGGCCGATGATCGCGCAGGGCTCGCCGTCGAGACGCGCGAAACCGCAGACCAGAGCCGGATCGTCACGGAAGTTGCGATCACCATGAACTTCAAACCAGTCGGTAAAGATGTGTTTCACGTAATCAAGCGTGTATGGACGTGCCTGGTGACGGGCCAGCTGGGTACGCTGCCAGCGGCTCAGGTTGGAGAATATTTCATCGCGCAACTTGGCGGACTTCTTCTCCAGCTTCTTGATATCGGATGAGAAATCAACACTATCCGTGGTGTAATCACGCAGTTCGCGAATCTTCTGGTCGAGTTCTACGAGAGGTTTTTCAAAGTCTAAAAAAAACTGCATCAGCAGGCTCCTGTGTATTCAGTGAACGCCTAATCCGGTTAAACTGAATTGCAAGGGTTCAGCCGGTTAAATGGTCAAACCTATTCGAAAGTGACGACATTATAACCGAACAATTTCTCAACGTCATCCATCATTTCATCACTGGGCTGGATACGCAACTCCTCAGGCAATGATATCACGGTTTCACTGCGATTCGGTACGACCAGGTGAATCAGTGTATCGCACTGACCACGGTAACGGGTAACGATCTCTTTCAACGAACGCAGCTGGCGCTCATCAAGGCCGGGCGTCGTCAAACGAAAGTGAACACGTTTGGTCATGCGCGTCTGGACTTCTTTGAGGGGGACGACTTCGTTGACCAGAAGTTTGCAGGCATCTTCGCCGACATCCAGAGAGCCTTTGACCAATAACGCCTCTTCACTGTTGAGCAGCTCGGAGTACTGGGTGTAGGTCTCCGGAAAGACGACCAGTTCCACGAAACCGCTCAAGTCTTCCAGGGTGACAAAGGCCATACGGTCACCCTTGCGGGTATTCAGTAGCTTGATGCCGGTGACAATACCGCAGAGACTCACCTCTTCCTTATCGGTTCGCTCCATCAGTCCGGAGGTGTCACAGGTACTGAAGCGCTTGATCGCATCGCTATGCCGCGCCAGGGGATGACCGGTAATATAAAAGCCGATCGCTTCCTTTTCGTTGGCCAAAAGAATATTCTCCGGCCATTCCTCCAGATCCGGAAGTTTGCCATAAGCTTGGCCAGACTGACTGACGATCTGATCGGTACCGAATAAGGATTCCTGTCCGGACTCTTTTTCACGCTGCATCTTCTGCCCGGACTCCATGGCTTCCTCGATCGCCGCCATGAACTGTGAGCGATTCTTCTGCAATGAATCGAAGGCCCCGCACTTGACCAGTGCCTCGACCACGCGCTTATTGACCCTGCGCAGGTCAACGCGCTCGCAAAAATCGTGCAGAGACTCGAAAGGGGCACCCTCCCCTCGCGCTTCGACGATCGCCTCCACGGCACCGCCGCCAACGCCTTTGACCGCTCCCAGTCCGAAACGGATATCATTGTCGTGCACGGTAAAATCGCGACAGGATTCATTGACATCGGGCGGCAGGATCGCAATCTCCATATTGCGAATCTCGTTGATGTTCTTTATGACTTTCTCGGTATTCTCCATGTCCTCGGTGAGCAGTGCGGCCATGAATTCCACCGGGTAATGGGCCTTGAGATACGCTGTCTGGTAGGCAATATAGGCATAGGCCGCCGAGTGTGACTTGTTGAAGCCATATTCGGCGAACTTTTCCATTTGATCGAAGACATTCTCGGCCTTTTTGGTGTCCAGCTTGTTTTCTTTGGCGCCATCGAGGAACAGTTTTTTCTGCTTGGCCATCTCCTCGGGCTTTTTCTTGCCCATGGCTCGCCGCAGCAAGTCTGCGCCGCCGAGACTGTAGTTGCCCAGCACCTGGGCGATCTGCATGACCTGCTCCTGGTAGACGATAACACCGTAAGTGTCCTTGAGGAGCGGCTCTAGCTGGGGAAAGTCATAACCGAAGGTCTCAACACCATGCTTACGCTTGATGAACGAGTCGACCATTCCCGAACCGAGGGGTCCCGGTCGATACAGGGCGACCATGGCGATCAGATCTTCAAAGCAGGAGGGTTTGAGCTTGATCAGATATTCTTTCATTCCCGAAGACTCGAGCTGGAAGACGCCGGTGGTTTCGCCCCGGCTGAGCAGCTGAAACGAGGCTTCGTCATCATTGGGGATCAGGTTGAGGACAAACTCCGGGTTCTTGCCTGCACGAATCAGGCGCACCGCGTTATCGATGACGGTCAGGGTCTTCAGGCCAAGGAAGTCAAATTTGACCAGGCCGATCTTTTCGACATAGCCCATGTCAAACTGGGTCACCTGGCCATGCGACTTGGGATCGACATAGAGTGGCAGATATTCGGTGAGGGGTTTGGGTGTGACCACAACCCCGGCAGCGTGGGTGGAGGCGTGACGGGTCAGACCTTCGAGAGAGAGCGCAACGTCGAAGAGTTTTTTGACGCGGCCGTCTTTCTCGATCAACTCCCGCAGGCGCGGCTCCTGCTTCTGCGCGTCTTTGAGGGTGACCTTCTTGCCGGTCGGGTTGGGAATCAACTTGGCGATGGTGTCGACCTCGCCGTAAGGCATGCCCATGCCACGACCGACGTCCCGGATCACGGCGCGGGCCAGCATCGAGCCGAAGGTGATGATCTGGGCGACATTCTCACGACCGTATTTATCTCGCACGTAGTTGATGACATCTTCGCGACCGTTGATACAGAAGTCGACGTCGATATCGGGCATGGAGATCCGTTCGGGGTTGAGAAAACGTTCAAAGAGCAGATGATAGGGGATGGGATCGATATCGGTAATTCTCAGGGCGAAGGCGACCAGGCTGCCGGCGGCGCTGCCGCGCCCTGGGCCAACCGGGATATTGTGGTCTTTGGCCCAGTTGATAAAATCGGCGACAATCAGGAAGTAATCCGGGAATCCCATCTGGTTGATGATGCCCAGTTCTTCTTTGATACGCGCCTTGTAGGCGGCAACCTCCTCATCAGAGAAGTCGGGTCGCAGCTTGCGAATCTCGACAAAACGCTCCTCGAGACCGGCGTAGGAATCCTCTTCCAGGGCCACACTCGGTGTTTTGCCTTCCCCCAGAGCCAGAGCGGGGAAGTGGTAGTTCTTGCCGCTGATGTCCAACTCCAGGTTGCAGCGCTCGGCAATTTCCACGGTATTGCTGATCGCCTCGGGCACATGTTTGAAAAGCTCGGCCATTTCATCGGGAGTTTTGACGTAAAACTCCTCGTTGGCAAAACGCATGCGGTTCGGGTCGTCCAGCGTCTTACCGGTCTGAATGCAGAGCAGAACCTCATGGGCGAAGGCGTCCTCTCGGGTCAGATAATGGCAGTCGTTGGTCGCTACCAGCGGCAGACCAAGCTCCTTGCCCAGTTCTATCAAGCCTTTGTTGGCGACTTCCTGTTCCGGGAGATAGTTTTCCTGCAGTTCCAGATAAAGACGGTTGTTATCAAAAATCCGGGACATCTCTTCGGTACGCTGACGAGCCTGATCCATACGACCACGAGTGATCAGACTGGGAATTTCTCCACCGAGACAAGCGGTCAAGGCAATCAGGCCTTCATTATTTTCCTTGAGAAGGGCCCAGTCGATGCGCGGCTTGTAATAGAAGCCATCCTGATAAGCCGTGGAGACCATGCGACACAGGTTGCGATAGCCTTTGCGGTTTTTACAGAGCAGCAGCAGATGGCCGGAGGCGTCACTCGAAGAAGCCGCCCCACTCTTCTCATGGCGCGAACCGGAGGCGACGTAAACCTCACAACCGATAATCGGCTTAACCCCGGCAGCATGAGCTTTGGAATAGAATTCCAGAGCGCCGAACATGTTGCCATGATCAGAAATCGCCATGGCCGGCATGCGGTATTCACTGGCCCGGTTTATCAGGTCGCCGACACGGATTGCGCCGTCGAGCAGGCTGTACTGAGTGTGAACGTGGAGATGGACAAAGTTGGCGTGCTGCATGGGTGGCATAACCTAAAAATCAGGATGAAAGAAAACAACCAGGGCTGAGGGGTTCTGGATTCAGAGTCTATGAAGATGGTTCAAACCGAAACTCAGGATACAGAATTCCGGCTTTTGATGGAACGTTAAAATGGCCGTTGTGGTGATTTGTTAGCAATCTGATATCGATGCGGTTCGTTCCTTCAACCCAGCCTGCGATTCTTCCGGGTAGGCCAAGATGCGGTTCGTTCCTCACCGCATCCTACGAAATAAAATAATCATTCATTACAAAACTTCGACGTCAAATCGACTCAACATATTCACCAGCAAGATCAAAGGCAGACCGATCAAACTGGTGTAGTCATTACCAGCCATATGGTCCATCAGGGCAATCCCCAAACCCTCAATTTTAAACGAACCGGCACAATCGATGGGGTTTTCCTTGCTGACATAGTGTTTAATCTGCTTCTCGGTCAACTTTCGCATGGCAATGGTAAAGGTATCGAACTCCGTCAAGCTGTCGCCGCTGGCGCTGTCGTAGATTGCCAGGCCGGTATAAAAGGTATGTTTGCGCCCCTGCATTTCCATCAATTGTTTGATCGCCTTTTCGGCGCTGCCGGGTTTACCGAGGACGCGGTGGCGGGCGTCGACAAAGACCTGGTCAGAACCGATAATCAGCGCATCATCGTATTTTGCGGCAATACTTTTTGCCTTCTGCAAGGCCTGGTGTTTGACCAGCAATTCGGCCGAAACGCTCGGGCTCATGCGTTCTTTGTACAGGGGAGCGGCAACATGAAAGTTGAGCTCCAGTTGACGCATCAACTGCAGGCGATAAGGGCTGGTTGAAGCAAGGACCAAGGTGCGCATAAGAACCTTCCGCAAAAATGAGATGCACCTTTTTACCTCACCAGTCAACGCATTGCAATCATCCGCTGCAGCGATTCCACAAGGGCATGTCTTCGGCAACAGAGTCAGCAACACAGGGCAAAGCATGACTATGCGGCTGGCTTGGACGGAACTGAAAAAAGGGCATCTCACGAACCGAGTCCAGCAGTGCTCTTCTCAAGGCGTCCGGGCTGCAACGCTGCATAAACTCACTGAAGCCGTAGCCGCCGAGCCAGGCGTCGGCAAAGGTCACACAATCATTCTGGCCGATTTCAACCAGCACCTCACCTTCGTAACTGCCATCGCCAAGGGTTCCGCAGAATCTCATGCCACTGCCCTGCCGTTCTGCCGCATGGATATCAAAATAGATGGCACTGCCGTTGTCCTGGGTCGTAGCGATGTAGATCATAATGTCCTCCCTGTTGGATTTGATTTGATCTTAACAGGCTTTAAGACAGAATATGTCACACGGGGTTTACGGAGAAGGGGAAAGGGGAAAGGGGAAAGGGGAAAGGGGAAAGGGATGATGACTTTTGATAGGTGGACAGGCAACTATTGGGCGGGTCTGACATCCCTGATCCTTAGCTGTACCGTTTCACGGCCATTGTAACGATTGATCTGCGGTGAAACCAGCAGGTCAAGCTCGCCTTGGAACTCCTCGCGACGGTCAAGCATGCCGAAGGCGATCGCAGCATGGCTGAAAGCGCCCTGACAGGCGGTGAAACGCAAATGTGAATCGCCGACAATTTTGATTTGCATGGCACGCACGGATTCGACCAGCAGGACGGGCTCGGGATTGCCCATACCGAAGGGCGCCAAGGCTTCAAGTTGATGCAGAACCGCCAGATCCAGCTCTTCAAGCAGGGCAACACCGTCGTGATAGAGCTTGGCCTGCAGATCCTGATCAGTAAGGACGGCTCGGGCGTGAGTTTCAAAATCGGCCGCAAAAGCCGGCAACTGTTCGACGGTTACACTCAATCCGGCCGCCATTTCGTGGCCCCCGAAGGCCAGCAGGTTATCGGCACAGCTCTGCAGGCCACGGTAGAGATGAAAGCCTTTGATCGAACGGCAGGAACCTTTACCCGTTGTCCCCTGCAACGCGATCAGCACCGTCGGCCGCGCATAGCGCTCGACCAGGCGGCTGGCAACGATGCCGATGACGCCGGAATGCCAGCCCTCGCCGGCGAGCACGATAGCGTGCGTATGCTCTGCGCCAAGCTCGGCAACGGCCCTTTCGGCCTGCTGCAGGGTTTCTGTTTCAATCTGCCTTCTCTCGCGATTGCACTGATCAAGATAGCGAGCTGTGTTCAGGGCACGTACCAGATCCTCTTCAAGCAGCAACTCCACGCCAAGAGCAGCATCTTCCATACGCCCGGCAGCGTTCAAACGGGGAGCCATCTGAAAACCAACCACGCCACAACTGACCTCTTTGACCCCGGCCACCTGCTTGAGTGCCCTGACGCCGATACGTTGTCCTTGTTCCAGCAAGACCAGGCCGTGTTTGGTTAAAGTCCGGTTGATCCCCTTCAGCGGCACCAGATCGGCAATGGACCCCAAAGCCACAAGATCAAGGGCGTTGCGCAGATCAGGCTCGCAGCGCTGCTTGAACCAACCGCAATCGCGTAAGCGTTTACGCAGCGCGACCAGCAGGAAAAACGCCACGCCAACCCCGGCCAGATCGGCGAAGGGAAAGTCGGAGTCATGACGCTGAGGGTTGATGACAGAGACGGCCTCCGGCAGCTGATCGGGAGGCTGATGGTGATCGGTGATAATCAGGTCGAGACCAGATTCTCTGGCGAGGGCGGCTTCGCTATGGGCGGTAACACCGCAATCCACCGAGACAACGACGCTGACACCTGCCTCCGAGGCTTTCTGCAGGGCCTCTGCGGACAGACCATAACCGTCACGCAGCCGCAAGGGGATGTGGTATTCAATCTGCTCGCAACCCATGGCCTGCAGGCCGGCATAAAGCAGAACGGTTCCGGTGATGCCATCCACATCATAATCACCATGAATGGCGATCTTCTCACCCTGCTCCAGTGCCAATTGCAGACGCTTGACCGCAGTCTCCATATCCGGAAGCAAAAAAGGATCGGGCAGGTCTGCAAGCCGGGCATCAAGGAAATCACGAGCAAGGGTCAGGGACGGTTCACGACTGACAAGGATGCGGGCAATCAGTTGCGAGAGCTGGAATTTGGTCGCAAACTCATTGAGCGCAGGGAGATCGGGACTTTCATGGCGAAGCAGCCAGTGACGTTCACTTACGGGGTCCATGACAGACCAGCCTGGCTGGAAGGGGATGTCCTTTGCGGCTCAAAAAGCACCTTGCCGAGGTAGGGACTGCGATGTCCATCATAGAAGCTGTCGATAAGGCTTGAGGAGGACTCCTCGACCCAGTAGTTGCGCAGCAAGTTGACGTCTTCAGGAACCTCTTCACCGAACACAACATGGTACTCGGCAGGATGACCGAAGGTATTGTTTTCTATATGGTAATTGCGGGGATGGCTGGTGATGAAAAGATTGACCGCATTGCCGGCAAATTCATTCTCACAGATCACCGGCGAACCAAAATGAAAACGGACCCCGGTCCGATTGTTGCGCAGCAGGTTGTGTTCGATCAGAATTTCAGATTCGTTAAAACGAATAGCAACCAGGTTGTTTTCAAACAGAGACTGCTCGACATAGACCTGTGAGTCCCAACTGTGCAAGGCGCTATCAGCTTGCCGAAAAATACAATATTCAAAAACGGCTTCCGGGCTGCCAACCAGGTTGACGGCACCCCAAAAGCCGGACGCAGCGCCAGGCTGCACAGCCTCAAAGATGATTGGCGCCTCAGCGGTCCCTACGGCATGGATCTGTCCCTTGACGATCAGCTCGTTACCCGGAAAATGAGGATGCTCACTCCAGCCGCCACCATCCTCTTCGGCCGGCAGGAAACGCACCCGGGTGCCGGGCAGAATGGTCAATTTAGCATCTTCTTCAAGAACCACATCTGCAGCAATATAGACATCGCCCTGCCAGACGATGTCACCATGCAGAACGCCACGCACTGCCGGAGTTTTTTCGGCAAGACAAGCGGTCAAAAGAAGGCAGATCCCGAAAAGCAGCTGATAGCGTTTAAGCCCGAGGAACAACCGGAGCATGTTATGACATCCTTAAAAAATTTCTCGTAATACGGAGGGTTCTGGTTGCCCAGCAGGCTGTCGGACTATCCATGAGCCGGCTGCAAGGAGAAAAAAAATCGGGCCGGAAGCAGACCCCGGCCCGATGGTCAGGTGGTTTTTACTTCGCAACCGGTGGATGAGTTCGCAAAAACTCCAGGTCCTGACGGACCCGGTCTGAACCAGGACCGGTCGGATTGATTTCCAGAAACTTCGTCCAGGCCTCCTGGGCTTTCGGGAAGTCCTGCAGGTCGTAACGATAAACAATGCCGAGGTTATACACGCTCGTGGCGTGAGACGGGTCAATTTCATTGGCTTTTGAGAAGTTGGCAATGGCCCGGTCAAACCAGCCAAGACGCTTGAACATGACACCCTGATCCGTGAGCACATTCGGTGAATCCGGTTTGATGGCCAGGGCCTTGTCGTAGGCCTCGATCGCATCCATAAACTGGTTGCTGTCGAAATACTCATTGCCGAGCGCGACCCAGGCCTGAAAGTTGCCGGGGTCATTGGCAACGATGTTCTTCAGTTCCCCGAGTTTCTGCTGCAGGTTGACTGTTGGTACAGGACCGGCAGGAGCGCCCGTTGGAGCCGGGGTACGGGTTCCGGAGTCATTCTGTCCAGCCAGCAGGCCGATAATAAAACCTGCAATCAGGGTGACACCGATAATAAGCAGGGTTTCTTTCTTCATCAGGCACTCCCTTCTGCAGTCACCTTGTTCTGATTCCCTTTGCGGTAATCATCCCAGAAGATCAAAACCGGGCTGGCGACAAAGATCGAGGAGTAGGTACCAATCAGAATTCCGACCAGCAGGGCAAAAGCAAAATTATGAATGACGCCGCCACCGAACACAAACAACGCCAGGACAACCAGCAAGGTCGTACCTGAAGTCAGGATGGTTCTCGACAGGGTTTCATTAATCGAGCTGTTGACGACCGCAGCAAAGCCCTTCTTCTGATGCTTGCCGTAATTTTCCCGGATCCGGTCGTAAACAATGATCGTGTCGTTCAGCGAATAACCGATAATCGCCAGAAAAGCCGCAATAATCGGCAGATCGATTTCCCGGCCACTCAGAGAAAAGGCGCCGAGGGTGATCAGAACATCATGCAGCAGCGCGATGATGGCGCCGACGGCGAAACGCAATTCAAAGCGCCAGGAGACATAGATGAGGATGCCGATCATGGCGTAGAGAATCGATAACAGACCTTTCTGGCGCAAGTCCTTACCCACCTGGGGGCCAACCATTTCAACCCGGCGGATATCGACCTTGCCCTCACCGAAACTTGCTTCCAGGCTTCCGGAGATCAATCTGGACAGATCTTTATCCTTGGTGCTCTCCTGAACACGAATCAGGTACTCGTTGGCATCATCACCGAAATGTTGGACGACAACCGAACCAAGCTCGAGATCTGCGAGGCCGTCCTTAATTTCGGCTGCATCGGTATTTTCAGAGAATTTAACCTGAACCAGGGTGCCACCGACAAAATCGATACCGTAGTTCGGGCCACCATTGATGACCAGTGACACCAGTCCTAGCAGGATGACCACTCCCGAAATAATCAGGGCCAGTTTGCGTTTGCCGACAAAATCGATATTTATATCATGCTTGATAATCTGCATTGAGAGCTCCTAAATACTCAGGCGGTCCACTTTGCCGCGCGACAGGTAAAGATCAAAAATCAGTCGCGAAACCACAACTGCGGTAAAGAGTGAGGAAATGATCCCCACCGATAAGGTGACGGCAAAGCCCTTGACCGGACCGGTGCCGAACTGGAACAGAACCAGCGCCGCAATCAGGGTGGTGACATTGGCGTCGATAATCGTCAGTTTCGCTTTTTCAAAGCCGGCTTCCAAGGCGGCACGCGGAGTTCTTCCCAGACGCAGTTCTTCACGGATTCGCTCAAAGATCAAAACGTTGGCATCAACCGCCATACCCACGGTCAGAACGATACCGGCGATACCGGGCAGAGTCAGGGTCGCACCAAAGATCGACAACATGGCCATGATAAACACAAGGTTCAAAAACAGCACGGTGTTGGCGACCAGACCGGAGAACTTGTAGTAGATCAACATGGCGGCAACGACCAGGAGAAAACCGATCATCACCGAGCGGAGGCCCTGGTCGATTGAATCCTGACCCAGAGACGGTCCGACGGTGCGGTTTTCGAGGATATTGACCGGTGCCGGCAGGGAACCGGCGCGCAAGACGATGGCCAGATCGGTGGCTTCCTGCTCCGTGAAACTGCCACTGACCTGGGCACTGCCACCGGAAATCCGTTCGCGTATAACCGGCGCTGAATAAACCGTGTCATCAAGGACGATCGCCATGCGTTTACCGACGTTAGCACCGGTAATCTGATCAAAGCGTTTGGCGCCGACCGCGTTGAAATCGATGGCGACATAAGGCTCATTGAAACGGGTATCGATACGCACCTGGGCGTTGGAGAGCAGGTCGCCGGTCAGGACTGTTTTGTCCTCGACCACGAGTGGATTTTCCGAAACAGCCCCGCTACGTGGGTCTACCCGACGCTCATAGAGGAGTTGGCCACCGGCCGGCAGGTTACCGGCAAGAGCATCCTGCGGGTTGGCGTCTTCCATGACCATCTTGAATTCAAGACGCGCCGTTTTACCGAGCAGGTCGATGGCACGCTGGGGATCCTTGACCCCCGGCAGCTGAATCAGGATACGATTGCCTTCCTGGCGCTGCAGGGTCGGCTCGCTGACGCCAAACTGGTCAACACGATTGCGCAGCGTCTCAAGGGCCTGGCGAACGGCATATTCACGAACCGCTTCGATTTCACTATCGCTCAGACGGTAGTTCTTCTGAATATAGGCACCTTCGGCGCTCAGCGTCATCGCTTCGAGGCTCGGAAAGTTTTCGGCCATGATCGCATCAGCCTGTTTGCCGGCATCTTCATCATAGACCGTGACAATAATGCGTTCTCCGGACGATCGATCGATCCTCTTGAAGATCACGTCCTTTTCACGCAGCAGGTCTTCAGACTGATCAACGATGGTGTCAAGGCGACTTTCAACCGCCTTGTCGACATCAACACCGAGCACCAGGTGCATGCCACCTTGCAGGTCCAGACCGAGGTGAATCGGGTCAAAGGTCTTGCGCCACCAGTCCGGCAGATTCGCACCGAAAAGCGTCGGTCCGAGCGAGACAAGGGCCAGGATGAGGCAGCCCAGCACCAGGCCGGTCCGAATCTTGAGGCTATTAGACATTCTGTTGCATCTCCTTTCAACCGATCCGCGCCAAGCGGACCGTCATACTTACAGAGTGTGAGCGCCGGTGTAAAATCTGAGCCGAAATAAAGTCGGTCGGTCTGAACTCAGGCACACGACTTAGGAACAACCAGGCACGACTTAGGAACACCCAGGCACACGCCTTAGTATACGTTAAACAACTATTCTTCGAGGCTATCGGTCTTGGTGCCGACGATAGAGCTGCGGTTAAACTTCATGCGAACGTTGCTGGCAACCTCAAGGGTGACAGTGTCTTCCTGAACAGCGACAACCTTGCCATGGATCCCCCCGGCGGAAACGACCTGATCACCGGCTTTCAAACTTTGCACCAGCTCTTTGTGCTGCTTGGCACGTTTCTGTTGCGGACGGATCAGCAGCAGGTAGAAGATGGCGAACATGATGACCAGCATCACGATGCCTTCCATACCGGAACCTCCGGCTTGTTGTTCAGCGCCACCGGCCATCGCATATGCATTTGTTGAAAACATTTTTTCCTCCTGATTTATGAGTTACTAATGTAATGAGTTAACATCATACTGAACCGGTGCAAGCTTTAAGCCTCACCGGTTGAATTCCGTTTTAGATAAAAGTTCTCCCGAAAAGTTTTGAAGTGACCCTCACTGATGGCAGCTCTCATCCTTTTCATGAGGTGCAGATAGTAATACAGATTGTGGGTAGTATTCAATACCGATGAGAGGATTTCGTTACTTTGATACAGATGGCGCAGATAGGCACGGCTGTAGTGACGACAGACGTAGCAGGAACATTCGGGATCGACCGGCATTTCATCCTCAACAAAACGGGCCTGCTTGATGCTGATTTTGCCGAAGCTGGTAAAGAGCACTCCATTGCGGGCATTCCGTGTCGGCATGACGCAATCAAACATATCTGCGCCACGGCCAACCGCCTCAACCAGGTTTTCCGGGGTGCCGACCCCCATCACATAGCGGGGATGATTTTTCGGCAGCAACGGCAAAGACCAATCCATGACCTGATACATGACCTCTGCAGGCTCGCCGACAGAAAGCCCGCCGAGGGCATAGCCATCAAAACCGATTTCGAGCAGACCCTCAATGCTCTGCCGTCGCAGGTCCTGTTCCATACCGCCCTGAACAATGCCGAAAAGAGCCGCGCTCTGATCGGTACGAGCCATCTTGCAGCGCTCAGCCCAACGTGTTGAGCGAGCCGTCGATGCCATAATGTATTCGCGTGTCGAGGGGTGCGGGATACACTCATCGAAGACCATCATGATATCTGAACCGAGGGCTTCCTGAATAGCGATGGAGAGTTCGGGGGTCAAGATGTGCCTGCTGCCATCAAGGTGAGACTGGAAACGCACCCCTTGCTCATCAATTTTACGGAGATCGCCCAGACTGAAGACCTGGAATCCGCCGCTGTCGGTGAGGATCGGTCGATCCCAGTTCATGAATTGATGCAGGCCGCCGAAACGCGCCATCCGTTCGTGACCGGGACGCAGATAAAGATGATAGGTGTTCCCGAGGATAATCTGTGCGCCGATCTCCTTGAGCTGCTCCGGCAACATCCCTTTGACCGTGCCCTGGGTGCCGACCGGCATGAAAGCCGGCGTTTCGATGTCCCCCCGACGGGTATGGATGGTCCCACGGCGAGCCCCGCTCTCAGGACACTCCCGCAGAAGCTCAAAGCTCATCGGACCTTCAGGCCTGTCTTTATTTATACTATTCATTAGTTACTATGACTCGATCAATTTCCAAGTGTCAGATTCTTTAGAATCCAGAATCCAGAATCCAGAATCCAGAATTCAGAAGCCAGCCTCCAGCCTCCAGCCTCCAGCCTCCAGCCTCCAGCCTCCAGCCTCCAGTCCCCAGCCCCCGCCTTAAAATCACTCAATCAACATACAATCACCGTAACTGAAAAACCGGTAGCCATGCTCGACAGCCTCGCGATAAGCCTTAAGAATAAACTCTTTGCCGGCAAACGCCGAGACCAGCACCAGCAGCGTTGATTTGGGCAGGTGAAAGTTGGTGATCAGCGCGTCAACCAGTTGAAATTGAAAACCCGGCCGGATAAAGAGATCCGTTTCTCCCTGGCCCGGCTGCAGCAAACCTGTGCCATCAACAGCATGCTCAAGGGTTCTTGTGACCGTTGTGCCGAGGGCAATAATCCGCCGCCCGTCTGCGCGTGCCTGGTTGACTTGTCGAGCAGCCTCTTCGGTGACTTCATAAACTTCCGAGTGCATGCGATGATCATCAAGGTTCTCGCTTCGAACCGGCAGGAAGGTGCCCGGGCCCACATGCAGGGTCACGCTGCAGACATCGACATGGCGCTCGCCAAGAGCAGCAAAAGTCTCGTCGGTAAAATGCAATCCTGCGGTCGGCGCGGCGATGGCTCCCGGCTTGTTTGCAAAAACAGTCTGATAACGATCCTTGTCCTGCTCATGATCTTGCCGACGGATATAAGGCGGCAGCGGCATGTGACCGACACGCTCGAGGACTTCGAGGAAATCACCGGGGCAGTCAAAACGGACCAGGCGATGACCCTGTTCGACAGCGTCGACAACTTCTGCATTGATCGCTTCAGGGAAGCTTAGTCTGGCACCAACCCGAACCGGCTTTGAACTGCGCGTCATACAGCGCCAGATGTTGCGGACCGGGTCGCACTGCCGGATCAACAAGATCTCGACCTGACCGCCGCTCTCTTTGCGGCCCAGCAACCTGGCCGGAATGACCCGGGTTTCGTTGCGGACCAGCAGGTCACCGGCACGCAAGAGCTGCGGCAGATCAGTAAAACAATGGTGATTAATGTGCGCTGACGATCTGTTCAGGGACAAAAGTCGCGAAGCAGAACGGTCGCTGAGAGGATTCTGGGCGATTAACTGCTGCGGAAGATCGTAATCGTATTCACTCAATTGCATGGGATATTTAAGCTTGAATTAATATATTCATACATATATATTATCTATCTCTTGGCCAGATAAACGAGCAATAACCCGGCCAGCATGAAGATCAGGCCGACAACACGCAGAGAATTGTCGTTCAACTGAAAGAGATCGCTCAGCATGCGCTTGGTTCCCCGTGGAGAAAGAAACCATGGCATCCCCTCGACGATCAACACGACACCGAGCGCAACGATAAGAGATTCAGACATCATAAGATAGAGACAACATCCTTGAATAAGATTTTGGTGTGCTTATTGCAAAGTTTTGAGTATCATTTGAGACACGCGAGCCGGGTATCAAGGCAGGCATGGTGATTCTCAGGGTGCTTCTCAGGTGTGGCAAAGCAAATGATCGTATAGAGATGTGAGAATAGTGTCAAGTCAAGACGTTTTTGGCGGTCATTTTGACACAGGTCTCGTTACACACTTGTGCGCCATATAGCGTGCCATCGGTGTTATGGCGAAACCCAGCGAAGGATTTAAGACGAACAGGCGACAAACATTTCATCTATGAATTCTCTTAAAATAAAATTTCTCGGTTTGTGCTGTATCATCCTGATGGTCGCAATCGGCCTGACGACCTGGTACAACCTGCAAACCCAAAAAGCCATGCTCAGCAAGTTGGCGACTGAACATGGTCGCATGCTGACAGAAACAATCCGCAACAGTATTATTACGGATATGGCCAATGGCAAGAACGACCGGGTCGGCCACATCCTCGGCAAGATCAACCACGAGCCGGCGATCAATAACGTACGGATTTTCGATGAATCCGGACGCGTCCTGATGGCGGCCGAACCGGAAGAGATCGGCGAACTCGTTTCAACCTCTGAACTGATGGCCTACCGTACCGGAAATTTCTCCTACGCCAACACACTTGCCGGCAAGGAGCACTTCAACTCCATTGTACCGATCTATAACGCAAGGGAATGCTATGCATGCCACGACGAGAACATCAAGGTTCTTGGTGTGCTCAACCTGCAGCTCTCCCTGAACGAATTGTCAAACATGCAGAGCAGTGGTCGAAATGCAACCATGATCGCCTCCGGTGTCATGCTGATTATCCTGATCCTGACAATTACCGCGTTCCTTCTGGTTTACGTTGATGCCCCGATTCGCAAACTGGTCTCGGCTATGGATCTTGTTGAGCAGGGCCAATTTGAAGAGGCTCATACCTCCGTCAGTAGTTCAGACGAGATGACCCTGCTCTCTTCCAAGTTCAACTACATGGTGCAGCGGCTGAGGGAACTCGTTGAGAGCACGGTAAAAAATGAACGCGAGCTTGCCATCAGCCAGGAGAAACTGGCCCACAACGAAGAAATTCACGCGATGAATATGACCCTTGAGGATCGCCTCAAGGAGATTGAATATCTCAACATCAACCTTGAGGAACGCATCGAAGAAATCGAGGAAGCAAACTACAAGATTGCCGATCTCGCCAGCGAACTCGAAGAGAAGAACATCGGCCTGACCCAGGCCGTCGACCGCCTGCAGGCCCTGTACAAAATGGGCCTGGCCGTCAACGCCACCATGGACCTTGACAAACTGCTGAACCTGATCAGTCAGAAGACCATGCTGACCATGAGGGCCCAGGTCGGCTACATTCTCATGTTAAATGAGAAGAGCGGCAATCTGGTCGTCGGTG
Organism: Deltaproteobacteria bacterium; assembly: GCA_024636215.1. The sequence continues at coordinate 28,992 of JAGXHL010000033.1, forward strand.
GCGCAGCGGGCATCAGCGATGATTTCGACCGCGACGTGGAGGTCCCTCTCAAACCGGGCGGCGTCTCTTATTGGGTCATGAACAACAATGCCCCCAAGCTGGTGAAAGATATTGACAAGGCGCGCGAATTCAGCAAGATGAGCCGTCTTGGCTTTATCCGGGAATCGGTCATCTGCGCGCCTTTAAATGACAAAGAGAAGGTTATCGGCACGATCACTATTGCCAACCCGGTTGATTCCAGTGAGTTTGACAATTCGGACCTTGAACTCCTCTCGACCATAGCTGCTCAGGCCAGTATTGCCATTCGCAACGCCCGTCTCTACGAAGAGCAGGAGACCACATATCTCAATACCGTCCAGGCACTGGTCTCAACCATCGAGGCAAGTGACGCTTACACCCGCGGCCATTCCGAACGCGTGACACGCTACAGTGTTACACTGGCAAAGAAAATGGGCATGGAAGGCGACCCTCTCAAGCAGCTTGAGCAAGCGGCTGTTTTGCACGACATTGGCAAAATCGGCATCGATGTGAATCTGCTGCACAAGAAGGAGAAGCTTACCTCTGCGGATATCGATGTTCTCAAGTTGCATCCCTCTATCGGAGTGCGTATACTTGAGCCGATTCACTTCCTTGGTACGGTCCGCGATATTATCGAACAGCACCATGAACGCTATGATGGCAAAGGCTACCCGAAAGGACTGACCGGTGATAACTGGCGACTTGAGGGAAAAATTCTGGCTGTCTGCGACACCTATGACGCCATGACCTCTGATCGACCTTACCGTAAAGCTCTCTCCCACGAGATTGCCATACAGGAGATTCGCGACCATTCCGGAACCCAATTTGACCCTGAAGTCGCTGCTGCATTCATTGAGATGTTCAAAGAGAATCAACTTCCTCAATAATCAATAATCGAAGAGACCTATGCAAGAAGCTGCCTCTCCTACAACAGTTCCTCAGCAGTCAAGGCGCTTTCGTTCCCTGCGCAGCAAAGTCTTTCTCCCCTTTCTTTTCCTGATCGTCAGCTTGAGTATTGCAGCGATCTACGGATCATTTCATCTCGCGGAGCAGTCTTTTCAGAACAGCACCGATGAGCGTCTGACCGCCACCAAAGAAGTCCTTTATCGAGAGTTCAAGAAGCAGGAAATCATCCTGCAGACCTATGCTGTCATCATGCAGCAGTTTGAGTCTCTTTCTGAAAGATTTCACAGTGAAGCCGAATTCGGCATTTTGCAGGATCGTCTTTTCAGCACCCTTGAGGCAGACAACATCTCCACCACATTCTATCCCACCGATATCCGGGGCCTCATTCAGCACGACAGTCTGATCTCACTCTTCGATCAAGTCCGACGCAGTGGACAGCCACGCTTTCGCTACAGTAATGAATTTGGTGGCGTCCCTGTACTTATGGTTGCCGCACCCATCTACAGCAGGGGCCAACTTTCCAAGATCCTCCTCTTGCAAACCGCAATGGGTGAGTCTTTCATGCGCAACGTCACCTCGGCGCTCAACGTCAAGGCTGCACTTTTGTCAACCGATGGCAAGCTGATCGTCGAAAGCTCCCCGGATTTCAGCAACCTGCCCCTGACCACGGACCAGATTGAATTGATCGGAAGTGGCCAGGCACTTTATCTTAATCATGCGATTAACAAGAATCCCGAGCGCCATCTCTTTGCTATGATCCCGCTGGGCCGAAGTGACAGAATCATTCTCTCCCTTCAAGCCTCTCTGCAGGCAACAACAGAGATGCAGAAAGCCACTATTCTGAAGTTGATTCTGGTTATGAGTGGCGTCATCGTATTAGGAACTATTTTCTACTTCAGAAGGATCAGCCAGATTACCAATCCCGCCAAGGAACTGCGCAACGCGACCGAGGCAATCAGTCGCGGCAACCTGTCATACCGGATTATCGATATCAGTGATGACGAGTTGGGCCAGATTGCCACCTCCTTCAACCAGATGGCGGCTGACCTTGAGAACTCTTACCAGCAACGTGCCAGCCATGACATTGCTGCGGCAATCGCCACGGAAGAAGAGAAGATGCGTCTGGCCCTGGAGCGGAAAGAACGTGAACGTGACAGGATCATCAATGAACTGAGCATCCTGCAGCGCGAGTCAAGCGCCCTCTATCAACTGAACCAGGCGATGACGTCTACGATTGAACTGAACGTCATGTTTGACCGCATCCTGCAGGTTCTGAATGAAACTCTGTCTTGCGACCATATCGTACTGCTCATTCATAACCCTGGAGAGAGCGCCCTTGAAGTCGTGCGCACATCAGGGCTTAACACCGAAGTGCTGAGCAATGTGCGTTTCACGTTTAATCAGGGGATCACCGGAGAAGCGGCTCAAAGCCAACGGATGATCTATGTCAAGAACATTGACGATGACGACCGAAACCTCAGCTACCATGGTCTGATCGCCACCCGCGGCTCGATGATTTCCGTACCTCTGGTTATCAAAGAACGGCTGGTCGGAGCCATCAACCTGCACAAGAAACAGAGCGATGCTTTCTCTGCATCAGAACTACGGCTGGTTCAAGCGATTGCCAACCAGACTGCGATTGCTGTCGACAACACCCAATTACAGGAGAAAAGTCGGGAGTTAAGCAACAGGGATGAATTAACCGGGCTCTCCAATCGGAGACATTTTCAGGAGCTTCTAAAACGCGAGGTCGCCCAGGCGCGCCGCTTCAGCTCGAGCTTCTCGATTGTTATGTGCGACATCGATGGCTTTAAACAGCACAGATCGACTCTCGGTAATATTCAATCCGACGCTTTATTGAGACAGGTTGGTCAGGCCCTGCTGAAAAACACACGCGGTATTGACCTGGTCAGCCGTTTCGGCAACGACCAGTTCATCATCATGTTGCCGAAGACAACCAAGGAGGGTGCCTTTGCTGCCGCTGAAAAGCTTCGCAAACAGATTCTGGCAGAGGATTTCTCGCGGCATATTCACTCGGAGATGGACTTCAGTGTCACCCTGTCTTTCGGAGTCACGGAATTCCCCGGCGACAGCAAGAACATCTACGAACTGCTCAATCTCGCAGACCGGGCCCTGTATAACGCCAAGCAGGACGGCAGCAACTGCACCGTCGCCTGGGAAGGACCTGCCCCGGGTCCCGATTAAAACGCTTACCACTCGTAACTGTTCAGCGGGATGCGGACAATCCTTAGGGTGCGGTAAACATCGAGGACCGCAGCTTTTCCCGAATCGATGCGGATCGTACCTCACCACATCCTACATGCTGCTCACATACAATGAAAAGGCCGTCTCTATGCGAGGCGGCCTTTTCATATGGAGCATATTGATATTTCGAGCAGAAGCAAGGAGAGCGTCTGCCCACCTTCATCAAGGGAACACGGGGGGGAGCAGCAGCCCCGTATCTTCGGGCAAGCCGAGCATGAGGTTCATATTCTGCACAGCCTGTCCGGCCGCCCCCTTGACCAGGTTGTCAATGGCAGCAAGGACAATCACCCGGCCGGTTCGTTCATCAACAGACAAACCAATGTCGCAGAAGTTGCTGCCCCGAACCTGTGCGATGTTCGGCAGTTGGCCTTTGGGCAGCACCCTGACAAAGCTTTCGGCGACATATCGATTAATATACAGTTGGTGCAGGGCGCCGAGTGACATCATGCTGGTCATACTCGCATAACAGGTGCTGAGGATACCGCGGTTCACCGGCAAAAGATGCGGCGTAAAGCTGATTCTGACGCTTTCTCCCGCCAGCCTTGAGAGAGACTGTTCAATCTCGGGTGTGTGCCGGTGTCTGGGTAAACTGTATGCCTTGAAGCCTTCATTGACCTCACAGTAGAGACTGTCCACTTTGGCAGCACGCCCGGCACCGCTGGTACCGGATTTACTGTCGATAATCAGGGTTGTATGGTCGATCAAAGCATTTTCAAGCAAGGGTGCCAGGGCAAGCGCGACGCTGGTCGGGTAGCAACCCGGGTTGGCAACCAGACGGGCAGTCGATATACCTTCACGAAACAGCTCAGGAAGACCGTAAACCGCTTCGTCGAGCAACTCCCTGGCGGTATGTGGCTGGTACCAATCTTCATAAATTTCGACATCTGAGATACGGAAATCCGCAGAGAGGTCGACGACCCTGCAACCGGCAGTCAACAAGTCAGGGATCATGCCCATGGCGGTCTGATGTGGCACTGCGGTGAACACCAGGTCAACGCGACCGGCGAGACCGACCGGGTCAACATCTTCGAAACTTAAGTCAATGATACCCAGAAGAGAGGGAAACACATCGCTGACCCTCTGGCCGGCGTATTGTCTTGAGGTGACAGATACCAGTTTCGTATCGGGGTGCAGTGAAAGCAGTCTGAGCAGCTCGACGCCGGTATAACCACTCGCACCAATAACTGCGATCCGTTGCATATCAACTCCTTGCAGGTTTGTCCGCTGGCTGGATAACGCTCACCAGAAATGCAGAAAGGGAAACCCGCAGGGTTTCCCTTTCAACCAAAGATCCAATCGACCCTGGGGGCCTTAAGGCATTAACGCTTGGAGAACTGGAAGCTACGGCGTGCAGCGCGTCGACCGTACTTCTTACGTTCCTTGATACGACTGTCACGGGTAATAAAACCAGCTTTTTTCAGCGAATCACGGAGTTCTGGGTCAATTTCAAGCAGAGCCTTGGTGATGCCATGTCTGATCGCACCGGCCTGACCGGAAGGACCACCACCACTAACATTCACGGTAACATCAAATTTACCGGTCGTCTCGGTCAATTCGAGAGGCTGGTGCACAACCATTTTAGAGGTCGGGCGGCCGAAGTACTCGTCGATAGTCCGCTTGTTAATGGTGATTTCACCTGTACCCGGCTTCATCCAGACACGGGCAATAGATGTCTTCCTTTTACCGGTGGCGTAAAATTTCTGTTCGGCCATCATCTATTTCTCCTGAATTCCCTTAAACCTGAAGTTCTTTGGGTTGCTGTGCCTGATGCGGATGATCGGCACCGCAGTAGACTTTAAGTTTTTTGAACATCTGACGGCCGAGCTTGTTCTTCGGCAACATCCCTTTAACTGCTTTGCGGATCAGTTCTTCGGGTGTTTTCTCAAGCAATTTTCCAGCAGTGATTGATGTCAGACCGCCGGTGTAACCGCTGTGGCGATGATACATTTTCTGGCTGAGTTTATTGCCGGTCAAACGCACTTTTTCGGCATTGAGAACAATGACAAAGTCACCTGTATCAACGCTCGGCGTATAAATAGCTTTGTGCTTGCCGCGCAGGACCCTGGCAATTTCTGTTGCCATACGGCCCAGGACTTTATCTTCCAGATCAACCACGTACCAGTCTTTCTGGAGATCTTCATTTTTTGCAACGGGAGTACTCATGACTATCCTCTCTAGATCAGTTCTGTAAGTTAACGGGGCTCACAGAAACCCGAAATCTATTCAAAAGGCTTGAGGATGTCAAGCTTTTTTTCTTGCCCTTTTTTTCTGTTCAGGCACGACTTAATTCAGCACTCATGACAAAGCATGGCATCCGGTTGAATCCTGGCCATCCGGAAGCTCCGGATGGCCAGGATTAAGTTTTCGATTTGGAAACGAGCAATTTTTCGCAAGGTCAAGGAAATCAAGAATTTGAGCGGAGGCGTAGTGCTTTACGCCGCACAATCAAATTCGCCGATTGACGCAGAGATTGCGGAAAAGAACCGTTTCCGGCCGAAAACTAATTCGGTATGAATGAATGGTCCTTGTTAATCCTGCTGCAAAGCGCAGACAGCAGCCTGACAGCGCCCTCGAGGTCGGCCCAGTCGAGGACTTCGACCGGAGTATGCATATAGCGCAGGGGGATGCTGATCAAGGCCGTCGCCACGCCGCCATGCACAAGCTGCATGACATTCGCGTCGGTCCCCGTGGCGCGGGGGATGCCCATCACCTGGTAGGGGATGTCCTCTTCTTTTGCCGTCTTCAGGAGCAGATCAAACAGAACCGGGTTGATATTGGGACCACGTGCCAGCACCGGTCCCTGACCCAGACGGACCTCACCAAGGTCTTTATGATCAGCGCCGGGATAATCGCTGGCAAAGCCCACTTCGACAGCAATCCCGATATCCGGCTGGACGCCGTAAGCGCTGGTTGCACCACCGCGCAAACCGACCTCTTCCTGTACGGTTGAAACACCGTACAGATCCACGCTTATGCGGTTTTGACGGCGGACCTCCCGCAGCACCTGGGCAACGATAAAAGCACCCATCTTGTCATCGAGAGCACGTGAGGTCAGGCGTGTCCCCTGCAAGCGCTCTACGCCGACCCGAAAGGTGACCGGATCACCAATCGACACCAGCTTATTAGTCTCGTCTTTGTTGCGACAACCGATATCAATAAACTGATTTTTGAACGGCACGACCGTGTCCCGGTCCTTGGTTTCGATCTGGTGAATCGGCCGTTTGCCTACAACACCGGCGAGCGGCCCGTCAGCTGTATGAACGGTCACCCGCTGCCCCGGCACCAGGTGCGCATCAACACCGCCGATCGGGGCAAAAAAGAGAAAGCCCTGATCATCAACGTACTTGACCATAAAGCCGATTTCATCACAGTGGCCTGCGAGCATCAAGCGTGGTGCAGCTTCGGGACCCTTGACATGCGCCACCACATTGCCCATCACATCGGTATGGAGGTCATCGGCAACCTCGGCCAGGGCCTTGCGAATCACCCGTTGAGCGGGCTGTTCAAAACCTGAAGGGCTGGGGGCCTCAATCAATTCCTTAAAAAACTGAAAATCCTGATCATTCATTCAAGCATTCCTTTACGCGTGTTCAAGCAACTCCCCCAACAGGGAATTGCGAAAAGATTTCGTGATTTTTACCGGCACCAGCTGACCCGCCAGGGTGGCAGGGCCGGAGAAGTTAACGATACGATTCCAGGTGGATCGACCGAACAGCTGCCCTTTGCCAAGCTTGCTCTCGCCTTCAACCAGCACCACCTGGATCCTGCCGACTTCGGCGTCCCAGGTCTGCCGACTGATCTCCTGCTGCAACGCAAGCATGCGATTGAACCGCTCTTGCTTAACCTCTGCCGGCGTCTCGTCGGCCAGCTCTGCGGCAGTCGTGCCGCGCCGCGGCGAATAGATGAAAGAGTAGATCTCAGTGTAACGGACCTGTTCCAGCAAAGACATGGTCTCGGCAAAATCAGCCTCGGTTTCTCCGGGAAAGCCGACAATAATATCGGAGGAGAGGCGAATGTCGGGACAAACCTGCCGAAGTCGGTCTACGATCTGCAGATACCTCTCTCTGGTGTAGCCACGGTTCATGGCTTTGAGGATATGATCCGAGCCGCATTGCACCGGCAGATGCAGATGCTTGCAGAGCTTTTCCAGGCGACCGAAACATGCGATCAAATCATCGGAGAGGTCCTTCGGATGGGAGGTTGTAAAGCGAATCCGCTCAATACCATCCACCGCGTTGACCCGTTCAAGGAGCTCGGCAAAGCTGAGTTCACCCTCCTCCTTGAGGCCATAGGAGTTGACATTCTGGCCGATCAGGGTGACCTCGCGAACGCCCTGTGCTGCCAGTTCATGGATTTCTGCGAGGACTTCGGTACTCGGACGACTGATCTCACGACCACGCACATAGGGCACAACACAGTAGCTGCAGAAATTATCACAGCCCTGCATAACCGTTACAAAACGGGTCCATGCGTCCTGACCGGTCCGCGCAGGAAAGAGCTGCAGGCGGGTTTCACGATCAAGGAATTCGGTCTCTTCACAACGCACATGCTGTTCGGCCACCTGTTGAACCATTTCGGGCAGGCGGTGGACGTTATGGGTACCGAAAACCAGATCCAGGTAAGAAAACTCATCCAGAAGCTGTTTGCCCTCCTGCTGGGCGATGCAGCCTCCCATACCGAGGATCAGCTCCGGTTTACGCTCCTTCATCGGCTTGAAGCGCCCCAGGTGGCCGTACGCCTTGCGCACGGCTTTGTCGCGCACGGCGCAGGTGTTGAGCAAAATCAGGTCGGCCTGCTCCGGCTCTTCAACCTGATGATAGCCGATACCGTCGAGTAGACCGACAATCCGCTCGGAGTCAACGACATTCATCTGGCAACCGAAGGTTTCCAGGTAAAATGCTTTATCATTCATGGGAATATTTCCATAAGCTTGAAATTATACAGTCCTAGCAGACTGTCGGACTATTCATGAGCCGGCTGCAAATTCGGCTGTTTGGCCCATATTTCAGCTCCTTATTGGTCCATAGCTACGGCTATGAACCTGCAAATGAGCTAAATTCTGTTCTCAAACATCCAAATTTTCGCTTCGGCCCGTATAGTCCGACAGTCTGCCAGGAGGCTAACCAAAAAAACATTCAAAAGCAATCTGTTATGGTTGAATTCTGCTGCTTCTGCGCGTCTGGCTTGCAAGAGACGTCAAAGAGGAGGCTGTGCAGGCTTGAGCCATTGCTCCAGCAGGTCCGTGGCTTTACGGGGGTGCTCCAGGCAGTGCAGAATCAGCTGCTTCTCCTTACCCTGGCAAACACGCAAGGTGCCGAGGTGTTCACCTTGCCGATGCAAGCTGAAGTAAGTCATATCCTTAAGGTCCATCGCCTCAGTGTGCAATCGCCAGAGACCGCGCTGAGTCAGCAGGCGACGGTCTGTGATCGCGTAATAGACCCGGTTCCACTCCAGGCGGGCTTGCAGGAGGTGGCCGACGCTGAAGTAGATGCCAAGCAGAACAAATGGCACCGGTAGCCAGACCAGCCAGGCGATCGCGTATTCATCAGCCAGAGCAAAACCGAGAATTTGCCAATAAGTGCAAATCGCCAGAAAGATGCCGCCGAAGATCGAGTGTTTCCAGTGTCTGAAGGTGTAGCAACGCGGCGCTGGCCGCCCCTCCCAGCAAACCTCTTCACCAATGCCCAGAGCCAGATCCTGTTTCATTGTCCACCTGTCAATTGCGCCAGACGACTAACAGAAGAACGTCCGAGCTTGCTGTCCGGGTCGGATTCGACAATAAGCTCGTACAGCATCAAAGCACCTTTTTTATCGCCAAGTTTCTCTCTTGCTTCTGCCAGCAGATAAAGGTTTTCGCTAACCGGCAAGAGGGCAACGCTCTCGGCCAGGGATTGACTGGCCTGATCCAGTTCGCCCATCTGCAGGTAAAGGTAACCCAGCCCCATCAGGCTCCGGTAATAATTCGGCTGCAACTGAACCGCCTTTTGCAGGTGCAACCGGGCCGACTGCAGCTGACCGGCGCGCAGATAAGCCATGCCCAGGGCTCTGAGGATACGCGGCTCATCGGCTGTCTCTGTCGCCGCTTGTAAATAAGTCGCAATCGCCTGGCCCTGGTCACCCAGTTCCTCAAACTTGCGGGCCTGTTCAAGGAGCTCATAGCCTGGCTGAAGTGCTGCGACTCGTGCGACCGAGTCAGGCAGAGTTACAACTCCGGCGTTGGCTTCTCCACTGACAGCAGAGAATTCCAGGCAAGCGTCCTCGCAGGCCATTGCCTTGAAAAGGCGGGCGAGGCGAATATCGGCTGAAGCAGGGTCATACTGCGCGACAGGGGCTGAAAAAAGCTCTTCGATCAACTGGTTCATTTCCCGCGTGGCATGATCCACATAGGCCTTCTGCGAAAGGGCCACTCCCTTGCCGAGAATGGAGATCAGCTCTGCACTGGTGGTTGTTTCTGCCAGGAGTCCGCGGGTCACGACAATTTGGCCGGAGGGCAAGGGATAGAGTGCCGAAGCATTCAGGTCGGCAACCTTTACCTCACAGGAATCGGCAGCCTGAAATTCCTGCAGACACAAGCGCGTTAAATCTTTTGCAACCGACTGATCGTAGTAATGGCCACCCAGCATCTGCATCAGCCTGGGCACCGTGGCAGCACCCAACCTTGCCTCTTCGGCGCGCGTCAGTGGCAGTGGTTGTGCAGGCACCTGACCGACCAACTCGGCGCAACCATTCATCAGGAGCAGCGCAGCACCAAGAAGGACCAGGTGGACTATTTTTTTATATTCAACATTCAGCATCAATTCAATCCAACGGACATCTTAGGCTAAGCTCGCTAATCTGACAAGTGCAAGTCAACAGGGGACCCAAGTTTCAGCGTTACAGGTTATGATTTTCAGGACGCCTTTGGTCCAACGGGGAAAAGCTGCTTGCATTTTCCCGCCAAGAGACTATCATGTGCGGCTGCCCAATCAACTTCATTCGCAAATTTTTAAATATTTAAGGTATCGATCATGACACGTCATTTACGCAACATCGCAATTATCGCTCACGTCGACCATGGCAAAACCACCCTGGTTGATGCGATGCTTAAACAATCGGGCGTTTTCCGCGAGAACCAGGTTATCACCGAGCGGGTGATGGACAGTAACGATCTGGAGAAGGAACGTGGTATCACAATCCTCTCCAAAAACCTGTCGATTTATCACAACGACATCAAAATCAATATTGTCGACACACCTGGCCACGCCGACTTCGGCGGCGAGGTCGAACGCGTTCTGAAGATGGTCGATTCGGTTTTGCTGCTGGTCGACGCCTTCGACGGCCCCATGCCGCAGACCCGCTTTGTTTTGAAAAAGTCCCTGGACCTTGGCCTGCGCCCTATCGTCGTCATCAACAAAATAGACCGACCGGGAGCGCGGCCTGAGAAGGTTGTCGACATGGTGTTCGACCTTTTTTGTGAACTGAATGCCGATGAAAACCAACTAGACTTTCCTTTCATCTTCACCAGCGCCAAACAGGGCATTGCCAAGCGTGAGTTAACGGATGACTCTGACAACCTCGAACCACTCTTTGAGATGATCAGCGAGAGGGTCGCCCCTCCTGCCGCCGACCCGGAAGCACCCTTCCAGATGCTGGTCACCTCAATCGCCTACAATGACTATCTGGGTCGAATCGCCACCGGCAAGATCTTCAATGGTACGATCAAATCAGGGCAAACCGTCGCGCTGATTCTGAAAGATGGAGAAATCTGCAAGGGTCGTATCAGCAAACTGCTGGGCTACGAGGGTTTGAAGCAGATTGAACTGGAACAAGCGAGTGCCGGAGATATCGTCACCATTGCCGGTTTTGAAAACATCGGTATTGGGGAAACTCTGGCCTGTGCGGAAAACCCCAAGTCACTGCCTTACATCTCTATTGACGAACCAACTTTGTCAATGAACTTCATCGTCAACTCTTCACCCTTCGCCGGACTGGAAGGTAAATACGTCACCTCACGCAACATTCGCGACCGTCTGTTCAGGGAGCTTCGCACCAATGTCTCCCTGCGCGTGGAGGACACGGCTAACACCGACACCTTCAGGGTCTCTGGTCGCGGTGAATTGCATTTGTCCATCCTGATCGAAAACATGCGCCGTGAAGGTTATGAACTGGCCGTGTCCAAACCTGAAGTCATTTGTCGCGAGATCGACGGCGAGCGATGTGAGCCGATGGAATACCTGGTCATCGACGTTCCGGAAGAATTCCAGGGCACCGTCATTGAAAAGCTCGGTCCGCGTAAAGCAGAGATGGCGGCCATGAGTGTTCTCGATGGGATCAATCGACTTGAGTTCGTGATTCCGGCGCGTGGTCTGATCGGCTTCCGCAGCGAGTTTTTGACCGACACCCGGGGAACCGGCGTCATGAACCACACCTTTCAGGGTTACGCCCCCTGGAAAGGGGTGATCCCCGGCCGTAAGAACGGTGTCCTGATTGCCATTGAGACGGCGGAAACAGTAGCCTACTCGCTCTTTAACCTGCAGGACCGCGGCAGCCTGTTCGTCAGTCCCGGCGTCAAGGTCTATGAAGGCATGATCCTCGGCCAGCACGCCAAGGAGAATGATCTCGTGGTCAACGCCTGCAGAGGCAAAAAACTGACCAACGTGCGCGCATCCGGCAGCGATGAATCGATCCGCCTGACACCGCCACGGGAGATGACCCTCGAACAGGCCCTGGAGTTCATCGACAGCGACGAGCTTGTTGAAATCACGCCAAAATCAATTCGTCTGCGCAAACGCCTGCTCGACGAAAACGACCGCAAAAAGGCTCATAAAAAAGCCAGCTAGGATCTAGTATTCAGTACTCTGGCTTCTGGATCCAGTATTCAGAGGCCGGGGCCATGCCTCTCCACCCAGTATAGAATAAATGTAACTATTCACCTATGGTCCAAGGGTCGTCATCCCCGAGTGGTTTTGTCGGGGATCCAGACTTTTAACTCTATAAAAACCTGGATTCCGGCTAAAACCATACCGGAATGACGCTGTAGGAGTCGCCTTCAGGCACGATTGTTCGCGGCTAAAGCCGCTCCTACAAAGGTGGTGAATAGTTACGAATAAATAAATACAAAAAGGTTGTCAGATGTCTTGAAAAAATCAACAGATAGCACTATGATTAGCGCGTTCTTCATGAGCAGCATTCACCCCAGATAACACCGGAGGCAGCGTGAACCGAGAGTTGAACGCTCACGAACAGCAGGTCCTGTTGTCGATTGCCCGTCAGGCTATCATACAAGGCGTACAAACGGGGCAGGAGTACATCGAGCCTCGCGAAGAAAAAACCCTGAACCAGCGTAACGGCTGCTTTGTCACCATCAAGCAGGACCGGCAATTGCGCGGCTGCATCGGCAACTTTCAGTCCGAGCTGCCGCTGTTTAAGGAAGTCGCCCAGATGGCGCAGGCGTCAGCATCCAAAGACCCCCGTTTTTACCCCCTTAAAGAGAAAGACCTGGCAAACTTCAGCCTCGAAATTTCGGTGCTTTCACCGCTGCGAAAAATTGATAATATCGAAGAGATCGAGGTCGGCACCCACGGCATCTATATCGAAAAAAGTTTTTACCGTGGAGTGCTCCTGCCTCAAGTAGCAACCGAGCACAACTGGGACCGCCAGACTTTTCTCAAGCAGACCTGCATCAAGGCCGGCTTACCGACAGATGCATGGCAAGCCGAAGACGCCGAAATCTACGTATTCAGCGCCCAGGTTTTTGGCGAAGACATCACAGGATAGACGTTCAAGTTGGCAGCTTACAGCCCCAAGCCTCCAGTCCCAGCCCTCAAGCACCCAGCAACCAGCCCCCGCCCTTCCCCCGTGTGCCGCAGCCGGAGTCGAATGGATTAACGGCGATCAGCAGGGCGAACTGTTTGAGCGTAGCGAGTTTTCGCACTGCCGACGTTAATCTTTTCGGCGCAGGGTACCCTGCGCAGCAGGGCAAGGCTTCGGGTGTGTTTCTTTGCTTACTTTCTTTCGCACAAGCAAAGAAAGTAAGGCGACGCGCGGGGGCGCAACCCCGCGGTTTTGATTGGTTTGTGTTGTTGGTTGTAAAAGACAAAACCAACACCGGCGGGTCGCGTCCCGCCAGACGCCTTACTTTTTTCAACGTCAAAAAAGTAAGCAAAAAGACTGGTTCTCCTAGCGGAGGGCATATTCCTTCGCCAGGTTTCGGTGGTTTCTACAGCTTGCGGAGCATGGGATCCGGCCCTATTCAGGGGGGCCTATCTACACAGCTTTCTTGAAGCAAGGGACTAAACCGAACATCCAGAATCATCTCAACACAGGTTTGTTTTTACGCGTCCCCAGCCTCCAGCCTCCAGCCTCCAGCCTCCAGCCTCCAGCCTCCAGCCCTCAAGCCTCCAGCCCCCGCCCTCAAACCTCACTTCGCGTCGTCACACGTCGGTCGACCAGATAGTTGCTGCCGGGCAGGCTCTTCACATAATCCTTGACCTCCGTTGCAACCTTGGCAATTTCTACCGGAGAGTTAAAAGATCGCTTGACGTCTGAGACGACCGCAATCGAAATCGACATGGTTGGAAAACGCCGCTTGACCCCGTAACGATCCGTCCCTTCAATAAAACCTTTCTTCAGGTCGTTGGCGTCATAATAATCAGGAATCAAGCGGTCGAATTCGCTGATAATCGCCTGACAAACCTGCTCGACAATATCGGGAGAGGTGATCAGCACGAAATCATCACCACCGATGTGCCCGACAAAATCCTGCTTTTCCGCGTATTGATCTTTGGCCCGATAGAGGACCTCGCCAGTCATCTTGATCAGATCGCTGCCTTTGGCGTAGCCATATCTGTCGTTATAGGCCTTGAAGTCGTCGAGATCGATGTAACAAAGGGCAAATTTCTCACCCTGTTCCATTTTGCCCTGCAAGACCTGTTCAATGGCAAGATTGCCCGGCAAACGCGTTAAGGGACTGGCGTCAAGATAGCGTTGCTGGCTATCCTTGATCTTCAGCATCATCTCCTGAATTTCACGGTCGAGACCATCACTGACATTCAGGAATTCGCTGGGTGACATTTCATCCAGCACCACATCACCAAGATATCTGGTGGCCTGACGAAGACGGTCCATAATGGCAGACGCCTGGTGAACGGCAAAAGCCATGGCAACCAGGCTGCTCAAAAGGCCGAAAACACCGAGCCCCATCACAACTCCCTGACGATTATGAATCATTGCAACGACAGCAGGGTCACTCGTTGCAGTGATTTGAACGGCGACCTGCTGCATAGAAGCCAAGGCAACCAGGCAGGCACTCGTCAAGAAAACCGCGCAGACCAGGAAACTGGCCAGAATGTAACGAATAAGGGTTAGGTGCATATCAGTCCTGATTTAGCGCCAGAACACTATGGTTAGGGTGTGTCCTGTTCAGAGACTTCTTCGTTGAACCAGCGATCAAACCAGGTCCGATGATCTTTTTCGGAGAGCATTTTCAAGTCATTAGGACCGAGCCAGACCCCCCCGCAGCTCATGCATTTGTCCATGGGCACGCCTCGGAACTCTATGGCCTCGATAGGATCTCCGCATTTCGGACAACGGCCGAGACAGTATTCGTGAATCAGTTTTTCCCGGGTTTCGGCCTTCATTTTCTCAATCAGGACTTTTTCCAGGTCATGAAAATATTTGTTCTCCAGGGCTTTTTTGCGCTCTTCCCATGCATCAGTCATCGTGGCACCTCCAAGAATTTAGTTTTTGTGATTATAACCGATCTCATCCATTAACTTCAAATTGTCCAGCGCCATAGGTCGCGCCCTTACCTATCCCAAACAAAGAGGCTGCGGCAAACACCCAGTAAAGATCCTGCATGGCCTCCCCGACAACGGTCATCTCGCCAACAAAACCACCGATCGCCAACCCCCGGCGGCCGGGAAGAGCGCGCCAGTCAGACCAGGACACGCTGGTCGCAACGGTCTCTAGCTTCTCCAACCGCTCAAAGAGAGCAGCAGGGTCATCAACAACTTCGAGGCGGCAGTGAGCATGCAGCATCGAGGTCACTCTTCGCAGCATGAAGGGGAAAATCTTTTGCAGCCGCGGTTTTCTTAAAGGCTTGCCGTCAATCAGGAGTCGGGTCGGGGTTTTAAACCTTAAACGAACCTGATTCAAAACAGGCTCCTGAGACAGCAGCCATGACAACGGCTGAACAGAGCAGGCCAGAGAGTCAAGTCGCTGATTCTGGCGCCACACCAGACAATGTGAGTGGTCTGGTTCCTGGCTGTAGAGTTCGACAACCTCAAAGCGTCCATCGCCTGCTGCGAGGCCAAGCTTGCCAATATGAATCAGGCTGCGTAGAAATTCGTGTATTAACGGTATACTTGTGCCGATAAACAGCACGTCAAGAGCGAGTCGCTCGCCAATAGAGAAGAGCTCTTTCTGCATGACCGGCATGCTGATAACAAAGCCCGGTGCCGGCTTTTGAAATTTGCGCAGAGCGACCGGGTCCGAACTTGGAGATGGCTGAAAAAGGTCCCGCCACGGCTTCGCGGCGCGCGTATCAGGGGCTTCGAAAAGTTGTCTTCCTGCCGTGCGCAGAAGCCGTCCAAGACCGAGAAAATCAGTCGGTTGCAAGGCACATGGGGACTGCATTTCCAGAACGAAGCGTAGTTTGACAATATCGACATCAACCAATTGGTCGGGCCATTCCGCTGTAAAAAAATCATTCTCAGAGGTCATTTCAGGTTATTGTAGTCCTTGTACAATTCTGTTAAAGTCCGCGCAAACGTTGATCACACTCCATCGGCGTCGTCTGCAACATGCCTGAAACACGTTTTGACATCTTGCAACGTCTGCGCCAGAAAAGCCAAATATATCATGTTGCAATTTGAACTGCTTGCCAAAGACAAGGGAACCCGCGCCCGCCGTGGTCGCGTCACGACACCACACGGCACAATCGAAACACCGATCTTCATGCCTGTCGGCACGCATGGCGCTCTCAAGGCGATGACCCCGGCTCAGGTCGAAGAGACCGGCGCTCAGATCATCCTCTCCAACACTTACCATCTGCACCTTAAACCCGGCGAAGCCCTGGTTGAGAAAGCCGGTGGCCTGCATAAATTCATGCACTGGCCCAAGCCGATCCTTACCGACAGCGGCGGCTTCCAGGTCTTCTCTCTGCCCCAAAAAGAGATCACCGAGAGCGGGGTCTTTTTTAAGCATGAGATCAACGGCGATCGCATCTTCCTCGGGCCCAAAGAAGCGACCGGCATCCAGAACCGTCTTGGCGCCGACATCATCATGGCCTTCGACGAGTGCATCCCCTACCCGGCCACTCATGACTATGCGCGCAAATCAATTCGTAAGACACTGAGCTGGGCAGAGCAATGCCTTAAGGCACACAGTCGAGAGGACCAGGCCCTGTTCGGCATCGTCCAGGGCAGCATTTATGATGATCTGCGTCGCGATTGTGCCCTGGCCCTGAAAGAGATGAACTTCCCGGGCTATGCCGTCGGTGGTGTCAGCGTTGGTGAGGGACTGGAGTTACTGAAAAAAGTGGTCGACTACACGGAGCCTTTCCTGCCGGAAGATAAACCGCGATATCTGATGGGAGTCGGCTTGCCGGAGGATATCCTGGAAAGTATCGAGCGCGGCATGGACATGTTCGACTGCGTCATTCCGACCCGCTACGCGCGCAGCGCCACCCTCTTCACCCGGCGTGGCAAGATCCGCCTGACCAACCGGCGCTACCGCAGAGACTTCTTCCCGGTCGATGCGTCCTGCACTTGCTACTGCTGCAGCAATTTCACCAGGGCCTATCTGCACCATCTTTTCAATGCTAACGAAGTTCTTTCGGCCACCCTGTCAGCCATCCACAACGTCCGTTTTTACCTCGACATGGTGGCAGCCGCACGAGAGGCCATTGAAGCAAATCATTACGCTGACTTCAAAGCAGAATTTCTCGGCGAGTATTTAAGGGATGACGGCAAACCGGGCCATTGACCCCGATGCCTCCGGTCAGCATAATAAGACTATGGCTGACGTCTCGCGCAAACCGACCATCGACATCGAACTGGCCAGACGCCTGCACAGGGCGCTCACGGCATCAGCGGATAAACTGTACCAGGTTCTGACCGATCCGGAGATGCAGGTTCTGCGTGCGACCTTCAAGAATCCGCACCTCAACGAAGACCACCTGCGGACTTTGCTCAAGCGCCGCGACCTCACGGAAGAGCTACTCAGGGCGGTCTATCAGCTCGGTATAACAAAAAGCAGTCATCGGCTGCAGGTTGCCCTGGTCAAGAACCCTGGCACACCGGGACCGGTGGCTCTGGCACTGCTGCCCTACCTGCATCTTTTCGAACTGGTTGACCTCTGCATGATTCCCGGCGTTACACCGGACCAGAAGTTTGGTGCCGAACGCGCCATCCTGCAACGCCTGCCGACGACCGAGCTGGGCAACAAGATGACGCTGGCGCGACGGGCTACTGCAACGGTTGTCGGGGCGCTCCTCAAGGAAGGCAACGCTCGCCTCGTTGAAATCTGCCTGAGCAGCCCACGCCTGCGTGAAGTCGCCATTCTGCAGTTCATCAACAGCGCCGCAGCGTCTGCCGAGACGATCTCCATGGTGGCAAGACATGCGAAATGGAAGTCACGCCCGAACCTGAGGCTGGCTATCCTCAAGAGCAGCAAAACTCCGCCGATATGGTTCACGCTCTATCTGCCTCAGCTGCGTACGCCTGATGTGCGCAACCTGCTTTCATCACGTCGCCTCGGTCCTGCGCAAAAAGCGCTCGTCCAGCAGGAGCTCAAAAAACGTGGCGGAGGCTGAAAAACCAGTAAAGCGTTTAACGCGAAGACCCAGAGTTGAAACCAGGGATAGGCTTTCTTAAAGACCATAAGCTTTTATTTTGTTCCTTGCGGCTTTGTGGCTTTGAGTGAGACGGCTTGATCTTTAAAAACACCTCTCCCCCGTTCGCTGCGCTCACTCAAGACGCCAGGGCGCCAAGAAGTGCACCCTCTTGGAGACTTTACGGCTTTGCGCCCTTTAATGGTTTTCAAGAGTCGGTAAATTTCGTTCAGGCGGCTATCCACTCGATCTCGATTGCAGCCCCTTTCGGCAAAGCGGCAACCTGAACACAGGCCCTGGCTGGTGGGATATCCCCAAAAAACTCGCCGTAGATGTCGTTAACCGCTGCAAAGTCGGCAAGGTCGGTGAGATAGATGGTTGTTTTGACAACATCATCAAAACTCCGCCCCGACGCTTTTAACATCGCAGCCATGTTTGCCATCACCCGGCGGGTTTGCGCAGCAATACCGCCTTCGACAAGGACCCCTGTCAGCGGGTCAAGAGGGATCTGCCCGGAGTAAAAAATCAAATCTCCGGCCTGAACCGCCTGCGAATAGGGACCGATCGCAGCCGGTGCCGCAGTAGTCTGTATCTGCCTTTTCAATATAAGTTCCTCCCTGGCTGGAAGCAGTTTACCTGTTGCGGCCCACCTTGACGCGTTCGACCTGATGAACCCCTTTAATCTTTTGAATCGCTTCCATCACCCGATTCAGATGCTGGACATCCTGAACATCAATTTCAAAACTTTGAATCCCGCGCCCGTCACTGGTGGAGTAAACGCTGGCGCGCAGGATGTTGGCTTCGTTCTTGGTGATGACTTTGGTAATGGTTGCGAGGATACCCTTCTGGTCCAGACTGTAGACCCTGATCTTGACAGACCGGGTCGCGCCTTTCTGACGGTTCCATGAGACCTCTATACGACGTTCCGGGTCGGTCTCCAGGACACGTGGACAATCCGCCGCATGGACCGTGACACCAAGCCCTTGCGAGATAAAACCGATGACTTCATCACCCGGCAGAGGGTTGCAACACTTTGAGAACCTGACCAGGATGTCCTCCAGGCCCTGAACATTGATCGCATCAACCGGTTTCCTGCGGATTTTGCCCAGAACCTGACTGAGTTTGCTTGGCTTGGGTACGTCCGCCTTGTACTCCTCCGGGATAATTCGGGACAGGACCTGATTGCAGGTCACTTTACCATAGCCGACCGCAGCCTGCAGGTCTTCGAAGTTTTGAAAACCCAGGTCCGACAGGGCCGGTTGGACCGTGGCCAGATTGGCGGCGCGGTTGAAACTGAACCCATATTTGCGCAGCTCTTTTTCCAGAAGATCGCGCCCCAACTCCAGACTTTGCTGCCGTTCCTGCTCCTTGACCCAATGACGAATCCGGTTCTTCGCCTTGGAGGTTTTCACAAACTTCAACCAGTCTTTGCTGGGGGTCTGGTTTGCAGAGGTGAGAATATCAACCGTGTCACCGTTTTTCAGTTCGGTCTTTAAAGGGACCAGGCGGCCATTGACCTTGGCGCCACTGCAACGATGACCGACATCGGAATGAACGCTGTAGGCGAAATCGATCGGCGTGCTCTGCTTGGGCAGTTCCTTGACATCCCCGCCCGGTGTGAAGACATAAACCTCTTCAGGGAAAAGGTCGACCTTGACGGAAGACATGAACTCGCTGGAGTCCTTGAGCTCCTTCTGCCATTCGAGCATTTGCCGCAGCCAGCTGAAACGCCCTTCATCGGTGTGAGTGCCGGTTCGACCCTCCTTGTACTTCCAGTGCGCGGCGATCCCCTCTTCGGCGATGCTATGCATCTCAGCAGTACGTATCTGCACCTCCATGCGCTGCCCTGAGGGGCCGATCACTGTGGTATGCAGGGATTGGTACATATTCGCCTTGGGCATGGCAATGAAGTCTTTAAAACGCCCCGGCACCGGCTTCCAGGAGGAATGAATCACGCCAAGCATGGCGTAACAATCACGGACACTGGGCACGATGATCCGAAAAGCGATCAAATCATGGACTTGCTCGAATTCGATCTTTTGCTTGATCAGCTTTTTATGAATTGAGCAGATGTGCTTCAGACGGCCCTGGACCTGGCCATCGATGTCATGTTCCTTGAGAATGTCCTCAAGCTTTTTCTTGACCGTAGCAACATACCTGTCGCGTTCACGGCGATGCTGATCGATTTTTTTCGACAGCGTTTTGTAGGTCTCGGGTTCCAGGTAACGCAGCGAGAGGTCTTCAAGTTCACTTTTCACCCAGCTGATACCGAGACGGTTGGCCAGGGGAGCATAGATGTCAGCCGTCTCCCGGGCGATCTTCAGACGACGAGCTTCGGGCTGGTGTGAAAGCATCCGCATATTGTTGAGGCGGTCAGCGAGTTTCACCAGGATGACACGAATATCCCTGGCCATGGCCAGCAGCATCTTGCGAAAATTCTCAGCTTGGCGTTCTTCACTGTTCTTGAAACTGATCTTGCTGATTTTGCTGACGCCATCCACCATTTCGGCCACTTCATCGCCGAAGAGCTCGCTCAGCTCTTCCTTGGTAGAGAGGGTCTCTTCAATGGTGTCGTGGAGCAGGCCGGTCATGATGGTCGGCACATCCATACGCAGGCGCGTCAGGATAGAGGCCACCTCCATCAGGTGGGTCATGTAGGAATCGCCTGAGAGGCGAGTCTGGCCATGGTGGACTTTTGCAGAATACACGTAGGCCTTGCGCACAGCGTCAAGGTCAGCATCAGCGTGGTATGAATGAAGGGCTTTGAGGATGTCGTCGATACGGATCATAACCGACGTCCAGACCGTTGGCATCGGCCAACAAAAGGGATGCCGACCATGACTGGCCGGCATCTTTGGGGTTGCAGGGATTTCAGGTCAAGGACCATGAACTGCAAGCGATCAGGGTTACTTGGGAGTCGGGATTTCGAACTCAACCTTGCCGGCGGCAATTTCCCTGAGGGCCAGAACGACCTTGCGATTGTTCGACTTGTTCTCGATCAGCGGCTCTGCACCCTTGTAGAGCTGCTTGGTCCGCTTGGTGGCGACCATGGTCAAGAGAAAACGATTAGGGACGGCTTTCAGGCAATCTTCTACGGTAATACGTGCCATGGGATGGGTGACTCCTGTTTGTTGTTTGAATAACTTTTGAATCGTTGATCGTTGATCGTTGATCGTGAATCGTTGAAGCGGCGAAACATGCGCAGCACAAATCAACGGTTCAACAGCGTGCAATGATATACGCCTATCGGTTCTATTTCAAGCCGAATTCTTCAGGGAGGGTATGGATGACGCGCTCTGTGCGTGCCGTTTCGGCAATCATGATCGCCCGGACCTTGTCCACGGCCTGCTCCAGGATATCGTTGACCACGACATAATCAAATTTGACGGACTCGGCAATTTCCCCTCTGGCGTTTGCCATGCGCCGTGCAATGGTCTCTTCATCGTCGGTATTGCGCGACTCCAGGCGACTGAGCAATTCTTCCATGTTGGGCGGCAGGATAAACAGAAAAACACCGGCCAGGCCGCTGTTGCGGAGCTGATCGGCGCCCTGGAAGTCAATATCCAGCAAAACATCGGCGCCTGCCTCGCTGGCAGCGGTCAGGGTCTTGCGTGCCGTTCCGTAACAGTTACCATGCACCTTAGCCCATTCAGCAAACTCGCCGGCGTCAACCATGGTCTGAAAGGTCTCTTGCGAGACAAAATGGTAATCGCGACCCTCCTGCTCACCGGGTCGCATCGCCCGGGTCGTATAGGAAATCGACGGGAGAAGATTCGGGAACAGGGTCAGGATCGCCTGACAGATCGAGGTTTTGCCGGCACCAGACGGTGCTGAAATCACGAAAAGCAGGCCTTTTCGTGATTTGGGGGCTGGGCTAGAGGCAGCCTCTGGGGGCTGGGGTCTGGGGGCTGGGGGCTGGGGACTGGGGGCTGGTTTATTCATTAACTTACCTTGCTGTTTAGTGACTTTTGTAGGCTCCTGATTCTTTTGCCCAGCAAATTAGTCTGCCCGAGGATATTCTCCGTCTGGTCGAGGGCAAGATATTTCAGCTTGCTTGCAATAGTCAGGTGTGTTTCCAATTCAGCCAACGACCCCAGTGAGATCGATATATAATGTAAAAACTCCTTGCGCGAAGAGCGCGCATGACCCTCGGCAATATTGGCCGGGATAGAAACCGCCGCTCTTTTCATTTGATCACTCAGCGCATATTTTTCTTCACCAGGGAAATTTCTGGACAGCGCATAAACATTAGTGACCAGATCAATCCCTTCTTGCCATACCAACAGATCACGATAACACTTCATATCCCCTCCATTACATTAAATAGTTAATAGTTCCAGCCTCCAGCCCCCAGCCTCCGCTTTTCACCAGCCCCCAGCAACCGCCCTTCACCAGCCCCCAGCCCCCGCTCTTCACCAGCCCCTAACATCGAATAGCATTTGCAATGCTATTCGATGTTCTGCACCTGCTCACGAATCTTTTCGAGTTCGGACTTCATCCCTACGACCGAATTGGTCAACTCGGCATCATTCGATTTTGAGCCCATGGTGTTGACTTCGCGATTCAATTCCTGAACCAGGAAATCCATGCGACGCCCAACCGGTTCATTATCGTCATAGAGCGCACGGAATTGGACCAGATGACTCTTGAAACGAGCGATCTCTTCACTGATATCACAGCGGTCGGTAAAGACCGCAATCTCCTGGGCAACCCGCTGCGGATCCCATTCAAGACCCTGCTGCAAACGAGTCAGACGTTCGGTCAACTTGTCCTGCCACTCAAGCGGCACCTGTGGTGCTCTTTCAGCCACTTTCACCAGTAGCGCTTCGGCTGATTGCAAGAGGGCCTCCAGATCCAGTCGGGTCTCTTCCCCTTCGGCCCGCCGCATAGCCAGAAGTTGCTCCAGACCTCTCTCCAGGGCATCAAAGAGGCACTTTTGCATGACCTTTTCATCAAGTTCTGCCTCTTTAACCTGAATCACATCCTTCTGGCTGGCAATATATTCTGCCGTAGTTTCCCCAGCCAGACCAAGCTCTTTGCGCATAACGGTCAGAATCTTCTGATAAGCCACCGCCAGTTCAACATTAAGCTGCGGTGCCGCCAGACTGTCCCCGGTCAATTCGTAATTGACATAAACATCGATCTTGCCGCGCTTCAAAGCCTGAGCCAGGCGCTTGCGCAGGCTATTCTCCAAAGCCAGCACACTGCGCGGCATTTTGGCCGAGATGTCCGCGTAGCGATGATTGACTGTTTTAAGTTCGACTGTGACCGTAAGACCATCACAAACGGACTCGCCCTTGCCGTAACCTGTCATGCTATTCAGCAAAATATTTCCTCCATGAGTTCAGCAGCTGCCTTTCCTGGTCAGCACAACCCAAATGGTTTTAAACAAGATCCTTATGTCCAAACCAAGGCTCCAGTTATCGATATATTGTAAATCCAGTGTGACAACCTCATCAAAATCATTAATCTGACTTCTGCCACTCACCTGCCACAAGCCGGTTATACCCGGTTTTATACTAATCCGTCGTCGATGCCAGTTTTCATACTGAGCAACTTCGCCCACTGTCGGTGGTCTTGTACCGACCAGACTCATTTCTCCTTTAAGAACGTTCCAGAACTGCGGCGTTTCATCAAGGCTGGTCATTCTCAGAAATTTGCCAAAAGAAGTGACACGAGGATCGTTCTCTATTTTAAAAAACGCACCCTTCATTTTATTCTGACTCGCCAGACGGGCCTTATCGCTATCCGCATCCATCAACATTGAACGAAATTTCCAGATACGAAAACTCCGTCCGGACTCGCCAACTCTTTTTTGTCTGAAGAATATCGGGCCAGGAGACTCCACTTTAATGCCGAGCGCAATAATTGGCAACAGCAGCAACAGAATAATCAGGCCAACAAGTGCGCCCAGGATATCCATGATTCTTTTCAAAAAAAGCTGTTGCGCATCAAGACTCTTCACATGAAAAGTTAATATGGGAAGAGAGCCTTCGAAAAAACTCAAATCTCTTTGATAGCGGTCGACTTTGTAGAAATCAAGGATCATCCGAACCGTAACGCCCAACTCTTCGAGCTGTTGCAGATGTTCTTCGATATCAACGACCTGATCTTTCGCCAGACAGAAAACAACTTCATCAACGGGATAACGCTTGCAACTATCAAGGAGGTCGTCAAGCCGACCCAAAACCTTATATCCGGAGACACTGTCTTTGAGATCACCGCAGGCAACCTGTATTACACCAAGGACTCGAAGGCCCCAGTCGGCATGATTATCAACCAGGGTAATAAACTCCTGAGCACGTTCTGTCGCCCCGACAATAAGGAGTTGTCTAAAGTTAAGTCCTTTACGACGGATGTAGCTGAGGATTAATTTCAGACAAATTCTTTCTATGAAAATAAACAGAAATGAGGCGATCAAAAAAACCAACGCAAGGCGCCGGCTGTAGAAGTCACGATCAAAAACCAGAATCATTGAAGACAGGAAAATACCGGCAAAAAAATGAACTGCGAAAATTCGGTAAAAAAGCTCTGATATCGTGATTTGCCTGATCGATTTATAGAGATTGTACTTTGTGAGGAGATAGTACCAAACAGGCAAAGCAGGCAGGAGAACCCAGGAGTACTCAGTTATCGTGCCAACCTCACCAGAGAGGAAGTGCCCTCTGAAATAATAAGCAAAAACAAAAGAGAAGACCACCAGAGACAAGTCAGCGGCGATTGTCAATTTATTCAGTAGTCTGGCTTGTTCTTTCAGCAAACCTGAAAACCCCAAAGACTTAATTAGCGCCCATCCGGAAACTCCGGATGGCCACGGTGCAGTTTTCGATCTGGACGCGAGCAATTTTTTGCAAGGTCAAGGAAATCAAGGATTTGAGCGGAGGCGTAGTGCTTTACGCCGCACAATCAAATCCGCCGATTGACGCAGAGATTGCGGAAAAGGGCCGTTTCCAGACGAAAACTAATTATAGGCCATCAACAAATTATAAATACCATTTCTTCACTTATGGAAACTACCCTTCATGCCGCCCCCGCCCATAGATGTCGTCAAAGCGTACAATATCATCCTCACCGAGGTAACTACCGGATTGTACCTCGATCAACTCCAGCGGAATTTTACCGGGATTCTCAAGGCGGTGAAGAACAGCAAGCGGGATATACGTAGACTGATTTTCGGTCAGTGTAATCGTCTCCTCCCCGGTGGTGATCTTCGCTGTACCCTTGACCACAACCCAGTGTTCTGCACGATGGTGATGCAACTGACTTGATAATGACGCGCCAGGGTGCACAGTGATACGTTTTACCTGATAGCGCTCAGCAATATCTATGCACTCGTAATTACCCCAAGGACGGTTCACACATAGGTGAAGTGAGGCCTCATCGCGACCTTGCAACTTAAGGGTTTCAACAATTTTTTTAACATCCTGCACTTTGTCGCGGTGTGCCACCAAAACCGCATCAGGGGTTTCAATCACGACATGGTCGTCAACCCCGACAGCGGTGACCAATCGGCTACTGGAATAGAAGTAACAATTGCGACTATCTCTAGTAGTAACATCACCCACAACCACATTACCAGATTGATCCTTGTTTCCGATCTCCCACAAAGCCGACCATGAGCCAACATCACTCCAGCCGGCATCGAGCTGAATCACCACGCCCATGTCAGTTTTTTCCATAACCGCATAGTCGATGGAGTCACTGGGACAACAGCCAAAAAGCTCTTCGTCGATTCGGGTGAAATCAGAATCTTCGCACGCCTTCTCGGTCGCATCTCGGCACGTCTCCAGCATCTCGGGAGCAAACTTTTCTAGTTCCTGGAGAAAAACAGACGCCTTGAACATGAACATGCCGCTGTTCCAGTAGTAATCACCTGACTCAATATATGTTCGAGCCGTTTCAATATCAGGTTTCTCAACAAAACGGCTGATCTGAAAAGCCTGTTTGACGTTGAGTTCTTCTCCGGCTTGAATGTAACCGTAACCAGTCTCTGGTCCACTCGGCACGATGCCAAAGGTCACGAGATGCCCTTCTCGAGCCAGATTGGCTCCATTTTCAATACAGACCGCCAGAGCCTCAGGATTCTGGATCACGTGATCTGCCGGCAAAATAAGCAGCACGGGGTCTACTTCATTGTCCAACGACTTCAATGCTGCAAGTGCCACTGCCGGGGCAGTATTTCTGCCAACCGGTTCGAGAATTATGGCAGCCGGAGGGCGGTGAATAGTTCTTAGCTGCTCAGCGACCATGAAGCGATGACTCTCGTTACAGACAATCACCGGCGCCCCAATATTATCAACACCACCCAGACGCAATATAGTGTTCTGCAGCATGGTGTGCTCATTGACCAGCGGCAGCATTTGTTTCGGGTGAAGTTCACGGGAAGCTGGCCATAGTCTTGTGCCGGACCCTCCTGACAATACAACGGGGATAATCATAATTTACATTTACCTCCTCATTCAATCTTGCCTATCATATCAAAGCTAAATTAACAGATTAATTACAAACCGATATAAAACAGTGCACTACCACGGGCTTAAGCCCGTTGCATCATAAGGTCCAAGCTTCGCTCCCCGCTGGCGTCTTGAGCAGCAGGCACTTCAATCCACAGGCGCTCACGCCTATGGGATTACGGTGCAAGAACGAAGCTCATACATGGCAGTTAGCTATAGTATTTTTTCGTTTCTGAACCTTGCGTAATATGAATCAAACATCCCTTTGGATCTATATGTAAAAAACAAAAAGCAGCATTGTCCCTAAGTAAAGGAGCTGCATCCTTTTCTTTACGGCACCTCATTAAAACTAATCATGGCCTGCTGTACAAAGTGATCAAACTTTTTTAAGAACACTTTAGATGAAAACTCAAGGGCTTTATCCCTACATGAACCCGGATCAAATACTTTAGATTCAGCTTCAAACCGATGTACCGCGTCAACAATTGAACAGATTGTTTGTTCAGGAAAAAAAAGTCCAGTAGGATGATTCGAATTGAGTCCTGAGACTGTCTCCAGAGCACCACCTTTACCGTATGCAATAACCGGTGTTCCACAGGCTTGAGCCTCAACTGGTGCAATACCAAAATCCTCATTTGCAGCAAAAACAAAAGCTTTAGCTTTCTGGTATAAGGCTTTCAACTCATCGTTAGCCTGGTATCCAAGGAGTTGAACATTCGATTTAGCGAATTTTTTACAAGTCTCCATTTCAGGTCCATCACCAACGACTATCAATCTTTTGTCAGGCATAGAAGAAAAAGCTTCGACAATTAATGATACCTTTTTGTACGGGACGAGTCTCGATGCCGTTAGATAATAATCTTGTTTGTCGACACAAAGGTCGAAAAATTCTACGTCAACAGGAGGATAAATCACCGTTGATTGGCGTCTATAAATTTTATGAATTCTAGAAGCTATAAATCTTGAATTTGCAATGAAATAATCTACGCTATTTGCCGTTCTTGAGTCCCATAGACGCATATAATGTAAAAGTAGGCGAGTACATGCTGAGGCTATACCCTTCTGCAACCCCGCTTCTTTAAGGTACTGGTGTTGCAGGTCCCATGCATACCTCATAGGGGAATGACAGTAACAGATATGAACCTGATCAGGACTTGTGATAACGCCCTTTGCAACAGCATGACTGCATGAAATAATTAAATCGTATGAAGAAAGGTCAAATTGTTCAACCGCCAGCGGCATGAGAGGGAGGTAATATCGATACTTACGTTTAGCAAATGGAAGACGTTGAATTATAGAAGTTGTCGCTCGTTTATGTTGAAGGACTTTACGCTCATCAGAAGAGAGGAAGTCGACCATGGCGAACAAATCAGCCTCAGGATATAAACTGATTAATTCTGCTAAAACCCGTTCAGCGCCGGCAATAGTAACTAGCCAATCGTGAACTAAGGCAATTTTAATTTGTCTTTGCATTATACGTCTTGCATATTAAGGAAGGTCTTTGTCTCTACCACCCCAAAAATGATCTTAACCATACTGTGTAAGGTTGCGATATCCACCATTTCAAAGGAACGTGACCGTAATGTTTCCGTACTGTTTTAATAGACTCTTGATAATGTTTCTTCCGTGAATTTCGTGTTTTAGTTTTTTCGTGAACTCTGTTCACAGCTACAAAATCATCGATGAGTTTCATAGGGCCAAAGTTTCTGTATAAACGCCACCAAAGGTCATAATCCATCGAAAACTGAAGATTTTCATCAACCCCCTGAACAATCTCCCACGCAGAACGCCTAATTAATGTTGCAGGTTGAGATACTATACAACGAAAAGCCAACCGGCGTTCGTTAAAGCTCTCTACCCATACCGGTTTTCGCTTTCCAGTTTTTTGGTGTAAATTCCACACACGCCCATAAACTGCAGGCAGATTTAAATTCAGTTCTAACCCCTTAACAAGCTTTACCAGGCCATTTGGCAGAAGAAAATCATCACTGTTCAGCCAACACACATATGGAGCTTTCCCTAAAGCAACCCCTTCATTTATTGCTGCTGCCTGTCCACGGTCAACATGGCTACGCCATTGTGTTAGAGATTTTTCCCATTTTTTTATAACGGCAACTGAGTTGTCCGTTGACCCTCCATCCAGCACAAAAACTTCAACGGGGATCTCTTGTTGAAAAATCGAGGTCAAAGTGTCATCTAGAAACTGACCTTGATTAAACGAAGGCACCACAATTGTTACCAAGGGTTCAGTCATGTGTCCATATCGCCCAACTTGGTTTTAAAATCAGCATATGCCTTCGAAATACCAGAACTCAACGATGTTCTAGACTGCCAGCCCAACTTGCGCATACGTCCAACGTCTAACAACTTTCTTGGTGTGCCATCTGGCTTAGTTTCGTCGAAGGCAATCTCAGCATCCAAGCCCACTTCATTCATTACAACCTTAGCAAGCTCGCGAATAGTAACATCTTTACCAGTCCCAATATTGAAGAGACCATCTCGAACTTCATCTAACTCCATTAAAAACACACATGCATCGGCCATATCATCAACATAAAGGAATTCGCGCATAGGGCGACCAGAACCCCACACTTCAAACCTTTGCGAACCGTTAATCTTGGCTTCATGTGCTTTACGAATCAACGCGGGTAAAACATGGCTATTATGAAGATCATAGTTATCATTTGGGCCGTACAAGTTAGTAGGCATTACAGAAACGTATTCTGTACCGTATTGGAGGTTATAGCTCTCACATAACTTGATTCCAGCAATTTTGGCTAGAGCATAGGGTTCATTCGTCTGCTCTAAAGGCCCCGTCAATAAAGAATCTTCACGAATCGGTTGCGGGCAATTGCGTGGATATATACAGCTAGAGCCCAAAAACATCAACCTTTGCACATTGGCTCGCCAGGCAGCATGAATGATGTTTGCCTCAATCATGAGATTTTGATAAATAAATTCAGCCCGGAATGTGTTATTAGCATGTATCCCCCCAACTTTAGCAGCGGCTAAAAAAACATATTCTGGTTTCACCTCAGCAAAAAAATCACTCACTGAGGCCTGATCCAACAAGTCCAACTCTGCATGTGTTTTTGTCACCAAGTTTTTGTAGCCA
The DNA here is from genome assembly GCA_024636215.1 of Deltaproteobacteria bacterium. Next base: position 58,561 of record JAGXHL010000033.1, read on the forward strand.
GCACTTTGAAGACGACGTATGAGTGCCGACCCAACCATACCTGAATGACCGGCAACATAAATTTTTGTATTAATATCCATGGATTTACTCGTGATAGTCATAAGCTGCGTATCCGTGTTTCTTCACCAAAGCATCTCTCTCTGCACCTTTAAGGTCTTCTCTTACCATTTCAATAACAAGATCCTCAAAACTGGTCTTGGGAGTCCAACCTAACTTTTCGCGAGCTTTAGTTGGATCGCCAAGCAATGTTTCTACCTCAGTTGGCCTGTAATAACGTGGATCAACACGAACGATATCATTGCCATGCTGATCACAGCCCACTTCATCGGTACCATGTCCACTCCAAGAGACTTCTAAACCCAACTCCTTGGCTGCAATGTCCACAAAATCACGTACGCTGTACTGCACACCAGTTGCAATAACAAAATCGTCAGGTACATCCTGCTGTAACATCAGCCACTGCATCTCAACATAATCTTGAGCGTGGCCCCAATCTCTGAGTGCATCAAGGTTCCCTAGGTACAGGCAATCCTGCATTCCTAATTTGATGCGCGCTAAGGCACGCGTGATCTTGCGTGTAACAAAAGTTTCACCACGGACGGGGCTTTCATGATTAAAAAGTATCCCATTACAAGCGTATATGCCATATGCCTCACGATAATTAACCGTTATCCAATAACCATAAAGCTTAGCCACTGCATAAGGGCTCCGCGGATAGAATGGTGTCGTTTCCTTTTGTGGCGTTTCCTGCACTAATCCATATAGTTCTGAGGTTGACGCTTGGTAGAAACGAGTTTTCTTTTCCAACCCAAGCAAACGGATAGCCTCGAGGATACGCAGAGTTCCAATTCCATCCGCGTTAGCTGTGTATTCTGGAGTTTCAAAACTCACGGCTACATGACTCATTGCCGCCAGGTTATAGATTTCATCTGGCTGGACCTCTTGAATGATTCTGATGAGATTAGTTGAATCTGTAAGGTCTCCATGATGGAGAATTAAGTGCCTATTGTGCACATGAGGATCCTGATACAAATGATCTATACGATCAGTGTTAAAAAGAGAAGATCGTCTCTTGACCCCATGCACCTCATATCCTTTTTTGAGTAAGAACTCCGCAAGATAAGATCCGTCCTGTCCAGTAATCCCTGTAATTAAAGCTACTTTCATTGTTAAACCTCATTAATTTTTTAGTAACGAATTTATAAAATATAAATGGGAGGGCTTCTCCTCTCAATGAATCCACAATAAATCGAGTCTCTTGAGTTGACTTGGCATAATCTATTCGCTTCATGTCAAGACTTTTGCAGGAGGCTCAATCGTTTCAATTATCGTAAGAAATGGATATATCACTAACCTGAACTATTTTGTCTTGTTCGATATCATAGACTTTCATATTTTCAATCAAACCCAGCCCTTCAGTAATATCGAGATAACTGAGTTCACCATTTGCAGTACGAGATTCTCGAAATTTTGGTTTCGTATATTTTTCAACCGAAACCTTGACAGTACTCTTCTCAAGAACATCATTCCTTAGGAAAAAAGCATTATTACCACCACTGTTTGTACCAATAAGGGTATAGCCCTTTTCTAGAGCCAAGCTTTCTAGAGCAGAAAGTGATGCTCCAGCATAGAGCCAGGAGAAATGTTTTTTTGTCCGATCAAATTTAGCATCATAAGGGACAGTTACTTTAGCAATTGACCCGAAAATCCCATTGTATTCGCAAACAACAATTTGAGGAGATATTGTGTTTATAGCTTTCCACAGCCAATAGTCCACTCCATCTATGTCAATGGAAAGCAAACCAATCTCACCTTCAAAGCCATTTTCAGACAAAAGTTGATTAACATTTTCACTATCGATGAAGACATCTACAGCCTTCAAACTGTAACGCCAATACAAATCACTCGATTTAACTTTGTCCATATATTCTGTGCTACTGTCTAATATCATGCCCCTCCAATTGTCTTTTTCAAGGAGCAGACGTGTGTTTGCTTCTGTGTAATCCCCAGTGCCAATTTCTACAAAAGATTTATTAATCTTTTTGCAATTTGAAATTAGGTATTGAATAAGTCCGTCTTCATCCCACTGCGAATAAGCCTTGTAACCATGATCCGAAAACTCACTTGAGGGGTTGATTGTCAGGGCAATTTGAGCCAATCCAACAGTTGTATTGGAAACATGGCGATTTGCATCAAGCACACATTGATTTTGTACAACCCGAAGACTCTCAACACTTGTCAAAAGCTGATCATTCCCTCCGCGAAGGCTCTCAACACTTGTCAAAAGCTGATCATTCCCTCCGCTAAGACTCTCAACATTTGCCAAAAGCTGATCATTCCCTCTGCGAAGAGTTTCCAGGCTAGTCATAAATTGATGATGATTATTTATTGTGGCTTCGATGTGCGCCATTACACACCCTGCTAATCTGGAGTTGTCAGTACTGACTCCTTTGACCAGATCAGTTATTTGACTATTCGTATACTTATTAACCGCATTTAAGTCATTAAAAACTCTTTGTGTTTGTAATTCTAGCAAATCAGTTATTGTTGGCATCAATGCGTCAAAGACTCGGGCGGTTAGACTATTCATTAATCGATTATAAACTCGATAGATCAAGGACCTTTTGACATATCCTTTAACGCGAGTCTTTATCTTCGCCGCAAAAGGCATTGTCGATTGTTCTGAGGCGCAAAATTCATTCTCATCCTTAACGCGGATCGCCTCTAGTGATGGGCAATATAAAGAGCGAAGGAATTTTCTGGCTCTGACATATTTATCCCATTCAAGCTGGAAATTCCGTGTACTGATCCCCCCCAGCACAAAACGAGAAACAGGAAGCGGGATGTGTTTAACGCGTGCACGTCTTTTCATAACTGCATTCAACAACACATTGTACTCTCCGCTGGCTTCTGGAAATTGTTTGCAAAAGAATGAACACTTCTTCAAGACCCAGCGCCTATAAAATGTGGCCTGATGATGAATAGATTCATTAAAAAGTTGCCGCCGATTGCGCATATATCCCAAATCAAGCAAGTTTCCCGCAACAAAGGAATCATGATCGTGAGTATCTGCAGAGCTCAAATAAACAGGCAGAAGATTACCAAACACAATATCAGCATTATTTTTTTCAAAAAAAGAAGAGACTGACGCACAGGTATTTTCATCATAAAACACGTCCCCAGAGTTTAAAAATATAACGATATCTCCAGTAGCCGCTCGAGAGCCCTTTTCCATAGCATCATAGACGCCTTCATCTTTTTCACTAACAAAGTATGCTACTGAATACTCATCAACAATAGACTGCGTCCCATCAGTGGAACCGCCATCAATGACTATGTGTTCCGTAGTAATGCCTTTTTGGCGACTTACCGAATTCAGTGTAAGACGGATAGTGTCACGTGTATTCAAACATACTGTAATAATGGATACTTTGTTGACTTTCACGTAGAACTCCCATCAGTCTCATGAAGAGTATAGTCTATTGCTTCATACAATCTCTTGGAAAGGTTAATAGTCGATTGTTTCGATTGCTGGAAGAGCGTTTCAGGCGGAGGTTGACGATAAATTGCGTTAAGAAAAAGTTCCATTTTGTCAACCAAGTCTTCTGGATTCTTCTTTTTAAACAAGACCACAGAATCCCGATCAAGAGGTAGCTCATAATTAATCTTAATATCTGAGGCGATGGCACGAATACCGAGACTAACAGCATCGTAAATTGCTCCACCACCGGGACCACCTTCGAACAAAGTTGGCTGAATAACTGCGACGGAAGACTTCATCAATTCTAGCTGGTCATCCTTTGGGATATAACCTAAAAAAGTTACTGAGTCACTGACATCTAAATCCGATACGAGCCTGTGTAATCGGTCGATATACTCAGGCTCTCTGGGTTCCTGCATTCTTCCTGTAAAAACAAAATCTACATCAAGACCTCTATCTCTAGAAATCCTCGCTGCTTCTATAACAGTTTCAGTGGACTTATGGATCCAGAACTGATTACAAATAAAAAAGTATTTTCGTTTTATACCGTATTTAGTCATCAATTCCGGGCGTGGTGTCAACTTATCAAATTCAATAATCGGAGCAAACGGAAGATCAAATATTTGATCAGGATCCGCATCATAAAAACTTATCATGTCAGCTTTTGCATCTCGTGAATTTATAATCATCGGTTTCCCCGAGGCCAAAAGACCAAAGATTCGTTCATCACGGACTTTTTGAGCCTCATCATTAAAAAATTCAGGATAATGTTTGGGCTGACAATCTGGCCAATAAGTTACGTAAGGAAGACTCGTGGGCAAAATAAAAATCGACGGCAGAAAAACATCGATCTTCATCTCTGACTGAAGTCTCTCTATCGACTTGACGTCCTGTTCGCACTCAACAACCTCCATACGAGGGCAAGCTTCAAGATAAAAATCGTAAGCATTCGGCTCTTGCTTGATGACTCTATCAGTAATAGGACCAATGCGTTTCGTAAAAGCCCTTAGACATTGTTTAAGAAAGGGAATTTTCTTCAGCTTTTCTTTGAGAACCGGTGACGTTAATTGCTCGATTTTTTCATTTGAACGTGGGCATAGAAAAATAATGTCATTCTGGCTTTCAAGGGCCAGTCCACGGATTATATTTTTCAAAAAATCATTTGCGCCGATATTGACCAGAAACTCATGTGACAGAATTCCTATGCGAAGTTTTCTTTTAGCTATGCTCATTTAGAGGGGCTCCATAGGTAAAATCAATAAGAGATAAAACTACTAAGTGTCCGGAATAATCAGTAGCCATAACCGCTAACATACTGAAAGAAACCTGTAATACACAATAAACTATGGACATTCGAGCCAAAGTCAGCCGCTGTCCCTTGGCCGAGGCCAACGAGAATCGGAATTGGCGTAGCGACTCCGAGCTGGGCCACGGCTTGATCCTGGTTGGTCACAGACTCTACCTGGACGAGGACTTCAGAGTAGAACTCGGCCAGACCGTTTACTACCTCTGGACGCCTCTACTATCGATTTGTGTCTGTCAGTTTTCTCATGGCCTCAGTTTCGCAAAGCCAAAGGAGCCATCAAACTCCACACTCTGCTCGATCTGCGTGGCAACATCCTAACATTTATCCATATCTCAGACGCCAAAGAACACGAAGCCAACATCCTGGACGATCTTATTGCAGAAGCCGAAGCCTTTTATGTCATGGATCGCGGCAATCTGGATTTTTCCCGAGTTATCGTTTAACCAGGGCTTGCGCCTTCTTTGTCATTCCCGCCAAAAAGTACTTGGCTTGTTAACGGGCCAATTCAAACCCGGTGGATCGAAGCACCGATCTGATCTGCGACCAAACAATCATGCTAACCACCTCGCTGACATTCCAATTCTATCCAAAAAAACTACACCGATCCAAGCTACGGAATGCCGATACTGGAAAAGCTCTAGTCTTTTTAACCAACAAGTTCGACCTGCCAGCGAGGACAATTTCCCAACTCTATCGCAGTCGCTGGCAGGTCGAACTCTTCTTCAAATGGATCAAGCAAAATCTGCGAATCAAAACTTTCTATGGCACCAGCGAGAACGATAATAACTGAATTTACCCAACAATTCTTCCGGACACTAAGTGATATAAAACATCGATAACGACAGAGTTCATTCAACTAACAACTTTACGATCAAAATATAACTTTACAGATTGGCATATATTAGCAACGTCATCCCTGCTCAAGTCAGGATAGCTCGGCAAATTCATCCCCCTGGCGGAGATGTCATCCGCAACGGGAAAACATTCACTAGATTGTTGGTACATTTCCATTTGATGATTTGGATAAAATAAAGGCCGGGTTTCTATACCAGCATTTTTCAGGCATGACCTTAGCAATCGGGCATCCTCCGCATTCTCAGTTAAGATTGACACCATCCAATAACTATGAAATGTCCCCAATTTAGTCGCATGTAGTTTAACAGGAAGGTCCTTAAGAAACTCACTATACCAAGCTGCAATTTGCTGTTTCTTATCAAGGACTTCTTCTATTCCAACCATCTGAGCGCAACCTATTGCAGCACAAATATTGGTCATGCGGTAGTTGTAACCCAAGATATCATGCCAATATTCACGTCCCTTTGCTAACCCTTGCCCTCGAAGGCGTTCTGCAAGTTTCGCATAAGACTCATTATTGGTGACTACCATTCCACCTTCACCCGTGGTTATGGTTTTATTGCCAAAAAAGCTAAAGGCTGAAATGTCGCCAAAGGTCCCAACTAAACGTTCACCAACTCTTGTTCCAATTGCTTCGGCACAATCTTCAATAACGAGGAGGGAATACTTCTTTGACAAATCCATTATTGCGTCCATATCACAAGCATGACCATACAAATGAACAGGCATAATAGCTTTTGTCTGAGCAGTTATTTTACGCTCTGCATCTTCAACATCAATCTGCCAATAATCAGCCTCGCAATCTACAAAAACCACCTTTGCCCCAGTGTAAGTCACAGCATTAGCAGAAGCAATGTAAGTAAAAGTTGGGACCAGTACCTCATCGCCAGGGCCAACACCTAATGCAACTAAAGCTAAATGTAATGCTACGGTTCCATTACACACAGAGATGGCATGAGTTACTCCTATGAAATCTGCAAACCTTTTTTCAAACTCGCCGACGTATTTTCCTTTTGATGAAATCCACGTCGAATCAATACAGTCCAAAACAAGATCCCTCTCTCTGCCAGAAAGATATGGTCTATATACAGGAAACTTAACATTCATTAATATTTACTCACTTTCTTAGATTAAAGTCAAAAAACAACAGGGGCATAATACATTGAGGCGCATAATTATGCCCGAGCGAGACAATACTTTTTCTTTGTCTTGGTTATCTACTTCGCTCCAGTAAACTCATTACAAAAGCGCTGGTGGAGGTGGGCGAGTCGTATACATGAAACTGAAAAATCAAAATCAGCCTCACGCTCGTTCGCTATTCTCACTTGAGGCAGGTGTTGCTTTTGTCTTGAATCTGTCCATGATTGTTCGTAGCCACAAGCTTTTTTTATCTTGCAATAGACCAATCAGAGCCCAACTTGAGTAAAATGAACAATCAGATTCCTTCATTTTTCGTTATTTGAGGTCAAAAGAACCGACTAATTGACCCTCTTCCTCAGAGGCAAAGACATACCCAATTTTTTCGTAGAGTCGACGGGCGCCGGTGTTGTCCGCGTAGACTTTTAATCGCACCTTAAGAGCACCATTCTTTAATGCATGGGTATGAATTGCACTCATAAATTCTTTCGATAAGCCCTTCCCTCGTGCATCGGGGGCTAAATATATACCAAGAGAAGGGATTTCAAAGCCCTCATCCCATCCTCGCAAAAGACCATAGCCGAGCATTCTCTGGTTTATAAATAACCCTAAATATAGGTCTCTACCCTTGTAAGAGGTAACCCATTCGGCTGAATCGTCATCAAATGAATGAGGATGGAAATTTTGACTTTTCTGATCGACACTTACTATCCTAAAAAAATTTGATACTTCATCATAATCAGTAGCGCGAAGTCGCCTAACTTCAATACTGGACGTAGACATTGATCAGTCTCCTTTTCTATTGTAAGCATCTATAACTTGGTCTAAGTCTCCGTGCAGGAGGATACGTCCTGCATCTAACAATATGGCTTTATTACAAAATTGCTTGAGGATCTCATTGTTGTGTGATGCTAGCACTAAGATGTGCGCACCCTCCACATACTCCGCTACCCTAGCTTTAGCTTTTTCAGCAAAAGCCATGTCCCCCGCCCCTATCATCTCATCCATAATCAGGATCTCTGGACGGCATGCGGTTGATGCTGCAAAACCAAGACGAACGAGCATACCAGTCGAGTAAGTACGAATCGGAAGATCGAGATAAGGGCCCAACTCAGTAAATTCTTCTATACCAGGCAACCTGTCCTTTGCCTCACGATACGTCATGCCAAGAAAAACACAACGCATAATAATATTTTCTCGGCCAGTAGCGTCAACATCCATACCCATCGTAACGTCTGTTAAAGATGAAACTGAGCCTTGGATAGAAACACGACCCACTGGCGGCTCATAGATGCCTGCCAGTACTTTCAGAAGGGTCGTTTTGCCTGCACCATTACCTCCGATAATAGCGAGACTGTCACCATCTTTAAGCTCGAGAGAGATATCTCTTAAAGCCTGTACATCTACACGCCCATCACTATATGACATTTTAGCACCGACATTCTTTAAGAGAGTGGCTTTGAATGAACGGCTACGCGAATCAAAGACAGGATAATCAAGAGACAGATTTTCAACAACAATTGAAGCCATAACTATCTTTCCTCACATATAAAATGAAATACGAGCTCTATAACGAGAAAAAAAAGGCAGAGCAATTAAAAAACCGGTAAAGGTTATTCCAATTGCAATCAACCAAATGTAAGGGTCGGGTGTTTTCCCGAGGATCGGCCCTCTTAAAAGCTCTAGAAAAACTGCAAAAGGGTTCCAATAAATAAAAGCTTGATGCTCCGCAGCGAGTTGAGACTTCCCCCACATCACTGGTGAAACAAAAAAAGCGAGTTGAACAATACTTGCTACGATTTGCGGCACATCACGAAAGCGTGCGCAAAAAGTTCCTAAAACCATGGCGATCCAAAGTCCATTTAGTAATGACAATAAAAACGCTGGGAAAAACGCGAAGATCGCCCAAGTGGGCGCAATACCAAATATAACCATAACAATTGGGACGAGAATGAGGTTATGCGCAAAAGTTATAGAATTACGTGCAAGGACCCTGAAGATAAACAATGACTTAGGCAAAGGAGAGCTTCGAACATAGCCCTCGGCTTCGATAAATACTGTGGCACATTCCTGAACAAGCGAAGCAATTAACCCCCATGCGATAAAACTCACAGCCGTCAATGGAAGATAAACGACAAGTTCAATCTTAAATATCGCAGAATATACTAAGCCAAGGGCACAGACTGTTATGGCCATAGATATCGTTATCCAAAACTGCCCGAGTTTAGACCGACGGTACCTTCCCTTGATGTCGAATAATGCGAGAGCTGTCCAAATGCGCCACTGAGCCATACCATCGTATAAGTCAATGACAGCGCGATGAAAATCTTTCATCTGAAGCATAAAAATCCTCATAATACGTAACGAATAATTTGTATCGTTAGTATTGGAGTCTATATGACATAAAACTTTGTCAAATATTTTGAGTCTATAAAATTATGGTTAATATCATAGTGACAGTAGTTTAAAAAAAGCTAAGTTCATTCCAAGAGCGCCTTAAAAGCGAGAGGTGCCTCCTTATTTTACGAAGGAAAATTTTAATTCGGTTTCGTGAAGAAGGAGGATAGATGAGATATTCATTTTCATCACTAACAGAGACATTAGGTCCTATAGGAAAAAAGGTTTTCCTAAGAACCTCACGTGCTGCGACAAAGCCTAACCACTCTTCCTTGAAATTTGAAGTACTCTTCCCACCGAGAGCAAAATGACAGATTACATGAGGGTAATGCTTTACTGAGTAACCATGGGCAATAAATGCGCTAACATTCAAATGATATTCTCCATTTGCCACAGGATTTTCACAAATAAAACCACACTTATCGAAGATATGCCGCCTATAAAATATAGTTTGGTGATGAATTGACTCATTATAAAAAAGGCGACGATTATTAAAGTATGACAGGTCTAATATTTTATTATTATTAAATGCTTTATGATCGTGGGTGTCATTGTCATTTAGATAGAAAGGCAACAAATTACCGAAAACGGCATCACATTTCATAGCATTGAAAAATTCAACAACACCATTAACAATGTTTTTGTTTGAGAAAAGATCTCCACTATTCAAAAAAAACACTATATCTCCTGTCGCAAGCTGAGCACCTTTCTGCATAGCATAATAAATGCCTCTATCTTTCTCACTAACAAAGATCTTGGGAGAATATTTTTCAACGATTTCCTTTGTCTTATCTTCTGACCCTCCATCAATCACTACATGCTCTATTAAAACGTTTCTTTGCTCTGCGACACTCAGCAGGGTACTTTCAATCGTCTCTTCAGCATTTAAACAAACAGTAACAACGGATACTAACGTAACAGGTTTTTGCCCACTATAACCTTTCTGCTCAGAATCTGTCGGGCTTTTAGACGATGACTTAGACATTTAAATTATCCACAACTTTGAAAATCTTTAATAGCTACCTGCTGCCTGCCATACCGCATTCAGGAACACCTTGAGCATCTGCTCCAGAACTTTCTCAGCACCAGCATTTACAACCAGCCAATCATGTATAATTGCGACTTTCTTCAAAATAAAGGGGTTCCTGAAGCGTTCAAACATGGAGCAGAAATATCTTTCTCTGACAAAACTGGCTCTCTTTGCACAGGCCACTCAATATTAATTACAGGATCATCCCATTTTATAGCCCTCGCATGTTCGGGGCTGTAGTAGTTGGTTGTCTTATAAAGGACTTCTACAACATTACTCAGCGTCAAAAAGCCATGAGCAAAGCCTTCGGGAATCCACATCTGTTTTTTATTCTCCGCAGAGAGGACCTCTCCGACCCAGCTACCAAATGTTGGAGAATTTCGTCTTATATCAACAGCAACGTCATAAAGCTCGCCAACAAGGCACCTCACCAGTTTGCCTTGAGCCATAGGCGGTAATTGGTAGTGCAGTCCACGCAAAACCCCAACTTTACTTTTGGAATGATTGTCCTGGACAAAGGTTACTTCTTTCCCAACAATTTCGTTCAACATTTTCTGGTTAAAACTTTCAAAAAAGAACCCACGCTCATCCTGAAAAACGCTTGGTTCAAGAATCAAAACCTCTGGTATAGTTGTCTGGGTTACCTTCATTTTAGAACAGATCCTTCAAAACCAATTCAAGGTAGGGTCGCTAACTCGAAGCAGGTGTATTTTCGGCTATTTCGGCTGATTCTTGTTAGGCCAGAGTGGACATAGCTGTTTTATTACGCGCTTCGGTTTTAAAACTAAAACCTGTCTCTTAAAACCGTCTCCAAATATTCCCGATAACTGGACTTGGGGGTATCTGCTATGACCTTCTTCATTTCATCACTGGTTAAAAACCCTTTTCGAAAAGCAATTTCTTCCAGACAGGCGATCTTCAAACCCTGACGTTGTTCCAGCGTGCCGATAAAATGGCTTGCCTCCAGAAGACTTAAATGGGTGCCGGTATCCAGCCAGGCGATGCCACGTTCGAGCTTCTCGACCATCAGTTCACCACGACGCAGATATGCAACATTCACATCGGTGATTTCCAGTTCGCCACGTGCGGAAGGTTTCATCTGCCTGGTCATCTCGACAACCTTGTTATCATACAGGTAAAGTCCCGGAACAGCGTAGTGTGATTTCGGTTTGGCTGGCTTCTCTTCGATTCCAATCGCTTTGCCGGTTTGATCAAACTCAACGACGCCGTAACGCTCGGGATCAGTCACCGGGTAACCAAAAACCCTAGCTCCGCCACTGAAGGCACTAAAGATTCGGCTTAGTTCCATCTTGCCGTAAAAAATATTGTCGCCGAGGATAAGACTGACAGCATCATCGGCGATAAATTCCTCGCCAACCAGGAAGGCTTGGGCGATCCCCTTGGGTTCCGCCTGGACGGCATAACTCAGCCGAACCCCGAAGCGGGAACCATCGCCGAGAAGTGCTTCAAATCGCGGGGTGTCCTGGGGAGTCGAAATGATCAGAATATCCTGCACTCCAGCGCGCATGAGGGTGGAGAGCGGATAATAGATCATCGGCTTGTCATAGACCGGCTGCAGCTGTTTGCTCGCCACCAGTGTGAGTGGATAAAGTCGCGTACCCGCCCCGCCTGCCAGAACGATTCCTTTTTTAATACCAGCCATCTGTGAATTCTCCTGAGAATCTATTCTGAAATAAGTGGATGGAGTTGTATGTCATCTGTCAGCAAAATATCTCGCAAGGCCATCTTTCCAGTCAGCAACCCTATTGCCCGTTGCAGAAGAATACTTTTCTTTGCAAAAAACAGAAAAAGCTGGTCGTTTTGCCGGGAGAGGATAATCTTCTGTTTTAATCGGGTGAATCTTTTCTACCTTTAGCAACTCGCCGTTCAACCTCGCGACTCTGGCAATTTCAACAGCAAATTCGTACCAACTGCACTGCCCCTCATTGGAGAAATGGTAGATGCCATAGGGGCCGGGGACTGGGGTCTTGGGACTGGTAGAAACATCTAATAGAGCGAAAATGGCATTCGCCAAATCTTCTGTGTAGGTTGGGCTGCCCACCTGGTCTGCGACGATGCCCAGCTCAGTTCTCTCCTTCGAGAGTCGGATTATTGTCTCTACAAAGTTATTGCCGCCCGGACCATAAAGCCAACTGGTCCTGACAATAAAATACTTGTCCAGGCCACTATCCTTAATAGCTACTTCGCCAAGAAACTTCGAGCGACCGTACGCCGACTGAGGGTTTGTAGGATCGATTTCGACATAGGGAGAGTTCTTGGTCCCGTCGAAAACATAATCAGTTGAAATGTGCACGAGTTCTGCGTCTGCCTGGTTTGCGGCTTCGGCAAGATAGCCGACGGCGACCCCATTGACCTGTTCAGCAAGAGATTGCTCAGTTTCACATCCGTCTACATTGGTATATGCAGCACAGTTAATAATAACTGCAGGCTTAAGCGCATTGACATAGGCGATGACTTCAGCCTTGTGAGTCATATCGAAATCAGGCAGATCGACTGACGAAATTTCATAGTCTGCAGGAGCAACGGCAGCGACTTTCTTTGCCAGCATGCCGTTGCCGCCAACAATGAGAAGCTTTTTCACTGGATCGACCATGCTATCGCCCACCGTACATTTTCTCGTAATACTCCTGGTAAGAGCCATCGAGAACGGATGAGATCCATTCAGAATTATTAAGATACCAATCAACGGTCATACGAATACCTTCAGAAAAGTTCACTCTCGGCTCCCAACCAAGCTCATTTTTAAGCTTTGACGCATCAATGGCGTAACGTCGGTCATGCCCGGCACGGTCCTTGACAAACTTGATGAGGGAACGTCGCGGTTGTCCGTTCTCAAGTGGCAATACTTTCTCATCGAGGATATCGCAAATCGTCTGCACAACTTCAATGTTCTGCTTTTCGCTATTGCCACCGACGTTATAAGTTTCACCAACACGGCCCTTTTGCAATACCTGGAGGATCGCCTCACAATGATCCACTACGTACAACCAGTCACGCACGTTCTTGCCATCGCCATAAACGGGAAGATCTTTGCCATTCAAAGAGTTATTAATAATCAATGGGATCAGTTTTTCAGGGAAATGGTAGGGACCGTAGTTGTTCGAGCAGTTGGTCATCAAGGTCGGCAAGCCATAGGTGTGGTGATACGCGCTGACCAGATGATCGGAGGACGCCTTGGATGCTGAATACGGAGAACGCGGATCATAGGGTGTTGTTTCAGTGAACAGACCCGTTTCACCCAGAGAGCCGTAGACTTCATCGGTACTTACGTGGAGGAAGCGGTTGCTGGGGACTGGGGGCTGGGGGCTCAAACCAGCGGAGCGGTTACTGGGGGCTGGGGGCTGGGGATTGGACAACCAAACCCTCCGAGCGGTTTCGAGGAGGGAGAAAGTGCCGAGAATGTTGGTGTGGATGAATTTTGCCGGGCCTTCAATACTGCGGTCAACGTGTGATTCTGCGGCAAAATGAACGACGGTATCGATACCCTCTTCGGCAAACAGTTTTTCCAGCAGCGCCTGATCGCAGATGTCTCCGTGCACAAACCTGTAATGGGTGTTGTCTTCTATATCCTTCAAGTTGGCAGGGTTTCCGGCGTAGGTGAGTTTATCGAGATTAATGACGCTGCAGTGTGGGAGCTTTTCCAGGGCAAGACGGACAAAGTTGGAGCCGATAAAGCCACAACCACCGGTAACCAGTATCTTCATCATTGTAACCCCCATGCTGTAAAACAAAAAGCCCATCCTGGTAAAGATGGGGCTCAGTTGCATTCCCCCGTAAAAGGCAGGATTCTACATGTTTAGCAAGGATCCGTCAAATAAAAGGATGTTCCTTTTTTGCCGCATTTCCATTGAGAATTAATTGCGCTGCGGAATCAAGAGACTGACATTTTTCAACCGCTTTTGCCTCGGGCGTTAAAGCGGTTTTATCACCATAACCGGTCAGCACCAGAATCGACTGACAGCCGGCACGTTGTCCGGCTTCAAGATCGGCTAATTTGTCTCCGACCATAAATGATTGCTGCAGATCAATCTCAAGCTCACGAGCGGCCTGCAGCAGCATACCGGGTTGGCCTTTGCGACAGTTGCAGGCAACCTGGTAATCATCGACTCCATGCACGGGATGATGGGGGCAGAAGTAGAAGGCATCGATCGAGGTGCCATACACGGCCAGCTCCGCTTGAATATGCTTATGCAGTGTCACGACCGCCTGCTCATCGAAGTAACCACGACCAACTCCGGACTGGTTGCTGACCACTATCACCAGAAAGCCGGCATCCTTCAAACGTTTTATGGCATCTTGAGCACCCGGGATAAATTCGAAATCTTCTATCTTGTGCAGGTAGCTCTTCTCGACATTGATGGTCCCGTCGCGGTCCAGGAACACGGCCCGGCGGGCCGTGTTCCTGGATGTGAGGCGTGAGGCGTGAGGCGTGAGGCGTGTCAAAATCCCCCCTTTTTCTGTATAGAATTGATCAGGCCGCCGAGCAGGCCGAAAATTCGCTCAATTCTGGCCAGGAGAGGCAGATTATCTTTGAGATAGTCAAGATCACCAGCCAGGATAACCTGGGTTCCCAATTCACTCAGCGACCCACGCGCGATTGACAAAAACTGCAAAAACTCTTTTGTGCTGGTCCGCGCAGCTCCTTCAGAAATGTTACTCGGCACGGAAACAGCAGCACGGCGCATCTGGCTGTTCAGAGCGTAAACCTCTTCACGGGGGAATTGTCCCGTCGCCGCATAGATAGCCTTAACCAACCGCATGGCTTCCTGCCAAACATGCAAATCATGATGTTTTCGCTTCATTACACCCTCCATTAGATTACATAACACTCCTCACTCCTCACTCCTCACTCCTCACTCCTCACTCCTCACTCCTCACGGTATTGCCGAAGTATCTTCTCCACGATTGCCGTGGTCGATTTGCCGTCGACGAAGTTGATCAGCTCGACCCGGCCCCCATAACTCTCCACCAGATCTTTGCCAACGACTCCCTCCGCAGTGTAATCTCCGCCTTTAACAAGAATATCCGGCCGTAATTCGGTAATCAGCTGTAAAGGGGTGTCTTCATCAAAAACAACCACATAATCGATACAATCGAGGGCGGCAAGGATGTGCGCCCTTTCCTCCTGGCTGATAAGAGGTCGGCCCGGCCCTTTTAGCCTTTTGATCGAGGCATCTGAGTTCAGGCCGAGAACCAGCAGATCACCAAGTTGCCGGGCCGCCTGCAAATACTTGACATGGCCCACGTGAAGAAGATCAAAACAACCATTGGTAAAAACAATGGTTCTTCCCTTATGTCGCTCACCGGCAAGGATGTTCTTCAAAAGGGATGGCGTACAAATTTTTTGATCCGCTTCATGCTGCTGGGTGCCAACCGCATCGAGGATTTCATGGGCGCTCACGGTTGAAGTGCCGACCTTGCCAACCACGATGCCGGCAGCGATGTTGGCGAGTCCGGCCGAACAACCGAGAGATAATTTCTGTGCCATGGCCAACCCGAACAGGGAGAGAACGGTATCGCCGGCCCCGGAGACATCATAAACCTCACGGGCAACCGTCGGCAGATGAATTTCTCCAGCAGAAGAAAAGACCGTCATCCCCTGTTCGCTTCGCGTCAGGACCAGGGCTTCGAGTTCAAGGTCCTCACGCAGCTTACGGCCAACGGTAAGCAAGGAGTCTTCATCTGTAATCGAAAGTCCTGTGGCCAGCTGGGCTTCTTTGCGATTGGGAGTCAACAGGGTCGCGCCTCGGTACTTGCTGTAATCCTCGCCCTTCGGATCGACCAGAACGGGAACCTTTGCGCTCCGCCCGATAGCGATAACCTCTTTCAAAAGCCGGTTGGTCATGACACCCTTTTGATAATCTGAGAGAAAAATCACATCAAGAGAAGACACTCTCTTGCGGAGGTGTGCCAGAATACGCTCCTCGCTGTCTGCAGAAATTTCAGCCCTGGTTTCCTGATCGATGCGGACAATCTGCTGATTGCTGGCAAGCACTCTGGTTTTTCTACTTGTGACGCGTCCGGGCTGGCTGAAGACACCATGCTGGAGCACCCCGCGCTCGGTAAGGCGCCGCAGCAGGAACCGGCCGTCATCATCATCACCGACCACGCTGACGACATCGACCTGACAATTCAGCGTCAGCAGATTATTGATGACATTGCCGGCGCCGCCGAGGCGCAGCTCCTTGCGCTTGACTTCAACGATCTGAACCGGGGCTTCAGGGCTGATCCGATCCACCGCTCCCCAGATATACTCATCGAGCATCAGGTCGCCAAGGACCAGGGCTCTGGTGTGAGCGACCCCCTCGAGAAAGGTTTCAATCAAGGCTCTGTCCATGGACATGGTCTCAGGCTCCCTCGTCAACTTTGTTAAGGCCTATCTTATCAAGAATCGCCGCAGCCAACAGGGGAAGGTTGATTTCATGATGACCGGTAATCGAATAGCCCTTGCCGCTGCCTGAGGTCGGCCTTTTGATAACGTTCTGCATCGGCCGATAGTGCTGGTTCATATCAAAGTTCGCCGTTGTAAAATTATCAACATGGTGACCAAGGTTCTGGGCGATGGACAGGGCTTTCAGGAAAACTTCGGGCATGATCACTGCCGAGCCGACATTCAGCCAGACACCTCCGTCACCCAGGTCGGCAACAACAGATGTGATCAGGCGAAAGTCCCGGATCGTCATCTCACCGGTTACGGCACCGTCCATTTCGGGGTGCTGATGAATAATGTCCGTGCCCATGGCGACGTGAGCCGTTACAGGTACCCCTTTCTCCACACAGGTTGCAAGCAGGCTGTAAGCTTTGAAGGGATGTTCTTTGGCCAGAATCCACTCTCCGATAGCCTGTGCAAAACCAATCCCTTGATCCATGCCGGCCTTGATCGCGCGGTTCATACCGGAACCGGTTTCATCGGAGAAGCCGAAATCACCGGAGTGCAGAACGTCGCCGACCTCTTCCGAGGTGGCTCCGACCAGAGAGACTTCAAAATCATGGATCGCAGCGGAACCGTTCATGGCCACAGCGGTAATGACCCCGGCATCAATGAGGGCCTTCAGGGTCGGCTGCAAACCGCACTTGATGACATGTCCACCCATCGCCAGGACCACCGGGCGACCATGATTACGGGCCTCAACGATCTTGTCAGCCACCGCACGAAGAGAATCAGCACCAAGAAGCTTCGGCATGGCATCCAGCAGGTCGGCACAGGACATACCGGCTTTGATAGCCTGGCCAAAATGTTCATCAACATTGACCTTGTTGTTACGGGTCTTGATGGAATAAGTACTGACTGCAGAGACATCGATCGGAGTGTATTGTTTCATTGTTAAGACCTTAAAAACTCAATATTCTGGCGGTGCGGCATGCACTGAGCTGTTGTGCCAATTCAGACTGCTTGAGTTTCCTGAGACAGGAGGACCCTCGTTTATGAGTCATCCTGTGTTGGCATATTGTGGCGATAGCTTTTACAATAACGAATGAATTGCAGAAGCAACCCGCTCCGGGGCCATCCGATCTCTGGAACCGAAGACCCACTCAAAATACTTTTTCCGTGCAGCAGAATAGCGTTGTTCGTCGGCAAAAGCCCTTTCAATAGCATTCTGCAAATTATCATCTCCAGCGAAAAAGCTTTCACCACAGGAATATAGCTGCATGATTCCTTCAAGATCATCCTTGTGCATCCCGTATTCAAGCCCGAGCTCGTAAACTTTTTCACGGGAATGCAGCGCGGTTTCAATAAACAGTTGCGGGAGATCATAAAAAAGCGACTCTTCTGCCGGGGAGTTGGCATCAGAAATAATGAGATCGACAATTGACAGCAGATCCGAAAGTTTGTGCCCAGCCCTGTCCAGACAGGCGTTACCGCGAGAGCGGCACTGTTTATTGAGTCTGAAGAAATCCAGACTGTCACCAATGCGCGCATTCAGGGACTGGCTTGGATGAGGTCGTATAATCAGGTTGAAATGCTTTGGGGTCGATTTAATCAGCTGGTCAGCAAGAGCACTCAGTGAGCCGATTGATTTTCGACTGGGAGTGTACAGAATGGTTTTCTTTGCGGGGTCTAAACCTAGAGCAAGAAGCTTTTTTTCACGACGTAAATCATCACGGTCAGGATACTCAGCAAAGGGTAAATATCCGGTGTAGACACAATTCAACTTAATATCCGGATGTCTATTGATCATGCTTTGCATACGCGGACCGGTGACGCACAAGAGATCAAAATGGGCATTTTTTTCGATCGCCTCAGGAGTAAAAAATCCGTAGGTGCCGTGAAAAACCATACACTTTTTTGCCTTAAAAGGGCGCAGCACCCTGCCGTAAGGTGACCCTGTCACGATAACATCAGCATCTCGCATAGCCGCATTTCCCGAAAAAAACCGAGAGAATCTTTTAGAGGAACGTTTGAGCTTGATCTCCGGATATGTTCGACGTATGGCTGCAAGAGTCGAAGCTCTTGGACTCACGAAAACACCCCCGGTCTTATTGTAAACCTGTGCCAGTGCCTGGACAGCTTGAAACATCCGTGAATAATAAACGATCACTCCGTAATCTCTCCGAAAAGCTTGTTGCCGTAGAACCTGAGACCAAGACCAAAAACTTCAGCATAAACAACTGTACGGGCCCCAAATGCAAACGCTGCCAGCCGCCAGTCAACAGATTGCTAGCGAGGCAGGTGAAGATCAAACCAGTTCTTCAGCTCAGGAATGGATTGCCAGTTACTCAAAAACCGCTCTCTATCAATTTTGTAGCGCCTGTTAAAACATTTGCGATTCGCAGACTCTCGCATGGCATCGAGATCAAGAACGCAAGGGGTCGCAGCTACCACCAAAAAATTAGTGGCTTTGCAATCCCCGTGATTAATGCCGAGTTTCTTTAACAGCTCAAACAAGCCTACAAAATTCATTGCAGCCTTTTCTATAACAGGGGAATCAAGACGACCCGTAGCAAAGAAGTTACTGGCCAGGGGGCCGTCCTGAAAATTGCAAACATAATAACCTGTTGAGCGCAATGGACCAAAACGTTTTTCAATTACAGCAATGGCTTCAGGTGTTTGAATACCAGAGATTTTCAGATGGTGGGCATTTCCCCATGAAGTCCAGGCCCGGGTCGGCCTGAAGCAACGGCTCAAATAGTGGAGCGGACTTTTGATATTGTAACGTTTGATGACCCAGTCACAAGCATCTGTACGAACACGAACTACAGTGCACGTATGACCGGCCTTGAGGATTTCTCCCTTGCGCATGAAATTATCAGGGTCATTAAGCAGCTGACCCAAAGTCTCCCCCCGGGCATCGCGGCGAGAGACGCTGACCTGACCTTTGCTATGGGATCGAACGAACTCGCTACAGGTTCGATAACATTTTTTGACATATTTAATACGTCGCTTGCGTCGCATCTTTGGCAAAGCAACTTTCAGTTCAGCTGCAAGTTGAGCGCCATCCATATCACGTTTCTGCGCATAATGGCGAACGGCCGCATCCAGAAAGATATCATCTCGTGGAAAGAGTTGCGCGAAGAAAAGCGCCAGGTTGCCAACTGTCTCTGCAAAATCAACAGCTCCACCCTGCCCGGTTGTAGAAACAGCATCACCGTCAATAGCGTAGATTCTCTGATGTGAGAGCAGAAAGTTCTCCAGATGCAAATCTTTTTGAATCAGTCCCGAGTTATGCAGTCCTGCAATCACCTCAAGGAGTTGATTGAGAAGCGTTTTTTTCTCATCTATGGAGGTCAGCTTTTGCCATAGATCCAAGACCGTCTCCGCATCATCGAGAAGTTCGAAAACAAGGGCAGGCGTACCCTTGTCCAGTTGTCCGGAAAAGAGAAGAGCAGGAGTGGAGATTTCCGCCTGTCTCAGCAACTCGACTCCAGACTTCTCTCGCAACCAGTGTCTCTGGGCATTACGTGAATCAAGAAACAACTTAACGAGCACGGACTGTTCTCGCCATACTCCGGCACAAACCAGACGTTTACCCGGCAAATTTCTCAGGATTCGATGACAGACCAGTGAATTCTCAGCAGAGGCACGACCAGGATAGATTGTGAGAGGTAATGTTGTTGGCGAAAATTTCATCTGTGACAGTTTCTGTGTGAAGAATATCTATGTAAGGGATATATCACGACCAGGACAATTATGGGTTTGCAGCCGGGCTTTGATTGTCGGACAGCCTCCCAGTTATCCTCCCCGGCCCTCAATAGAGAGCGCCTCGTGCATTCTCACAATGAACTCCTGTTTATAGCTCTCTGACAAGCAACTGTTTTCGAAGTATCTCTCCATAAATCTGTCTACACCAAACGTCTTAATGGATGCCTGATCGAGCTTGTATCTGTTCAAGTGTTTGAAGTTCCTGATACGAGCACGAAATGATAGGGGGGCCGCCATGATTCTCATGTCAGCAATATCAATCAGACCCAAGGGGCTCATAATGTCTTTAAAAATAATGTTGTTGAGATGTATCGATCGAAACAAAACGCCTTTTTCGTGCAGTTGCGCGAGCAGCACAATAAATTGTTCAAAGATCTGGTCGTGAGTGTCCGGAGTTTGCAAAGCGGAGCGCAAGGTTTGTCCCGGGATGGGGCGATAAATTAACAAACTTCGCTGGATCGGTTTACAGTATGCCTCTTTCTCAACATCAACCGTATGGAAGCCGAGCTTCTTGAGTGTCTTGGCATTCTCAACAAATCGCGAGGAGTACGACTTTAACAATGCCGAAGAGAAGAAGCGTTTGCGACGAAACAGTTTAACAATATTCCCCTCGGGTGTCTCAAGCACCTTGACGCCATGTCTGTCGCGCTCCAGAACAATAGAGTGACCTGCTATTTTTTGATATTCATCTAAAGAAATGGAATTCACTGACAGAAGACTCTCCGGTTACAGCTCCAGAAGTATCGAGAATCAATCACTCTCTCGAACAACTCCAAACAAACCCTTTTCAACCAGGTCACATAGAATATGAATAACGAACAGATGTACTTCCTGGACCCTTGGCGTTTCATAGCAGGGCACTGTCAGATTAAAATCAACTACAGGGCCGATCACCCCACCGTCACAGCCCAGCAATCCTATTGTTTTAGCACCCAGCGCCTGACCGGCTTGCATCGCTGATTTAACATTCTGAGAATTTCCACTGGTGGATAGACCAATGAGGACATCACCAGGCTTTGCTAAAGCCTCAACTTGGCGTTTAAAAACCTCATCAAAGCCATAATCGTTACCAACTGCGGTCAGTATGGAGCTATCGGTCGTCAAGGCAATGGCTGGCAGAGCCTTGCGCTCCAGTAGGAAACGTCCAATCATTTCCGCGGCAAAATGCTGTGCATCAGCTGCAGAACCACCGTTGCCCATGAGCAAGATTTTATTTCCAGCCCGGAGAGCATCAATCAGAACGTCTGCACAAGTAGCAATCGGGGCAGCAAGTTTTTTTTCAACCATTCTGATAACCTCAATATGAGCTTCCAACTGACGGTTTATTTCATCAACCATCATTTCTCCTTTCGTAGATCATTGCGACGTGTTCTTCGCCTTCAAATGATTTAACCAGTTTAAATTCTTTAAAATCGGTCAAATTAGCAACGTCTGTTTTCCTTAAATATACAGCAATAACTTCCATGTTTAATTGCTGAGCTGTTTTCTCCAGACGATCTATCTTTTCATCTCGGAACGGATGATAATCACTACGCATAAGACCGGCGTAAAAAGCAATCCTTTCGTCATTTACAATCATTCTATCAGGCGCAACATTTCTGTAGTCACGTAACCAGATCCCTGCGTTTTTTATCTCCAATTTCTCATGAGAAACACTTGTAAAGGACCTTGCCGCAGGAAATACAACACAAAGCATAAGGGCAAAAAAGATAAAAGTCTTTCGAAACCGGCATGTCTGGATGTAAGCAATCATTCGATCCATTCCGTAACCGGCAAAAATAAAACTCAAAGTCACCGGTACAAACAAGTATCGTGCTGACAGAAAATTGCGTGACATCAAAAAGAGATAATCCATCAAAAGGAAAACTCCCAGAACGGTTAGAAGCAAAGCGACCAGCCTGTTCCAACGGTTTTGCAGGTTCAGTCCAAAGGCTAAAGGGACAACAAAAACCGGGAACATAGATTTTAAAAAAGTCTGCATCAAACCGATCAGATAGATCAGGTAAATATTGTGTCTTGCGAATTCAAAAAAATCATTCGGAATATTGCCGCCGGGGAAATTGTCTTCAACGTCTTTAAGGTGTTGATAGATACTCATATAGATCTGCGTAAGGTCCGTCTGGAAATAATAAGCAAATCTTATGGAAATGTTGGGCAAAACCTCGTCAGAAACCAGGCCTGCAGCAAACGGGAAAATTGCCAGGAGCAAGGCTGCGAGAGGAAAAAAGCAGAAAGATGCAAGGTGTTGTAGAGACGCGTATCGACATTTTGGAAAAAAAACTATAGAAAACATCAGAAAAAATGTGACCGCAGAAAAGAAAACTATACCATCAGGGCGGACGAGCACAGACAAGCAACAGAGCAAACCTGCTGCCAACGAGACCCCCCACCTTGATTCCCTTAACGCATAAATAACAAGCCATAAAGCAAGTACGACCAGGAACAAAAACGCGGGATCTTTGATGACAGTGACAGATCTCTCATTGACGTTCGGGACGACAGTAAAGATAAGGGCAGCGAAGAAAGCAGCCCTTTGCCCAAAAAGTTCCCGCGTAATAAGATACAGAGGGAGAGTTGTCAGAACCAAAGCGACGCAGGAGAGGACCTTCCCGGCGACAAACCAATCCGTAAATATCAGGTGGACCAATCCAAGCAAAAACGTGTAACCAAGCATCTTTTCATGATAAAAAGCTGCAGCAATATTGCCCTGGAACATTTCGTTTGCAGAATTAATATAACGGATACCGTCAGGGTTTATAATCTGGGCCTGATAAATCAGATATGACTTGATGAACAATGAAAATACAAGTAATAGGACCAAAGAAATTTTCGGATGTGTATCTATATTTAAATAGAACTTCAAGTTTTTAAGTTTCAATTGCTCAAACGACATAGGTGTAGTTTCTCGAAGAAAATTTTAAAGTAAAAGAACGATAATATTTTAATTCAATCATTTTTAGTCGATGAAGACTCAAAGCTATCGACATGCCAGAAATAGAGACAAACGCATTTATTTCACTTTATTAAACTTATAAAATTTACTGTAAAGTCTGCTGGCTTTCTTGTCTATCTTGGTCCAGAAGCCGCTGGAATTAATCACGACAGTCCTGAGGGGGAGGTCCTCATAGAGGCAGATAAAACGCAAACAATCTCTCTCCGTCAGACCGGCGTCCATACTCGAAAAATGAAGACCGGCCAAATCCTTTTCCAACCATCTTTGCGGGACCAC
Organism: Deltaproteobacteria bacterium; assembly: GCA_024636215.1. Next base: position 82,158 of record JAGXHL010000033.1, read on the forward strand.
AGAACGTACCTGGGTGCGATGAAGATCAATCACATACAATGGAGGCTCAACATCACATCGCTTTTGAGCCAACCAACTTTTTGACAGTAGAAAATGACATATGTAAAAATCACGGTGGTTGACACCGCCCTGATGCATTGTCCTGGCAATCTCTGCAACTTTCTTAATAAGAGCTCTTTTCATGGGAGGAGCTAATCTCTCGTAGCTTCCTTCAAGAACCAGTTCTTCGAGACTGATTGAGCTTTCAATCTCTTCCGTAATGATAAATGATTGCATGCTCGCAGGACTGCTGCCACGGCTGCCATACCCCGCAATGGTCATGGTCTGCACACCGATCCGCTCGAGAGCCAGGATCGCATCGCGTTCATCTTTGGCGCCCAGGACCGGGGCTTTAAGACTCAACAGAGACTTGATGATTTCACCCCAGCCGACACCCGGATGAATTTTCAGGAAATAGCCTTTGCCCTGATGCTCAAAACGCAGAGTTTTACGGCCTTTGAAATCACGGTAGATCTTGCCTTCTGTCGCCAAGACCTGGTCAAAAGTATTTTCTCCGGAGAACTTCTCCTGCAATGCCGGGCAGAGAGTCATCACGTTTGACTCCTTTTGCGGGCAATCTCTTCGATAACATCAACGGCTTTCTCATGCAGTCCTGTGACGTCAATCGTTGCGGTATATTTGACACCATTCTCACCGAAGCGGCTTAAATCGGATAAAGACAGAACGTCCGCAAGAGTTTTATCAAAGTCCTTTTGCTCGTATGGCATCGGGATGATCCGCCCTGCGTCGGCGTCTTTTACATGGAAGGCATAGCCACAATTTTCAGTCACGATCACCGGTAGCCCTGCAGCCATCGCTTCGATCAGGACCGTGCCGGTATTTTCAGTGCGAGCCGGGTGGACCAGCAGGTCGGCAGCGAGCAGGAAATCAGGGACATCCTCTCTGCCGCCGAGAAAATGTACCTGTTCAGCTAGATGTCTCTTTTCCGCAAGCTTACTGAACAGCTCTATTTTCCCTCGCCCCAGCACATACAGCTTGACCAGCTTGCGCAAAGTTACGGACAAAGCGGAGATAGCGCAGAGGGCACGATCAACACCTTTGGTGTGGAAGGCTGAACCAACCATGAGCAGCATGAGGTGATCTTCCGAAAGATCCAGCTCAGCCCTTACCCTGGCACGAATCTCGACGGCGTCGGCCGGTCGGAAACGATCTTCGTAAATACCGGGCGGCAAAAGATGGAACCGCTCTTCCGGCGTACCATAACAGGCTATGAACTTACGTTGCTCTTGCGGAGAGATGGATAAAATCTCAGTGTTCGAGTCAGGAGAGAAGATCGCCTGTTCAAATCCGACATAGGTGCTGTAGCGACCCATGATATAAGAGGCCAGAGCACCCAGATTCCTGGTCCTTGCCTGATAACAGGAATCTGCTGCAAAGTAAACATCGAGCCCGGGCATCTTGTTGAAGCCTACGACGACATCATGCGGCAATTCGGAGAGCAGCTTCTCGACAGACCGGGAGAACTTCTGGCAACGCCTGTGATTTGAGATGGCAGAGTGCGGCAGCAACTGGACATCAAGCCCGTCGGGGATTTTACCATGCCAGCCCATCGTCAGGATCTTAACGGAATGGCCCCGCTCCATGGCGATGTTTGTGATCTTCATAAAATCACGCTGCAACCCCCCGTAAGGGAAATATTCATAAAGACAAAAGATCAGCTTCAAGGGATGTCACCGACGGCATTCGACCTGTGAATGAGTTTCAATAGCATCTCGTCAAGAAGGTCCGGATGGGAAAAAGTCAGTTCGACACCAACCTGATAACAGGGGATCGGGAGTTTTATCCCGGTCAATTTTACGGCATCCTTCTCGGTCGTGATCAAGGCATCTGCGCCCTGGCAACTCTTTGTCAGGCGAGCGATTAAAAGGTCATCATACACCTGATGATCAGCCAGAGGAATCTCTTCCTTGAGGGTCAGTTGATTCTCTTTCAGAGCCATAAAAAAATCATCCGGACGTGCGATTCCGGCAAAAGCAACACACGATTTGCCGACCAAATCCTGCAGAGGAAGAACGGCACCTGACAAACTTGACAGGCTTTGCGCAATATTATGGCAGCTTGAAATTGTTGGTTGAGCAAAATTTGCAGCATGTTTTTGGCAGGGGCCGGAACGTGTCATGACAAGCAGGTGGCTGCGCTTTAGCACGGACGCAGGCTCACGAAGTGGACCAGCAGGCAGCATCTGGCCGTTACCAAAAGGTTTTTTTTGATCCAGCAAGACAATATCGAGATCTCTGTGGACCGCACGATGCTGGAAACCATCATCGAGCAGGATCACTTCAGCTCCGGCCTCTTGCGCTGCTTTGACGCCAAGGGCTCTACGCCTTGCCACGAACACCGTAACAGAGGGATTTTTTTGGGCCAAAAGAAAAGGTTCGTCACCACAGCTCGCGGGTTCAGTCGACTGTGGCCCTTCTATGACCACTCGCAAAACCGGTTCGGCATACCCCCCTCCATAACCTCGACTGACGATAGCGGCCTTTACATCATGGCGCTGCATCCACTTGGCCAGAAAGTCGGTCATCGGTGTTTTTCCGGTGCCGCCAACCGCCAGGTTGCCGACAGAGATAACCGGCACATTGGCACGATAGATTTGCCTGAATCCGGCCGAATATAAGAACAGGCGTACCCTGACAGCTGCGGCATAGAAACAGCTAAGGGGCCAAAGCCCCAGAAAAGCAAGATAACCATAAAGACTTGATGGCCCATCGTTTAGCAGTTGCAGATAAAATTTTCTCAAAGCTGCCATCAGTCGTCTATATATCGTGAGATGATTGCCAGGGTTCGCTCGGTCGCACCCTGGTTCTCTTTGAGCAGGTGCCTGCCGTTATCACCTATGCGTTCTGCTTCGGTCGGGTTTTCCAGCAGAATTTTCATTTGACGATAAAGGTCGCTGGCATCCATAACCTGCAGGCCGCCATGAGCCGCCCGCAACAAGCGTGCAATCTCTTTGAAATTCTGCATGTGCGGTCCGAACAATACCGGCTTTTTGACTAAAGAAGCTTCCAGGACATTGTGACCGCCGGTCGGCACCAGGCTGCCACCGACAAATACCAGGTCCGCCAGGGTGTACAATTTCAACATTTCACCGAGGGTATCGACGACCATGACCTCACCCGGACAGAAATTTTCCGTCTTGCTTGATAAAGTGCTTCGCAAGGTCGTCGTAAAATTCTTTTTTGTCAGCTCGTCAACGACCTGCCGACATCTTTCCGGGTGTCTGGGAACCAGAATCAGGAAAAGTTCAGGGCAAATTTTGCATAAATTCCGATAGACATCGACCAGCTGTTGCTCTTCACCATCATGGGTGCTTCCAGCGACCCAGATTCTGCCATCTGCAGGCAACTTCAATTGCTGCTTCAGAGTTTCCAGTTCGACCATATCAATCGCTGGCGGTTGCATATCAAACTTCAGGTTGCCGGTCACCTGAACGCGGCCGGAAGCAGCCCCCAGACGCCTGATACGACGGGAATCCTGCTCCGACTGCATGCAGAAATCCGAAATACTTTCCAGAATTGGAGTGAGCAGTTTGCCTGCCATCCGATAACGTGGGAAGGATCGGTCGGAGATACGGCCATTGACGAGAACTGTCGGGATTTTCCGTCGCTTTGCCTCAAGCACAAAATTCGGCCAGATCTCGGTTTCAACCAGGATAATGACATCCGGATGAATAATCGTGAGGGCTTTGCGGACGACCCACCTTAAATCGAAAGGGAAAAAGATGTAATGGTCAATTTCGTGGAGTTTTGAAGCAATCTTGCGCCCGGTTTCGGTGACATTGGACAAGACCAACAGCGCTTCAGGGTGCTTTTTCTTTAAAGCTTTTAACAGCGGGATGGCGGCACGGGTCTCGCCGACGGAAACGGCATGCACCCAGATAACCTTTCGTCCCTCCAGAATTTGTCGAAAGTCCTGGGCATAAACCCCCAGGCGTTCACGCACGCCATGCCTCGCCTTACCGTAACGCAAGCCGCGAAACAGGTAATAAGGCACAAGGAACAGTGCCGAGAGATAGAGGATCAGATCATACAGCAGGTAGACCATATTGATTTAAATACTCTCTGGCAAAGGTGGTATTGGCATCCATGGCCTCTTGCACCCGACCCTGGAAATGTTCGATCGGTTCATTGTCACAGTAATATAGAGGCTCTCCGATTGTATAGACTGCTTTACCCCAGGGATAGGGTAAGAGAAAACGATCCCAGGAAGCAAATCTGTGGCCATGACTGCACGCAAAAGCAAGCGGCACAATCGGCCGGCCGGAGAGTCGGGCCAACTGCACAACACCTTCTTTAAGCTGGTGCCTGGGTCCGGTTGGACCATCCGGAGTAATGCCCAGAGTACAAGGCTGACTGGACAGTTCCATCAATTCCCGAAACGCGGCACGGCCACCCCTGTTGGAAGACCCGCGGACAGCTTCGATGCCAAAATAACTGACGACCCGGGCAATCAGTTCACCATCTTTGGATTTGCTGATCAGGACCTTCGCAGCGTCACCCGCATAGCGTGGTGAAATCAGGAGTAGCTGATCATGCCAGGTAGCAATAATAACATGCCGCCCCTCGGACCGGAGTTCGTTCAGACGCTCTTCACCCACCGTCTCGGGCTTGAGAAGAAGATAGATAACTTTAATTAGCCTGGCCGCAAACCAGGGTGCGGTATTGAGCAGAATTCTGTCCCCAAAAGACGGCATCAGATATTCTCAAATTGCATATCGTAAAGGTTACGATAAAGGCCACCCTGGGCAAGCAGTTCCTGATGGTTGCCAACCTGTACAACCCTGCCCTGTTCCATAACCACAATCCTGTCGGCGTGCATAATCGTTGACAAACGATGCGCAATCACCAGGGTCGTACGGTTTTTCATCAGGTTGCCGAGCGCCTTTTGCACCATGGCTTCGCTTTCCGTATCCAGGGCGCTGGTTGCTTCATCAAGGATCAGGATGGGAGCATCTTTAAGAAGTGCACGTGCAACACAAAGTCGTTGTCGCTGGCCTCCGGAAAGGCGAACTCCGCGATCACCGATCGAAGTATCATAACCTTGCGGAAGCTTGTTTATAAAATCCGCGGCGTAAGCCTGTTCTGCGGCTCCGGTAATTGACTCCTCACTGGCATCCTGCTTGCCATAGCAGATGTTATCGCCAACCGATCCGCTGAATAGAAAGGTTTCCTGATCAACAAAGGCGAGATTTTTCTTCAGGCTATCCAGTGAAATATCACGCACATCGTAACCGTCAATTTTAACGGACCCTGATTGGGGATCATAGAAACGAGCGATTAAGCCAGCCACTGTTGATTTGCCGGCGCCACTCGGCCCGACCAGGGCGATGACCTCGCCCGGGTTTGCATGGAGATTGAAATCTGTCAGCACAGGCTCGTCATCATAGCTGAAGGTGACATTTTCAAACACAACTTCCCCACGTGCGCGGGACAGGTCGATTGCCTCGGGCTTGTCGACAACATCCCGTGGCTGATCCAGCAGCGCAAAGACACCTTCGGCAGCACCGACCGATGTTTGAATAATATTACTGACACGGGTCAGTCGTTTAACCGGAGTAAACATCATCATGATCGCGGCGACAATCGAGAAAAGTTGGCCCTGAGTCATTTCGCCGGAAAGGACCCGATGCACGCCGTACCAGACCACGCCGCCACCACCGAAGGCCGCCAGAATTTCCACGGCAGGGGCGGTCAGAGAATTGTATTTGATCGCCTTGCGCAGGTATTTGTAGTATTGCTTGTTTTCTGATTTAAACTCTTGTATCTGGGTTTCTTCCTGTCCAAAGGCTTTGATGACTTTTATGCCACTGAAAGCCTCCTGCAAGGTTCCGGTCAGGAAACCCATGCGCTTCAGGCTGCTTTTGGTATTATTTCTGATTCGCCTGCCAAGCTGGGTTGCCGGGACCACACATAAGGGCATCACCGCAAAGGCGACGGCGGCCAGTCTCCAGTCCTTATAAAAAGCCAGGGTAATCAAACCGATCAGCGTGAAGCTCTCACGGATACCATCCACCAGGATATCTGCTGCAGATCTCTGCAAAATACCGACATCGTTGAGGACCCTTGAAGTAATGACTCCAGGAGGCTGCTTGACATGAAACCCCATTGACAAGTGCATCGATTGGCTGAAGAGGTCGTTACGAATATCCTGCACAGCCAGCTGACCGGCGGTTTTTATATAATATTCCTGATAAAAACGTCCGACGCCCTTGAGAATAGCCAGACCGATTATAATGACAGGAATCAGATTGGCCAGGGAAAGGTTTTTGGCGGTAATGATCTTGTCAATCAGTGGTTCAATCAGGTTGATATAGGCAACATCGGAGCCGGCGACAACCAGAGAGAAGATCAAAGACAACACAATCCGCCACATGTAGGGTCTGGAGTATTGAACAACTCTCAGGTAAATCTGTTTTTTGGTCATGTGGCTCATTATCTACACTACCCGATTATCGCTGAGATCAAACATTACAGAAGCTCGCACAACATTTCCGCAACTCGGGTTGAACAACCAGGTTCACCGAGCTTCGCATGCACCGTGTGCAAGCCGGCCTTTATGGTTTCAGCATAGCCGGCATCACTCAGAACATGCAGAGCTTCGTCTGCCAGGGCTTCTGGTGTGGCCATTGCCTGGAGGAATTCGGGAACAACCCGCCGACCGGCAACGATATTGGGCAGGCCAAAATGATCGACCCGCACCAGACGCTTGCCTATCTCATAAGTCAGCGGCGAGGCTTTATAGAGAATGGCCATCGGCGTACCAACCAGTGCGATCTGCAAAGTGACTGTGCCTGAAACCGTCAAAATGGTATCGCAGCTGCTTGCAACATCATAAATCGAAGCATCACCCGAGTCTATGAACGTCACCGGAAGATCAACGGGAAAATGAGACTGAATCTCAGCGCGTGACAAGGTGTTGGCAATCGGCACCAGGAAATGTGTCTGAGGTTGCTTGTCATAGATTAACTGCGCCGAGGCGACCAGCGTGTCCAGCATATAACGCAACTCGTTATGACGGCTGCCGGGAAAAAGTCCAACCACCTTGCTGTCTTCTGCAATCTGCAAGCCTGGTCGAAGATTCTGACAGTGACCGGCCTCTTCGAATTCGTCCAGCAAGGGATGACCAACGTATTGGACCAGAATATCCTGACCGGCATAAAAAGCCGGCTCAAAAGGGAATATGGCCGCAAGTGAATCGACGACTGCGGCAATTTTCTTGACTCTGCCGCGACGCCAGGCCCAGACCTGAGGACTGACGTAATAGAGCACCGGGATGCCGGCTTTTTTCGCCTGGCGTGCCAGCCTTAAGTTAAATTCTGGAAAATCTATCAGGACCAGAGCATCAGGCCTGTTGTGACCCAAAAACTTTTTTTTAAGCTGACTGAAAGCCTTCCATATAACCGGCAGGTGACCGACAATCTCGACGATCCCCATAACGGCCAGGTCTTCACCCGGGATCAGGATCTCGCAACCGGCCTCTGCCATCTGCTTGCCGCCGACCCCAAAAAACTGTGTGCCGGGCATCTGGTCAGTCACAGCGTTGATCAATTTTGCACCATGTAAATCCCCGGAGGCCTCTCCGGTGACAATCATGATACGCTTGCTTGAATCTCCCACTATCTGGTGTCCTGTCATGGGTCAAATGTTGTATTCAGTGCCTCGACGTAAATCGGCAGAATTACCGGCAGAGACAACCGGCAAAAATAATCAGCACAGCCGCTTCACCTGGCGATACCACGTTGACTCTGCTTGATAAAGTTGACGAAATGGTCTAATTCCGGCGTCGATTCAACTTCGTCTGCAATTTTTCCCAGAGCTTCTTCCAGCCCAAGACCGGAACGGAAGACCAGGCGATAAGACGCCTTGATCCCTCTGATCGTCTCTTCGCTGAAGCCTCGCCTTTTCAGACCGATCAGGTTCAGACCAACAGTCTTGGCTCTGTCTCCCTGTGCGATGGTATAGGGCAGCACATCCTGTGAAACCATGGCACCACCGCTAATCATGGTATGACAACCGATGCGACAGAACTGGTGGACAGCAGAGAGCCCGCCGAGGATAGCCGCTGATTCGACCTCAACGTGGCCGGCAAGGGTTGCGCCATTTGCCAAAATGACATGATCCTTGACGATACAGTCATGAGCAACATGAGAGTAGGCCATAAACAGGTTGTCATCACCGATTTCTGTAATGCCTCCGCCCTCTTCCGTACCTCGGTTCAAGGTCGTAAACTCACGAATCCTGTTACGGTCACCAATTTTCAGATAGGTTTTTTGACCGGCGTATTTGAGATCTTGTGGGTCAGCGCCGACAGAAGAGAACTGAAAGATTTGATTATCTTGCCCAAGCTCAGTCCAGCCTTCGACAACAACATGACTGGCAATCGTGGTTCGGGCACCAATCACGACGTGTTCACCAATCGTACTATAGGCGCCAACACTGACATTGTCGGCCAGTTTTGCACCGGGATGAATGATTGCAGTCGGGTGAATCATAAATTGCCTTCATATTTATCAGCAAAAGTTGCTTTAAGTTCGGCCTCGGCAACCAGCTTGCCATCGACCTTGGCACTGCCTTTAAAAGTATAGATGCCGCGACGAACCTTGAGTAATTCAAGTTCAATCGTCAGGACATCTCCCGGCAGAACGGGCTTGCGAAATTTAGCCCTGTCAATGCCTACGAAATAGGGCACCTGGTTCTCACCCACTTCATTGGCAAGAATTGCATAGACGCCGCCAACCTGGGCCATCGCCTCCAGAATAAGAACGCCTGGCATGATCGGATGTTCAGGGAAGTGTCCCTGGAAACAGGGTTCATTGATCGTCACATTCTTCGTGCCGATAATGTGTTTTCCTGCCTCAAACCCGGCAATCCGATCCACCAGCAGGAAGGGGTAACGGTGAGGCAGAAGCTTCATAATATCAAGTGTATTCAGTTCCATAATTAACTGTCTTCCTTTGTTAACCTGCTCTTCAGTTCAGCCATCTCTTTTTTGAGTTGATTGAGTTCTTTACGCATCTCAGGAAGATGCGTCATGGTCATGGTCGTTTTCAGCCAATCGCGATGAGGCCGCGCCGGAACGCCGGCTAACGTCTGGTTGCTGTCGACGTTATTGGAAATCCCCCCGCGTGCGGCCAGGGTAACATTGTCACCGATTTTGATATGCCCAACAGTGGCAGATTGGCCACCGAAGGTACAGTGCTTGCCGATTGTTGTGCTACCGGCGATTCCGGTCTGAGCGGCCATGATGGTGTCTTCACCAATCTGCACATTGTGCGCGACCTGTACGAGGTTATCAATCTTGGCCCCACGCGCCACCCGCGTAACCCCCAGGGTTCCGCGATCAATACAAGCGCAAGCGCCGATTTCAACATCATCTTCGATGACAACATAACCGGCCTGGGGAATCTTGTAGTAACCTGTTCCGTCAGGAGCGAAACCGAAACCATCTGAACCGATCACAGCACCCGGTTGGAGGATGACCCGATCGCCAAGAATACATTTCTCGCGCACCGTCACATTGGCATGGAGAAGACAATCATCGCCGACAAGCGTACCCTCACCAATCACAACACCTGGATGCAGATGAGTGCCACGGCCGATCCTGACACCGGCGCCAACAACGGCTCCGGGAGCAATGGTGACGTTTTCGCCAAGAATGACATCAGGGTGAACATGAGCACCGGCCATCACCCCCTGCCCCACATGAGGCGAGACCTCGAAATAATTGAGGATTTTTGCAAAAGCCAGATAAGGGTTGTCGACAAGGATCAGTGGCATCGTCAGACTGTCTTGTAAAGACGGGTGAACAATGATCGCCGCGGCCTTACAATCAGCCAATTTTTCCCTGTATTTGGGGTTCGCCAGAAAAGAGATCTGGTCTGACCCGGCAAGATCAAGAGGAGCAACCCCGGAAATAGAAGTAGAGGGGTCGCCAGAGACGCACCCCCCTACCAGATCTGCCAGAACAGCCAGGGAGGTCATATCCCTGTGCTCAGCATGCATAACGGTTAGTTTCCTTGTTTATCAAAAGCCTTGATAACCGAGTCGGTAATATCGATACTCTCGTCGGCATAGACAATAGAACTTTCGGTTTTTTCAAGCACCATCAGATAGCCTTCGCTCTTACCGACAGCCTGGACAACCTTAAGCAGTTTCTCAAGGATTTTTCGGGTCAGATCAGCGTCCGTCTGCTGCAACGTCTCCTGGATGTCCTTGGTGAAGCGCTGGTAATCCTTGACTTTTTGCTGGTAATCGCGCTCTTTGGCGTTACGGGCCTCTTCCGAGAGGAGCATGGCCTGCTTTTCCAAATCGTCTTTAAGCTTCTTCAACTCTTCCTGACGCTGCTGAACTTCAGCATCGTAACCTTGTACCTCGGTTTTGATTTTCTCTTTGGCTTGCTTGCCGGCAGCAGAAAGATTCAAAGCTTTCTGCAGATCTACGTATGCAATCTTCTGGGCCTGTGCCAGCACGGGGGAGGCAACCAAACCTAAACAAACTAACATCAATACGACAAACTGCTTCATGCATAATCTCCTTGAAATGATATTTTTAAGTTTTAGAAGAATCGTCCAATCATAAAATCAAACTTGCCATTGCTCTCATAATCCCTGGCATCGAGGTTATAACCGTACTCGAAGCGCATGGGACCCATAGGGCTCAACCAGCGGATGCCTGCACCGGCACTGTAACGCCAGGAAGAGAAAACATCATCATCTTCTCCCCAGAAATCCTCCGTATTCCAGGTGTTGCCGACATCAAAGAAGGTCACACCTTTGATGCCGAGATCTTTGAACAGCGGGAAAATATATTCGAAATTAAAGTAAGCTTGCGTGTCGCCGCCGATAAAATCGCCAAATTCATCCCGTGGGCCAACTTCTCTCGACTCAAAGCCACGCAGGGAGTAAATGCCGCCGAGAAAGAACCTTTCATCAATCGGCACCTCGTCGCTGTTGCCATTCAAAGCATGCACATAACCGAGCTGACCATGAGCTGAAAGAACCGTGCCCCATTTCCATGGCCAGAAATGACGGGAATCCAGTATATACTTACTGAATTTTTCGGTACCACCAATGCCGGCAAACTCCCAGGTCGCACTCATATCCATGCCGTCAGAGGGGTCCAGACGATTATCTGTTGTATTGTAGCTATAGGTGGTTGTGATAGAACTGAGCGTAGAGGTCCCTTCCTGGTCCCTTATGGTTTTCGATGCAAAAGTGTCCACATCATAAATTTCCTTGTTCTCAAAACGATAGGTGACCAGAACCCTGGAGTATTCACCAACCGGATGACCGGCCTTAATCGCAAAGCCTTTGGCTTCGCGGCTGAAGTCTGACCATTCCCGTTCTGTCTGATAGAGTTCGCCACCAAGCGTCCAACGGGTATCAAGGAAATAGGGATCTGTCAATCCAAGCTGATAAGTCGTGCTTGACCCACCAACAGACGCCGCCAGATTCAACCGCCAGCCTCGGCCCAGAAAGTTTTCCTGGGTTATGGAGCCCTGGCCGACAAAGCCATCAACCGATGAATAACCGGCGCCGACACTGAAGGTTCCTGTTGAGCGCTCCTCAACCTTGACATCAACATTCATAAGCTCGTCATTGGAACCGGCACTGGTCGCGACATCCACCGCCTCGAAAAAGCCAAGGTTGTTAATCCGGGCCTTGCTGCGTTTCAGGTTGGTGGCGTTGTACAGATCACCCTCAACAAGCTTCATCTCGCGACGAATAACCTTGTCGCGTGTCTTGGTATTGCCGGTAATGTTGATACGTTCAACCGAGACTTGCGGGCCTTGCTCAATGTCGAGCATCAGATCGATCAGCTTGGTTTCATCATTGGCGCGCGTCAAAGGCGATACGTTCGCATAGGCGTAGCCCTGGTCGGCATAGATATCCGTAACAACCTCAACTCCCTTGCGCAATTGAGCACGGGAGAAAACATCTCCGGGATTCAAGCCCAGCAGAGCAAGGAGCTCTTGCTTGTCGCGGTTCAGGTCACCCTGAGCATCAACTGTGCCCATTCTGTACTGAGGGCCTTCATCAATCTGGATAAGCAGCAGCATGTGCTTCTGGTTATCGACCAGAGAGATAACCGGTTCACGAACCTTCACCCGGACATAACCTTGGTTAAAATAAAGGTCAGCAAGCCTTTCAAGGTCCTGGTTCAGTTGGAGTTCGTTGTAGTTGCCACGGTCCGTTATCCAGGAGAAAATCCATTTCTTTTTGGTATCCATGGCATCTCTGAGGTCGTCATCGTCAAAAACCGTATTGCCATCGAAACGAATCTCCTTGATGCGAACGATATCACCTTCCTTGATGCGAAAGGTAACCAGCGTTTCGTTCTGATCATTAACGTGGCTGTCAGCGCTGATTTCCGCTGCGTAATAACCTTCTGTGGTGTATGCAAGCTTGATCTGTTCGACACTGTTGTTAACTTCAAACGGATCGTAAATGCCCGGCACACGAACAGTGATCACTTCACGTAACTTTTCCGTGGCGAGCTTATCATTACCCTCAAAACGGACGTTGCGAACGAGGGGGCGCTCTTTGACGATGAAAGTCAATACCGAGGCGCCGGCCTCTCCGGAAATATCAGAGGTAATATCTGCGAAGCGTTCCATCTTGTAGATATCGCTCATTGCGGCATCGATATCAGCAGGAGTGACTGTTTGTCCCGGCCTGACGCTCACGGTATTCAAAATATCATCGGTCTTCACCCGCTGGTTGCCTTGGACCTGGACATCAGCAAGCGTAAATTCTTCGGCAGCCCAGGCAGGGAAAGCCAGGAAGAAACAGATCAGTAACGCAACGGCCCTCTTCATCATATCACTAGCACTCCAAATCATGTTGGCAAGTTAAAAATCGCGTCATTATATGGAATTGCGGACAGAAGGTAAACCATAAAGTCGCCATGTACGCCTTGCAAATCAGGGTTTCAGGCAGCCATCTTCCATATGGACAACCCGATCCATATGTGCTGCAACTTTTTCGCTATGGGTTACGACAACGATCGTCAGGTCCCGTTCGTCGTGCAACGTGTCAAGCAGCGCCAAAATTTCGTCTGATGTCGTACTGTCCAGATTGCCGGTCGGCTCGTCCGCCAGCAGCAATTTCGGCGACATGATCAAGGAACGGGCAATCGCAACCCTTTGCTGCTCGCCTCCGGAGAGTTGGCCCGGTTTGTGGTCGAGACGATGGCCCAGACCAACAGCCTTGAGTATTTCTGTCGCACGGGAGCCAGCCTCCTTAGCTGAATCTCTGCCGATTAATGCCGGCATCATGACATTTTCCAGGGCGTTGAACTCAGGCAACAACTGATGAAACTGGAAGACAAAACCTATGGAACGGTTTCTGAAAGCATCCAGTTCATGCGCTGAGTAAGCAAAGATATCCTTGTCGGCAAAGCAGACAGAGCCGCTGGTGGGCCGATCCAGACCACCCAGCAAGTGCATCAGTGTTGTCTTGCCGGCACCGGAAGCACCGGCCACAGCGATGCGTTCACCCGCACCGATATCCAGGTCAACATTCCTCAGGACCTCGATCCTGCCACGATCGGTAACGAAGCTTTTAGAAAGGTCACGGACAGCAATCATGACATCAACCTATTCATAACGTAGGGCTTCGGCTGGGTCCATCCTGGCTGCCCGCCAAGCCGGATAGATGGTTGCCAGCAAAGATATTGACATGGCCACGACCACAACAGCCACGACATCGGCTGTGTTCACCACCGATGGGAAGTGGTCCATGCCATAGACACTCTGATCAAAGATTTTCACCTTAAACAGGCTCTCCAGTCCCTTGATCAGAGGGTCCGCGTTCTTGGCCAGCAACAATCCAAGCCCGGTCCCGAAGAGCGTGCCAAGGGTGCCGATAATCAGCCCTTCGAAGACAAAAATCTGCATGATGCTGCGGGATGTCGCGCCCATGGAGCGCAGGATGGCGATATCACGATGTTTTTCCATCACCACCATAATCAGTGTCGTCGCGATGTTAAAAGCCGCGACCAGTACGATGATGCCGAGGACAATAAACAGGCCGAGCTTCTCCAATTTGAGTGCGGAGAGAAAGGAACCGAACATATCCTCCCATGAACGTACGGTATACGGAAAGCCAAACTCCTGACGCAGGCTGCCGGCAACAGGAGCGGCCTGATCAAAGCTGTCGACCTCCACCTCAACGCCGCTCACACCCTCATTGAGGTCGAAGAAGCGTTGAGCCTCCTGCAGATCGATATAGGCAAAATAAGCGTCAGTGAAGCCTCCTCGCTGCTTAAAAATGCCCACTATCTTGAAAGGTTTCATCTTCGGAATCATTCCGAAGGGTGTTATGTTAAACATTGGCGGGATAACATTAATCGCATCACCAACGGCGACCCCCAGGGTTGTCGCTGTATCCAGACCGATCAGAATCCCCGGCTGCGTTTCCCCTGAGCTATAAAGCAGGTCTTCAATAGCCCCTCCGGATTCCGTCAAAAAACTCTGCAGAAAGATTTTGTTCTGCCGTTCAACACCTTTGACATTGACAGCGGCAACATTGCGCTTTGAAAGCAACATGGCCTCTTTGCTGACATAAGGAGACGCATTCAAAACATGCGGAGAAGCGGCTTTGGCCGCCGTGATAACCGTCGCATAATCGGTCAGATTCTCGCCATGCTTCTGCACCAGAACATGCGGGATATTGCCAAGGATCTGCTGCCTGACACCATCGTGGAAACCGGTCATAACCGCAAGCACCACAATCAACGCAGCAACACCGAGCGTAATACCGACAATCGAAATAAACGAGATGACCGAAATAAAGGTCTGTTTACGTTTGGCGCGCAGGTAACGCAGGCTGACAAAGAGTTCGTAGTTCATAGGAGACACAGTGGCGCGTGGCGCGTGGCGCGTGGCGCGGAAAACGAATCATTTATTACAAAAAGATGCACAACCATCAAAAAATCATCCTCAGAGCATTGTTAATTTAAGTCTTTCCCTCGCCACGCGCCACGCGCCACGCGCCACGCGCTACCCGCTACTCGCTACCCGCCACCTATTTCGACTCCGGTCGCAACTGGGGAAAGAGAATAACGTCTCGGATTGATTGGGAATTCGTCAACAACATCACAAGGCGATCAATGCCGATGCCCTCCCCTGCGGTTGGCGGCAAACCGTACTCCAGGGCACGGATGTAATCTTCATCCATGGCGTGAGCCTCTTCATCGCCGGCATCTTTTTCAAGCAATTGTTTAACGAAACGTTCACGTTGATCGTCGGGATCGTTCAGCTCGGAAAACGCATTGGCGAGTTCACGGCCGACGACAAAGAGTTCAAAACGATCAACGACATTCTCATCCTGATCGTTCTTGCGCGACAAGGGGGACACCTCTGTCGGATACTGAGTGATAAATGTCGGCTGCCAGAGTTCCGGTTCGGCAACCGCATCAAAAACCTCCGTCAGCAACTTGCCATAACCTATCTGCTTATCGAGCTCCAGGCCGAGTTTATCAGCATAAGTCAGCAGCCTGTCACGATCAGCCACGTCCGCTGCACTGATGTCGCCGTATTTGACGACAGCTTCACACACGGTCAGACGTTGCCAGGGACGACTCAAATCGACCTCACGCTCGCCATACATGAATTTCAGACTGCCAACCACCTGCTCCGCAACATGACAGATCAGCTCTTCGGTCAGGTCCATGAGATCTTCATAGGTCGCATAGGCCTGATAGAACTCCATCATGGTGAATTCTGGATTATGCTGGATTGAAATACCTTCGTTGCGAAAGTTGCGGTTGATCTCAAAGACCCGCTCGAAGCCACCAACCACCAGGCGCTTGAGATAAAGTTCCGGAGCAATCCGCAGGAAAAGATCCATCTTCAAAGTATTATGATGGGTCATAAACGGCTTGGCCGTCGCGCCGCCGGCGATCGGCTGCATCATCGGCGTTTCAACTTCGAGATAATCCTTGTTGACCATGTAATCCCGGATCAGGGAGATGATCCGGCTGCGCTTGCGGAACACCTCGCGCACATCGGGATTCACCATCAGGTCCAGGTAGCGCTGGCGATATCGAGTTTCCACATCGGTCAAACCATGCCACTTCTCCGGCAAAGGCAGCAGCGATTTGGTCAAAAGCTGAATCGAACCGGCGCGCAGCGAGAGTTCATCGGTCTTGGTGCGAAATGGCCGACCTTCGATACCAACGATGTCGCCGAGGTCGAACTTGCGAAACCGTTCAAAGCTCTCTTCACCCACCAGGTTTTTGGCAACATAAACCTGGAGACGACCGGTGCGGTCTTGAATCTGTATAAAAGCGGCCTTACCGAAATCCCGTTTTGCCATAATACGGCCGGCAACATGATAGTTTGTCTCAAACTCCTCAAGGGCAGCAGCATCCTGCTCGGCGTGAGTCGTGTGGACGGCGTCTGCCGTAGCATCAATCGCAAATCCATTGGCAAAGGGATTGCCCCCCTGTTCACGAAGCTCCTTAAGCTTGGTGCGTCGCTGGGCGACGACTTCGCTCTGACTGTCTTCAGACATAGACTTTTCCTTCTATTGAATCAGTTATCAGTTATCAGTTATCAGTTATCAGTGATCAGTGATCAGTGATCAGTGATCAGTGATCAGTGATCAGTGATCAGTGATCAGTTATCAGTTATCAGTTATCAGCTATCAGCTATCAGCTATCAGCTATCAGCTATCAGCTATCAGCTATCAGCTATCAGCTATCAGCTATCAGCTATCAGCTATCAGCTATCAGCTATCAGCTATCAGC
>JAGXHL010000034.1 GCA_024636215.1 Deltaproteobacteria bacterium
GAAAAGTGAAAAGTGAAAAGTGAAAAGTGAAAAGTGAAAAGTGAAAAGTGAAAAGTGAAAAGTGAAAAGTGAAAAGTGAAAAGTGAAAAGTGAAAAGTGAAAAGTGAAAAGTGAAAAGTACCTTTTACCTTTAACATTTAACTGAATTCATCGGAGGGGAATTATGGATGGCAGACCACATAGAAGGTTGGAAGTCTGGAAGCAGTCAATGATTTTGACGAAGGATATTTACAGCGCCACGGCGGTATTTCCGAAATCTGAAGGGTATGGTTTGACTTCGCAGATGAGAAGGGCTGCTGTATCGGTGCCTAGTAACCTGGCAGAAGGTGCGGCCAGACGAGGCAGCAGGGAATTCAAGCAGTTCATAAACATAGCGCAAGGATCCTTGAGTGAACTGGACACACAACTTGAGCTAGCCCATATGATCGGATACCTTGAAGCAGATCGGCATCGACAGTTGACAACATCTGTCTCAGATATTTCAAAAATGCTGTTTGGCTTAAGCAGATCCGTAAAATAAGCGGTAACTTTTCACGTTTTACTTTTCACGTTTTACTTTGAAAGCCTTTGGACTTGATCGCTACTGGGGTCGGGAGGGAAAAATGAGCAACTTAAAGGATGTTTTACAGCAGCAAAAGGATGAAATCCTTGCAACTGCAGATCGCTATCATGCCGTCAATGTCAGGCTTTTTGGTTCGGTGGCACGGGGTGATGCTTCTGAGGAGAGTGATATCGATCTTTTAGTCGATTTTTTGCCTGGGTCTACTCTTTTGGATCAGGTTGCACTGATTCAAGAACTTTCCACGAAACTTGGTCGAAAAGTTGATGTTGTCAGTTCTCGAGCCCTCAACAAACATCTGCGTCAGCGCATCCTGAAAGAGTCGGTTAATTTATGAAAGATAAAGCCGTTTTTATTGCTGCAGCGATTGAGAGCATCGATCTGATCAAAAGCTATACCAGCGGTTATGAAGCTGAAGATTTTATGAATGATAGAAAAACCCAGGATGCGGTTATTCGTAATCTGGAGATTATTGGCCAAGCACTTAAGGATTTTGGCGTAGAGAATCTTAATCAGCAAAACCCCGATATTCCCTGGATTCAGATTGCCGGTATGCGGAATGTTTTGGCGCATGAATACCTTGGTGTTGACATGGTACTGATATGGGAAACGCTTATTATCTACTTGGATTCATTGAAGCAGGCTTTGGCAGACATTGGTTTTGTAAACCAATAAGGAAGTGGCGATGTGGATGGAATGCAATATTTCAAGAACCTTGGGTCATGCGCGAAGGGGATAAAAACTAAATGAGACATTATGATTCAATAAAGCGGGTCATGGTTACCGGAGGGGCCGGCTTCCTCGGTTCCCACCTCTGCGAGCGACTGCTGGCCGAGGGTCATGATGTGCTTTGTGTCGACAACTACTTCACCGGAAGGCGTGCTAACATCGCACATCTACTCGATAACACGAACTTCGAGGTGGTGCGTCACGATATTACTTTTCCTCTTTATGTAGAAGTGGACGAGATCTACAATCTGGCTTGCCCAGCAGCGCCAATCCATTATCAGTACGACCCTGTGCAAACCACAAAAGTCAGCGTGCATGGTGCGATCAACGTGCTCGGTTTGGCCAAGCGCACCAAGGCGAAGGTGTTTCAGGCTTCTACCAGCGAGGTCTATGGCGACCCCAGCGTTCATCCGCAGAAAGAGGACTACTGGGGCAATGTCAATCCCATTGGCCTCCGCTCCTGTTATGATGAGGGCAAACGTTGCGCTGAGACCCTGTTTTTTGATTACCATCGTCAAAACAACGTGCGCATCAAGGTTGCCAGAATCTTTAATACTTACGGTCCACGCATGCATGTCAACGACGGCCGGGTCGTGTCGAATTTTATAGTTCAGGCTCTGCGCGGAGAAGATATCACTCTCTACGGTGATGGCTCCCAGACTCGGTCCTTCTGTTACTGCGACGAACTTATCGAAGGTTTTTTGCGGTTGATGGGCACGCCTGATGACGTCACCGGGCCGATGAATCTTGGTAACCCTGTTGAGTTCACTATCAAACAGTTAGCTGAAACCGTTGTTGAGTTGACCGGATCCAGGTCGAGTCTTGTATACAGGGACTTACCAAGCGATGATCCGAAACAGCGTCAACCGGACATCTCTTTTGCAAAGGCCGCCTTGGATTGGGAGCCCAAAATTGCTCTTCGTGAAGGGTTAAAAAAAACGATTGCATATTTTGATGAGACGCTCAAGAACGGTGGTTAACTGCTTATGTCACTAAAGAATATTCTCGTCACCGGTGGCGCTGGGTATATAGGTAGTCATACATGCAAGCGGTTATCGCAGGCCGGATACACCCCGATTGCATATGACAGCCTCGTCAATGGCCACCCTTGGGCTGTTCAGTGGGGACCACTTGAGGTTGGTGATATCTGTGACCGTGAACGGTTGGATCAAGTCATTGAAGAGTATCAGCCAGAAGCGGTTGTGCATTTTGCGGCTTTTGCTTATGTCGGAGAATCTGTCCAGCATCCAGCCAAGTATTACCGTAACAATGTGATGGGCAGTCTTACGCTTCTGGAGGCAATGGTTGCTCACGGTATCGATAAAATGGTTTTCTCCAGCACTTGTGCTACTTATGGGATGCCCGAGGAAATGCCGATTGTTGAGGCTACGATCCAGTGCCCAGTTAACCCTTATGGTTACACCAAATTGGCAGTTGAGGGGATGTTGAAAAATTTTGCGGCAGCTTATGGTATGTCTTCGACTTGCTTGAGGTATTTCAATGCCGCTGGCGCCGATCCTGATAACCAGATTGGCGAAGATCATGATCCGGAAACTCATCTGATACCGCTGGTGTTGGATGCTGCAATCGGCCGTAGAGAGTCGATCACGGTTTTCGGTGATGATTACCCCACGCCCGATGGGTCCTGTATTCGTGATTACATCCATGTCATGGATCTTGCTGATGCGCATCTTCTTGCCTTACAGAAGTTGGAACAAGGCTCAGGCTCAAATGTTTTTAACCTTGGCAATGGTAAGGGCTTCTCGGTTTTTGATGTGGTGAAAGTGGCCCAGCAGGTAACTGGCAAAGAGATCAAGGTAGATCTCGGTCCACGTCGGGAGGGCGATCCCGCTCAACTTGTTGCAGATGCTTCGAAGGCTTTTAATGATCTCGGTTGGTCTCCCCAACTACATCAGCTTGAGACAATAATCGAGACGGCCTGGCGCTGGACTTTAAAACAGGACTCTGCAGGAATTATCAATCAGAATGCGGGCTAAAATCTTAAAGCTGTTATACAAGGCTTTTCCTTTTGACCTGAAGGGTGACTGCGAGTTGTCGCCGGCCACGGAAGGAATTAAGTTTTCCTGCCTGATCAACTTTTACGGCAGGCTTGATTTGTTGTCTGGAATCTTGTGTTCGTTGGCGGCCCAAGATTTCCCCCGCGAAAGCTTCGAGGTTGTTCTGGTAGAAGACCAGGGTGGAACGGATGCTGGTAAAGAGATGGCTGAACAATTTTCTGAGCAATTGCCTATCCGTTATTTTGCCCTGACTGAGGGCTGCGGCAAGATTGGCCATGGCCGGAATTTCAGCTTGTCAAAGAGTGTCGGTGAAAACATTATCTTCCTGGATGATGATACAGTCTTGCTACAAAAAGATTTTCTCAGTACAGCTTTGAAATTTATTGAACAGAACCCGAATTGCGATGCTGTTATCCCCACGGGCAACGCCAGTTGGTTTCTGATCGAAGGACGTTACGGTTATCATGATAAACATTTTATGACCAACCGCTGTATGATCTTTCGACGGTCGGTGATGTTGGAACTTGGTGGCCTCATGTCAGAAGTTGTCGGTCAGGAGGATGTAGAGTTTGTCTTCAGATTTATTATGGCGGGGAAAAAATCTTCCATTGCTTCAGGGCTTGCCTATTATCACCCTCCTCTGCTGGTTGCAAACAGCAATAAAGGGAAAGCTGTGGGTGCCTCTTTTTACCGTTTGAAAGGCAGGTACTCGTGGCCGATCTGGGTTCTGGTTTTGGTCAACTGCAGTCGGCATGTGCCGCTGAGGATTCTACCGATGAGACATTGCCAGCAGATGGGTAGATTTGCATGTGGTTTTGTGTTGGGTGTTTGGGATAGTGTGATTGGGAAGAAAGATTTTCGTTACTCTTGAGTTTCCACAGTGAGGAGTATGAGTGAGTCAGGAAGATTTTGATCTGATCATTGAACCTTCAAGAGGTTTCCAGAATTACTGGCGTGATTTATGGCGGTACCGGGAACTTTTTGTCTTTATGGCATGGCGAGACATTCTGGTACGTTACAAGCAGACGGTTTTGGGCCTTGCCTGGAGTATTCTCAGGCCCTTTCTGATCCTGATTGTGTTCACGGTCCTGTTCGGCAAGTTGGCCAAGTTCCCAACGGAGGGGAGTGCCCCTTATCCGATTCTTGTGCTTGCGGCATTGCTCCCCTGGCAGTTGTTTGCCAATGCCCTTTCCGAAAGCAGCCATTCGCTGGTCACAAATGCCAACATGATTTCCAAGATATATTTTCCAAGAATCATAATCCCCACGAGCTCAATCATTGTCAGCCTGGTCGACTTTTTCATTGCGTTCGTACTTATGATAGGGGTGATGTGCTGGTATCAGTTCTTTCCTGATGCCAGGTTTCTTGCTTTACCGCTTTTTGTCCTTTTGGCGTTGATGACAGCAATGGGAGGCGGATTCTGGATGTCTGCCCTGAATGTCAAATATCGTGATTTTCGTTATATCGTGCCGTTTATGGTGCAATTCGGGCTTTATGTTTCCCCGGTCGGTTTCAGCAGCACGGTTATCCCGGACAAATGGCGCCTGCTCTATTCTCTGAATCCGATGGTGGGTGTTATTGATGGCTTTCGATGGGCACTGCTTGGAGAAGATGTTGCCCTCTACTGGCCGGGTTTTGTTTTGTCTGTATTGGTTGGGATTCTTTTCTTCTGGTCCGGGTTAACGTATTTCAGAAAAGCTGAACGTTCCTTTGCAGATATTATTTAAGGTTTTGTTTTGAACACTGTCATCAAAGTCGAAAACCTCTCCAAGAGATATTTCCTGAGTCACAAGAACAGGGAAACCTTTCCGACCTTTCGTGACGCGATTACGAAGACAACGGCAAACTTCGGGAAGTGCCTTTTGCACCCCTTTAAGGCATCGTCCGGCCAGCCTTTGGAGGGCTTGGATTCGACGGAAGAGTTCTGGGCGCTGAAAGATGTCTCCTTTGAAGTGAAGGAGGGCGACCGCGTCGGCATTATTGGGCGCAATGGTGCTGGGAAGTCGACTTTATTGAAGATACTCAGCCGCATCACCGAGCCAACCACAGGACGCATTGGTATCAAGGGCAGGGTGGCAAGTTTGCTCGAAGTTGGTACCGGCTTTCATCCCGAATTGACGGGCGGCGAGAATATTTTTCTCAATGGCGCGATTCTGGGGATGTCGCGGGCGGATATTAAACTGAAATTCGATGAGATTGTCGCCTTTGCCGAGGTTGAGAAGTTTTTGGATACTCCGGTTAAGCGTTATTCTTCCGGGATGTATGTGCGGTTGGCGTTTGCAGTGGCCGCGCATTTGGAACCGGAGATTCTCATTGTCGATGAAGTGCTGGCTGTGGGGGATGCGCAGTTTCAGAAGAAGTGTTTGGGGAAGATGGAGGACGTGGGGAAAGAAGGGCGGACGGTTTTGTTTGTTAGTCATAATATCCCTAGCATTAAGCGGTTGTGTAATAGGTCGATCTGGTTGGCCAATGGTGAAATTCGAATGAGCGGTGATTGTGACAATATTGTTCAGTCGTTCATCACTTCTGACTGCAATTCGAGTTCGACGCGCGTTTGGCCTCGTGAACAGGCGCCAGGTATGCCGATGGTGGCTCTAGTTGCTGCCAGAATCTATACTATTAAGGCGGCTTTTTTAGCTTCGGTTGACCAGTCTGAAGATTTTTTTATAGAGATTGAGTATGAAATTTTGCACGATGAAAAAAACTTGAGGGTAGGCTTTTTTCTCGTTAATTCAGAAGGTGTGATTATCTTTGCCCCTAACGATACGGAAGGATCCATGCTAGTGGATAGCAGGAAAAAGGGCCACTACAGAAGTATCTGCAAGATCCCAGGAGACTTGCTGAATGAGGATCTCTATACCGTAACTCTCAGTGCCGACATTCCTGCTGTTAAAAGTATCTTTTACCTTCAAGGAGCACTCACTTTTAGGGTTAATAGATTAGGTGGCTCCTACGGTACTCGCCTCGACAAGTTACCAGGCGTCATCTGCCCTGCCCTTGAGTGGGAAATCATTAGAGTTGTCAACTAAGGTTACCTTTATGCCCGAAATCGCAGTAGTTACTGGTGGAGGTACGGGTATTGGTAGAGCCATAGCTCTAGAACTGGCTCGGATAGGGGCATTGGTCATTATTAGCGGTCGGAGAGAGGCTCCCCTGTTAGAGACATCTAGCATTATTGCTGCCGAAGGAGGGAATGCTGACTATTTTGTTGCTGACATTAGCTCTGCCACGTGTGTTAATAACCTCATCGGCTATATAAAAAGCAAGTACGGTGGGGTTGACATCTTAGTTAACAACGCTGGAATGGATTTAACTGGGCCATTTTCCGACATGACGTACGAGAAATGGGAAACACTATTAGCTGTGAATCTGACGGCACCGTATCTGATGGCGTACGCTGTTGTGCCCGGCATGCTTCTGAAAGAAAGGGGAATCATAGTCAATATCGCTTCTGTGCTTGGTGTCAATGGCGTTGCTTGGTATACCGGATATTCGGCAAGTAAAGCTGGACTACGTGGTCTTAGTGAGGCTCTAGCCGAGGAGTTGAGACCACATGGCATAAGGGTTCATTGTATCTGCCCAGGGAGAGTCTCCACAGACATGCAAATCCGTCTAGGGGGTGAGCGGGTCGCTGCTATTTCTATGCGACCAGAGAAAGTGTCAGCGGTAGTGAGGTCAATTGTGGCAGGGGATAAATCTTTTCCCACAATTATGGTTATCGATAATCAACCTTTGGCGCTCAAGACGCTGGATCTTTATGTCCGCTTGCGGTGGATGGCATTAAGTTCGCTTAAGTTCTTTCGTTCACTGTTAACCAGAAAAGGGAAGTGAAGGGTACTTAAAGTGAGCTGGAAATGTTGAGGACAAGTTAGGGGTGTGCAGTGAAAAATAAAAAGATAGTTTTACTCAATCCGCCATCACCCCCCAACAGTGTGTCCAATAAGGATACGATGGCTGGGTTGGGGCAACTATTTCCCGCAGCTGCGAAAACTAGAATTCCACCCCTTGATTTACTATCCTCAGCAGCAGTTTTGAGAGAAAGATCCCTTCCATTCCATTTAATTGAATGTCTAGGCGAAGGGATTCGGCGAGAAGAACTCCTCAACCATATTCGGCCCCTTGATGCAAGTATAATTGCTATTCGTACTTCCCTCCCTTCGCTTGAATGGGATTTAGCCATTGCTGGAGAGATCAAGTCCGAATTACCCGCACAAACACAAATAATCCTTTTTGGGCCATGTCTGCAATTCTGTTACCGTGAGGCACTTCAGGTGGCAGCTATTGACGCTATTCTGATTGGTGAACCCGAGCTTGCAATGGCAAGTATTGCTGCGGAAGGTCTCTCCGGACAGCGCTTCCTAGTTACCCGAATTTCTCTAAAAAAAGGGGATGAGCCAGAATCAGCCATTGTTTCTGAACTAGACGATCTGCCTTTTCCTGCTTGGGATCTAGTGCCCTTTCATGCCTATTTTGGTGCTGAATTGATGGGTAATCTTACCCCTTTCGCTACCGTTTTAACAAGCCGTGGCTGCCCTCATGGATG
This sequence comes from Deltaproteobacteria bacterium, assembly GCA_024636215.1. Next base: position 7,850 of record JAGXHL010000034.1, read on the forward strand.
TTTATATTGCCCCTATCCGGTAGTGCAAGGGAAAAAGCCTCGTTTCCACTCGGTGGATAGAGTTGTGCAGGAAATTAAATGGCTTCAAAATAACTTGCAAGTTCGTGCCATTCTATTTCGTGATCCTGAGTTTGCGATCAAACGGAACAGGGTGAAGGAGTTTTGTCGGAAAATTGTAGAAAACGGCATCCATGTCGCTTGGAGGTGTGAGACCCGGGTTGAAAACCTTGATGCAGATTTGCTGCATTTGATGGCAGAGGCAGGGTGTATCGGCATTAATATTGGCGTAGAGAGTCTTGACGAAACAGTTCTCAGCTCCCTCGGGCGTAATGCACTCCCCATAGATCATGTTAAGGGATTGATCTCCTGCGCGCGCAAACTTGGGATAGAGCCCTTTGTTTTTTTTATTCTTGGGCTTCCAGGAGAAACTATCAGATCCACCTTGCAGACTATTTCTTCGGCAGTGTCTCTTGGCTGCCAATATCTACAGTTTACTATCGCCACCCCATATCCAGGTACAGCCCTTCGGGCTCTTGCAATTGAGCGTGGCTATATTGTAGCTGAAGGGAACTCGAAATTGACTGGCTACAACGCTGTAATGGGTAATGGGCATTTGAATGCCGCCGACATTACTGATTTGTATGACTATGCTTGGAATTTGTGGTTGCTGAGAAAAGAGAATTTTCCACTTATGAATCCACTTGCCATGCTTCGTTGGCTAAAGCAGTCCTTAGTCTGCTTCCTTAAGAGAATAAAGTTGAAGAGACGCTCCCGTTATCTGAACGAATAGTAAATCTACGAAAAGCAGAGGTGCCCGGTTGAAGGTTCTGGTGGTAAGCAACATCTATCCTCCTGTTTACGTGGGTGGCTACGAGTTAGGGTGTCGCGATTCGGTTGATGCCCTTCGTGAGAAGGGCCACGATGTCCTGGTGCTTACCAGCCGGTTTCCCGAAGGAGTCAATCGTGTCGAAGGTCATGTACACCGTAAACTAACAATGTTTTTGGGGTGTCCTGAAGCCTGGAAAGTGATAGTTCGGGAGATTAGGAACCAGGTCATTTTTCGCAGTTATTGCCGGAAGTTTAACCCAGATGTAATTTTTTTCTGGAAGATCGCAGATCTGTCGCTTGCTTTTATTGAGATTGCCCGCGGTTTGGGATTGAGGTGTTGTTTTTACGTCTTTGATGACTGGATTGCACGCTGGCGCAACGACCGATTTGTTGAAATAATTAATGATTTCGGGAAAAGATGGGGTATAGCGATTCCGGAAAATTTACTGGGGCTCAAGCTCAGGATGCAAGATATTGCGATCGAGAATCCGATGTTTGCTTCGCATTTTCTGTGGCAGATAACAGAGGAAAGTATTGGCCCGATGAAAAACCCCATCCTGTTGCCCTGGGGTGTAGATCGTGAAAAGTACTTGAACCATCCACGAGAAAATTTGTTCCCTCCGAACCGTCTTTTATATGTCGGGCAAATTGTGCCTCACAAGGGAGTGCATGTGGCACTGGAAGCCTTCTTCCTGGCTAGGGAACAGGGGCACCCTGAACTTCGACTGACGGTGGTTGGTGATACGGGGCAGCAACCGGAGTATTTCGATTCCCTTAAGTCTTTAGTTACCCGTTATGGGGTTGAACAGGACGTGGAGTTCGCCGGCAAGATCGAGCGTGAGCGTCTGCCAGAGATCTACCGTCAACATGATATTTTTCTTTTCTCCTCGCAGTGGGATGAGCCTTTTGGCCTGACGCCGCTTGAAGCAATGAGTTGCGGGCTGGCGGTGATCGGCACCGGCACTGGAGGAAGCAGCGAGACTCTGAGGGATGGTTACAATGCGCTCCTTTACGACCGGGATGACGCCTCTTCCTGCGCCCGGCAGATTGTCCGATTACTGAGAGATCCCAAGCTGTTGGTCCGTCTACGCAGCAACGGCCAACAGATCATGACCACCGAGTACTCACTTGCGGTGATCACGGAAAGACTTGAGCAGTGTCTAAAGGACCTGATTGCCATGCCCAAGGAAGTTTAAACTGTGGCCGGGATAGTTCGTGACATTCTCGATATCCTGCGCAACGATGGACTCCGCAAAGGGGGGAGTATCCTGGTTGGCAGGGCGCACCATAGATTGACACATGCAGCTTTAGTGCTAGCGGACCTGCCGGAACTATTTCTTCAATATCGTTTATATCGCCAAAAAGCGCTGAAAAGTGGTAGGCGGCTCGTATGTATTGCCCTGATTGAGCACATGGGAGACATAGTTGCCTGTCAGCCGGTAGCGGTTCAGGTAAGGAATGAGGAGCCTGACGCCCTTATTCTCTGGTGCGTCAAACGCAGTTACGCTGAAATTGTCACAGCTTTTTCCGAAATCGATGGTGTCATTACACTCGGCTGCCTCAGTTCCTGGATTGCCTTACGCAAGTGGGGGCGTTTCGACCGGGTGGTCGATTTGCACATCAATGGTCGTATCTGCCTGATCTGCCAGATACCACTTGAGAAAGAGGAGGGGGCTAGGCAGGTAAATATGGAAAATTATTATAGCCATGGCTCGCTCCTGCAAGTGTTTTCTCAGTCGGCGGGATTATCACGTTTAAATGCGCAGCCTGTATTGACTGTTCCTGACAATGTGAAGCTGGAGGTGGACGACTTCAGCTTGTCAGAGCGCACCGTGGTTATTCATTGCTGCTCTAACGAATCGTGCCGTGACTGGAAGAACGAACGATGGAATGCGTTGATTGATGTGTTGCAGCAGAAATACAAGGTGATGGTTATTGAAATCGGAAGCTGTTCACCATTGGAGCGGGAGGATTCAGAAGGCTATCGCAACCTCTGTGGTCGCTGTTCCATCCTGCAATCTGCGGAACTGATCAGACGCTCCATGCTTTTTGTCGGGGTCGACAGTGGGCCAGCTCACCTTGCGAATGCTGTGGACACTCCGGGAGTGGTCCTGCTTGGGGATTATCTGGCCTTTCGTAACTACACTCCCTACACGGGGGGGTATGCTGATGGCACCAGGGCCGATCTGATACGGTCTCCGGGAAATGCGGAACTTATCATGCTGGACGAAGTGGTTAGTGCGGCATCTTTCCGGATTGACTCTTCGGTAAAGGGTAAATGGAGTCGGAAATTTTGAACGACGTTGCTATTTTCACCATTGTCTCGGCAAATTATTTGGCTTATGCCCGTTCACTGATGGGGTCAGTGGCCGACTGTCATCCGGAGGCCGACCGCCACCTCGTTCTGGTTGATGAGCTCGATGGAACCTGGAATCCGGCAGGCGAAAATTTTACTGTAACAGAAGCGCGGTCGCTGGGGATCACGGACTTCAGCCGCATGGCTTTTCGGTATGACATCCTGGAATTCAATACTGCAGTAAAGCCCTTTGCCTTCAGACACCTCTTTGCAAAAGGCTACCAGAAAGTAATCTACTTTGATCCTGACATACTGCTCTACCATGATCTTCATGAATTGGTGCATCTGCTCGACAAACACGCGATTGTGCTGACCCCTCACATGACGGTGCCTTTGCCGTTCCAAGACGCCTGCGAGCCGTCAGAGCAGAGCTGCCTAGCCTCGGGTACTTATAATCTGGGTTTTGTTGCTTTGTCCAATTCTGCTGACGGTCTTTCCTTATGCGAATGGTGGTGCGAAAAGTGTCGATCGCTCTGTTACAGCGAGATCGAGAACGGCTTGTTCGTCGATCAGAAGTGGATGAATCAAGTGCCAGGCTTCTGGCACTCAGTGCATATTTTGCGGAATCCCGGCTATAACGTCGCCTACTGGAACCTGCATGAACGCAGGGTCGAGGGAACCTCGATTAATGGCAAGGTTCCGCTGATCTTTTTCCATTTCAGCGGTATCACTCTCCATAATCTTGATCTCATCTCGAAATATCAAAATCGTTTTACACTTACTGAGCGTGGCGATATTAGTGCCCTTTATCACTCCTATCGCGACCTTTTACTTTCCAACGGGCATGATGAATTGAAAGGAAAGCCCTATTGTTACGGTTTTTTTGAGGACGGTTCTGCTATCGGGCATGTGGCACGTCGGCTCTATCCCGCGGTTGCCGATCTATATCCTCATCCCTTCGTCAGCGGCGCGCAGAGCTACCAGGCATTACTCAGAAAGAGGGGGTTGCTTGAAAAAAGTTCTGCACACATGGATTTCTTACATAATGTCATCGCCGACGAAGGTCGGAAGGAGCGCTACCAGAACTGGATAAACCTCGGTCTTAAGGTTTTTTGTAGGATCGCAGGGATACGGCTTTATCTCCTCATCATGTGCTATCTCATCGAGAATGGATCAATTAGAAAACAGGATTTTCTTTTGGGAAGACAGCGGGTTGAACAAAAAGACAACCTGAACAAGAGCGATGAAAACTGAAACTCTTGTCGTATTAGGGGAATACTGTCATGACTGGCCTCAGCGCTATACTCCCCTTGTCGCACCTGTTCGTAAACAGTTCCCTGGCCGCCGGGTGGTCGGTGTTATGTGGCTGGCTGGGAAAAATTACCGGCCTACGCCAGAGCTCGCCCCATTTGACGATCTGCATTTTGTTGCCGATGCTCCGGGGGCGGTTGCGCTCGCCTTAGGGACCTCAAACAATGGCCTAATAACTTTTTTTGACCATAATCCGGGAGGTAACGATTGTACTCTCTACGATGCGTTGAGCCACAATATGCAGGGTGTGATACTGCTTTTCAGAAACTGTCTTCATGTTGCAGACTGGCTTGCAACAGGTAAAGACAACCGGGATGCGATAGTCCACAATCTGCCTGCTGTACGTCGTGACGTGCGTTCTGAGGCCATCAAGGCCTCTCTGATTGCAGGGGTGGTCGCCCTGGTCGTTGGCTGGGGGAAGCTGGTCCGCTTTTTGTCCAGAAGCGAACGGGTAGCACCAAGGCGGATCCTGTTTATCAGGCTCGATCTTTTAGGGGACATGGCGCTAACACTTCCTTACCTTGCGGCTATGAAGAAGTGCTATCCGGAGGCTGAATTGACAGTGCTAGCGTCGCCCAGAGGAGCAGCCCTTCTGAAGGGACTGCCGCAGTTGACCAATATGCGGCTGTTCGATCATCTTGAGGTTTGGGACGCACCCTGGCACCGAATGAGGCCAGCGGCAATGGGGCTTAAGGAGCTGTTCGAGATGCTAGGGAGGCTCCCCTCGCTTTGGCGCAGGAATTTTGATTTGGTTTTTCAACCGGTCAATTTCGGAACAGGAATCGCCTTTGCTTTACTCTGCTTGGGAAAAAGGACGGTCGCTCCAATCGACCACAGGCTCCCGGTTTCCAGGGCCGTGGGTGGCTTGCTCAGTGATCCCGTGGCGGTGCCGCAGGATAAAATCCTGCATATCGATGATTTTCTATCCCTATGCATCGAAAAGGCCGGGGTAGCCGTACAATCAGTTGTGCCGGCCCTGCCGGTCGACCCTGCGGCAATGAAGAAGATGAGAGCTTTGATCTGCCGGAATCAAGAACGTGTTCAGCGAAGAGTGGTACTGGTAAATGTGGGGGCAGGGAGCAAACTGCGGCGCTGGGGTGCAGAAAAATTTGCCGCGCTTATCGACCTTTTGCTACAGGAATCCTTCACTGTAATTGTGACCGGTGGAGAGAGCGAACGGGGCATTGCGGAGCAGGTTGAAAATCTGGTTGAGGGCAGGATTATCAATACGGCCGGTGTGCTTTCACTGAATGAACTCATCGCAATCACCACTCTGGCTGACTTGGTTATTACGGCAGACACGGCCCTGATGCATTTCGCGGCGGCTCTTGAACGGCCGCTTATCGCGCTTTTTGGTGCCGGTTTGGTCGACTATTGCAGGCCGCTTAATACAAACCATCTTCTCGTCAGGCGCGAGCTTGGCTGTTCTGGTTGCCGGGATCGCTGTTTTACCGATAACTATCCGCCCCCTTGTCTCGAGAGGGTGACTCCGGAGAAGATATTTCAAGCCATCCGTGATATGAAAAATGAGTAGAAATATCAGAAGGAAATGGCAAAAAATAAAACATTTTTAACCTAATCGCTGGGGGTAGACATGAATTTTACAAATTTTCTGAACAGGCTTCGCTTCAATGATTCGAGTGCAGGTCGTCACGTATTGAGATGGTCCGGAACTCTGACGTTGGACGAATTTCAAAGGAGGTGCCGTGAACATGACTTTTGGTATCACAGCTTCTATTTTGACAATGGCTTTGAGCAACGTGGTGACTACGATATTGGCCGCAACATCGATGAATACGGTTTCCCAGGGGAATTAGAGGGGAAAGATGTTCTAGATATTGGAACTGGCAGCGGGTGGTTTGCTGCGTATTTTGAGCAACGGGGGGCGAATGTCACAACGATTGATGCACGAGGATACTGTGACTTTGATGTCTTCGGACGTGATCGAAATCCTGACGTGGCAACGGAAAAGCCACAACCTGATCTAGTGATGGCGGATGGGAAACCGATTTACTACAGCCCGGTCAGTAAAGGCTTTTGGATTATGAAGGATGTCCTTGGGCTTGAAGCGCAATATCTCAATGCACGTGTTTACGAAATTTCTCCTGAAATGTTGGGAGGGAAAAAATTCGATTTGGTGTTCATGGGTTCCTTGCTCGCACATCTGCGAGATCCCATCGGCGCACTGATGGCGGTCCACAGTGTGTGCAAAGGGCAGCTCATTGCGACCGTCAACGCTTCGTCTCGTAAATATCGGGGGCGTGCGGTAATGGAGATGAGACCGGGAGCGGGAGATGGGATTAGCTGGTTCTTGCCGAATCGGGAATGTGTTGCGGAGTGGCTTAGTGCCGCCGGTTTTTCGAAAGTCGATGTTTCAAGGAATGTTAGAATCACAACAGATTGTCCGTTTGTTGACGAACATGGGAGAACTTCTGCTGGGAAACAGACCCAGATTCTTATTCACGCCCAATCTTAACGACGAGATAAGTAGACAATGTGATTTATTTAGTGGCGCATACAAGGAAATAAACAGATAGAGGCTCTGACAATGCTTGATTTGATTTTCACGTTATCATCCAAATTGCCATCACCAATTAAGGCTGTCCTGTACCGGGTCCAGTTCTTCCTGCTGCGTACCTTCGGTCGGCCGCGCAAGCAGTTGGAATCGACAAAGGCAAAGAAGCGTCGCCTGCGGGAAAATTTCTTCGACCTCTATTGCCAGGGTAGGGGCCTTGATATCGGCTATGGCGGTGATCTTTTGGCCCCCAATTGCACCGGCTGGGACATTGAGCATGGCGATGCCCAGGCCTTGCGTGGCCTTAAAGATGCCAGTTTCGATTTCGTCTACTCCTCCCACACCCTGGAGCACATGGTGGATCCGGTCGAGGCGATCCGAAGTTGGTGGCGGGTTCTCAAGCCTGGCGGCTACCTTCTTTTGTACATTCCCCATCGAGACCTCTATGAGAAAAAAGAGTTTCTTCCTTCTCGCTGGAATGGCGACCACAAGCATTTCTTCCTGTTGGATCGGGAACAGTTACCCGATACCAAGGACATTCGAAAATTGGTTCATCGAGCGCTGCCTGACGGAGTAATTATCTACGCCAAGGAGTGCGCCGAAGGACATACGATCACCGATCCAGATATTCACAGCGACGGCGAGTACTCTATCGAGATCGTGATACAGAAAGCCCATGCGTGAAATCCCATCCAAAGTTACGGTCGTTTCCTTCGATGTCTTCGACACCGTGCTGACCAGAAACGTTTACCATCCTCATGAGCTCTTTCTGCGGATTCAGGCGCGTTTAGCAAACCTTGAAAAGATAGATAAAACTTTTTCGGCGGATAGCTTTCGGGCTGCCCGAGTAGCAGCAGAAGTTGAAGCCAGAAACCGTTTGATCGACCGGGAAGACACATGCCTTGAAGATATTATGCGCGTGTTGGCTTCTAGGATTGGCCGCACTGAAGCAATGGCGGCTATTGCCCAGTGTGAAATAGAAGAGGAAGTTCGTTCTGTTTCTCCGGTAGCTTCTGTGGTCTCTCTGGTGAAAGAACTGCGCCAAGCTGGAAAGCAAATCATCTTTATTTCAGATATGTACTTGCCTGCTGAAGTGATTGCGGAAATGCTGCGACGGGTGGGGGCTTTGGCGCCGCAGGACAAGATTTATGTCTCGGCTGCGGTCGGTCGTAAAAAGTCGACCGGAGCAATGTTTCAGTATGTGTTGGAAGATCTTCGGATATCGCCGGACCAGATGATTCATTTCGGCGATTATCTGGTGAGCGATTTTTTGGTTCCTCGTTTCAAAAAAGGTATTTGTTCTGTCCCTATCCGACTGGCCCGCAACAATATCTACGAGAGTTTATGGGGTGCCAGTTGTCGTTGTCTGTATTGCAGTTCACTGGCCGGGGCGAGCCGGGCGGCTCGGGTCGCTATGTCTGGGAAGGGTTTGAACACCGAACAAAAAGCGCTATATGCCCTCGGGTCCAATGTCGTAGCACCGATAATATCCGGCTTTGTGTTGGCGACACTGCACGAGGCTCAGCGGGCTGGTGTACACAGGCTGTATTTTCTCTCACGGGACGGCGAAGTTATCCTGGAGATCGCCAAGGAACTTGCCGGGCGGTTAGATATCGACATTGAACTTCGCTATCTTCACGTTTCCAGAACCGCAGTTTTCACCGCTCTGCTCGGGACTGGCGTTGATGCGGATACAACGAACTGGTTGTGGGAGTCCAACATCGCTTTGACGGTCAGGATTCTGGCTGACAGGGTTAAGGTCGATGCCGATTTTTTGTTTCGCAAATTATTGAAGGCCGGCCTTGTCCTAGAGAATATTGATACGCCCCTTGATCAGCATAGCCTCGAATCGATAGGTCGTTTACTGATTGAAGATCCTGTTTTGGGCCGCTGCCTGGCCGAAGTGGGGGAGAACTCGTTGCGCGATCTGGCCGGGTTCCTGGAAGGCGAACTCTTTTTTGACGGGACACCTTCGGGGTTGGTAGACCTCGGTTGGCGCGGCAGTATTCAGGATGTTTTATATAAATGTTTCTCCAGTCGCCTGGGTGTGAACGGACTGGCTGGTTACTATTTTGGGGTCGATTCCGCCGGTAAGAAAGATTGCACGAAGTGGGGTTATTTTTTTGATTACAGAAAGGACCACCAGGTCGCGCGGTATCGGGAACTTTTCCGCGTACTGCTGGAGTTGCTTTGTTCTGGCTCGCATGGCATGGTGCGCGGCTACCAGCGTGATAGTGAAGGTTATTGTCGTCCCATTTTTAATGAAATTGAGAATTTAGCAAATCGAAATCGAATTCACTTTCTCCGTGAGGGATGCAAAGCTTTCGTGGCTAATTTCGACACATCATATCTTGAGTCTGCAGGTCCGCAGCATATGAGCTTCCGACATCTAAAACACCAGACCCTCGGTGTTTTGAAAAAGCTTTTTCTTTTCCCATCGCGTGACGAAGCACTTGCACTGGGCGGTTTTTATTTTTCAGCCGATCAGGCAGGCCATGGCGTTCATCGAATTGCACCGCCATTTTCCTTGAATTCCGCAGTCCGTTATTTTTTCCATCGATCCTACGCTGGTCGCTCTTTAATCTCTAGTTGGTTTTTTGCTAGCTGGACTTGTACCAGGGGTTTTACCTGGTTTCTACTGTTTTCTGTTGTATGGCTTTTGCGGCTCCATTACACTCGGAAACATTTAGGGACCTTTATGATTTCAAGAACCAAAGATTTTTTCAATCGGCAGATCGATGTGAAATTCTGGGGTTAAAAAAAGGCGAGGATAATCGCTGGGTTTCACCACAAGCATTTTATGACCAACCGCTGTGTGATTTTCAGGCGCTCCGTTATGCAGGATTTGGGAGGGCTGATAACTGATGTGATAGGTCAGGAGGTTGTCGAATCTGTTTTCCGATTTACTCTTGCCGGGAAGAGAGCCCTTATCGCAAATGAGCTACAGTATTATCACCCACCCCCTTATTTGTGCCAAATACCAACAAGTCGAAGGCTGTTGGAGCGTTATTTTTTCAGTTGAAGAGCCGTTACTCTATGAGCAATATTTTACACAGCCAGATGCTGTCTGTGATCGGATGATTGAGGTATAACATGGATTGTCTTATTGTCGGTGCCGGATTTTCGGGGATTACCCTTGCCGAAAGAATTGCGTCGCAGTTAGATAAAAAGGTTTTGCTGATCGATCGCCGCAACCATATCGGCGGCAACTGCTACGATTATTACAACGCTGACGACATCCTGGTGCACAAGTATGGCCCGCATTACTTCCGTACCAACGATCATAAGGTGAGGGATTACCTGTCGCAGTTCACCGAGTGGCATCACGTCCAGTACAAGATCCTGGCGTTTGTCGATGGCCAGTTCTACAACTTTCCGGTCAACCTTGATACCTTTAACAATTTTTTTGGGCTGTCGCTGAATTCGGAAGAGATGGCTGAGAAGCTGAAGGAGTTGAGCGTCGAGTGCGACGAGATCAGAAATTCACGGGATGTGATCGTTTCCAGGATCGGTGAGCAGCTCTACGAAAGGTTCTATAAGAACTACACGAAAAAGCAATGGGGTGTGAGTCCTGAGGAGTTGGACCCATCAGTCTGTGCCCGGATACCCATCCGCACCAATCGAGATGACCGCTATCTGAATGACGAATTTCAAGCCATGCCAAAGGATGGTTACCACAAGATGTTTGAGCGCATGGTTGATCACCCGAACATTGAGTTACGGTTGAATACGGAGTATAAGGATATTGCAGACAGCGTTCAATTCAAGACACTTGTTTTTACCGGCCCGGTTGATGAGTTCTTTGACTACCGTTTCGGTAAACTTCCATATCGTTCTTTGCGATTTGAGCATGAAACTCTCGACAGGGAGTTTTATCAGCCGGCTTCGCAGGTCAATTACCCCAACGACCATGATTACACACGGATCGTTGAGATCAAGCATGTGACCGGGCAATACCATCCCAAAACAACAATCGTCAGGGAATATCCTGTTGCCGAAGGGGAACCATACTATCCGGTACCACGACCTGAAAACGAACTTCTCTGCCAGAAGTATATGGATGCTGAAAAAGAGCTTAAGAATGTGTTCTTTACAGGTCGTCTGGCCCGCTACCGCTACCTCAATATGGACCAGGTCGTAGCCCAAGCCCTCGCCCTGTTCGAAGAGCAGATCAAACCTGTGTTGAATGGCTGAAAATCCTGTGCCTAAATCTTTTAATCAGGATTGTCTTGAATTCCCCGCTGCTTGGGCGGGTTAGTTCTTTTTGAATCATGTCGAGATGGCTGGATGAGTCGCTGGGCAAGGTAGCTAAGGCTGTTTTGAAAGACAAGGATCCACTTTGACATTATTCTCCAAGATCAGCACCCGCACTGACCACCCACACCCCTGCCCAGCCTGCGGCAACCCAGTCGCCGATATCACCTATGCCTACGGGGAAGGGGAGGAGAGATCGGATTTTTACCGCTGCCCTGAATGCACCTTTCTGTTCGCCCGTCCGGTCTTTATTCCTGAACTCGACAGCCGGCAAATGGATGGGATCGATGATGCCGAACTGTTCAACTCCCGCCTGCTGAAATCAATCTACGTCAACTATTTCATCAAGAAGGAAATCCGTACTCTGCGCCGAGCGAAGGGCAGGGGACCGCTGCGACTGCTGGATATCGGCTGCGGTACCGGCTGGACGACGCGCGTCTATGCCGATCACGGCTTTGAAGTGACAGGGCTGGAGCCGTCCAGGGTACGCTCGGAATACGCCCGTGAGCACTATGGCATCGAGGTGGTTTGCGATTACATCGAAAATGCCGGGTTCGATCAGGAGTTCGACATAGTGGTGCTGCGCCATATCATCGAGCATTTTGCCGATCCCGGCGTGGTGCTGCGCAAGATTCAGGGTTTTTTGAAAGCGGACGGTGTGGTGCTGGTGGTGGTGCCGAACATCGACTGCCTCGGTCGCTACCTGTTCGAAACTAACTGGGCCTGGATTCTGCCCTGGCACTGCAATTTCTTTACGCCCCGTTCCGCACGCAGACTCTTGGCCGAACAAAACTTCGAAGTCAGCGACTTTTACCAGACGCCGTCGCCACTTTACTATCCAGGCGCCATAATGCGTCGATTTCCGAACCCGGTGGTTAAGCGTTTGTTGGCCAACCGGATTTTTGCCATGACGTTATGTGCGCCGCTGGCAATTGTCGGCAAATGGTTAGGTCTGGGCGACAATTTAAATCTGGTTGCACGGCGTAAGTTTTGAATGTTTTGGCAATTTATCGGAATCTCTTACAATTCGGGTGATTAAATCTTTACTAAATTGACAGAGTGAAGGCGTTCCATGGACGAAGGACGATCTGCATGAAAGGTAAGAGATGTTGACCTTTAGCCTAGAATGCCGGGTCGGACCAGACCAACCAACTGATATCATTGATTTATTGATGAAAAAGAGATCTTAAATATGGCTTAAAGGTCCCTTTTGAGGGGTGAACTGGACTTCAATGTGAGGACATGGGGGGGCAAGTCCTTACTGTTAACTTCACCATGATCTCCAAGCGTACGTGGTCAAAGAAAGTTTGTATTGTTTTTGTCCTGTGCTACACTGATTCCGTGTGACACGAAAGGAGCTGATCTATGGCTAACCTGACTATTACTATCGACGACGAAGCTTTGAAAAAAGCACGGCTTAAAGCGCTGGAACAGGGCACCTCGGTCAATGCTTTGCTAAGGGGTTATCTTGAGTCTTACGCCGGCGTGCACGGTCGTCAACAACAGGCAGCGAGAGTCATTCTTGGGCTGGCCTCCCGCAGTCGCTCGCGCAGTGGAGGCGCTTCCTGGACAAGAGACGATCTGCATGAAAGGTGAGGAAGATGCTGGTTTTTTTTGATACCAACATTCTGGTCTACCTTTTTGACCAGGATGTTCCGGATAAACGCGATCGGGCAAAGGTGTTGTTCCAGCAGGAAGTTGAGGCTGGACGTTTCGTCGCCAGTACTCAGGTGCTTCAGGAGTTCTACGTGGCCGCAACTCGCAAACTGGCTGTTCCCTTGCCGGTGGCCGATGCGGAAGAGGCGGTTCGGGCTCTCGCCGATTTGTCCATTGTCCCGGTCGATTCGGCATTGATCCTGAGCGCCATCGACCGTAGCCGTTCCATGCAGGTGTCTTTCTGGGACGCGTTGATTATTGAGGCTGCATTGTCGGTTGGTGCGACTTGTTTGCTGACTGAAGATTTGCAGCATGGCCGGCAGATCGATGGGCTACGCATCACCAATCCGTTTTTGTCTCAGGAGTGACTATGCGAACGATTACTGCCACTGAATTTGCGCGTAATCTGCGACAGGTGCTTGACCGTCCGGCAACGGAACCGGAAGAAATCATCATTGAGCGCAACAGTCGCCAGATTTGTCGCTTGCTCCCTGGGCCTGGTAGCATGACGGCTTTAGAGGCAATGGCCGATCTGTATCGTACTCTTCCGGAAGCAGCCGGCCATGACTGGTTGCAAGATAGTTGGAACACAGATCTGGGTGAAACCTTGGCAACCAAGAGGCCAATGCCCCCTTATCGGACCGACTTTTGAATTTGATGTTTCTGAAAAAGCTTGATGGCATTATCGGTCCCCTGTTGACCCACTTGTGGCTGCGACCGAAAAAACCGGGACGTCTGTCTGCACCTGTTTCCAGCATGCTGCTGATCCGCCCCGGCGGCATCGGTGATGCGGTTTTACTGGTTCCCGTGATCGGCCGTCTCCGTGAAGCCTTTCCCGCGGCGCGCATTGAGGTGCTCGCCGAAAAACGCAACGCCGGGGCTTTTGCGCTCTGTTCTGGTGTCGATCGCGTGCTGTGCTACGACCGACCGAAAGAACTTTGCCAAGCGCTCAGGAGTCGCTACGATGTGGTGATCGACACCGAGCAATGGCATCGGCTTTCCGCGGTTATCACGCGTATAATCCGTTCACCGATAAAAATCGGTTATGGCACAAATGAACGGAAGAGGCTGTTCACCCACCCGATCCGCTACAATCATGACAATTACGAGATGGACAGTTTCTTTGCGTTGCTGAAGCCCCTGCAGATAGAGTCTTCAACGACAGCCCCTGCTCCCTTTCTGACCATTCCTGCCGTTGACCAGGACGCTGCCGATAATATGCTCGGGGATCTCCGGGATGCCCCTTTTGTCGTTTTATTCCCCGGGGCGAGTATTACTGAGCGATGCTGGGGCACTGAGAAGTTCCGTCAGTTGGCAATTCGGTTGATTGCCGAGGGGCTTGCGGTCGTTGTTGTTGGTGGCAAGGAAGATGTTGGTGGGGGCAGGGCCATTGTTGATGGTCTCGGTGCTTTAAATCTGGCGGAGAAAACCTCTTTGGCAGAGACTGCCGGTGTGTTGAAGAGATCACAGCTGCTGGTCAGCGGCGATTCCGGGGTGCTGCATCTCGGCGTTGGCGTGGGAACGCCGACCGTCTCCCTGTTCGGTCCGGGGATTGCTGATAAATGGGCTCCGCGCGGAGAACAGCATGTTCTGATCAATCACAAACTGCCCTGTTCTCCCTGTACGCGTTTTGGCACGACACCTCCTTGCCCGATCGGCGCAAAGTGTATTCAAGATATTTCTGTAGATGAGGTCTTTGTGGCAGCTCAGGAGCTTTTGCCTTAGTTTTGTTGTTAAGTGATGCATTAGTTCTCCTGTTTTTGCTGGGGCAGCGTGTTTGCTCTCTCGCAAAGTCTCCTGCCTGATCCTTTCTTGTTGTTCTGGCATGAATTGTGTAAAGTATGGTCACGTTTGTCGAGATGATAATAAAAGAATCGGATTCATTTTGGGAGGACGCTTTTATGGCTGATCAGAATCTTCGTTGGGTGCAACGCCTGTCCAACTATGGTATGGCTTTGCAGCAACTGAGTAATGCCGTTGAGTTGGCTACGAAACGTCCACTGTCAGACCTGGAAAAACAGGGCCTGATCCAGGCTTTTGAGTTTACCCATGAGCTGGCATGGAACGTCATGAAGGACTATTTCGTGTTTCAGGGCAATCCGGCGATCACAGGCTCTCGTGATGCAGTGAGGGAGTCGTTCAATAAGGCCCTTATCGAGGATGGCGAAGGATGGATGGAGATGATCAAGAGCCGTAATCAGAGTTCCCACACATACAACCAAAGCGTAGCAGACGAGATTGTCGAGAAAGTCATAAACCATTATCATTCTCTATTTATTGCGTTTCTGCATCATATGCAGGATTTGAAGGGTTCGTGATGTGCGGTGGTTTGCCTGAGTCTGCTGTTGCAAAACTTCGTGCAATCTTTAGCGAATATCCGGAGATTGATCGGGTCATTCTTTATGGTTCCCGTGCTTTGGGGTCCTGTCGTACCGGTTCGGATATCGATTTGACTCTCGAAGCTAAAGGTATGAACCTGTCTGAACTGTTGGCTATCGAAAATAGAATTGACGATCTATTGCTGCCCTGGAAAGTTGATCTTTCCTTGCGGCACAAGATTGAAAATCCCGAATTATTGGCACATATAGATCGTGTCGGCGTCACATTTTATCCTGTATGATCCTGTCTTTCCGATCCCCCTGGAGTCGAAACTGTTTTGATGCCATTTGAATATTATTTTATCCTGATTATTTTATTTGTCCTCGGGGCTATTATCGGCTCCTTCCTCAATGTCTGCATCTACCGTATCCCGGCCGGCATCTCGATTGTAACCCCGCGTTCGCGCTGCCCGCATTGCGAAACGCAGATTCGCTGGTATCACAATATCCCGATTTTCAGCTGGCTGATGCTTAAGGGCCGGTGTGCTTACTGCGGCGAAACGGTGCCGGTGCGCTATGCTCTGGTTGAAGCCCTGACCGGTTTCCTGTTTGCCTTGTTCTTCTATCGATTCGGATTCCACCCCATGACGCCGGTCGTTCTGCTTCTGGTGGCAGCTCTTGTGGTGATTACCTTTATTGATCTGGATCATCAGATCATCCCCGATGTGATCAGCCTGCCCGGTATCCCGATCGGATTTCTCTGTTCCTTCCTGATCCCCTGGGTATCCTGGCAAGCGTCATTGATTGGTATTTTGCTCGGTGGCGGCTCTCTGCTCGCTATCGCTCTGGGTTACGAACTCCTCACCGGCAAGGAGGGGATGGGTTTTGGTGATGTCAAGCTGCTTGCCATGTTGGGTGCTCTCTTGGGCTGGACAGCGATCTTCCCGATCATCTTTATCGGCTCCACGTTGGGCACCCTGGTGGGTGTTCCCCTGATGTTGTTGAAAAAGGCCGACAGCAAGTTGGCGATCCCGTTCGGTCCCTTCCTCGCGGCCGGTGCGTTGCTCCACCTCTTCTTCATCCAGTACACCGATCCACTGATGCGCTGGTATGCCTCGATGCTGCAACAATTATGGCTGTCTTTCTGGTGATATGCCGTAGTTTTTGTAGAAATCCTTCAATCATTACAAATATTTTTAAAAAAAATTCACACTTTATCTTGTGGGCTGACGGTTAATTGCCCCTTGATCTTGTGTTTCATGGTGCAGTTTGTGATAAATGTGACCACGATATGGTCCTCACCTAGATATAACTTGTTGACAATTGTTTTAATTTACCTATAATTAGCCCTAATTTCGTATAATTAAGTTTACTATAACTAATGGTTGCCTATGAAAAACCAAGTCAAAGAAATCCGTGAAGCCCAATTGATGAGCAAGGCAGAACTTGCTCGCAAAGCCGGTGTTTCGCCCGTGACTATAGATCGTATTGAGCGTGGTGAAGAGTGCCGGATGTCGACAAGGCGCAAGGTAATTTTGGCGCTTGGCCTCAAGCTCACAGATCGCAATGAAGTTTTTCCCGGTGATGTGTGATGGTTGGTACGTTGCTTGCTCAGAGTACCTGTTAGTTCTGTCAGGCAGATAATTTCGAACGACTTTTTGTTGGTGGCGGTTTAACCAGGGGCGCACATGTTATTCCAAAAGAAAAGAGACGTGATAGGCATCGACATCGGCTCCAGTTCGGTGAAAATGGTCCATCTTAAGGAGGCTAAAGGTAGTTATCAGTTAGCCGGCCTGGGTTTGGCCACGCTGCCTGCTGAGGCGATTGTCGATAATGCGATTATGGACTCAAGTTCCATTGTTGAGGTTGTCAAGGGTCTGGTGGAAAGCCAGAAGCTCAAGACAAAAAATGTCGCTACTTCGATTTCCGGGCACTCGGTCATCATTCGTAAGATCCAGTTACCGATTATGACCGAAGAGGAGATGGAAGCCTCGATTCAGTGGGAAGCGGAGCAATACATCCCCTTCGAGATCTCAGAAGTTAACCTGGATTTTCAGATTCTCGGACCCGATGCAAATGACGCGTCACTTATGAACGTCATTCTGGTTGCGGCCAAGAAAGATTTCGTTAACGATTATGTCGCACTGTTCAAGGAGTGTGGCCTGAATCCACAGGTCATGGATATCGACTGCTTTGCCGTCGAGAATGTCTATGAAGTGAATTATGGCTCCAGTGAGGATGAAATCGTCGCTCTGATTGATATGGGCGCCAGTTCCATGAATGTGAATGTCCTTCGTGGTGGTATGTCGGTCTTTACCCGCGATATCCAGGTGGGAGGGAGTACCTACAACGAGGAGATTCAGAAACGCCTCGGTCTGAATAATGAGGACGCAGAAATCGTCAAGCTCGGCGGTCAAGTTGCCGACGTGACGGCTGAGTCTGTTGCAGAAGTCATGGAGGATGCCACCGAGAGTCTGACTCAGGAAGTGCAGCGCTCGATAGATTTCTTCTCGGCGACCTCTTCAGATGAGAAGGTCCAGAAAGTCTTTATAACCGGTGGCGTTTCCAAAGTTCCGGCAGTTAAGGCGTCATTGGAGAACCGGCTTGGTGTCAGCGTTCACATTGTTGACCCCTGGAGACAGATTTCCTACAGTGAAAAAGATTTTGATCCTGAGTACCTGCAGGCAATGGGCCCTGTTTATACCGTTGCTGCTGGTTTGGCTATGAGGAGGATGGGAGACAAATGATCCGCATTAACCTTCTGCCAGTCAAGGCTGCTCAGAAAAAAGAAATGCTTCAGGGCCAGATGATTGTGGTTGCCTTGGCAATGATTGTGACCTTGGGTCTCTGCGTTGCGGCATACATGTATGTTGCCGGGGAAGTTGAAGAGCGTCAGGCACGGATTGATCAGAAGCAGGCCGAAATCTCTCAGCTGATGAAAAAGATCGGTGAGGTCAATCAATTCAAAAAACGTCAGCAAGATCTGCGTGCCAAGCTCGATGTTCTCGACCAGTTGAAAGCATCCCGAGTCGGCCCCTTGTATATTCTTGACGCCCTTTACAAGGCCCTCCCGGAAAAATTGTGGTTGACCAGCTTTCAGGAAGGTTCCGGTCGTGCCAGCATGAGTGGGATTGGCGTTAATGAAGAAACCGTTGCTCAGTTTATGAGAAATCTCGAAGCCTCCGCATTTTTCGAAGGTGTAGAACTTAAGGTGACAAAACAAATTGTTCAGGATCAAATCAAATTTCAGCAGTTTGACTTGTCCTGCAAGACCGTCAACGTTAAGCCTGAGCAGAAAAAATAAACCTGACCCGATCTGGCTGAGACGAACCCCAGGGGAGAATGTTAGTCGATGAATCCAAAAGTTGAAAAACTTCTTAAGTTGCCCCTTTACCAGAGACTGTTAGCGCTCGGCGTTCTGGTCCTTTTGGTTATGGGTGTGTTTGTCTGGTTTGTCTGGCTGCCGGAGTATGACAGGCTTGAAGGCATGGATCAGGAGATTGCTCGTCTGGAGGCTGATTATGTCCAGAAAAAACAGATTGCTGATAACCTGCCGAAATTTAAAGAAGAATTCGCGAAAATGGAGCAGCTCCTTCAGGAGGCTCTGACCCAACTTCCCAATCAAAAAGAAATACCGACACTGTTGACGAACCTTGCGACTCTCGCCAAAGACAGCGGTCTGGAAGTTGCCTCATTCACCCCCAGGGGTGAGGTGAACAAGGGCTTCTATGCTGAGGTTCCCGCCTCACTCGATTTGGTTGGAACGTATCACCAGATAGCAAAATTCGCAGAAGCCGTCGGCAAATTGTCGAGGATAGTCAACCTCGGCAACCTGAATCTGTCTTCTCCCAGCATAGCCGGCAATACGGCTACACTGAGGATCAAGTGTAACGTGACCACGTTCCGTTTTGTTGAACAATAAGGATGGTTTGAGATGACACGTTGGTATGTATGTCTGATCTGTGGTGTGTTTATCTTCGCCGGTCTGGTTGGTTGCTCAGAGGAAACGGTAACCACGGCTCAGCCTCAGGCGGCGAAGGTCAGTAAGCCCCCGGCAAAACCGGTTCCGACTCCTGAAGTTAAAGAGGAGGAGGCAAAGGCCCCTGAATTTGTTTACGTCACAGAGGGCCGTCGTGATCCCTTTGTCCCTCTATCGAGGATCAGAAGACCGATCGAGGCTTCAGATGAACCGGCAACGCCTCTGCAAAGCTACGATCTGAGTCAATTTCGGCTGGCGGGAGTGATCGTCGGCAAAGGCGCCTCAAAAGCCATGGTCATCGCGCCTGACGGCAAGTCATATATCCTCTCTAAAGGCGTGAAAATTGGTAAAAATAGTGGTGTTGTCATTACCATCAATAGTGAATCTGTTCTTGTTGAAGAGAAATATTTCGATTTTTCAGGGAATATCATAGAAAATATTCAGGAAATTGTTGTTCCGAAGCGGGAAGGAGTTTAATCAAATGCGTGGGGTGAATATCATGTTGAATCAACTTAGGGTTAGCCGTACCTCCCGATTTTTGCAGAGTCTTTTCTGCTGTATTGTAACTTTCCTGCTATTGAGTACCTCTGCCTGGAGTGCTGATACCAACAAGCTGCTTGCCGTATCCGTAGATTCAACTGCTGCTACGCCGACGATTCTTGTTAAAACAGCTGAGCCTGTTGGCTACAGGTACACGGTCTATGATTCCTTCGAGCCGACCCGCGTTGTCGTGGATTTCCCCGGTATGGAAATGACTGACGGTCAGGAACCCCTTGTCGTGGATCAGGCTTCTATCCAAGAAGTTCGGGTTTCCGGTTTTGATCTGTCTTCCGGAAAATTGACCCGCATTGAGATCCTGCTGGCCAAAAATACTGAATATCAAGTTAACCTTGATGGTAAAGAGTTCCGGGTCGCCTTTGCTGCTGATCCTGACAGCCCTGAAGCTGACATGGCAAATACCACAGCGGCTGCCACTCCTTCTGTTGTTGATCCTTCCCAGGTCGCTGACCGTCTGAATGATATCAACCTTTCTGCCGGCCGGGCGATACTCGAGGCCAATGGTAAGGTTGATAAGTTTCAGTATTTTGCCTTGCGCAATCCTGCTCGCCTGGTTGTTGATTTGTATGGTTTGAAGCCTGCTTTCAAAGCACGTTCCTTTACTGCGAGTGATGGCTTTAAGGGGGTGCGCGTCGGCACTTATAGTGACAAAACCCGGCTGGTCTTTGATTCATCTCAGGGCGTTCTTCCTGAACATACGGTTGAAGCACGAGACACAGATATCCTCGTGACGTGGGGGGATGACAAAGCGCCAAACCTTGCCGAAGCGCCAGTCGTGGCAAAGGCCGAGGCCACGAATGCTGCTTCAGAACCTGTTGTTGTCGCAGTTGTTGAAGATAGGCCTGTTCAAACGGCCCCTGCAGCGACAGGGCCTGTTGCCGTGGAAGCCATCGATTTCCTGAATGAGGATGATCGCAGTGTAATTGCCGTGACTCTGGCAGGTCCGGTCAAGGTCTCTGAACCTGTTGAAGATGGCAATCTGATTCGTTTTGAGCTTGTTAATACGTCTATCAGTCGTGCTCTGCGCAGAACGATCGATGCTTCAGCTTTCCCCAGCGCGGTCACTTCAGTGACACCTTATACCGTTGCTGAGGGTGATCATCAAAATGTACGCATCGCAGTTGATCTGAAGGGCCCGGTTGCTTACGCGCTTGAGCAGGACGGCGCAAGCGTTCGCCTGGTTGTTGATAATGGTGCGTACGCAGAACCCGTCCCTGCAGCGGTCAGTCAGGTCGAAGTCATGGCTCCTGAGACGTCAAAGACTGTTGCAGATGCCGGTGTTCAACAAAGTTCTGTTGCCAGGATGGCTCCCAGGACAGCAGATGAGATGGCCGCTGAAGCTGCTCGCTATACCGGTGAGAAGATCACCCTGGTCTTTGACTCTGCCAATGTTCGCAGCATCCTGCAGCTGATTGGCGATGTCAGCGGTCTGAATATTCTGGCCAGTAGCGATGTCGGAGGCACGGTGACTCTGCGACTGATTGACGTCCCATGGGATCAGGCTCTGGACCTTGTCCTTGAGACAGCAGGTCTTGGCAAGGTCCAGGAGGGCAATGTCCTGCGGATTATGCCGAAAGAAAAGATCCGTGAACTTGAACAAACGGCAATGAAAGAGCAAACGATAGCGATTGAAGAAGGCATCCTGGAAACCAAGGCTTTCCTGATCAGCTACGCCAGCGTTGATGATATGAAGGGTTATCTGACTGATATCAAATCGGACCGTGGTTCCATTATTGCTGATTCGCGAAATAAACAGTTGATCGTCCGTGATGTGGCCGGAGTCCTGGGCCAGATGCAGGACATGATCAATCAGATCGATAAGCCCGAGCGGCAGGTCATGATCGAAGCGCGAATTGTTGAGGCCAACACCAACTTTTCGCGCAATCTGGGTGTTAAATGGGATTTCGATTTCGTGCAGGATGATGTAAGCGGCAACGAATCCATTACGTTGAATGAAGTCGCTTTGGGTTTGGGTGGATCAGTCGCCATGGCTCCGACGGTTGGAGCCGGGTTGGGCAGTACCGTTGCCATCGCTGCTCTCGACGATCAGTTGAACATCGATTTACGTCTCCAGGCTCTGGAAAACTCTGGTGAAGGTAAAATCGTTTCAACACCTCGTATTACCACCCTGAATGGTCAAACAGCGACTATCTCACAGGGTACCAAGATTCCATTCTCCACAGTCAGTGATCAAGGTACGGATGTTAAGTTTGAAAATGCTGAATTGAAACTGGAAGTCACTCCGGAAATTAACCCAGACGGCAGTATTCTGCTTGATATCAACGTTTCCAATAGCGCTGTGGGAACTGTCGTGCCGACTGCAACGGGTGATGCTGTGTCCATTGACGAGAAAAAAGCCCAGACCAAGGCTCTGGTTAGAGATGGTCAGACTACGGTTATTGGCGGGATATTCATCGAAGACGAACGAAACAGTTCCACTGGAGTTCCTCTGCTGAAAGACATACCTTTCTTTGGAAAACTCTTCAGCTCGACTTCGAAATCGCGTGATCGTCGTGAACTGCTGATTTTTATTACGCCGCGCATTGTGGAGTAGTCATCAAGCCGGCAGATATGTTTTTGAAAAGGACAGGCTTCCCCTGTCCTTTTCTGTATCGGTCTTATTAGGTATGATGTCGAAGCAAGTATCAAAATCGATTTTTTTGACAGGCTTTATGGGTGCCGGGAAATCTACCGTTGGTCAACTGCTGGCTGAGATGTTGAATATGCCCTTTATTGATCTGGATGCGTGCATTGTCGAGCGCGAGCAACGGTCCATTGCTACGGTATTCGCTGAAGATGGTGAGGATTATTTCCGTGACTGTGAGACGTCTTTACTGGAGGCGTTAGAAGAGCAGCCGGCCGCTGTTTTTGCAACGGGCGGCGGGATGGTTGTGAGAGCGGTTAATCGTGACGCCATGACCAGGCTGGGACAAATTGTTTACCTGAACGCCTCATGGGCGACGATAAAAGAACGTTTACAGGGTAGTGTCGATCGTCCGCTGGTCGAACAGCAAAGGAATTGGGGTCAACTCAAGAGCCTGTGGGACAAGCGGCAGGTATTCTATTGCAAGGCGGATCTCATTGTCAGCACCGATGGTCTTGCACCCTTAGAGATAGCCCAAAATATTGCTGAGCAACTGAGCTTTAAGGAATAATGCATGCCAGAGATTATCGTTGGCCTCGGAGTAAACAGTTATCCTATCGTGATCGGTGAGAGAATTCTGCCGAATCTGGGTGCGGCTCTCAGGGATGTCGCTTTCCCGGAGAAGGTTGCTATAGTGACCAACCCGACCGTCGGCGATCTTTACGGCGAACAAGTGGTGGATGCTCTGGTGGCATCGGGACGTAATGTGAGCGTTATCAGAGTGCCTGATGGTGAAGAATACAAAACGCTGGAAACTCTGGAAAATATTTATGATGTGTTGATTGAACGTCACTTCGACCGCTATTGTGGTCTGATCGCTCTTGGTGGCGGCGTGATCGGCGACATGGCCGGTTTTGCCGCTGCAACCTTTTTGCGTGGAATTCCTTTTGTCCAGATTCCGACCACGCTGCTCTCACAGGTGGATAGTTCCGTCGGTGGCAAGACCGGAGTGAACCTGCCGCAGGGCAAGAACCTGGTTGGTGCTTTTTATCAACCCAGGCATGTTCACATTGATGTCAGTGCCCTGGCAACCTTGCCGAAAAGAGAGTATGTTTCCGGTCTTGCAGAGGTTGTAAAGTATGGCATCATTCGCGATGCGGAGTTCTTTAAATGGCTGGAAGAGCATCGTGAATTATTGGCGGATTGCTCTGCAGAGGCCCTGACTCACGCCATAATGATGTCTTGCCAAATTAAGGCGAATGTTGTAGAAAATGACGAAAAAGAGCAGGGCGTCAGGGCCTTGCTTAATCTGGGTCATACCTTCGGTCACGCTGTTGAAACCCTTGCCGGATATGGTGTTGTCAAGCATGGTGAGGCTGTCTCTATCGGCATGGTCATGGCTGCCCGAACAGCGCATAAATCTGGTTATTGCTCTGCCTCTGATGTGACCCGAATTATTGATCTGCTCAGCTATTTTGATTTGCCTGTGAGTCCTCCTGCTTTTACTGTTGCTGACTATCTCTCTGTCATGCAACGTGATAAAAAGGTCAAGGACGGCAAGGTCCGGGTGGTATTGAATCATGGCATAGGTTCTGCCGAACTGCACCAGATCGACAATCTGGACAAGCATTTGGACGAATTATTAACCTGAACTCCAAAAAGAGGGCACATGGCAACGGCAAGTACAGGAGGAAGTTTGATTGGTAAAATCGGCAGTTATCTGCAGATCGTTACCAAGGACCCCAGTTCTACCGCGTTTGTCCCTCTGGCCGAAGCCTATCGCCAGATTGGATTGCTCGACGATGCCCTGGAGGCTGCGCGACTGGGCACCGTCATGCTGCCACATTTCAGCCCTGGTTTTTCAACTATGGGGCGCATTTTAGGTCAGATGGGACGACTTGACGAGTCGATGAGTGCTTATGCAAGAGCTCTCAGTATCGATCGTCAGAGTCAGTCAGCCCTGGTGGGTCTGTCTCGTCTGCATCTTATCCGCGGTGAACGTGACCAGGCGCGTAAGATTCTTCAGCAGGCTCAAGAATTCCACCCGGAAGATCAAAAAATCTCCGATATGCTGATTGCCCTGGATTTGCCGCGGCCCTGGGCAGAGATTAAACAGGCGACCATCGTGCAGGAACAGGTGTCGTCCCCAGCGACTGATACTGATGAGCCTGCTGAGCCGATTGCTACGGCAACCCTTGCCGAGATTTACGTCAAGCAGGGCTTGCTCGAAAAGGCTCTGGACGTCTATCGCGGGATTCTTGCCCAGAGCCCGGATAACGAGTCTGCACATAAGCGGATCACGCAAATTCAGGAGCTGTTGGCTGGTGAGGTTGATTCTGCCGCTGCTGGTTCTGGAGCGCCCTTACCGGACGCGGTGCCGGTGGCCCCTGCTACTGACGCTCCTGTTGAAGCCGTCGCCATACCAATTGAAGCAAGCTCCGAACCTCAAAGTGAGCCTAAAGATTCATCACCTCTGGCGGTACTGCAGCGTTGGTTGTCTGTCATAAAAAATGGGAGGACAAATGTTTAACGAAATTCTGCAACGAATTGTAGAAGAAACCGGAGGTGGCATCGGTGCCGTACTGATGGGCTACGACGGCATTGCCATCGATCAGTATTTTGCGCCTGATGAGAAATTGGATCTGCAGATGGTCGTCGTTGAATATTCCAATGTCCTGAAAGAAATTCGTAAAACAGCAGACATCCTGAGCCTGGGCGATATGGAAGAAATCTCCATCCGCACAGACCGCTTTATCATCGTTATCCGGGTCCTTAATGACGACTATTTTGTCGCCCTGGTCATTCATCATGATGGTAACTTCGGCAAAGGCCGCTACCTGATGACCCGTGAAGGTTTTAATCTGCTAGAGGCCTTGAATTAAATGTCGTCTCGAATCCTGATTTTGCATGGGCCGAATCTCAACCTTCTGGGGCAGCGCGAACCTGATGTTTATGGTCGGCAAACCCTTGCTGACATCAACAACACTTTAGCGTCGCTCGCCGAGGAACTTGGCTTTGCTGTCGAGGCAGTACAATCCAACCATGAAGGCGTGCTTATAGATCGCATCCATGCCGCTGAAACTGACGGTTTTTCAGGAATCGTAATCAATCCGGGCGGTTTGACGCACACAAGTGTCGCCTTGAGAGATGCCATTGCAGCCATTGCCCTGCCTGTGATTGAGGCTCATTTATCTAATATTCATGGCCGGGAAGCCTTTCGTCACCACTCTTATGTCTCCGCGGTGGTCCTCGGCCAGGTCGCTGGCTTCGGTGCCATGAGCTACCAGCTCGCGCTGCGCGGCCTTATAGCTCACCTTTCGTAACTTTCCCGACTATGTCCTATTCTCATCGCCGGCAGAACGCCAGTCATCTTCTAGCCAAGCTGGAGCTTGATGCCCTGGTTTTCTGTAAGCCTGAAAATATTCGCTATTTGTGTGGTTTTACCGGAAGTGATGGTGTCCTGATCCTCTTCTCTGATCATCTTGTTTTTCTGACCGATTCGCGCTATACATCACAATCCCATGAAGAAGTGAGCGCCGATCAGATTTGTGAATACACAATCAAGCTGGACGGCATTACTGACCAGTTGTCAGCGCATAACGTCAAAAGGATTGGTTTTGAGGCAAACCTGGCTTTCGGTTTTGTTAAAGACTTGCAGTCAAAAGGCAACGCTGATTGGCATTGGCAGCATCTCAAGGAGGAATTAGAATCCCTTCGCTTGCATAAGTCTGCTGATGAGATTGATCTTCTGGCCAAAGCCGCTGAGTTAAATGCCCTCGCTTTTGACGATATTATTGATATGGTCAAACCCGGCGCGCGCGAGAGCGATGTTGCCCTCGCCCTTGAGTTTGCCTTAAGAAAACGTGGTGCGCAAGAAAAGGCTTTTGATTTTATCGTTGCTTCCGGGCCACGTGGAGCCATGCCTCACGGCGTTGCCAGTAAAAAGTTGATCGGCGCAAATGAGCTCATCACAATTGATTTCGGTTGTCGTTGGTCCGGCTATCACTCGGATGAAACGATCACCCTGGCAATGGGGTCTGTCTCCGATCAATTGAAAACCATGTTTGCCACGGTCCTTGAAGCTCATGACCGGGCACTGCAAGCGATCGCTCCGGGTGTCGAACTGGCAGAACTGGATCGAATTGCCCGTGATTATATAAAGAGCCAGGGTTTTGGCGATTACTTTGGTCACGGTCTGGGTCATGGCATTGGCCTGGAGATTCATGAGGCTCCAACGGTCTCGCCGCGCAGTAAAATGACTGCTGAACCTGGTATGGTGTTCACTGTTGAACCCGGAATCTATCTGCCGAATGTCGGTGGTGTAAGAATAGAAGATACGGTTCTCGTCACTGACGTTGGTTATCGAATATTAACAAAAATCCCCAAGGGGTTTGACGATCATCTGTTAAACTGACTCAACATATTGGCCGGTGGTTTAGAAACCTGCCGGAGAACTTAAGGAGGTATATCGATGGAGATTAAAAACCTGAAGTTGTTGATCAAAATGATCACCGACACTGATATCACGGAATTCGAGATGGAAAACGCAGAGGAAAAAATTCTGATCAAGCGTGGTCCGGACAAGGAGTACGTTCAATTTGCGGCCCCTGCCGCCACTATGGCTCCGGCCGCCGCTTCTGCGCCTGCAGCCGCTCCGGTTGCTGCTGACGAGGTCGCTGTCGCCGAGGACAAGTACGAAACCATCAATTCACCGATCGTCGGCAGCTTCTATCGTAAGCCAAGTCCTGAAGCCGATGCTTTCGCCGATGTGGGCGCGATTGTCGAGGCGGGACAGACGGTTTGCCTGGTCGAAGCCATGAAACTTTTTAACGAGATTGAGGCGGAGTTCAAGTGCAAGATCATTGAAATCCTTAAAGAAGATGCTGCTCCGGTTGAATTTGGTGAGCCGCTCTTCAAGGTGGAACGCCTGTAACAGCTTGTCGGACACTCCATGAGCCGGCTGCAAATCCGGCTGTTTGGCCCATATTTCAGCTCCTTTTGGCTCCACAGCTACGGCTATGAACCTCAAATGAGCTAAAACCTGTTCTCAAACATCCAATTTTTCGCTTCGGCCCGAAAAGTCCGACAGGCTGCCAGGCGAAAGGGAGTCACCCATGTTTCGCAAAATCCTGATCGCCAATCGCGGCGAAATTGCTCTGCGTATTATTCGCGCCTGCAAGGAACTCGGCATCCTGACCGTTGCCGTGCATTCTGATGTTGATGCCGATGCCTTGCACACCAAGATTGCCGACGAAAGTATCTGTATTGGCAGAGGCCCAAGCAGCGAAAGCTACCTGAATATGAAGGCCATTATCAGCGCCGCTGAAGTCACTGACGCTGAGGCTATTCATCCCGGTTACGGTTTCCTGGCCGAAAATGCCGAATTTGCAGAAATCTGTCAGAACTGCGGTATTGTCTTTATCGGTCCGACGCCCGACAATATCCGGATCATGGGTGATAAGATCGCGGGTCGCCAATCCGTAATCAAGGCCGGTGTCCCCATTCTGCCAGGCACCAAGGAAAATGTTCCTACAGCAGAAGAAGCCCAGAAGATTGCTGCGGAAATAGGTTACCCGGTGATCGTCAAGGCGACGGCCGGTGGCGGCGGTAAAGGGATGAAGGTTGTTCATTCGCCGGCTTCCCTGCCGAACCAGTACGCCATGGCTCGTGCTGAGGCGCAGGCTTCTTTTGGTAACTCTGATGTTTACATCGAAAAGTTTTGTGAAAACCCCCGCCACGTCGAAGTTCAGATCCTGGCGGACAACCACGGTAACGTCATACATCTTGGCGAACGGGATTGCTCCATCCAGAGACGCCATCAGAAGCTGATCGAGGAGGCTCCGTGCCCGGTTATCACCGAGGCCCAGCGCCAGGAACTCTGTGCCTGCGCCGTCAACGCGGCTAAATCGATCGGTTACACCAGCGCCGGGACCATGGAGTTTCTGCTCGACGCACAGGGCAACTTCTTTTTTATGGAGATGAATACCCGCGTGCAGGTCGAACACCCCGTTTCCGAGATGATCACCGGCGTTGATATTATCAAGGAGCAGATCCGTGCAGCCAACGGTGAAACTCTGCGCTACAAACAGGAAGACATCAAGATCAATGGCCACTCCATCGAATGCCGCATCAATGCCGAGGACCCGGTCAAGTTTACCCCCTGCCCGGGCAAGATCGATGGTTATCATCCTCCCGGCGGCCTGGGGGTGCGTATCGACAGTGCCGTGTACGACCAGTACGTTGTCCTGCCCCATTATGATTCGATGATCGCCAAGCTGATCGTTCATGCTGACACGCGCGAAGAAGCGATCAAGCGTATGGCCCGTTCCCTTGATGAGTTTATTATTGGCGGGATCAAAACAACCATCCCGTTCCATCAGCGCATCATGAATAACAAGGACTTCATAGAGGGCAACATCGACACCGGCTTCATCGAGCGTTTAAAGCTTTAACGATAAGGCCAGGTTCTCCTGGCCTTTATTTTTGGCGGGTGCTGTCAATCATGCAGATGTGGCGTTTGATCAACTCCGGTGAACAGAGCGGTGCCATGAATATGGCCCTGGACGAAGCCCTGCTGCATGCTGTCGCCGGCGGTCAATCTCTGCCGATACTGCGCTTCTATCGCTGGCGGCCCGCAACGGTGACGCTGGGTTATGCCCAGTCGGTTCACACGGATATCGATCTGGATGTCTGTGCAGAGGCCGGCCTGGACGTTGTCCGCAGATCCACCGGTGGCCGGGCTGTTCTGCATGCTGAAGAAGTGACTTATGCCGTCATGGCCCCGCTTAACACGGGAATGTTTGGTGGCTCTGTCCTGGAATGTTACCGGGTTATCTCCAGCGTGCTGCAAAAAACCTTGTTGCAACTTGGCCTGGCTGCTGAGCTGGTCCCCGGTAAAGCGCGCGGCGGACATCAGAATGCTATGAAAGCTGTTTGTTTCTCAGCACCTTCGCAGTATGAACTGGTGATTGAGGGGCGCAAGGTTGCCGGCAGTGCACAGAAACGCCACGGTCGGGCCTTTCTTCAGCATGGTTCCCTACCCCTGGAGATGGATCTTGAGCTGCTCGGCAAAGCCCTCAAGATCGATGTAAATCAAGCATCCTCAGACTCTTTACAGAGTGTTGGCTGGTTGAATCGGTGGCGTGAAAAAAAACTCACTATTGACGAAGTTGAGAAGGTGCTTGCCGTGGAATTTTCCAGGCAATTGCAAATTGCATGGGAGCTTTCCGAGCCTACTGCTTGCGAACTTCAGGAAGCTGAAATCCTGTGCAGCGAAAAGTTTGCTTGTCGGGAATGGAATCTCAAACGTTAACTGTTGTTTGGCCCTGGTGTTTGGCCATTGAACCGGTTGTTCGGCCATGCTAACATGCGCCATCGATTAAGGATGGACGATTAAAGCTTTCATGGAGGTGGGTATGAAACGCGGATTTATTCTACTTTTACTGATGGTAATAGCAGTGCCCTGCATGGGTATGGATGGTCTGGGTGGCCATCCTGAAGGGACCGTCCCGGAGACGGATGTTCGTATCCACGCCTCCCTCAAGGATCGTGACGGCTTAACGACCAGTCTCAATCAGTTCTCCATGAATGGCAAAACCTTTCTGGACACTTTGCGCGGCCAGGGCCAGTTGACGATCCCTTTTCAGCAGATCGACACGGTAACTTTCACGGAAATCAGAGACGAAGAGCTCAAGGTTGATGTTCAACTGAAATCCGGCACTGTGATGACTCTGGCAATTGTAGCTGATGCCGAGTTTTTCGGTTCCACCGGCTATGGGGCTTTTCAAATCAAAGCCAAAGATGTCTACTCGATTGATTTTCAATGATCAATCTTGATTTATAACTTTTCTGATGCGGGGATAACTCTCCGCATTTAGTTTGTCCACAGACGGCATTTTGTTTGCTCTCGGACTTGAGGGCCGTATGAGGTTCTGACCTTGCGAATCGGGCGCATTGCCTATCTGAATGTAGCACCCTACTTCTACTGCCTGCGGCAGGCGGGCTTTAGCGGAGAAATCTTGGCCGGAGTGCCCTCCGAGCTGAACGCCATGCTGGCTGCCGGCACTATCGATGCTTGTCCTTCATCCTCTTACGAATACGGGCAGAACGCCGACAACTATCTTCTTCTCCCCGGGCACTCCATCAGCAGCGTTGGGCCCGTGCATAGCGTCCTGCTCTTCACCCGGGGCCCCCTGGCAACGCTTGCCGGCACGGAAGTTGCCATTACCGGTGAATCGGCAACCTCAATCAACCTGCTGAAAATACTTCTGAAAGAGTTCTGTGCTATCGATGATGTCTCCTATGTTGTTCCCCCTGGAGAAGTTGAAACTTTGATGACTGAGGGGCGAAGCGCTCTTTTGATTGGTGATCGGGCACTGGCTGCGGCAAAAACTTGCCCTGAGGGTTTCCAGGTCACCGACCTCGGCGCTCTCTGGTATCATTTCACAGGCTTGCCTTTTGTCTTTGCCCTCTGGATCTTGAGGCGGGATGCTGCCGCAAAGTATCCTGAAGAGCTGCAGGTGTTATCTCTGCAACTGCAGGCTTCACGGCAGAGCGCTTTTGAAAAGCTGTCTGAAATGGCCCAGGATCTCTCCGGACAATCACTGTTCTCTGCGGCTCAGTTGGAGGCTTATTGGCGAGGGATGTCTTACGACTTGACAGAAGGCCACCTCGAAGGTTTAAGACTCTACTTTACTCTCTGCTACAAGCATGGCCTGCTTGAAAAAATTCCCGATTTTCATTTCTTTGACGAGAGATAATCCTGCAGAATAGTCGCATGGTCAAAGCACAGTGGTGTTGGAAGTCGGTCCGGAGCAAACAGTTTGAGATGTTTGGCGTCGTCTCCGGCAGTCGGCTTGCCCTGGGCCTCTGCAGTGAAAACCATTGAAATATTGTGTTGTCGAGGGTCACGGTGCGGATCTGAATAGGCACGAAACTGTCGAAGCTTCTCAAGCGTAAGCCCGGTTTCTTCCCGTGCTTCACGAATTGCGGCGGCTTCGAGTGTCTCGCCATAGTCAACAAAACCGCCTGGCAGGGCCCAACCAAGAGGCGGGTTACTTCGCTCAATGAGGAGAATCTGTCCCTCAATTTCAATGATGATATCGACGGTAGGGAATGGATTGCGATACCGTTGACTCTGTTTTTCACAATGCGGGCAGGTAAAAGTGTCCTGCATAAAAACCTCCGGTTGACACATAGCTCAATCTTGCATTAATAATAGCGAACTTTTCACAGTTTGCCCGGGTGGCGGAACTGGTAGACGCAAGGGACTTAAAATCCCTCGGGAGCAATCCTGTACGAGTTCGATTCTCGTCCCGGGTACCAGCTAAGTAGGCTATTTTACAACGTTTTTGTTGTTTGTGGCCAACAAATTGAGAGATTTCTCGCAAATTTCTCGCAGAGCGGCCCTTCCAGAAGATTCTGGAGGGGCCGTTTCTGTACTGCATGACCGTCGTATGAATGGCGTTACTTTCCAAAGTCCTCACCCATGAATAGTCGAATTTTTTCGACATCCTTCTGAAGATCCTTCTTCCACTTACCGTAACGCTCGTAAATCATTTCTTTCGACCCATGCCCCATCAGGTCAACAATAAGGTCTGGGATTACACCGATAGCCAATGACCAGGCCGCAAATGAGTGGCGGGTGCTGTAAGGGCGCATATAATCAAGACCAGCTCGTTTAATTGCAGACTCCCAGTTGTCCCGGAACCGGTTGCAGTCAAAATGCAAACCTGTTGCTGTCCTGAACAGGTATTCATCCTGTGCCGTTCTCGCCGCTTCCTCAAGACATTTACTAATGGGTTCTGTCATAGGAATCGCTCGCGGCCTGTAGATGGTCTTACCTTTATCAGATGGCTCACAGCCTCGAGCTATGAAATTCACGACCATCAGCGAGTCCTCATTGATGTCTTGTTTCCTCAGCCCAGCAATCTCGCTTGCAGACATGCCTGTCAGAAACATCAATCGTGTAACATTTGCATAACGCTTGTTGATGTTGTCGATTATCTTCATTGCGTCATCAATCCTCCAGACAGGGATGTTTGGTTTGATCCCTTTCGGAAGACGTTTTGGGGGCGCTGAAGGCATGAAGTCAGCTTTCTCCCTGAATGGGTCGCGAAGTTGCAAATTGTACTCGTCACATGCTGAGTTCCAAATTTTTTGCAGCACTGTCATTGTGTCGCAAATTGTTTGACGTCCCAATGATTTTTTCAGGTTCATTTTCGTTCCATCAGTGTTCATGTTATTTCTTCTCCTTGTTAGGGGTTCTGCCTGCGAGGTGGCCAATGAAATTTGCAACCGCAGTGCTGTTAAAATCACCAAGAGTCATTCCCTCGAAAAACGGCAAAATACGACTCCTGATCTTGGACCTGTATGCTTTCTTCTTGTGCCCAGACTTAAAATTCGGGATGACATCATCACGGTACTTCTCAATAACCTGGCGCATCGTGATCATATGAGGGGCATCTTTTACGGCTCTGCCCTCGAGCCGAGAGAATAAGGCCTTCTTTTCAGGCTTGTCGCCAGGGAACGCCTTTGCATATTCGAAATCGTTGTTGAGTATCTTGTCGATTTGCCTGTCGAGCCAAATCTCCCATTTGTCTCGGTTCGCAGGTATATCTAATTCCTTCGTTGGATACTCAACGCGTTGGCCCAGATACTGGAACTGGATGTAGAGTTTTCTGCCCTTGTTGTAAACACGACCGCGTTTATGTCTTCGGGTGTACTTCTGTTTAGCCATATGGCCTCCTTAATAGGTTTCGTCTATTCCACTTTGAGAGTTTTGTGGATCGTTTTTGTCTGTAGTTAATAGTTCCTTATGTCCTTCATTCACTGCCTTCACGAGCTTTGTTGCAAAGTCTGGAAAATATCGAACCGTGCTCCCGTCTTGCCAGTAATGAACTCCATTGATCAAAGCGCCATTGTCTTTAAGCTCCTGGAGTTTTGTTCTCGAGATTTTCAGAATGCTTTTTGCTTCATTTGGCACTAGAAAATGCCCATGGCAAGATTGCATATTCTGGCATTCTTTCAGAACATCTCGAATTTCTATGGCAGTGACCAGAAGTCTTGATAGGATTTCAAGCGCCTTAATGGTCGCTCTGACAACAAATACGGGGCCGCTTGCGTCAGTCGACAAACTTTCAGTTTTGTATTCCTCAAGGTTTTGCAAGGTTCGCCCTCATGTTCTTCTAGCGTTTGTTCCGCAAATCTTTTTTACAGTGTGATAATCGGTTTCGTCTCTTTGACGATTGCCAGAAACAATGCTTCATCCATACGATGAACAAGGCGCATGTCGTAATCGTCAAGAGGCGAGTGCAGGCATATTTCATGAATTGACTCGTTATTATCGTCAGTCTTGTCCTTGTGCCATCTTCCTCTGCGAAACCACCACCCCTTGTCAGTGCGACCGACCATGACGATGCTCTGACCTCCACCACCGAGGTCTGATGGCAAGCAGAGAATGTGCGTGTTATCACCAATGCCACTCTGTGCTACAGGGTCTTTCTCTGATTGGTGGTAAAACGACACCTCAACATTTTTTTTCTTACTCTTCCAGGCAGCAAAAGATTTAACGTCTGAAATCGCATTGCCGCTCATTAGGTAGTGTCTTATGCCAGTGATTCTTGCGCCTGCCAGTTTGAGCTCATCGGACACTCTGCAACTGGTACACAATGTGTTCCACGAGGCTGCTGAAATTGTCTTTTCCTTACAATTGCTGCATTTACTGACTTCTTTGTAAGCTGCCATTACCTGTCCTTTTAAAAAGATAATTGATGTCGTGTTAAAAATTGTATAGAAGGGTGCTGGATATGGGAAGGGGCTCTCCGACCAATGAGGGTGCACGTGAAAGCCCATAAAATGGAGTGTATGCGGTATTGTATATATAATAATTCTATAAGATTTACATTTTTTTGAACCAGATTATAACGACCAGTATGAAATTCTTTTTCTGGTTGAATATTCATGCCTCCATCAAATCTGCCCGGCAAGTCTTGCCAGCCGGGCAGGGGAATAGGTTATTATCCTTCTACCGTCCAATTGAATTTCTCATGGTCGCAAAAGGGACACACATCGGCCTCTTGATCCAGAAACCTGTCGAAAGAGCACTCAAACCGAATTTTGTGAATTGAGCAATTGAACCAATAGTGCTCACTAGAGGAGGATAGGATATTGTCAGGTAGGAATCCGATGTTACCGTTGGAGAGACCATACACATGCTCTTGCACAGCGCCGATGGTGCCGTAGCGATCCATGTCTTTAGTTCCATGACAGAATGGGCAGATCTTGTCAGCTCCTACAATGACGACTTCCTTGAGACTGGCCCTGAACAAGTGCTCGCATCTCAGGTCCTGTAGCCAGTGACGCATGTGGTCGCCACGATAGCCACCCTCATGTATCACTACTTGACTTTTACTCAAATTGCGAAGCCTGATATTGGCCTTCTTGCGGTAGGCATACCATCCCTGAATGTTCCCTGTGTTGCTGTGATGAGAGGGTGTGTGATGGGCCCTAATTGCCAGGTTGGATTGCTGTGCGATGCGGGCTTTGCTACTAATGGCTAAGAGGAGGTTTCTTCTTCTGCGATTTTTTTTCATGACAGGGGCTCCTTGTCGTGCTAGGTTGATGCCGTATGGAATAGCTGCTTTGTATTTCTATGCCATATGGCATAGACTGTCAAGGCCAAAATGAGCTGCTATGGACGAAGAAACTACTGAACAAGAAGCATGCAGAATATATCGTGAGCAATTTGCCGAGCGATTGACCAAGGCCTTGGCTACAGCGGCGGTGTCTCAAAGTGCTTTGTCCAAACGAATTGGCGGCGCGTACTCGCAGGCAACGATAAGCAGAGTGGCTTCCGCGAGGAGGATGGCCGATTCCTATCTGGTCGTACTTTTGGCACAAGAGATCGGTTGCAGTGCTGAATGGTTGCTCACAGGTGAGGGCGAATCTGGTTTGGATTAACCTTACTGATCGGCTGCAAGTAAGTAATGAGTTTTTGAGTTGTGCTAGTAACGACGTAACCCCTTTTGTTTACTACGCCGCTTTTAGTCACGACGACACCATATTTGGCCTTACTATTGTGAGGCATATTAGTCATGTGATTTGCAGGGGGAAAATTGACGCCAGCACCGGAAGCTGAAGCCCGAGAACAAATTGATGCAACACTCGCTGCATGCGGTTGGATCGTGCAGGATGTCACTGCCACGAACATCCATGCCGGTCGTGGTGTTGCTCTCCGTGAATTCCCGCTCGCACCTGGGCATGGCTTTGCTGACTATCTCCTCTATATCGATGGCAAGGCCGCCGGCGTCATCGAAGCCAAAAAAGTTGGTAGCACTTTAATCGGTGTCGAAGTTCAATCCGCCAAGTACACAACCGGTCTGCCCGCGGGACTTCCTTCTTGGCACAATCCTTTACCCTTCTGTTACGAATCAACCGGTGTCGAGACACGCTTCACAAATGGACTTGACCCTGCTCCCCGTTCACGCAATGTCTTCGCTTTTCACCGCCCAGAGAATCTCGCCGCTTTACTTGATGGCTCTCTGAGTGAACAGGTTCCTCTCGCCGCAGAAGATGGACCGGTGTGGCAACCCGCGACCTTCCTTGCTCGCATGCAGCAGATGCCAGAGCTGAAAACCGAGGGCCTCTGGCCGGCGCAAATCAAAGCCATCCAGAACCTCGAAGTCTCGCTCAAGGAGAACCGCCCGCGCGCGCTGATCCAGATGGCTACCGGTAGCGGCAAGACTTTTACCTCAATCAATTTCATCTACCGCCTGATCAAGTTCGCCGGCGCCAAGCGGGTGTTGTTCCTGGTCGACCGGGGCAATCTTGGCAAGCAGACTCTCAAAGAGTTCCAACAGTACGTCTCGCCCTACAATAATTACAAATTCAGCGAAGAGTACATCGTTCAACGCTTGACCTCTAACACCCTCGACACCACGGCGCGGGTTTGTATCTGTACCATCCAGCGCCTGTTCTCCATGCTGAAAGGGCGCGACTTGCCGGTGGAGCTCGAAGAGGAGATCGACAGCGGATTCGACAGCCTGTTCAAGGAGCCGGAACCGCTCGAGTATAATCCGGTTATCCCTATCGAGACCTTCGACATCATCGTCACCGACGAATGCCACCGTTCCATCTACAACCTCTGGCGCCAGGTGCTCGATTATTTCGATGCTTCCCTGATCGGCCTCACCGCTACGCCGAGCAAGCAAACCTTCGGTTTCTTCAACCAGAATCTGGTCATGGAGTATGGTCACGAGCAGGCGGTCGCCGACGGTGTTAACGTCAATTACGATGTTTATCGTATTCGCACCCAGATAAGTGAGCAGGGCGGCAATGTTGAGTCCGGCTACTATGTCGACAAACGCGACCGCGAGACCCGCGAGGTGCGCTGGGAACAGTTGGACGACGACTTCCAGTATGACCCCAACCAGCTCGACAAGGACGTGGTCGCCATCGACCAGATCCGCAAGGTCGTTCAGACCTATCGCGACAAGCTGTTCACGGAAATTTTCCCAAACCGCACCGAGGTGCCGAAGACGCTGATCTTTGCCAAGGACGATTCTCACGCGGAGGATATCGTCAAGATTGTGCGCGAGGAGTTCGGCAAGGGCAACGAGTTTGCCCAGAAGATTACCTACCGCACCACCGGCGCCAAACCCGAAGACCTGATTGCTTCGTTTCGCAACAGCTATTTTCCGCGCATCGTCGTCACCGTCGACATGATTGCCACAGGCACCGACATCAAAGCGGTCGAAGTGGTCTTCTTCATGCGTTCGGTCAAGTCGCGTGCCTACTTCGAGCAAATGAAGGGTCGCGGTGTACGCATAATTGACGACAACGACTTGCAGTCGGTCACCCCGGATGCCGTCACCAAGGATCACTTTGTCATCGTCGATGCCGTCGGGGTCTGCGAGCAGGACCAGACCGACTCGCGGCCGATGGAGCGAAAGAAGAACGTCAGCTTCGAAAAGCTGATGCAAGCCGTTGCCTTTGGCAATACCGAACCGGACGTAGTCTCTTCGGTCGCCGCGCGTCTGGCGCGGATGGAAAAGAAGCTGACGACGGAAGAGCAGGCGCAGGTTATTGAACTAACCGATGGCAAGACACTCAAGGAACTGAACAGCGACCTGGTCAATGCCCTTAATCCAGACAATCACATCGCCCAGGCGCAACAGGATTCTGGAATCAGCGAGCCGGACGCCAAGCAGGTCAAACAGGCAGCGGCCAAGTTGGTTGGCGATGCTGCAAAACCACTCTGCAATCCGCAGTTACGCGAGCTGCTGCTGGCAATTAAAAAAAAGAACGAGCAGATTATTGATACGGTCAGCCCCGATACTGTTATCTTCGCCGGGTTCACCGAGGAGAAGGCCAGAAGCGTGGTCGAGTCGTTCGAGCAGTTTATTGCCGACAACAAGGACGAGATTACCGCCTTGCAGGTGCTCTATGGTACTCCATACAAGCAGCGACTGCGGTTTGAGGATGTGCGTGAGTTGGCCGAGAAGCTGGTCGCTCAGGTCGATCAATTACGCATCTACCAGACTCATCCGCAAGGGTGGGAGAAGCGGGTGCCCGATGAGCTGTGGGCGGCCTATCAGAAGCTTGAAGCGAGCAAGGTGCGTGGCGCGGCGGCCAATCATATTCTGACCGACCTGGTGTCGTTGGTGCGCTTTGCTATGCATCAGGATAATGAGCTGGTGTCGTTCCCGGAGAAGGTGCAGGTCAACTTCCGGGCGTGGTTGGCGCAGCAGCAGGCGAGTGGTAAGCGTTTTACTGATGAACAGCGTAAGTGGC
>JAGXHL010000035.1 GCA_024636215.1 Deltaproteobacteria bacterium
ACTCCTGTCTGAGACTTGTCAGCGCTGTGCTGATGGAAATCTCTGAGGAGTGGGAAACAGGTCGTGTCTACTTGAACTTTTAACTGTCAAAGATCGTTCCAAAGAGGGTTGTGAATTTTACAGAACAGATGTTGCTTTATCAACTGTTGCTTGCGGTAAGTTAAGTGATAGTGTTGGACGCAAGCAATGGTTGCAGACTCCATGTACTCGCTTATGTGCTGAAAAGTTAGCAAGTTTCAAAAATTAGCTGGTTTTTGGTCTGAAACAAAATTGCAAAACTGACCTGTATGGCTGATCGCCCAGGAGAAATGATTATTGGATACCGCTGCTCTACAAATTTTCAAAATCTATGGCCTGGCAATCCTGCTGGGCGCCTTAATGGGTTTTGAGCGAGAGCGAAAAGAAACTCGACTGGCCGGGCTGCGCACTTTTATCCTGGTCACTCTTTTCGGTACTATCTGTGGCCAGATTGCGGGTCTGACAAATCAGCAATGGATCATTTTTGCCGGAATGATTGCCATTATCGTACAGTCGGTCATGCTGCAGATTCTCAGGGTCAGAGAAGATATTTCACCCGGGCTGACAACCTCTGTCGCTCTGCTTGTCGCCTATGGAATCGGCATCCTGGTGGCATATGACCAGACACTTGCCGCCGTTTCCCTAAGTCTGGCGACAACTGTCATCCTCTATTTTAAACCGCAGATGCACAAGTTCTCCCATAGCCTGTCGCAACATGACATCTTTGCCATTTTTCAGTTCGCTCTGATCGCCTTTATCATCCTGCCCATCCTGCCTGATCGCGGGTTAGGCCCCTATCTTGCCCTGAATCCTTACAATATCTGGCTGATGGTGGTCATGATCAGTGCCATCAACCTGGTGGGCTATGTCATTCTGAAATTCGTCGGCCACCAGTGGGGAGGACCCATGCTTGGCGTGCTTGGTGGAATCGCTTCCAGTACAGCCACGACCCTGTCCTTCAGCAGACACGCTCAAAAAAACCAGGACTTTTCGATGATGGGGGCAGTCGTGGTCTCACTTGCCTCAACAGTCGTATTGATCCGAATGGCTTTGCTGATCGGAATCATCCACTTTGAACTGTTGAAAGAAATGGTTTTACCACTGGTCGGCATGTTCAGTTGCGGCTTGTTATCGGTCTATCTCATCTGGGTAAAGACCTCAACACACGGAACACCTGAACCCGAAGCCAAAAACCCGATGGAACTCAAACAAGCTCTCTTTTTCGGTTGCATTTATGCCGCAGTTCTATTAGCCATTTCCGCAGGAAAGGTATATTTTGGCAACACAGGAGTCTATCTTGTCTCGCTGTTGTCCGGACTGACCGATGTTGATGCAATCACTCTATCCAATGCACGGATCGCCGGCAAAGGTGACTTGGGGAACAGCCAGGCAGCTATCGGTATCTTGATCGCCTATGTTGCCAATCTTATTTTCAAATTGACGTTAGTCAGTGCCATCGGGACCAGGCAGATGTTGCGCTGGGCCTTGTTCCCCTTTGCCTGTCTGGCGCTGCCGGCGCTGTTGATATTCATATAGCTCTGGTCAGAAAACAGTTCGTCATACTGGCGACAAATGCAACAGAGATCGAGAGATAAAACATGGATAAGCAAGATCAAGACAGCTGGAAACCGGACGAACACCCCACCCACATGTGTAAACTCTTCAAGAAGGGCTTGATGATGGAGATCGACCAGCAGTCAGGCAAGCCGACGGTCTCTTGCGCGAAATGCGGAGCAAAAGCGAATGCCCAGGAATCGGTCTGCCAGCCGAAACCGCTCTGAGTCTTCACTCTATCTATTGAGTCACCATACTCTGAAGGTGCAAAGACCTTCGACTTATGGCACAATTCAAAAAAATTACAGCAACGCATACAGGACAATATTTTGAGGGGATTCCATGCCTGAAACCACCCAGAGGGAACTGACTAAAAACACTCTTGCCATCGTTCTGATCGGTGCCCTGTTAGCAGCCTGCTTCTGGATCCTGCGGCCATTTCTTCCGGCCCTGATCTGGGCCAGCATGATCGTGATTGCGACCTGGCCTCTTTTGTTGATTATTCAGGATAAGGTCCGCGGTCGGCGCCCTGCCGTAATGATTGTGATTGGACTGCTGGTGCTGGTCTTTGTCATCCCCTTCTCACTAGCAGTCGGCACCATCGCTGAAAATGCACCACAGCTCACAGCCCTGGGAAAAAAACTGACCGAGGCTGGCATCCCGGCGCCGCCGGACTGGCTTGAGCAGATTCCCCTGCTCGGTGGCAGCCTTGACGAGTACTGGCAAAAGGTATCGACCACGACGCCTGAAGAACTCACCAAGCGCTTCTCACCCTACGTCCGCAACGTGGGTGGCTGGCTGGTCGCCCAGGCAGGAAGTTTCGGCATGATGTTTATACACCTGCTTTTAACCCTGGTGTTGGCAACCATTCTCTACATGAACGGCGAAGACGCGGCAAAGATAGTGCTTCGTCTTGCCCACCGCATCGCGGGAGAGCGCGGTGAGACCTCGGCCAATCTGGCGGCCATGGCCGTGCGGGCAGTGGCCCAAGGCGTCGTTGTGACCGCCCTGATACAATCGATCCTTGCCGGGGTCGGCCTGGCGACGGTCGGCATCCCTTATGCCTCTCTCCTGACGGCACTAATTTTTATGCTGACCATCGCTCAAATCGGCCCCGGGCCGGTTCTGATACCAGCCATCGGTTGGCTTTTCTGGAGCGGTAGCGTTGGCTGGGGCATCGCCATGCTGATCTGGACGACTTTCGTTTTGGGTATGGATGGTTTTCTGCGGCCTTACCTGATCCGCCGCAACGCCAACCTGCCTTTGCTGCTGATCTTTGCAGGTGTTATTGGCGGGTTGATCTCTTTTGGTGTGATTGGCCTTTTCATAGGGCCAGTCCTGCTGGCGGTCTGTTACACCCTTATGATCGCCTGGATCAATGAAGAAGAAAGCGAAGAAACAACGCCCTGAGGGTTGTTATAAAACGGTCCCGCCTTGTGTCAATCACATAGCCGGATGCATTGCCTCATCTTCCGGGTCGTGCTATACCTGCACCATTCAAAATATCGTCAAGGAGAAAAGTAATGTCTGAAACAACCAACCCGAAAGTTCGCATCGAAACCAGCATGGGCAACATCGTCCTCGAACTCGATGCCGTTAATGCGCCAATTACCGTAGCCAATTTTATCGATTATGCTAACGATGGCTTCTACCAAGATACCATTTTTCACAGGGTCATCGACGGCTTCATGATTCAGGGCGGTGGCCTGACCGCGGACATGAGCGACAAAAGCAATAAAAAGGCGCCCATCAAGAACGAAGCAACGAACGGTCTCAAGAATGACCGGGGTACGGTGGCCATGGCGCGTACCAATGTCGTTGACAGCGCCACCAGCCAGTTCTTCATCAACGTTGGTGAGAACAGCTTCCTCAATCATACCTCGCCAACGCCGCAAGGCTTCGGTTACGCTGTGTTCGGCAAGGTGACCGATGGCATGGATGTGGTCGATGCCATTCGCCAGGTTAAAACCGGCAATAAAGGCATGCATCAGGATGTTCCGGTCGAAACCATCACGATCCAGAAAGTGATTGTTGAATAAATGACGGATCGCGGAACGCGGGACGGGGGGCGCGGAAAACTTTTAAACAAAAACTACGAACAAGCTCATAGGGGGCTGCTTTTTCAGAAAAAGCAGCCCCTTTTCTAGCAATCAGCTAAAGAGTCATGACCTTCACTCATTTCCTTTTTTTAGTCTCCGCAACGAATCTGCTACAATGAGTTGCGAGGAGATTGCATGCCGTCACACACTCTGACCAAATGGTTGACCCATGGTTACTACGGCCTGAAACTGTTCCCGTTTCGCAGTGAGCGCCGCGAACGCCTGCAGAAAGGTCGGCAAAAGGGCCTTGTTGGCATTCAGATCGACGGTCTGGCCTTTCCCTATCTGCAGCAGGCCCTTGATCGCGGCTACTTGCCTCATCTTGAGCGCTATCTTCGCCGTGGCCACAAGCTGATCGAATACCATGCCGGTTTGCCGAGCACGACACCGGCGGCTCAATCAACCTTCTTTTACGGCAACGACCATGCAATCCCCGCCTTTCGCTGGTTTGAAAAAGAATCCGGGCAACTTATTTCCTGTAATGACCCAGACCATGTTCAACATTTCCGGGAAAAACTTTTTAGCGGAGAGAAAGGCATCCTGGCAGGCGGAGCTTCTTATTCGAACATCCTCGATGGCGACGCCGAACATAGTATTTTCACGGTTTCCTCGCCCCACCCTCAAACGCTCTTTGCCCGATTAGGCGGCTTACGGATCCTAATCCTTTTACTGGTCAACCCATTGCGAACCTGCCGCATGTTTGTGGCCAGTTTTTTTGAATTCTGGGCCAACCGCAAGGATGAGTGGCATCATAGGCGTAAAAGCAAGTGGCGGACCAAGGCAGAAGGGCTCTTCCCTTTCATCCGCATCTTCTGCAATGTCATCCTGCGCGAAATGCAGACTTTTGGCGTGATCGCTGAAATCTATGCGGGGACACCGCGCATCTACACCACCTACAGCGGATACGATGAGCTCGCCCACCATTTCGGACCGGCATCCTGGCCGGCTTTGAAAAACCTCTGTTACATCGACCGACGGATTGGCGAGATTCTGCGTGCGTTCGATTACGTGCCCGGAGCCGATTATCTCCTGGTCATATTATCCGATCATGGACAAACGCCTGGCTATCCGTTCCAGAATCGTTTTGGTGCGACCCTTGGTGATGCTGTGAGCGCTTTTTTGCGTGAGAACCAGACGGCTTCGGTCTCCTCCGGTTCACTGGAAACGACCCGGCTGCAGCTCGGCTACTTGCAGGAGGAGCTGGCAGCCAGACAGAAAACCTGGCGGCATCGTCTCTACCGGCGCAGCAAAAATTATCTGCAGAAGAAAATTCAGGCTTTCGTTCCGGAGACCTTGAAAATTGATCCTGAAGGGGGGGTGGTGATTACCTACTCCAGCAGCCTGGCGCATCTCTACATTACCGGGTCAAAAACCCCACTCAACTGGCAGCAGGTCGAAGCAGCCCAACCCATGTTGTTGCGTTTTTTACAGAAACACAAGGGCATAGGTTTTGTTTTAGCCCGAGGTGAAAACGAGGGCGAGTTAATGATTTTTCACAGCGGAGGGAAAATTACCGTTACAGACAACCCCCGCTTTCAACAGCACGAGATCGCTTTCCTTCGGCCTTACGGGGCACCTTACCAGCTGCTTGAACTACTGCACCGCTACGGCCTGGGGCCACGCTGCGGTGATCTGGTCCTGTTCGGTGCTCTGGATGAAGAGGGAATTGCCTGTTTTGACGACCAGGTCGGAGGCCATGGCTCTGTTGGCGGGGAGCAGTCGCGGCCTTTCATCATCCTGCCTCTGGATCACCCGGTCCTGAAAAAAGAGCGTTTGAG
The DNA here is from genome assembly GCA_024636215.1 of Deltaproteobacteria bacterium. The sequence goes on from JAGXHL010000035.1 coordinate 5,450, forward strand.
TGGCTACGAATTCCTCTACCATGAGATTTTCAGGGCACATGTCGGTGCCGATGAAACACCGGAGGAAGAGCTGCCACAGGACCAGACGCCGAGGGCTCATAAAGAGCTGCTCAATTCAGATTTTATCCTGCACGACTGAAACCACGTATTTAAGATAATGTCCCTCGGGGAAGCTTGGAGAGAAGGGGAAGTCCTCAGCCTGACCCGACACCTGAACAACCTGCAAGTGCCGTCCTGCCGCAAGGCTGCCTTTGCGCAGCTCTTTCAGGTAGTTCTCCAGAGACATTTTTTGCAGATTCGACGAGGTCACCAAAAGCCCGCCGGGGGTGATCAAGGGTAGAATTTTCTGCACCACTTCCGAGGTGCCGCCGCTGGTTGTAAAGCGACTCTTGCGGGTTGTGGAAAAGCTGGGTGGATCGACGAAAACCAGCTCAAAACTGCGTCCGGCCCTGGCCAGACGATCCAACTCAACGAAACAGTCCCCAGTGATAAACTCGTGTGCTCCCGGATCGACGCCGTTAAGCCGGAAATTATCCCGCGCCCAGTCGAGGTAGCGTCCGGAGGCATCAACGCTACTGACCTGCGCGGCGCCGCCGGCTGCGGCAGCCACGGAGAAAGCCCCGGTGTAGGCGAACAGGTTGAGAACCCGGCAGCCGGCAGCTTGCCGGCGAAACGCAAGCCGGTTCTGCCTCTGGTCGTGGAACAACCCGGTGTGCAGGTCTACCACCAGGTCGACACGGTAATTCAGGCCATTTTCTTTTACAGTCAAATCCTGCGGAGCAGGGTCACCAGCCAACAGCCACCCCTGTGGCGCCTTGCTCTGTTTACCGGAGGCGAGTTTGCGCGTTTCCTGCGGTCGGTACTTGCAATAGATGCCGACCGGAGCATAGACCTCCTGCAATGCCACAGCCAAAGCCGCCAGGTGCTTCTCCCAGGCCGGGGTATAATACTGCACCATGAGATAATCAGCATAGCGATCAACGGTCAGGCCGGGCAAGCGATCACCCTCCGCGTTCACCAGGCGAGCAACGTTGGTTTCACCGAACTCAAGCCAGTTGCGACTCGCTTGAGCCTGAGTCAACATCTTTGTCAGCCACTGACAATCAAGCTGAATGAGAGAACTCGATAATCTGCGAGCAACGATACGTGAACCCGGATCACAAAGCGCCGTTCCCAGTGAAGCCCCTTTTTCTGATACAAGCTCGACAAGAGCGCCGCATTCAGTCTTGGGCCAGTTCGAGGTAAAACGATCGGCAATCACCCAGGGGTGACCAAGATTGAGCATACGGACGGTTTCGGAACCGATGGTGCAGCGGGGCTGTTTATTTCCTGACACGGACAAAACCTTTCAAATGATTTTAACGCAAAGGCGCAAAGACGCTAAGTAAAACGGTTTATTCAATAACTTTAGGTATTCTGCTTATACCCCTGGCTCCAGTAAAGAAAAAAATCATTTCACCCCTCCTTCGCCTTGCTCAGCAGAGAACAATTAAATTATGTAGGATGTGGTGAGGAACGAACCGCATCGGTTCAGGCGTGCGCCACGCCTTTGCGTTAAAAATCAATCGGCTCAGCGACTTAAAAGTTATGCTATCATTTCGGCGCATTGCAGAGGAGGAGAAAGATGGAAGAGAAAAGTCCGAGCAAAGGCTCTCAACATATTGAACAGCTCATGCGGCAACTGCCCCCGGAATCGGAACGCTATCAAATTCTGGCCACGGCAAAACAATTCAAGTCCTCATGGGTGGAACTTGGCGAGTGGCTGGCTAAAGTCAGCAATAAGCAACAGTTTTCAGAGTGGGGTTTCAACTCCTTCGAGGACTATTGTACCAGGGAGATCCGCATTCGTCGCCAGACCGCGGAAAAACTGCTGCTCGCCTTCCGTTTTCTGGAACGCAGGGAACCGGGCTTACTGGAACGCAAGGAGGGCCGCCCCCTGCCCGACTACCGCTCGATTGACCTGCTGCGCAAAGCTGAGGAGCGGGAGCATTTCAGCATGGAAGAGTACAGCGAGCTGCGCCAGGCCGTGATCGAAGAAGAACGCAACCATCCCACCGTCGCCAAGCGCTTTCGTGATATGGCTCACAACCACCAGCCGGAACAGAAAATGCTGCATCAACAACGTAATGCCCTGCTCGCAGCAAAACGTCTGGCAACCAGTTTGCAGGAGATCGCCGAGGTGCCGTACGAGTTAAGTCAGGCGGTGGTGCAACTGATCGGGTTTTTAGAAGCACGGGACGCGGAACGCGGGACGAGGGACGGGTAACAAGCAAAACCATGACACGTATCAACACAGAAGGGCTGCCTCGACGGAGGACAGCCCTTCTGTTCGTTACGCCGATTTGCTTTACGGTTTTTCTCGTACCGCGTCCCGCGCTCCTCGTCCCTCGCCCCTAAACAATCTCAACCAGTTCCACCTCAAAGATCAGATCTTCGCCAGCCAGTGGATGGTTGGCATCGAGGGTGACCTCGGCATCATTCACATCGATCACCGTAACCACCATGCCTTCACCATCATCGTTGAGGAGTTCGAAGTTATCGCCGACCTGCGGATCGATATCATCGGGAAACTGCTCACGGGGCACAGCAGAGATCTGCTCTTCATCGTAAGGCCCGAAAGCATCGTCAGACTGGATGATAATTGTCTTCTTGTCACCCACGGCCATACCGATCAGCCCCTCTTCGACTTGCGGAAAGAAGGCGTCACTGCCGACCTCGAGTTCCATCGGTCCGACGTCACCACCGCAGCCGCAATCGTCGTCGTCGCAACCGCCGCCATCTTCTTCACATGCGCAATCGTCATCGTCACAACCGATGTTCTCATAAGTCGTATCGAAAAGGGTGCCATCCTGCAGCGTCCCTTTGAAATTGATTTTAACCCGGTCGCCCGATTTGACCTGTTGAATTGCCTGTCCCATGATGCGTCCCTTCTCTTACAAGATTAAAGGATGTGTTGATAAATTAAGGGACTGGCCCCGTATGGGGACTGTCCCAGAAGCGTTATTTAACAGTCTGTGGACAATGAGGAAGTTTCCTTTGGGTAAACAACCGACCCCCAGCCCCTAGCAACTAGCCCCTGCCTCTAAATCGTTATCGGTAAGGCCCTGAAGAGTAATGCGAGCGCTATGGTACCACCAACACAGAGTGAAATGTAAAGGATCAGTACGCGTGGTTTAAACATGGAGATAAACACAGCCATGACAGGCAAAGCCGTGACCGGACCACCAACCAGCATGGCGATGCCGGCCCCTTTGGCCAAGGGGATCACCTCCCCCGGATCGGGCAGATAAAAACCGAACAACATTGAGGCCGCCGTCACCTGAGGCAAATGCAGAGGAATCGCTCCTAAAGTCAGGGTAAAGATCGGCAAAATCCCCTCGCCTTCTAGGAGACCGGTAATCCAGCCGCTGGGAATGAACATGAGCGCCACCACCTCGATCACCAGGCCGATCAAAACGAACTTGCTGATTTTCAGGCTGCCTTCCCAGAACCTCGCCATAAACACCAGGAATTTGTTGTGGGTGCAGCGATCGACACGATGTGAAAGCTGCTGACCGCATTCGCAGCGCAGTTTTTCAACGGGATAATCGGGGTCATGGAAATCACCCTGCGGCAAGGCCTTGCGAAAGATATCCTCCTCGGCAAAGCCCTTGCCCCTGAGCAGATGTGTCATATACCCCGCAAAAAGACCAAGGAGTATGGCACAGGTCAGAACCGCCAACGCCCAGTTGACACTCAGCATCCCGGACAGCATGGAAAAAGAGGCCGGGCTCATCAACGGCGAGGTCACCAGCAAAGCCATGGCCGGAGCCAGCGGCAGGCCGGCGACCAAAAGCGAGATCACCAACGGCAGGGTCGCACAGGCACAGAGCGGGCTGGCCACCCCGAGCAGGGTTGCTGCGGGGATGGCAAGCATTCCGTAACGCGTTAAAGCCTTGCGGATTTTAACGTGCCACTTCAGAGTCCGGATGATGGCCTCGAACAGAACACCAATAACCAGATAGGGGAGGATATAGAGAAATTCCTCGCCGATCCCCTTAAACAGCTCTAACAACATCTGAGGAAAATCGTTCATCAATCAATTCCATATCGGGTGTTTGGGACATCCTATTGGTCAAGTTTCTGTCGGTTCTGCTGCAACAGGACAGCTTTCTGCCCCAACAACAGCTTTTACCACCAGGAAAACCTGCATGATCAAGACAACAAAAAAACAACGACTATCTCACTAGCAAGAGTCGTTCCGGTACCAGCAAGAGTCGTTCCGGCAAGAGATCATTTACAAATATTGGCCTTGCCAAGCAGCTTGCGATGCACTAGAAACTCAATAAGAAACGAATTTTATTATCAGAAGGTGCTTTTCCTGACAAGTTTTTTTGGGAACTGATGTTATAATCTGTCGTCAATCAAGGAGGAGCATTGCTCATGACACGTGAATTCAAGAACAGAATCAGGGAACAATTCGGCCGTGCGGCGGATGGTTATATCCACGACAAAGGCTTTGCCAGCGGGAACGATCTCGAAGAGATGGTCCGCCTGCTGCAACCAATGCCTGATGACAATATGCTGGATGTCGCATGTGGCGGCGGACATACAGCGCTGCGTTTCGCGCCTCTGGTTCGCAGCGTTGTCGCCTCCGACCTGACCATGGTCATGCTGAAAAAAGCTCAGGAGTACATCAGCGAGGAAGGCGGGGTGGACAATATCACCTTTCGCGAAGCCGATGCCGAAGACCTGCCGTTTCCCGCCGGAGCGTTTACCCTGCTGACCTGTCGTGTCGCACCCCACCATTTCCCCGATGTCGCACGCGCCCTGAATGAATTCCATCGCGTTTTGCGCCGTGGTGGTCGCATTGCTATCGTAGATACCATGTTGCCCAACGATCCTGAGATTGCCGAATGGTATCAGGAGATGGAGAAGATGCGCGACCCGACCCACATCCAGGCCTATACTGAGGAAGTCTGGAAGGAGATGGTCCAGGACGCCGGCTTTATCCTCCACGAGACAGTGACCGTTCCGAAAACTCATGACTTCCCGACCTGGGCAAAACGTGCCGGGTTGACTCGGGACGGCATCGCCGCACTCAATAAATTTTTTGTGGACGCTCCTGAGAAGGTCCAGGATTACTTCCAGATTGAAACTTTTGCCGGCGAAGTTGAAGCCTATACCGACCGCAAGGTTCTGATTTATGCGAGTCGGCCACCCAAGAAATAACCTTGCAGGCTGTCTGACAAGAAAGGCCGAAGTGAAAATCCGGAAGTTCGAGAACAGATTTCAGCTCGTATGCAGCCGGACTTTTGTTGGTCGGACACCTCCTTGTCAAAACAGTTCTCGATGTCCAAGCCACCCGCCAAACCAGGGTGGCTTTTTTTCGTCTGCATCGACGGTAAAAAACCTCACAGATCGTTGCAGATCGGCAAACACCTGTTATTATTCCGTAATAGTTTCTATTTAATCACCTGTTTGGCTCATTGTCGACATATTTTCAGGAGGATGCCGTATGAAGAATTTAATAACAGGGGTTTGCTTTGTTCTGCTCATCACTTTGTTCATGGCAGCAATTGCCCAGGCCGGTCAACGCGAAGGAGCTTTCAGCGTGTCTCCCATGGTTGGGTACCATGTCTTTGAAGGGGACCAAAATACCGGGGATGACATGTTCGCAGGCTTCTCACTCGGCTACAATGTGAGCAAGAGGTGGGCTGCAGAAGCTGAAGTCCGCTACACCGCAACCGAAACAGACATTTCAGGCACGCCAGATGAAGATGTCGACCTCTGGTCCTTCGCTGTCAATGCCCTCTACCACTTCAACCCGGACGGGCCTTTTGTACCTTATTTGTCAGCAGGCTTCGGCGGAATGTATTTCGATGTCGATGGCTATGATGACGACTCGGATTACATGATGAACTGGGGCGCAGGCGCCAAGTACTTCATGAGTGACGACTTGGCGTTACGCATGGACTTGCGCCATGTGCTCGACCTCCATTCCGACCGGCAATGGGATCGTACCCATGGAGATGATCTGGACAATAACTTCCTCGCTTCAGCCGGACTCTACTGGCAATTCGGCGGTCCCGCGCCTGCGGCGCCGGCTCCACTGGACAGCGACGGCGATGGGATCCCCGACCTTCGCGACAAGTGCCCTGACACGCCATTCGGCATCATGGTTGATGCTGTCGGTTGTCCTCCTGTCGAAAAAGCTCCGCCGCCACCGCCGACACCAGTTTTCAAACAGCCGGTTGTCAAGCAGCCGGCCCCTCAAGTCACCAAAGAGATCATCACCTTTAACTTGCGCTTTGGCTTCGACAAGTACAAAATCACCGACGAGATGGTTCCTGTTCTGGAGCAAGCCAAGTTCATTCTGGACGAAGATCCTGCTACGACGTTCCTGATACTCGGCCACACCTGCTCCATTGGCTCTGACATCTATAACCAGAAGTTGTCTGAACGGCGGGCTGCTTCAGTGAAGAATTGGCTGGTCAGCAACGGCATTGCTGCAGAGCGACTGGAATCCATCGGGTACGGCGAAAACCGGCCCAAATACGACAATAGCAGCGAGGAGAGCCGCAAGCTGAACCGCCGTGTCGAGATTACGACCCAGGAGAAGTAATCAGGGATAATCCCACGCTAAGCAGAATTTATTGCAGGCAACGGAAGAACGAAGGGCCGACACTTTGATGTGTCGGCCCTTTTCTGCGTTGCACAAAAACCTGTGACTCAAGTAAGCGAAGCGAACGGATGGTAAATCTGTTTTTATCTTCCATTGATGAAAATCACCATTGACTTCCGATATAAAATCAAGCCAAGCCATACAATGTTTTGATCACACCGGCATAGCTGCTGGCAAATTGCAACTGAGCGGCATTTCTTCCTCCTCGCCCGGCCCTTGCCCAGACAACATGTGCAGACAATCTCACCTGCTCCTGCCCCGGAGTATCCACGTACAGGGAGATATCCTGTCCCGTGACCAGACAGGCCGAGCTCTCCATGAAAGCGTCGGTTAAACTGATGTGAGTGAATCGTCCGGGAATCGGGATGTCGTCTTGTCTGCTCAGAAAAATGTGCACCGGCCAGTCGATGCGTTTCTTTTCCGGCATTAACTCTTCATTCGACACAGAAACGGCCAGAACGTGTTGATCTTTTTGGCGCAGACCGCGGACAAAATTGCGGATGATCCAGAGGAAGAAACCGACCACGCTGAGCATGGCGATGTAGCTGAGGGCGATGTTTGAATTCATAACTGCTAATGAAACTCAGAAAGCAAGATTACGGACCAGCACCTCTGTGGTCATTGTACGAGTGCGCTTACCGGAGCCACCAATGTTGTGCTCATTGCGGGTTTCACCGATCAGTTGAATTTCCACCTGGCGAATATCGTCAAGAGTCGTGGTTGATCCCCCGCCAGCATCAAGATAGTTGATCTGCAAATTGTTAATTCCAAAAGCAACAATCGCCGGGACACCCCGGTTGAGAACACGCATCAAAGCCGGGTCATCACTTGTTCCATCGCCATTGGCATCATTGGAAATGAAATAAGTCAACGTCTGAATATTCGCCCACAGTCGGCCTTCCTCATAATCGGCGCCCAATCCTCCCGGGCTATTAAAAAAACTCCCGCCAGGAGAAAAATTGATTTTGTCACAATTATTACCGGGGCAACCAACACCAGGACAGGACACAGAACCAACAAGAGTGACCTCAATTGTGCGTGTTTCCGGAGGAGAATCAACAGACGTTCCCGCGATTTTTTGTCCGACCGATAACCCGCTGGGGGCACAAACCCTCAAGTTTGCCGCAGAGCCATTATAGATCCTGATCTTTGTGCCCGCGTCAATGGAGTATTGCAGCATAATAGCATCAGGATTGGCTCCTCCGCCCTCAGAAAGAAGGTCGTTCACGCCATCGGCATCATAATCAATGGCACCGATCACGAAGGATGGAAAACCGTCACTGATGTAAGCACCCGCCATGCGTACATCGCGTACCAACATATCCATGCCGATTCTCAAGTTCTGCTCGAGATCGACCAAATCCTCATTTAATGCCATAACACGAGTCTGGTTAACAAATGTTGCCACAACACTCACAGCCAGAATTGCCCCAATAAGCATGACAACCAGAAGTTCAACAATGGTAAAACCCTTTGCGCGAGAGTTGTCACAGCCATGAACCGGACTTGTTATGCCTTTGTGAGACGTGTGCATCAATCAGTAATTTCCCGCCAGGAGGTTGGCTTGGTCACACCGAGGCCACCAACCTTGGTCTTATTATTAAACCCGCCGCCTCCCATCATGACTGTACCGGTAGAGGACCTGACGAAAAGATGTTCGTCCTCAACCAGTGGCGTTGTAACGATATCACCGGTAGCAACGCGAGTCGGGCTGTCAACATTGTCACCGTTGGTATTAAAAACGTAAAGTTCTCCAAGGTTGTCTCCATCACAAGGGTCTTCCGTATCCGAGGTCGCTGTCCCAAAGTAGACCTTGCCTGCCGAGGCAAACGCAGATGCGAAAATACGTTGTCCAGCATCAAGCGGGTAAAACCAGTCGAGTTCAACTTGAGTGTGATCAAGGTCAAGACTGGGATTGAGACTGCCCTTGGGAGCCCTGTCAATGTACGAAAAGAAATGATACTTGGTGCCAGCAGTGTCAATATCCTCATCAAAATAAGGGTTATCCCCGGTGCCAAAGAAGACCCTGGTGTTATACGCAGTACTGCCATCGGGATTGACCCCGTTTTCTACAATGACTGTTGGCGAAGCATAAATGGGATGCCATCGCTGTGCCACTGGAACGGGGTTCGGCTGACCATTAATCGCTGCGCCGGCATCATCATCGTAGTAGTCCCAGTTGATCACGATGTTGCGGGTATTCGACCAGAAAGCCGTCGGGTCATCAGAGAAGTCAACTTTATACATCAAACCCTTGTCGGTGCCGATGTAGAGACGATCGATGTAACCATTACCATCGCTATCGACTATGGCCGGCTGACCACTGGGAACTCCACCGCGCCCTGAGGGGGCATCAGCGTCCGCTGCAACAGCGTCCAGGTAGACTCTATCGACGAGACTGCCATCAGTGAGATCAATAAGGTAGATCGATGGGAAGAGGTTGGTGTCATAAGTTTTGCCGGAAACAAAAAAGGCCACCCACTTTTCGACTCCGTTTACCATGAGTCGGCCAATTTTGCCAACCGCCGGTGAAGAGCGACTGCGGAAGAGTTCGGGATCGGCATACTCCCACATGAACCGTGGACTGGTCGGATCAGTGACGTCAAGGCAAACCACCGAGTCACCACCATTGCCCTGGGCAGAGAGCAGAATCGTGCGCCACTCGCCGATGCACTGTTCTGAACCCACAGCACCAAGCAGTTCTCCACTAACACAGTCAGACGCAACACAATCGGGGCAATCGATATCCATCCTGATGTCGGCGAGAGTCGGCGAGGCATCGACAAAAGCCTGATCGCCTTCTTCGCTGACCCGGCCAAGGTAGTTGTTTTTCAGTCGCGGCAACAGATTTGCGGGCACAAAAGACCAAAGTTCCTCGCCCGTTCCGTAATTAGGGATCTGTGGTGTGGAGTTGTCATCATCATGATCGTGCCAGGCAAAATAGCCACGCGCCTCTTCAATGCCAGCTGTTGCCGGATTATCTCCCCAGCGGAAAGAACCTGCATCGAAAGCATGCAACATGCCATCCCGACTGCCGACAAAAAGAACGCTATCGCGATCGTCAAAACCAGTTACAAAATCATCAAAAGATGAGCGCGTATCCGCACTGGTTGAGGTGCCATAGTACCAGTCCGATTTACTGGGTGGCACAATGACTGCCGGAACCGAGTGATCGATTGCACCGAGCTTCCAGTCTCGGCTGACACCATGCACCCAATTAACCAGCAACTCGCGGTCAGCGTCATCGAACGATCCGCTGGCATCGAAATCATAGACCGGGTCCGTGCCGTTGATAAGTCGACCATCGAGACCAAGTAACCAGTTGGTCACACTGGCATTTGTGTTCACGAGTGGCTGCATTGTCTGGCTGGCGGGAGTATTATAATAGGTGTATTCAGCGCGAAAAAGATCGGTGGACAAAGGTGCTGCGTCGAACTCAACGGCAAAGGCTCCGGTGAACCGGTTGATCACTCCACGCCCCCAGTTACTGGTCAGGCTGCCAGCCCCTTCATCACGAAACTCAATTGTCCCGGCAAAGATCCGTACACTGGTGGCAAGGACCGGGGCGGGGCTTAAAATCCCGGCATAAATGGTCTCGACACCATCGCCCACCGTTGCCGTTGTGCTGTCCTGTTTGGTCAAAAGCAGCGGATTAACCGTTTGCTGCGTTGCTGTCATATCCGGAAAGTAGATATTTCTTGTGGCGACACTGTTATACAAAACACTGCCAGCCTCCCACCTGGTCACCGGAGGGGTATTGGCAACAGAAGGATTAGTGGGCGCATACATCTCGCTGGCACGCAGATAACCACGCGGACGTTTTTCATTCCAGGTGACTTCCGGAGTTCTGAAACTGCCACTAAACAGCATGTTGCCGATCATAACCGGCGATGAGCGGGAAATGTCTGCCGGCGTGGATGTGGCACCATCAAGACTCGCACCGAGAATTCTCGGCATACAGGCCTCATCGTCACTGATATCACTACGCATCTCGGCTTTCCAGACCAGTTCCTGGCCCGAAAGATTGAGACCAAGGAAATCAATGCGAGCTTCGCGGTAGGTTGTGGCCGGTGTTCCGTAAGACCAGTCAATGACTGGATCGCCTAAAATCTTCGTACCATCATCCTCGAGGGTATAAGCAAGAACTCTGTCCCAATTGGTGACCTCTACCCAGTTCAAGCCATTATCAACAGAGATAAAGTAATCAATGCGATTGCCAGCACACGCTGGAATCTCATCGTAGATACCGAAGTTAACCGCAGTGAAGAAGGCATCGGCGTCAACGGTCGTTGCGCTCTTCGGTTTCGAGGTCAGGGTTCCACCGTTTTTACGCTCGATGCGGAAGGTGATGTCGTTGTAATCCATGTCACCACCACCGTTCAGGTCCTCCCAACTCAGAATCCACTGATTGGGGTCGCCGTCGGGCGCGGCAACGATGACATGGCTGAATTGTTCATCGTAGTTCACTGTTGAGTTGTAGGTACCCGACATAGTCAGGTTAAAGACATCATTCAAACGGGTGATGGCGTTGGCATCAAGAAAACCTTTGGAAACCGTATCACAAGGTTCACCGGCGTTGGCTTGCCCCAGCAGATAAGATCGATCATGAGAGCTTGAAGCTGAGAGACAGGAAGTAAAGGTATCCGGATTCCACTCCGTTTTGGTAAAGAAAATATCAGTATTTGCAGGATTACGAATGTTACTGTCACGCCAGTCACCATTCTGGTTAGCGAGCCAAAACACCAGTTCCGTGCCAGCACCGAAAGTACCGAGGCATTTGCGCATATCTCTCGGGGTAAGGCTCCCATCCTCCAAAGGGGTAAACCCTTTGGTCTTGAGCGTATCATCGGTGTCTGTGGCATAAGCGTCAAGAATTCCGTTGCCTCCATCGGAACCATCGGATACCTGCTCAAAGATAGGGTGCTTTGCACTATCTGGTGTATTGTCCCAGTTAAAATTGCCATCCGCGTCGAAAACAGCTTCATCGGCCCGCATCCAGCCAAGGCTCGAGGTATACCCGGCATCTTCATAAAGAAAGCTGGCACAGACCTTCTGCTCGAAAGGAATGATGATCCCTTCAGGGTTGATCGCCTGCTGACCCATATCCAGATAAAAGCTGCCCTGGTACTTGCTTGCCGAGGTATCGTAACCGACCATCAGTGCGTCGAAATCGGCCTCATTAAGGCCAGGGTCTGCAGCATTCTCCGAGGTGTAACTGACGCTCGCGGAGCACCCTGGTGCAGCCGCAGCATGGGCAGAAACAATCAACAAGTACGGCAAACAGGAGAAAAACGCCATGCTTGCCAGGAAACCCACGCAAGAGCCCGAGACCTTGTGAAAACTCTTTTTCATTATTTTCCACCCTCATTTAATCATGCATAAGCTCAAAGGCTACCAAGGTTCGTAGTCGTCATGTCGGTAATTGCGTTAGCATCTCGACCAACAAAACTTTTGCCCGCACCGGCACCAAACTGTCCGGAATAACCGGACACATCGCTTGCAGAATTCTCTGTATCGAGAACGATTTCAATCCCGGAGCGAAGACCATTCACGCCAGTCGCTATGGAAGTCATAATAATTTTCTGGTCACCATCTACGAGCGGGTCTCCGGACGGGTCGTCTAAATTATTAGTTAAACTTACAAGGTATTGATATTTGCCAAGACTGGATTGGATGCTCAAAGGACGAGCCTGTCCGGCCAGGGCCGGACAATCCGCAACATCTTTCAATACGAAATCCCAAGTCACATCTGCACCCGAAGCGATATTGGACTGATTACAAACATTCAGTAAACTTTTGAGAACCGCTCGAGTATGCGCGACGCCAGCTTCAGCTGTATAAACGGCCTGCTGGTAATCGCGTTCATTCGCAGCCAGGCGGACTTCAACAGATGACGTTGTCAGGGCCATAGACCCAAGCAGGGTTAAAAACAGGATTGTCAACAAGACCATCGGCAATGCAGCACCGCGTTGTTGTTTGAATTTATGAAACAAACGGCTCGTCATCGATCATTCCGATTTTATGGTTTGAAAAACAACCTGCTTTTCACCGGGATTGCTCGGCCAGCTCACAATCACGGCCAAAGTTTTCGTTCCGTTGACCGGCACATCCTTGGCAACGTTCCAAACGACTCTGTAGCGCCCACTCATAATGTTGTAATCTGCTCCAGCCGCATCTGCCGAGAGCAACCCCGCAACCCCATCAGCGGTGGTGTCCTGCAATTGCCCACTTTCATAATCCAGGCTTAACAAGCGTTCCATATTGAGACGAGCCAGGTTAGCACTCTCATCGAGCGCATGCGAGTTGCTGTTGGCTCTCATGGAAGATGTCGTCATCGTCAGAACCATCAAGGAGCCAATAGAAAAAAGAACTATTGCCACCAGAACTTCAATGAGAGACATCCCGACCTGAGCACAAACCGTTGTTGTTTTGCCGTCATCAGTCATATCAGCCTTAAAAGATCCTGACCGCTCCACCGAGTGTGACCATTATCTCTTTCATCTTCCCACGGTTATTCACAAGATGAATGGACCCTGCTTTGTTGCTTATTCCACGACTATTCAAAACAAAATTATTGCCAGAGAAGGTCACACCATCGGGGTCACCAACCGTCACATCGAAGCGAACCCCCCTGGTTTCAACTGACTCCCAGACATTTGCAGAAACCTCGTTTACGGGCATACGAAACAAGACTTCTTCGCCGGCTTCTAGAAGAGGATGAGTAGCGAGACTTGGGTCATAATTTTCATCAACCCAGATAATCGGCCCAAACTTCTGAGTTCCGGAGAGATCAGAAGTAAAGAACCCTATTGCAACGTGCCGGCTCCGCCGGATTGCTTCCAAACGGGCTCTTTGGATCTGGATATCAAAATCTTGAGCGACAGATTTAAGTCGGAGATTGGGGATATAAAAGGCCATCGACAAAACAGCAACCGCCGACAGGATACCAATCAGAGCCATCACCACGATCACCTCAAGGAGAGTAAAACCCGATTCCCGTCTGGCAATAAATCCCGGCACGACCTGAACCCCCACAAGTTGAACGAAAAGAAAGAAAAAACTAATACTTTAGTCTATAGGTTAATGGGAAATAAATCAATTTTAAGTATCAGGGAGTTTTGCAGACGAGACGTTCCGCAACCAACAGATAGGGAGCTTCCTCACGATTCGCCGCACGAATGGAAAGCACCACCCACTCCTCACGCGGCAAAGAGCAGAAGAAGGCATCGACCACGGCCCCCTCCTCTTCGCCACCCGGATGCGCCGGATAGACCGTGACGGCGAGTCGGCCTCCGGGGGCCAATAACTCGAGGGATTGTCCAAGTGCGGCCAATGTTGTTTCAGGACGCGTGACCAGCGATTTGTCTCCACCGGGCAGGTAACCAAGGTTGGCAATAATCGCCTTGACGGGATGAGTTAAGATTTTGCTCAGTGAAGTGTGGCAGGCATGAACCAGGTAAACACCGAAGGTTCTCGGAACCGCTTTACCATCAGGTATGCTTTTAACAACAAAGTCATGTTGTTCAAGCAGCTGTGTGGTCAGTTCCAGGGCCTCGGCCTGCAGATCGAAGGCAACCACCTGGCCAGCAGAGCTGACCGCCTCCGCCAGCACAAGGGTATCCTGTCCTGTGCCTGCAGTCAGATCAACAGCCAGGTCGCCAGGGCCAAGGACTTCACAGAGGAGTTGATGACTCCAGGAGACGATGCGGGTCAGGGATTTACTCCGGGGTTTGGAAACTGGGGGCTGGGGGCTGATATTTTTCATGTGCTCTTTACCCACCAGACTTCTGAGACAGAGACGATACTCAGTGATTGAAATGATTCAGAACCTGCCAGTCCCCAGTCACCAGTCCCCAGTCACCAGTCCCTAGCCCCCAGTCTCTAGCCCCTGTCCTTAACTTCGTTAAGGACCAGCAACTTGCGATCAATCACATCCTTGTGGTCGAGCCGCAGCAAGGTGGCGAGCTGCCGAGCCAGGGCATCCTCATGTTTATCGAGGGTGCCGTCAGCGTAAATCACCCTCCAGATTCCCTCCATCACATCAAGCTTTTCTGCTCGACTGAAATGCTCGTTGATTTCACGGGCAAACTGGAAGAGATCGAGACTCTCCTCACGATGTTGATGGGAGTAATCGATCAGTTCGGCGACCGCCGCTGCCGAAAGATCAAATTTTTGGGCCAACAGGTCCTGAACAATTTTTGCCTCAGCTGACTGGTAGTGGCCGTCGCTATGGGCGACCTCCATCAGCAGGGCGCAGGTAGCAACCTGAACTCTTTCGAAACGGCTTTCTTCGGCGGCATCGCCCTCTCCCTGGAGCAGGGACATAATACGATTAAACATCTTTCAATTATCCTTGAATTTAATGACGCGGACCTTCTCCAGGGTGATCAAACCGCCCTGGATCATTTCCTCGATCAATGGCAGAACCTGGTTAATCTTCACCTCGGAATCGACCACTTCGACAACCACAGGGAGATCGCTGCTGAAACGCAACAGACGGTCGGAATGGACCTGACTATGGCCCCCGTAGCCCATCGCGCCCTTGATGACAGTTGCTCCGGCGATCCCTTGTGCGTGAAACAGTTCGACCAGGGCTTCGTAGAGTGGCTGCTTCTCGAAGCGGTCACTCTCTCCGACAAAGATCCTCATCAGGACCAACTCTTCCTGTTTCATCATGTTGTCCTCTCAGTTTTTACATTTGCCGGGCGAGGTAAACACCGACAAGAGCTGCAAACACGCAGACGGTCACATTGAGAAGGATATTTGCTCCGGCGGCGACCATGCTGCCCTCTTCCATAAGTCTGACGGTTTCGTATGAGAAGGTTGAAAACGTTGTAAAGCCGCCCAGAAAACCGACCGTCAGGCCGAAACGCAGCTCGGGGCTCAAAAGGGTGCTGCGCAAACTGCCTTCCATAATCAGACCAAGCAGAAGGGAACCGATGACATTGACGGCCAGTGTTCCGTACGGCAGGGTCTTGCCGGCAAGGCTGTAAATCCAACCGGAAACCATGTAGCGCGCAATGCAGCCCATGCCACCGAATATGCCCAGGTAGAGTATTTTCATGTCTTTAGAATATTCTAGAAGCGCTTCTGGTAGAGAGCATCAAGCTCAGTGCCACAAGCAGGGCAGTAAACTCTCGCTTGTTCCTTTTCGGGTGCAGCGACACACGCATTCAAAACCATTGCCAGGAAAAACCCCAGGACCAAACCACGAATCGTGCGCATGTGTTTACCTCTCTGCATCCGGTGCTGTTAAAGGTCGCTAAAGAGTCTTATTATGGGGCGGTGACAAAAAAGTGTCAACTTTTCACATCGCTGCCGATGCACCCTCTTGCATTATAACATTCAGTTTGGTATATATGTTTAGCACTCAGCACACAAGAGTGCCAAAACGTCTATCATAAAGGGATTCGAAGATGAGCACATTAAGTTTACCCGTCACAACGGACACCTTTGAACATTACATGGTCCAGGTCAACCGCTTCGACATTTTGAGCGCCGAAGAAGAGTACGCCCTGGCGACAAGACATCTGTACGACGGCGACATGGAAGCCGCCCATAAGCTGGTGTGTGCCAACCTGCGTTTCGTTGTTAAAGTCGCCAACGAATATCGTGGTTACGGCCTGCGCCTGCTTGACCTTGTCCAGGAGGGCAACATCGGCCTCATGATGGCGGTCAGGAAATTCGATCCGCAACGCGGAACGCGGCTGATCACCTACGCGGTCTGGTGGATTCGCGCCTACATCCAGAACTACATCATGCGCAGCTGGTCGATGGTCAAAATCGGCACAACACAAATGCAGAAGAAACTTTTCTTCAAACTGGCCCAGACCCGCAAAGCCCTGCGCAACATGACCGGCACCGAAGAAATTGAAGATGTTGCAAGAGCGCTCGATGTTACAGAAGAGGCCGTCATAGAAATGAGTCAACGCATGGGCAGCCGTGACACCTCACTTGACGTTGAGTTAACGGAAGGTGAAGGATACACCCTCCTCAACACTCTACAGTACGAGGGCGACAATCAGGAAGAGCTGCTGCTCGCCCATGAGGAACATCAACTCAACACGCAGAGGACATCAACGGCCCTGGCTGAGTTGAAGCCACGGGAGCGGCATATCATTGAGCAGCGAATTCTGGCGGAAACACCTTCCACTCTTCAGGATCTGGCAGACGAATACGGCATCAGCCGTGAGCGGGTCAGGCAGATAGAGCAGAACGCTTTGAGCAAACTGCGCAGTGTGATGGCTGACCAGGCGTCATAAAACTGCAATCTGTCTGCATGACGAGGAAACGATTGACAAACGAGCCCTTTTGCCGTTATCTAGATCCTCATCCTTCATACTCTGGCATCAACAAACTTATCCGGGACAGGGCGTCATTAATGCGTAAATCGGTCATTTGTATTCTCCTCTCAAGCCTCTTTCTCCTGGCAGCCTGTGCTTCCAACACGGTCGTTCCACCTGCCAAAAGCGCCGGCGTTTACTTTCAGGAAGGTGAAGAGTTTTTTGAAAAAGGACTCTACACCGATGCAATCGCTTCCTGGGAGAAAGTCCGGGACAGCTACTACTCACCCGAACTGAACACCCTTGCCGAGTTGAAAATTGCCGAGGCCCACTTTCTTGCCGAAGACTACCTTGAGGCCGGTGTGGCTTACGAAGAGTTTCTTAAAAACCATCCCGACCATCCACGCGTAGCGGATGTCCTCTATCAACTGGGGCTCTCTTACGTTTACCAGATGCTTCACGTCGACCAGGATCAAAGCGCGACCGTTTACGCACTCAATGCTTTTCGTACCTTAAAAGAGCGTTTCCCACAAGATCCCCGCATGGAGGAAGTGCAGATTTACATCGATCGCTGCCTCAACCAACTGGCCTCAAGTGAAGTGGAGATTGGAGAGTTCTATCTGCGCACCAAATCTTACTCTGCTGCAATCAATCGCCTTGAGGGCGTGCTTAAGAAATACCCGAACTACTATCAGCGTGACAAAGCCTACTACCTGCTTGGTCAAGCGTACCTGATGAGTGGTGAAAAGGAAGAGGCCGTTGCCTCCTTCAACACACTTTTTGATGACTATGTCGGCAGCGAATACATTCTTGATGCACAAAGATTTATTGAAAAGAATTACTGATTCACACCTCACCCGAAAGATTAAAAAGCCCGTCCTCATGGATGGGCTTTTTGCTTTTCAGGTCGAGCATTTGTGAAGAGGTGAAGACCTGCTGCATACAGTATATTTTCCCTTGACTAAAAGGCTTGTCGCATACTATAAAAATGTTCTATTTTGTGTACGGAGAGAAGATATTCGTTGTTCCTGAAGTAACCCACGAGCCCTACACTCTTTGTCAAGCTCAGCAATGTTTGTTCAGGGATATCTGAAGACAGTAATTTCAAGAGAAAGTCATCGCCGGGAGCAAGGACAGCGTTCTAATTTGAACCATATTTCTCGGCAACACTTCTAAATCCGGGGGTATCCCGGATAAATTCCATCATGGAGGAGAGAGCATGTCCGATTACGGAACCTTAGAAAGTCGCGTTCGCCGCAAGTCCCTGCTCAGCAAAGTCATGAAGCCTGAAGATACCATCAAGTTCTTCAGCTCAGGACAGAACCTGGTTTGGTCCGGTTTTACTCCGGCGGGCTACCCCAAAGCTGTGCCCATCGCACTGGCCGACCACGTTGAAGCCAACAACCTTCAAGGCCAACTCAAGTTCAACCTCTTCATCGGCGCCTCTGTCGGTGCTGAAACCGAAGACCGCTGGGCAACCCTCGACATGATCGATCGCCGCTGGCCTTACCAGACCGGTAAAAACATCGCCAAAGGCATCAATGCGGGCAAGATCCGCATGGGCGACAAGCACCTCGGTCACTTTGCCCAGGATGTCAGCTACGGGTTTTACACAGAGAATGGCCGTTATGATATCGGCATCTTCGAAGTCTCTGCGATTACCGAAGATGGCGGCCTGGCCCTGACCAGTTCCTGTGGTATTGTTGCCGAAGCGATCGGCCTCTGTGACAAGATCATCCTCGAAGTCAACACCGGGCAGCCTTCATTCGAGGGCATTCACGATATTCACATGCAGCAGAAGCCGCCGCATCGCGCGCCTTTCTTGATTACCGAGGCCCATACCCGCATCGGCAGCCCTTATGTGCCGTGCGACACCGAAAAGGTCATTGCCGTAGTCGAATCGAAACATCGCGACAAAGGCCGTGCGTTTGCCGACATGGACGATACCTCGGAAGCGATTGCCGGGCATATCATGGAATTCTTTGCCCACGAAGTGAAACGCGGGCGTCTGCCTGAGAATCTTCTGCCTCTGCAATCCGGCGTCGGCTCCATCGCCAATGCCGTGGTCGGCGGCCTCGCAAAAGGCCCTTTCTCGAACCTGTCGGTCTACACTGAGGTTCTGCAGGACACCATGCTCGATTTCTTCGATGGCGGCAACCTGAACTTCGCTTCGGCCTGCTCGCTGTCGCTATCGGAAAGCCCTGGTTTCCCGCGCTTTTTCGACAACTGGGACAAGTATTTCGGCAAGTGCATATTGCGTCCCCTGTCAATCTCCAATGCTCCTGAGCCGATCCGTCGTCTCGGCGTTATCGCCATGAACACTCCGGTTGAATTTGACATCTATGCTCATGCAAACTCGACACTGGTCGGCGGCACCCGCATGATCAACGGCCTCGGCGGTTCCGGCGATTACCTGCGTAATGGCTTCCTCAAGATCATGCATTCTCCATCAACGCGTCCGAGCAAGACCGATCCTCTCGGCATTACTTGCGTTGTCCCGAAAGCACCGCATATCGATCATACCGAGCACGACCTCGACGTTCTGGTCACCGAGCAGGGTCTGGCCGATCTCCGCGGTGTTGCACCAAAAGAGCGCGCCAAGTTGATCATCGAGAAATGTGCCCACCCCGAGTACAAGCCGATTCTCAACGACTATCTGGACATGGCGACCAAGGAATGCCTCGCCAAAGGGATTGGTCACGAGCCTCAGCTGTTCGATCGTGCTTTCAAGATGCAGCAGAACATGGCCGAGAACGGCACCATGCGCATCAAGAACTGGGACATCAAAATCGACCTCTGCGAGTAGTCTCGACTGTCCTATCTCAATCAGCACCAAATCCCCACCGGTTATCCGGCGGGGATTTTTTTTTGCCGCGCCAGTCACGCTGGCACAAAAAAATAAGGCCCGGTTGCGGATGCAAACGGGCCTCGTGCGTTACCAATCTTGCTTGCGTTTACAGGGGAAAGAGACTTAAAGCTTGTCAGCCTTGTCCTTAAGGTAGGTAGCAACACCCTCCTTATCCGCTTTCATGCCATCATCACCCCTGTTCCAACCGGCAGGACAGACTTCACCAAACTTTTCGGTAAACTGCAGTGCGTCGATCATCCTCAGCATTTCATCGACGTTACGCCCGAGCGGCAGATCGTTGACCACCTGGTGATGGACCTTGCCGGCCTTGTCGATCAGAAAGGAGCCGCGATAGGCGACCCCGGCGTCGGCAAACTCGACATCATAGGCGCGGCAGATCTCGTGCTTGACGTCTGCAACCAGGGGATATTTAACCTCTCCAATCCCGCCATCATCGACCGGCGTGTTGCGCCACGCAGCGTGGGTGAATTGGGAATCAATCGAGCAACCGATCACCTGAACATCACGATCTTCGAACTCTTTGATCCGTTTGGAAAAGGCAATTAACTCGGTCGGGCAAACAAAAGTAAAGTCAAGCGGGTAGAAAAACAGGACAACATACTTTCCCGCGTAATCAGAGAGAGAAAAATCGGCTTTTATGGAACCATCAGGCATAACAGCTGCGGCTGTAAAATCAGGGGCTTGCTTTCCAACCAGGACACTCATCAGATAAACTCCTTTACAGTATAATTGATAGTGAGTCAGAACAAATTTCGACTTATTTTACTGACTCCAGCCGAACTGTCAAGACATTTCTTACCATTTTGGTCATTTTTTAAGTACTTAGAAATACAGAGGATATCACAGCGCTAGAGAGAATAGAGAGGTGGCAAGAAAGTTGGACCTGTGGTTATTGATGCGTCTCAAATCGCACTGCCGCCGCGCGCCAGTGGGTTACTTCTTCCTGCTGCGGGGATGGGCCTTGTCGTAAACCGCCATCAATTGGTCAACACTGACCTGGGTATATTTTTGCGTGGTGGACAGTGAGGCGTGGCCAAGTAGTTCCTGAATGGCACGCAGATCGGCACCGCCGTCCAGCAGATGGGTGGCAAAAGAATGTCGCAAAGCATGGGGGCTGATGTCCTTGATCACACCGGCTTTGAGCAGACGGGTTTTCAGATTGCGCTGAACACTGCGCGGAGTCAGTCGCCCGCCCCGCGCATTGACAAAGAGAGGCTCCTCGATGCCAGGCTGATTGCGGGCGTCAAGGTAGGCCACCAGGGCTTCGTAAGATTTACGGCCGATCGGCAGGATCCGCTCCTTATTGCCTTTGCCAAGCACGCGCACCAGTTTTTCACGCAGATCGAGTGAACCGACATCCAGTCCCGTCAACTCGCTGACACGCAAGCCGCTTGAATAGAAAAGTTCGAGTATGGCGCGGTCACGCAAGTCCAAAAACGTGTTGCCATAACCACGCTCCATCAGAGCGGCAGCTTCGTCAACCGAAAGGGTTTTCGGCAAGTAACGATTCAGCTTCGGGGTCGACAATCCTTCAGCAGGATTACTGGAAAGGCGGCCTTCACGCACCAGATAACGAAAAAAAGTTCTCAGGGTGGAGAGTTTCCGGGCAATTGAGGTTCGTTGGTTACGTTTGTGCAGTTCGGCTAGATAACGGCGCAGCAGGAAGCTGTCAAGTCGGGCCAGAGATTGCAGATCAGAGCCTTCATGATTTTCGAGAAAGATCCGAAACTCATTGAGGTCGCGCAGGTAGGCAGCCCTTGTATGGGGTGAGAGATTGCGCTCATCGGCAATATATGTCGTAAAGCTCTCTATCATCTTCTGCATAACAGCTCCCAACCTTCCAATGGCAGAATACAACATGGTGGAGCAGAAAAAAAGCGCCAAGGCTTTCAACCGTATAACTGCAGTTTGCAGTTTGCAGCTTACAGCCCTACAGCTCCCAGCCCTCAGCCCTCAGCCCTCAGCCCTCAGCCCTCAGCCCTCAGCCCCCAGCCTCCAGCCCCCAGCCTCCAGCCCCCAGTTTATAATCTTAACCATATTGACGCTCCTATATCCGCATGAGATAATCCCTTCACTATGACAACACTACTCTACCTGCTCCTTTTTGTGCTCAAGACAACGGTCTGCGCGGTCGCCCTGACAGTCCTGCTCAGCTATACCGTTGCCTGGTATGAGCGTGCCAACTCGCGGCCTGATCTGATAGATCGACGTTTCACGACTCGCGGGGTCTTTATCGCTCTCTGGTTGTTGGTTCAGGAAACGGGATGTTTGTTGCTGACGATTCTACTTCGCCCCTTCGGCTGGCAGCAACCACAGATTCCCGACTCAAGTGATGCAGGATACCCTCCGGTCATCCTACTGCATGGCCTGTTTCAGAATCGTAGTTGCCTTTTCTGGTTGCAACACAGGCTTAAAGCTTCCGGCTATCGGCAGGTGATCAGCATCAACACCCCGCCTTGGCGGGACATAGAGACCTTATCCGAAGAACTGGCAAAAAAAGTCGATCAACTGCGTATCCATTCCAAATGTGAAAAAGTCATTCTGGTCGGCCATTCCATGGGAGGGATCATTGCCCGCAATTACGTGCAGAGCCGTGGCGGCGCCACCCACGTACAAGCCATGGTGACTCTCGGCTCTCCACACCAGGGCTCCAAGCTGGCACCTTTCGCACTCTCCACCATGGGCAAAAGTCTGTTGCCCGGCTCTGAATTTCTCACCAGGATCAACAGCATCCCCTGGCCGGAAGAGACCGCTGCAACTTCGATCTATACTCGTTATGACAATATTGTCCTGCCTGCGGAAGCGGCCAGAATGGAAGGGGCGCGTCATATCGAACTCGACGGCATGGGACATACCGCCCTGCTCTTCCATCCCCGTTCACTGCAAACGGTTGTTGAAGCCTTAAGCAGTGAATCCTCATGAAGACCCTGCAGTTAACCAGCAGGCAGGTTGTTGGCCAATGAGACATACCGTCTCGCTACAAGCCTTACCCGATTATGATCCTGATCGCGTGCATGACGCACTGCATCGTCTGCTTGAACCGCTCGGAGGGATATCTCACTTTGTCAAATCCGGCCAGAAGGTCCTGATCAAACCTAATATGCTGGCCGGCAAGAGCCCTGAGAAAGCCGTCACAACTCATCCGGAGATCGTACGGCAGGTCATCCTGATGGCCCAAAGTGCCGGCGGAACAATCAGCGTGGGAGACTCCCCCGGCCTCGGCAAACCGGAGGCTGTCGCTCGCAAGTGCGGCATCCTCGATGTCATTAAGGAAACCGGCGTTCACTTTGCGCCCTTTGAGGAATCCGTTCCGATCACTCTTGAGGCAGGAACCTTTCATCACCTGGAAGTCGCCAAAGAAGCCCTGGAATCCGAAGTCATTATCAACCTGCCCAAGCTAAAGACACATCAGATGATGGGCTATACAGGAGCGGTCAAAAATCTTTTCGGGCTGGTTGTCGGCATGCGCAAGGTTCGCTTGCACCTGCAGGCCGGCACCGACAAAGCCTTCTTTGCCCTGATGCTGCTTGAACTTGCAGAGCGCTTGCCGCCGGCCCTGTCGATCATGGATGCCGTGGTCGGCATGGAAGGCAACGGCCCCGGCAACGGCGATCCGGTGCAGCTTGGGGCCTTGCTCGCATCAGCAACACCCATTGCTCTCGACACCATTGCCACCAGCATGGTGAACCTGCCCGAGCAAAGGGTCTGGACACAACGGGTTGCCAGGGAATCAGGACGCCAGGGTCTCTCGATTAACGAAATTGAACTGCTGGGAGTCGATTTGTCATCGCTGCAAACAACCAACTTCAGACCGGCGAAGAACTCCGATATTAACTTCGGGCTGCCGACACCCGTCAAGAATCTGTTTAAAAATGCCATCACGGCACAACCCGGCATCACCAGTGCGTGCAGAAAGTGTGGTCATTGTGTAAGCCATTGTCCTCCAGAGGCGATGACCATTGATGACCAGGGTGTGCAGATTAACCACCGTCGATGCATAGGTTGCTTTTGTTGCCAGGAACTCTGTCCCCATGGCGCAATCATCACCCAGCAAGGCGTCCTTTTGCGGTTGACCGAATTTATCCAGGGTCGCAGAGTCAAAAGCGTCAAGAATTAACCAGAAACCAGGCACTGCGTCCAATGCCCCGCCCCGATCTTGCCTGCAAGGCTCTTCAAAAAACCGCCCCATCCCTGCACTGACAAATAGGCTATTCTGGGCAAAGAATAAACTCCAGTAAATAACAAACAGTGTTTTACATTTTTATGAATAGTATATATTATCCATAAATAACTCTTTAAATATCCTGTTATCACTACGAAAGGAGAATAATATGCTGTTTGTCTGGGACGACAAATATCGGACAGGCATTGATGAGATTGACCATGACCACCAGCAACTGGTCAACTTGATTAACGACCTCTACGAAGCGATGCAGGACGGCAGCGGCGGTGCCCTGCTGCTGCCGATATTCTCGGCACTCAAACGCTACACAGAGAATCACTTTGCCAAGGAAGAAGGTTACATGATCGAGTGCGACGCTCCAGACCAGAGTAAGCACGTCCAGGAACATAAGCGAATGGCGGAAAAACTTGCTGACCTGGAAAGCAGGCACCGTCATGGAGAGGCGGCCATCTCACTACAAACCCTGACCTTCCTGCGCGACTGGTTGAAAAACCACATATGCATCGTAGACCAGGCGATGGCGGCCAGGATAAAGCAACAAGCAGAGCAACAAAACGTTTAGAATCAACAGACATTCATCCGGAAGATGGAATGCAAAAAAACGGGGGCCTCTTCCACTGAGACGCCCCCGTTGATTTCAGATAGTTGCCGACCGAAGCCCTGTCAGCCTACTCCTCATACACCAACACGCGGATCAAACCACAGGTATTACCTGCTTCGACGGTTGTTGAATCACTTACAGACAGAACTCTGGTAATGTTGTTTTCACTGACAAACCGGTTAATTCGCTCATCCAGTTCGTCCAGTTCACGTTGCGCCCTGTAGGGCTGCAAAGGTTCACCGAAGGTTTTGACCTTGATCATGACAATCTCCTTCGGCGGTCTGGTCGTCAGACCTGGACCACCTCTTTAACCTCAGGAATCTTATCTCTGAGAGTTCTTTCGATCCCCATCTTCAGTGTCATGGTTGACATAGGACAGGAACCACAGGCACCGGTCAGCCTAACGCTGACAATACCGTCATCGGTGACATCAACCAACTCAACATCGCCACCATCAGCCTGCAAAGCAGGACGAACCAACTCAAGGACTTCTTGGACCTTGTCTTTCATCGAATTATTCTCCTTAATCTTTTATTTTAGGGCGCAGAATAGCTGCTTTACACCGTTCCGTGAATCCGGAACAGCTCCATTTTAACAGAATGGGCGCATATTTCATAGCGACGGGAGCAAAGAGAGTTTTATGACGGACTGACGCCTCGTCGTTGCTGATCAGCCAAACGGAATCGCAGCGATTGCGCGACTACAGCACAGTTGCGGGGCACCAACATTCTTCCCCTGCACGAGAACCTTGAAAGTTTCTCCCATTCCCGCCTCCGGCATGATCAAGTTTTTCAAAGTCAGTCGCAAGGCGCGGGCCTCCTTTTCATCCGTCGCGACCGCTTCCAGCCTGACCAGTTCTTCAAAGAAGCCGAGAGCCAGCAAGAAGCGATACTGCTCACCGAACCAGAGCGTATCCAGCCCCACTTCGCTACCGGCTTTCTGTAAAGCAGTAAAATCAACGTGCGCGGTGATATCTTTCTCACCCACGAGGTCGTAAGGGTTATCATCCGCCTGATGACGATGGTAGCACATCAAGGTTCCTGCTCTGCGGCAGGGGGCATAGAGTTCTTCAACCGGGTAACCGTAATCTATGGTTATCGCAAAACCTCGTTCAATCCGCCGGCCAACCTGGCGCATCCATTCAGGAGCGACAAGGTTGGCCTCGGCACGGTTGCCTTCGACAGGGGAAGAACCGAGCCAGCTGAAATATTCACTCACACCTGGCTCGACCGGTTTTCGCAAATCTTCAACGAAAGCCTCTTCGTTCGCAGTTACAAAAACTTCCTGGATTTGTCCGTCATGCTTTTCTACAAGATGCACGGGAAAGGCATCCACCAGCTCATTGGAAAGAAAACAACCTGAAGTGATCGACCAATTGTCATCAATACACCAGGAAACTTTCTCGATGTGGCTTGCAAGGTTCTTCTCCTGACGTTGACGGTTGTCCTGGCTGACCTCAACCAGAGTGTAACTCAACCGCGCATAAAGCTCCGGGGCCTCCTCTATGATGGCATCAAGTATATCCTGGGCCAGATGTCCTTCTCCGGCCCCCTGCTCGACAACCTGAAAAGCGCCTCCGCCAAGCAGAGTGAACATCTGCTGCAACTGTCGTGCAACAAGACGGCCGAAGAGCGCGTTGACACTACTGGAAGTAAAAAAGTCGCCGGCCTTGCCGATCCGATCGCGCCGGGTCATGTAATAACCATGCTCCGGGTGATAGAGGGCCTGCTCCATAAAATCGGCAAAGCTGATGCCATGTGAATCCTTGGCCTGCTGGTGCAGCAAGACAGACAAGAGCGTAGGATTGTCCTGTGGAGGAACGGGGAGAGTCATAAAGCTTTTATTTCCTGTAACGGCTGTAAAACCTGAGTCGAAACAAAAAGGCCGCATGGCGACCCGGGGAACCTCTGCGACTTGAAGCCAGAGTTGCTACGAGACGGCAGTTTAACGCAGTCCATTCTGGAGAACAAGAGGCGATTACAGGACGGAAAGGAGCGAGCGAAGCGTGCCTGGATCATTAGTGAAGAATCCGGACACACCCATCCTCACCAGGCTTCTGGCCCGGTCAGCCTGATCAAGGGTCCAGACAGAGACAGGCAGCCCCGACTCTTTGCAGGCGGCAACCATGCTGCGACTCACCAGGTTGACAGCGGGATGGAATGCACAGGCAGACAGCTCACAAGCAAACCGTACCGCCTGTCGCCAGTTGCCTTGTTCAAATAGAACAGCCAACGGCTGGGCCTCATCGAGTGCACGTAAACGTTTCAGGAGCTCATAATCGAAGGAAGAGAGAATGATCTTTGCACCCGGATACCGACCCAAAAGGCTCAACACCTCAACTCCGGCGGCAAACTCTTTTAACTCAAGGTTCAGATGCAGTTGCCCCGCAAAGGAGAACAGCACGTCTTCAAGAGTTGGAATCGATTCCCCGACAAACGCAGTGGAGAACCAACTTCCGGCATCAAGCTCTTGCAACTGCATCAAGTTCGCATCAGAGACAAGGCCCTGTCCGTCGGTGGTTCGCTGCAGAGATTCATCATGAATCACGACCGGAACACCATCTCGAGACAGGTGAATATCGAGTTCAATTCCATCAGCACCAAGTTCAGCCGCAGCGGTAAATGCCGCCATGGTATTTTCCGGAGCAGAGCTTGAAGCGCCTCGATGGGCCCAGATGAAGGGACGTTGCATATCTGTTAGACTTTCATACAATGCTCATGAAAACGATCATTCTCATGAATACACGCTGAGAGAACAATGCGATTTGACCTGTTAATGTTTGTTATAGCCTTGAGACTGGTCCTGGCCATGGCCCTGACGTTGCTTTTCGGTCGAGACTATAGTCGCCACGGCTATGGTTCAACCCTTCCGAGACAGGAAAAAACAATAGCGACTCAGACAATCATTGCTAAAGTTTTTGCTTTTGACTTTCGCCGCCACTCGCCTCTCGCTACGGCTAAGGTCGACCTTGCAGGACAGGAAGCCCCTGTTGAGCCCAGGAATAAATACCGCCGTACAAGTTGTAAATCTCAGGATAGCCTTGCCTGGCCAGGTAATTGACGACTTGGGCGCTGCGTGAGCCAACAGCACAGTAGACCAGAACCGGTCGATCCTTGGGGACTTCTGCCAGACGCTTGGCAAACTGATCGATCGGGATTAAGCGGGCCCCTTCCAGCCGGGCCTGCTGATATTCTTCAGAAGTACGTACATCAAGGAGGAAAAGGTCAGCGCGTTGCCCAACCATAGCAGAGGCCTCCCGAGGAGACAAATTGCGCGCGACCGCGGCGTTGGCATAAAGTGGCAACAGTACCAGTATTAGAACAAAGTAGAAAACGGGTTTACATCTCATAACCAGACCTCATTGCTTAGATTCAGAACATTGTTGTTTGAGTTATTATAGCTGAAAAAGGTTACCGGTGACTAGAGTCAGGGAAGCCTGACAACAGGCAAATCCATTCATCAAAAAAATCCCCATGATTATATTCAAAAAACAATATTATTCCACCCAAAAAAAATTGTCTTTAACCATGAAAAATGTCATCATGACTGCCGCTGTCAACCAGCAAGGATGTTTCCAGCAAAATCCTTACAGAGCGCGTCAGTCAAAGAGTTCGCAACAAACCTCTATTACAATCGCAAAAAGCCGGGAGGATGCCGATGGATCGCAATCTTGCACTTGAACTGGTCAGGGTCACCGAAGCTGCAGCCCTTGCATGTGGCCGTTGGGTTGGCAAAGGCGACAAGATTGCTGCTGACGCGGCTGCCACTGCAGCAATGCGAAACACCCTCGACTCTATGGAGATCTCGGGCACCGTGGTCATCGGCGAAGGCGAGATGGATGAAGCACCCATGCTCTACATAGGCGAAAAGCTGGGACGTGGTAAGGGTCAGGAAGTCGATATCGCCGTCGACCCCCTTGAAGGAACCAACATTTGCGCCAAAGGACTGAATGGCTCCATCGCTACAATTGCCATAGCTCCCAGGGGTGGCTTCCTGCACGCTCCTGACATGTACATGGAGAAGATTGCCGTTGGCCGCGCAGCAAAAGGGGTCATCGACATCAACGCATCACCGACGGTCAACCTGCAAAGGGTGGCTGATGCAAAAAAATGTTATATCGAGGATCTCACCGTCGTCATCCTTGACCGTCCTCGTCACGAAAAAATTGTTGATGAAATCCGCAAGGCAGGAGCCCGCATCCATCTGATCACAGATGGCGATGTGGCTCCGGCTATCGCTGCAGCAGTCGAAGACAGCGGCGTAGACATGCTGCTCGGTATCGGTGGAGCTCCGGAAGGAGTCCTCGCAGCGGCGGCCTTGAAATGCATGGGTGGAGACATGCAAGGACGCCTGGTCTTTATGAACGATGAAGAACGTAAGCGAGCCAAAGGGATGGGCATTGACCAGTTCGATAAAGTCTACCAATGCAACGAGATGGCCAATGGGGATGTGGTTTTCGCAGCAACCGGCGTAACGAGTGGAGAACTGTTGCGGGGCACCCGCTACTTCTCGGGAGGTGCGGAAACCCATTCTATCGTTATGCGCTCCAAGACTCGCACCATTCGTTTTGTTGAGGCCCGACACACTTTTGATTACAAGCCCAAATACTAATAAAGAATTAACTGGCTTAGGACTTGTCAGAGAGCTCACAAGTTGATAGTATTTCCCAAGTTTTCAACGCACAGCATTGAGGTTGACTAATGGCAATAATCACGATTTCCAGAGAAATGGGCAGCGGCGGCATTCCAATTGCCCACAAAGTTGCTGAGAAACTGGGCTACCAACTGGTCGACGGCGAAATGATCATGGCTTCAGCTGCAGCTTACGGTCTCTCCCCTGAAGCCGTGGAACAAGCGGATGAGAAGCCTCCCCATTTCGTCGACACCCTCGACTCGAAGCAGTTCCTGGATCTGCACCTGATCGAACTGATCATTCTCGAAGCGGCCCTGAAAGGCAACGTGGTCATTTACGGGCGTGGTGGTCAGGATCTCCTCAAGGACATCAACAGTGTCCTGCGTACCCGGATCATTGCACCGTTTGAAGAACGCGTCGAGCGTTGGGCTGAACGCGAATGGCTCGACCCTGATCGTGCCCGATACCTGGTAAGGAAAAGCGACCAGCAGAGAGCCGGCTTTATCAAATACTATTTCGACAGGGACTGGGATGACAGCGTCCACTACGATCTGGTGATCAACACGCAACGGCTTTCAGAAGACAAGGCGGTTCAGATCATCTGTGAAAGTATAAAAGACGAGAACCTTGAAGGGGTCAAGGCGAGCAGTAAAAAACTCCTCACTGACCTGATCCTGCGCAAACGGGTTGAGATTGCGATCCTGTCATCAGACAATATCGATGCCTACCTGCTTGAGATCAGCGTCGAGAATGGCACCGTGACTCTTGCCGGACAACTGCACTCTACTGCCGAAAAGCGCGCTGCCGAGAAGCAGGCCCGTTCGGTAGAAGGTGTTAAAGACCTGCAAAACGACATCAAGGTTGTCGAATACCGCACCACCCCCTCAGAGCACTAAAGAGTTCTCAGGAATAGCAGCAGATTGAAGCCGGCCCGCAAGGTCGGCTTCTCTTTTCTCATGCTTGTTCGGCCATAAGTCCCTGGCTAGTGTCTATCTGGAAACTCCGGATGGACACAGTGAAGTTTTCGATCTGGAAACGAGCAATTTTTCGCAAGGTCAAGGAAATCAACGATTTGAGCGAAGGCGTAGTCCTTTACGCCGCATAATCAATTCCGCCGATTGACGCAGAGATTGTGGAAAAGGACCGTTTCCGGACGAAAACTATGCTAGGATAAGCCGGCGTTTACAAGACCACAATCTTCAAAGGAGTAACAACATGGCCGGACACAGCAAATGGGCCAATATCAAGCACCGCAAAGGCGCTCAGGATGCCAAGCGCGGCAAGATTTTTACCAAGATCATCAAGGAACTGACCGTCGCAGCTCGCATCGGCGGTGGCGATCCGGACACCAATCCACGTCTGCGTACAGCCGTCGACAAGGCCAAGCAGGCCAACATGCCGAAAGACAACGTAGACCGGGCCATTAAAAAAGGCACCGGTGATCTCGATGGCGTCAATTACGAGGAAGGTCTGTTTGAAGGATACGGCCCCGGCGGTGTTGCTCTAATCGTCGAATTTCTCACCGACAACCGGACCCGCACTGTCGCCGATGTCCGTCATTGCTTCAGCAAGTATGGCGGCAACCTGGGCGTCAGCGGTTCCGTTGCTTTTCTCTTCGACCGCAAAGGCCTGATCTCCTTTTCTGCAGACAATGATTTCGATCAGATCTTTGAAATCGCACTGGAAGCAGGTGCTGAAGACGTCAAAGACGAAGGGGATGTCTATGAAGTCATCACTGAACCAGGGGACTTTATCCCGGTTCGAGAAGCCATGGCTGCGGCTGAACTGCAATGGGAAACCGCGGAGACGACAATGATTCCGCAAAACCAGGTCGTACTTGAAGGTAAGCAGGCAGAGACCATGCTCAAGCTGATGGATGCGCTAGAAGATAATGATGACGTTCAGAATGTGTACGCCAACTTTGATATCAGCGAAGATGAACTGGCAAAAATCATGTGACAACGTGGCGCGTGGCAGGTAGCGCGTGGCGTGATCAATCTGGTTTAAAATTTTCCCGCGATGCGCCACGCGCTACTCGCCACGGACTTATGCGAATTCTAGGAATCGACCCAGGCACGGGAACCACCGGTTACGGCATTATTGATGTCGAAGGTAACCGTCTGCGCCACGTCGACAACGGCATTGTTAGAACACGCAGTAGCGAGCCTTTGCCACTCAGATTGAAAGCCATTTATGACGGGCTGACCTTGATCCTCAAGGAATTTTCGCCGGAAGCCGTGGCTATTGAACAAGTGTTTCTGGCCAAAAACCCGCGTGCAGCACTGACCCTCGGTCATGCCCGGGGCACTGCGGTGATCGCCTCGGTCAACCTCGATCTGGAAGTGCACGAGTATTCAGCACTGCAGGTCAAGAGTGCCGTGGTTGGTTATGGACATGCCGCAAAACAACAGGTTCAACACATGGTTAAAGCGCTGCTGAATTTACCGGAAGTTGCCCAGGAAGATGCAGCAGACGCCCTGGCGGTTGCTATCTGCCACGCCAACAGTCGTACCTTAAGACTGGTCGGAATCAACTCAGTTCGACGTTAAAGTCACATAAAAACAGAAAACTGCCCGCCGGCAAAGAGGGTTAAATTTGATGATAGCACTGCTTCGTGGCACATTGGCTTACAAATCTTCCGATCATGTGATCATTGACGTTGGCGGTGTCGGCTACCGACTATTTATCCCGCTCTCGACATTCTACTCATTGCCGGAGACCGGAGAAGTCAGCCTTTTTACACACACTCATGTCCGTGAAGACGCACTTCTGCTCTACGGCTTCCTCTCGCTGGAAGAGAAAAACCTGTTTGGTATTTTGATCAGTATTTCCGGCATTGGCCCGAAACTGGCAGTCAACATTCTCTCGCATATCCCGGCAAAAGACCTCAAAAGAGCGCTTGCGGCCGGAGATATCAAGCGACTCTCCAGTTTGCCGGGGATCGGCAAGAAAACAGCTGAACGGTTGGTTCTTGAGTTAAAAGATAAGGTCGGTCCTGTAGAGAACCTCCCTGAAGAGGAGGCCACTATGTCAAATACCTGCTCTTCAGGAGATATTGTCAACGACGTTATTTCTGCATTGACCAATCTCGGCTACAAAGAGAACCAGGCCCGTAAAGTCCTGGAGGCAATGGAACTGGCACCCGGCCTGACAATAGAAGAAGCCCTTAAGGGAGCGTTGAAAGTGCTGATTCGCTGACTTTCACCAGTTAAAAACTATGGAAGATCGAATGATAACAGCGGCCACCTGTGGAGACGACGGTTCCTTTGACCTGTCCCTACGGCCGAAGGTCCTCACCGAATATGTCGGCCAGAGTAAAGCCAAGGAGAATCTCAAGGTTTTCATCGGCGCAGCAAAAGGTCGAGGGGAATCTCTTGATCACGTTCTCTTCTATGGCCCCCCGGGGCTGGGAAAAACCACATTGGCCCACATCATTGCTGCAGAGATGGGGGTTAATATCAAGAGCACATCTGGCCCGGTCATCGAAAAACCGGGTGATCTGGCAGCCGTACTGACCAATCTGGAACCGGGAGATGTTCTCTTCATCGATGAGATTCACCGTCTATCCCCTGTAGTAGAAGAGATCCTTTACCCGGCGATGGAAGACTACCAGCTCGATATCATGATAGGCCAGGGGCCCTCGGCCCGTACCATCAAGCTCGACATCCCCCGCTTCACCCTGGTCGGGGCAACAACCCGCGCCGGTCTGCTCTCTTCTCCTCTGCGGGACCGCTTCGGTGTTTTGAGCCGTCTTGAATTCTATACCCACGACGAGTTGTCGACCATTGTTTCACGCAGCGCAGGGATTCTGGGAGTGCGGATCGATGCCTCAGGATCCGAAGAGATCGCTCGCCGTAGCCGGGGGACGCCCCGTATCGCCAACCGCCTGTTGCGCCGGGTCCGGGATTTTGCCGAAGTCGATGGCGATGGCACAATCAGCCTGGGATTAGCAGACCTGGCCCTGGCAAGGCTGGAAGTCGACAAGCGGGGGTTTGACCAGATGGACAGGCTTCTGCTCGAAACCATCATTGACAAATTCAGCGGTGGACCTGTGGGGCTGGACACATTGGCCGCCGCAATCGGAGAAGAGAAGGATACCATCGAGGATGTCATTGAGCCCTATCTTCTACAGCAGGGGTTCCTCAATCGCACTCCCCGTGGCAGGATCGCGACTCATCTGGCATATTCTCACCTGGGGCGCACGCCAGGAGCAGTAGCGCAGCCGGGCAGTCTTTTCACATAAAAGAACCCTTCTTCGTTGAATTTTCTTTGTCACACGACCAAAGCTTGTGATAGCTTCGGTCTGTGGGGGGTGATGCAAGCAACTAGCCCTGCTGACACACCCCGAGGGCCGTCATGGTGACGGCCCTTTTTATTTTCACTGCCCCACTTTTAGAGATTGAGCATGGACCCAAGCCTGCTGCAACAGTTTCGCCAGCAACTGGCCTCCTGGATTGAAACGCGTCTTGAATCCCAGCGCCTGCCCTTTCAACGTCTGGAACTCTGCCCCAGGACTCTGACCGACCAGGGACGACTGACTCCGGACCTGGTCATCTGGATCAACCGTGACAGTCAGCTGGCCGGGAGCATAATCTTGTTGCCGGATGTGGTCAGCGACCAGGTCCTCAGCGAAGGTGTTTCTCTGGCCAACGCCCTCGGCCTCGGTCACTTCACCACCTGGGCGGCTCGAGAGGTCTCGATCTGGAGCGTTTCTCACAGTGAGGCAACCCTGCTTGATGACTTCCACCTGCCCCCAGCCAATCGCATCACCCCGGACGATTTTCAGCAGACTCTCGACGACCTCCTGGAACGACTCAAAGTCGTGACCGTCACCAGTGCAGCTCCAACAGCGTCCTATTCAGAGTATTATTTTGCCAACCTCTGTCTACGAAATTTGCAGGAACTGACTCCAGGCCTGACAATCAGTGCCCGCCTGACGGCAGGCAGAACAGAGAATGATGCCTGGGTTGAGCTGGCTCCTCGCGAAAAAGCCTGGATGTCTTTATGGCGGCTGCTTTTTCTGCTGCAGCAAAAACGCCTCCCTCCAGGGTTACAACCTGACAGGCTCGAGTTTGCCATCAACTATGCCTTGGCTGACCTGTCCAAAGGCCAGCATCCATGGTTCGCTATACAGGAGGGTGAACCACCACTGCCTGAAGATGACGCCGTACGGCTTCACCACCTGGCTGGCAGGCTGAGGCAATTGGGCTGGCCTCAAGACAACCCTCATGCAGAAACCATGGTCAACCTCTTAATCAATGAAACAGCGCACCGTTTCGAACTCGGTTCGCCGCAACTGCCATGGTCAACAGAAACAGCCACACTTCATGTTAACTGTCATCGCTCACAATCTGCAGCCCCCTGCTCATTGGTTGCTCCGCGCGCCTACCTTGCCGGCTGGGCTTTCAAAATCTCCCTTGCAGAGCGGAGCGAAGAGTATTTTTACGCTGAGAACTTGCAATCATTGAATACCGCTCAGAGACCGACAAAAGCCCTGGCGGTTTTAAAAGAGAACGCTCCTCTTGATCGCAAGGAGCGCGATTCACGCCTGATGCTGCTACGTCAGGTTTGGCCCAGCCGGCGCTTCGACCTGCCGAGGGACACCCCTGAATGGCTATGGGACGCACTCTATCTGGCGGGTCTGGTTTCTGAAGAGATTTCCTTGCAATTGCCCGCAGGCTGGCACCAGGCCCCCGGCATTGAAATACTTTGGGCTGCCCTGTTTAAGAATTATCAACTTGCCGAACTTTCCATAGCCGGAGCCGGGGAACAAACCTTTCGTTTTATTCAGTCCACACAAGAAATATGCAGCGTCAAAATCCATCGCAGCAACCAGATTCATGAACTGCCGTTGGCATCAACACCGATGCCCATGCCGGGAACAACCCAGGTCTGGCTGAGAGCCGACGAATCAGTTTTGGAGCTCTTGTGCAATAAAAAAATTGCTGGAGCCAGCCCTGACTGGACGGACGAAAGCGAACCTTTGACGTGGGGAGTATATATCTTTCTGCAAACCAGAATCGGCAGATATCTCTGGGAGCTCTGCAGCGGCCAGGCGCCAACACCAGGGTACGACCACCTGGCAGTGGTCGTGAGCAACTACGGCGTCCCCCTTCCTGCGAGAGAGGTCCTCGCAGACCTGTGCCTGATCGGCTCGCCCGAGACGGCGGTGATCCCTGAACCGGAACTTTTGGAAAGAGAGTTTACAAGCATATTCGGGCCGACCCCTGTGCTCGAAGAGGGAACAATCCTGGATCATGCAGGAAGCTCCAGATCTCGTCGCCGCAGCAACGCACCGTTAAAGAAGATTACCAACAAAGTCTTCGAAGACGGCAGGCCACGCTTCCCGGAGCACTATCTGATGAACCTCTATCGACCGCAACTGAAAGAGTACAGGTTAAGCGGTGTGCTGGAACTCACAGAAGAATTTTTTGACAAAATCTCACTACAGACGATCACAAAAGATCATACCCTGGAAGTCTCCGGAAAGCTCATCGCGGAAGCACTTATTTTGGCGTCTTACACTGACGAAGCAAAAGTTTCCTTGCCGGAAGACGAACTGATTCTTGCCGATATCGTCGAAAAATATCGTTCCGACCTTCAGCGTTTACATGACAACCTGATACGGGAATGCCGACGGGTTGAACCACATCGTCAACAAGCCATCAAACTGGCAGAACGCATCTGGCAGCAGCAGGGGTTGCCTCCGGAAAAGGTGTACAAGGATATCTATACCTAACCTGTACTACAGACTACATATTCCCGCGACTGTTGTTCAGATTCATTTCATGTTGGAAATACGAACGGCCATTCAAACTCATTTCATCTTGTATGAGGCTGTTTCTGGCCTTTTTTGACAAACCATATTACAATGGCTCGGGTATTCTATCCATAAAGAGGTCTTTGTCTATGAACGTCTTGCTCCATATCTGTTGTGCCAACTGTGCGATCTATCCCGTTCGTCTCTTACGCGAAGCCGGACACCTGGTAACGGGCTACTTCTTCAATCACAATATCCATCCCTATCAGGAGTATCGCCGACGCCTTGAAACGGTTGTCGACTATGCCTCAGCCAGTGAGCTTCAGGTCATCTACAAAGACGAATACCTGCTGGAGGATTTTCTTTCTCAGGTGGCGTCGGAGCCGACCACTCGCTGTACCTACTGTTACCAGTCACGGCTCAAACAAGCCGCTGAGTTCGCAGCGGACTCCGGCTATGATGCTTTCACAACCAGTCTTCTTTATTCCCGTTACCAAAACCATGAGATGATCCGTAAAATGGGCCAAGAATTGGCCCAACATTACGGCATAGAATTTCTTTACGAGGACTACCGGATCGGCTGGCAAGAAGGAATCAAAACATCCAGGGCAATGGGTCTTTATCGGCAGCAATATTGTGGATGTATCTATTCGGAAAAGGATCGATATCATCCCTGCAGTAGCAACTGATGGGTAATGAGCTTGGTAGAATATTGACCCTTTCAGGTTTGCTGTTGGTTGGCATCGGACTGTTTCTGAGTTACGGTGAGAAGCTCAAATTCCTCGGCAAACTGCCCGGCGACATTCGTATAGAACGAGAAGACTTCTCTTTCTTCTTCCCGTTGGGGACCTGCCTCCTGATTTCTCTGCTACTCTCGTTACTTTTATGGCTATTCAGACGCTAAGCAGCAGACTCCCCAAAAAGCAATCGGAGACGCTATGCACATCGCTTCACCTCCAAAGCTAGGCTTGGCTCTCGGCAGCGGTGCAGCCAGAGGCCTGGCCCACATCGGCGTCCTCAAAGTGCTCGAAGAAGCCAGGATCCCGATCAACATTATAACCGGGACCTCCATGGGGGCACTGATTGGAGCCATGTACGCTGCCGGGGTGCCGGTCGCACAGATGGAGGAGGTTGCACTGACCATTGATTGGCGAAAAATGGCAAGTCTGCTTGATCCTGTCTTACCAACCTCAAGCCTGACAGACAGCAGGAAACTGGTCGCCTTCATTGCCGAGCTTCTTCCGGCCAGAGAGTTCGAGGACCTGCAGCAACCTCTGGCGGTCACAGCAACCGACATCAATACCGGTGAAGCAATCATCATCAAACAAGGCGACCTGCTCGAAGCATTGCAGGCCAGTCTGGCCTTTCCGGGAATCTTTTCGCCAGTTCGCTTCGGACAAAGATTTCTGGTCGATGGCGGCCTCTGTAATCCAATCCCGACCAACGTTGCCCGTAATCTCGGGGCAGAAAAAATTATCGGCGTCTGCACCATCCCCGCAGTTAAGAAACAAGCACCGGAAACTTTTCTCCCCGGCAGGCACGGCCACGCAAAAAGCATCAGCCTCTGGGGCAAACTCTTCAGTGCCCGAAGCATTGAACAGGCCTTCCGCTCTGCTCTGGGGCAAGAACCAGAAACATCACCGAAAGAAGACACGGAGCAGTTGAAAGCACCGAACATATTCCGCGTCTGCGCACAGAGTGTTGCTATCATGGAAAACCTGATTAATGAACTGCACATTGGTCAAAATCCACAGGATTTGATAATCAGGCCGATGCTCAACGGAATCTCACTGCTCGAATTTCATCGTGCTGAAGAGATTATTGCCGCAGGCGAATCTTCAGCAAGAGCAGCTTTGTCTGAAATCGAATATCTTCTTCATCCGGCTTGAAAGCCTTTCAACCCCTGCTAACATGTTGATATAACTATTTCATTTCAACACAACTTTAAGGAGGCAACCATGATCGAACTGTTTGAGAAAACCCTGTTGACTGCAGTTGGCGCTATGACCCTGACACAGAAAAAAGCCGAAGAACTGCTTCAGGAACTCCGGGTGAAGATGAATATCAGTGAGGAGGAAGGCAAAGAATTTTT
This sequence comes from Deltaproteobacteria bacterium, assembly GCA_024636215.1. The sequence continues at coordinate 43,534 of JAGXHL010000035.1, forward strand.
GCAGAAAATTCAGGACGCTGCCGCGAAAAACCAGGAAAAGTTGATGGAAGAGGCTCGAGAAGAGGTCAAAAAGACCTGCGATCGCATGGGGGTTGTCACTGAAGCGGAGTTTGACAAGCTGAAGAAGAAAGTGGCTCAACTGGAAAAAATGGTCAACGCATCACAGAACTGAAACCAATATGCTGCCCATCCTGCGTGTTAATCGCAATATCCGGACCATCCGGCGCTACAGAACCATTCTGGGCGTTCTGATCAAGTATGGCTTTGGCCATTTTGTCGAACAGCTTAACATCGACTACTACCTTGAACTCGGCAAGCGTATTGTCACCTTCGACAAGATTCCGAAAGATCTGGAACGGCTCAGCCAGTCGCAGCGACTGCGTCTGGTGATGGAAGAACTCGGGCCGACCTTTATCAAGCTCGGTCAACTGCTCTCAACTCGGCCCGATGTTCTGGGGAAAGAATACATTGAGGAGTTCAGTAAACTTCAGGACAAGGTTCCGGCGGTTAATATTGAAGAGATCAACGCCCAGATCCAGAAGGAGTTGGGCTACCCCGCTCAAGAACTCTTTGCTGAATTTTCCAGTGAGCCCCTGGCAGCGGCCAGCATTGCACAGGTCCATCGCGGCACATTGAAAAGTGGCGAACAGGTGGTGCTTAAAGTTCGTCGTCCCGGCATTGTAAAGATCGTTGAAACGGACATTGACGTTCTCATGGGGTTGGCCTACCTCATTGAACAACACGTTCCGGCAGTAGCTCTCTATGATCCTGTCGGCCTGGTCAAGGAATTCCGTCGCAGCATCATGAGGGAGTTGAACTTTACCCGCGAAGGGCGGACCGTGGATCGCTTTGCCGTCAACTTTTCCCAAAGTGAAACGATTTATACCCCGAAAATCTTCTGGGAACATACGGGAGACAGCGTCCTGACGATGGAATACGTTGACGGGATAAAAATCTCGGCACTCCAAGAATTGACTGAACAAGGTTACGACCTTAAGGAAATTGCCAGGCGAGGCGCCGATGCTTTCCTGAAGCAGGTTCTTGATTTTGGGCTTTTTCATGCCGACCCGCACCCGGGGAACGTATTCATACTCCCGGGTCAGGTCATTTGCATGCTGGACTACGGTATGGTCGGTCGACTCGGCCAGGACCTCAAGGACCAACTGATTGATCTTCTTCAAGCACTTCTCAACAGAGACGTTGACCGAATTATTTCGCAGCTCCTCTATTCGGGTGAGTTAACAGACGATTCCGATCTGAAAAATCTCAGACGAGACTTGCACGAATTTATCGAGGATTACTACGATATCCTTCTGCAAGATATCAAGGTCGGTAAACTTCTCTCGGAATTTATCGAGATTCTCACTCAACATCGTATTCACTTTCCTGCTGATTTCATGATCTTAGCCAAGGCGTTGGTGATTATGGAAGGGGTTGGCCGTCAGTTGGATCCGGACTTCAACATGCTCAAACATATGCGCCCTTACGTGAACAAACTTGTTTTGGAACGCTTCAGCCCGAAGAACATCAGCGAGCAGGCAGGCCGCATCATCCAGGACTACACGGCTCTGGCAAAGAACCTGCCTCACGACGTCAAAGAATTCATTAACCGTCTCAATCGCAATAAGTTTAAAATTGACCTGGAGCATCGCGGACTTGAGAAACTGGTGACCGACCTTGATCGTTCCAGTAACAGAGTCTCTTTTGCTGTAGTCATCGGCGCCCTGATTGTCGGTTCCTCCCTGGTCATGCAAATTGATAAAGGCCCAATGATTCTGGGTTTCCCGCTACTGGGGCTTTTGGGTTATTCAATAGCCGGATTCCTCGGCCTCTGGCTGGCCGTCGGTATTCTGCGCTCAGGACGGCTCTAGCCGTAACGCAAAAGTGCCGTTTCCGGACGAAAACGAATTAACCGCACGGGACACTCAGGTGGATAAGCACAGTTGCAATCTGTGGTTTTAACGACACACCCGTTGCAACAAAAACACCTCACCATCACTGCAGTCTTTCCACCTCAATACATTTTCGTTCGTTATTTCATATGTTTTCATAGATATATTCGTTGGCAAGACTATTGCATGTGTTTCTTATGTCTTAAATTACGATAGACCTAAGGACAGAAGTTGATGAACATGATCTGCCAAACCACAATTGAACGCCCGACTGCCATATCCGGCATCGGCCTGCACACCGGACAGCGCATAAACATGACACTGCGCCCCGCAGAGGCCGGTACAGGAATCGTTTTCCATCGTAAGTTCAGCGAGCACACGGTGACGATCGAAGCAACTTCAGCCAACGTCGTTGACACTCGCATGGCGACAGTCATTGGCAAGGCAGATGTCCGCATCTCCACTGTTGAGCATTTGCTTGCAGCTTTGGCCGCCTATGGTGTAGACAACCTGCACATTGATATCGATGGTCCCGAAGTCCCAATTATGGATGGTAGTGCAGCGCCCTTTGCTTCGATCATTGAAGAAGCCGGCCAACGTCGCCACCATCAAAGTCGTAAATTTCTGGCTATCCGCAAACCCGTCTCGGTCATCGACGGCGAGAAACGCGTCAGCATCATCCCTTCCCGCTTCTTCCGCATCACCTTTGATATTGCCTTTCAACATCCGTGCATCGCGCTGCAGCAGCGTTCGGTCAAGGTCTCTTCATCCTTATTTCGCAGAGATCTCGCTCCAGCACGAACCTTTGGCTTTCTTAAAGACGTTGAAATGCTGAAAGCGGCGGGACTCGCACGCGGTGGTTCTCTGGAGAATGCCATAGTGGTTGATAATGAGCGCATTCTTAATCCGGAGGGGCTGCGCTTTCAGGATGAGTTTGTCCGTCACAAAATTCTGGACGCAATTGGCGATCTGAGCCTGATCGGATATCCGATCCTCGGACACGTGCGTGCGTTCAAAGCAGGCCACGACATCAACCATCAATTGGTTGAGAAGCTTCTCGATACACCGGATAGCTGGCAGTTGCTCGAATTCAGTGAGGCTGATGTTGAGCAAGCTTTACAGATGTCCACACAGACTTTTGCGAGCGACTTGGCTTTTTCCAAAGCATAACAGATTCAGAGCCATTGCAAAAAAGGCAGCCAGAACGGCTGCCTTTTTTGTTTGAACTCCAGTGACCCAACCAGTACGACCTCTGATGATGAGCATGAGATCGAAGTCAACAGAATCAAGAGAATCGAGAGAAAGAAGACGATAGCAGTTGAGGCTTGCATAAGGAGTCTTTTACGCATAAAATTCGGGGAAGACAGAACTTTCTCATGCCGACAACAAAGACTGCCAAGACATTGAACACCACAAAGACTGAAGCTCGCAAACGCCGTCGCGAATGGTTAATCGTGGTGGTGATCGTCGGGCTGGTCGCCTTATCTCTGCGCTATCAGGGGCGCCTCTTCGACCTCACGACTGAAATCCCCCTCTCCGGAAACATTCTGGTTCTGGCGCTGATCAACATTAACATCCTTCTGATCATTTTCTGCCTCTTCCTGGTTTTGCGTAACATATTCAAATTATTGCTGGAACGAAGGCGGGGCATACCAGGTGCAAAGTTAAGAAGCAAGCTGGTGCTTGCCTTTATCGCCCTCTCTCTGATCCCAACGATGCTGCTCTTTTTTGTCTCTGCCGGCTTTATAACCAACTCGATTGAGAACTGGTTTAACAGTCAAATAGAGTCATCTCTCCAAGAATCACTCGAGGTTGCTCAAACCTATTACAAAAACTCCGCCAGCAATGCTCTCTACTATGCAGAACAGATCACCCTGATCATCAAGGAACAAAAACTACTGAATGAAGATAATCTTCCAGTCCTTGAGAAGTTGATTCATCAGAAGCAAAAAGAATACAACCTCGGCATTGTTGAGGTTTTTTCTGCAACTCTGGAAGAGCTTGTCCGTGCAGTCAACCCGAGTGTTCCTGCCGCAGAATTCACGGACCCTGGTTCTGACAGTATTCGTGAAGCCCTGCAGGGTAACCGCTTTACCCGGATCAGCCCAATCGGCCGCGCTGATCTGATCCGAGGAATCGTCCCGGTCTACTCCAACTGGAATCCGGATGACGTCGTCGGAGTCGTGGTCGTCAACTATTACGTCCCCTATTCTCTGGTCAACAAGATGAAGGAGATCAGCAATTCCTTCGAACAGTACAAATCAACCAAGCTCCTCAAGGGCAAAATTCAAAAAGGCTACATCCTGTTCCTGCTGCTCATTGCCCTGGTCATCATTTTCCTTTCAACCTGGGTCGGTTTCCATCTGGCACGAGGCATTACCGAACCGATTCAGGAATTGGCCGTAGCAACCAACCGGGTGGCCTCAGGCGACTTGAACGTGACCCTGGACAGTTACAGTCAGGATGAAGTCGGTTCCCTGGTCGAAGCATTCAACACTATGACTGCCGACCTGCGCAAAGGGCAGAAAGCGATTAACAAGGCCAATTTTGAGCTACAGGCTTCAAACTTTGAACTCGAGCAAAGGCGACGTTACATGGAAATCGTCCTGGCGAATGTCACCGCCGGAGTCATATCCATCGACAGCCAGGGTCACATTACAACCATTAACAAATCGGCTGAAAAGCTTCTCGGTCTAAAGACGCAGAAAATCATCGGACGTAATTTCCGAGACATCATCACCCCTGATTACCAACCGATGATCAAAGGTATCCTCAAGGAGCTGATTAGCTCCGGAAAAGATTCGATACGTAAGCAGGTGTCACTACCAGCAGGTGATACCAAGATCGTCCTGCTCGTCAATGTCACCACCTTAAAAGATGAAAATAATGTGTTTATGGGGACAGTTGTGGTTTTTGACGATTTGACACAATTACTCAAAGCACAGCGCATGGCGGCCTGGCGTGAAGTTGCGCGCAGAATTGCCCACGAAATCAAGAACCCGCTCACACCGATTCAACTCTCGGCACAACGCCTCAGACGCCGTTACCTTGATCGTTTCAGCCCAGATGACGTCGTTTTTGACGAATGTACCAGGATGATCATCAAACAGGTTGACGATCTGAAGAATCTGGTCAACGAGTTTTCCAGCTTTGCCCGCATGCCGGCCAGTAATCCCAGTCTAAACAACCTCAATGACGTACTCAATGAAGCCTTGGTCCTTTTCCAGGAAGGCCACAAGGAAATTCAGTTTCAACTGCAAACAGACCGGGAATTGCCAGCCTTCAATCTCGACCGCGAACAGATCAAGCGGGTCGCGATTAACCTCCTCGACAATGCGGTTTCGGCCGTCAACGGCAAGGGTCAGATCATTGTTAAATCTTCATACAACAAGGACCTGGGAATTGCCACCCTTAAAGTCAGCGATAACGGCTGTGGCATTCCCGCTGAAGACAAACCCAGACTCTTTGAGCCGTACTTTTCTACCAAGAAGTCGGGTACCGGCCTTGGGCTGGCTATTGTCTCCACAATCATTTCAGACCATAATGGATATATCCGGGTAAGAGACAACGAACCACACGGCACGCACTTTATCGTTGAATTGCCGGTTAGTTCGGAAGTCACACAAGCATAAATCTACCAAACAACCTATAGAGGAAACATGCAATCAATTCTGATCGTTGATGATGAGATAAGTATTCGCGAAAGCCTGACAGGGATTTTGCAGGATGAAGGATTTCAACCTGTTTCTGTTGAAAGCGGTGAACGTGCAATAGAACGTGTCAGTGATGAAAAGCCTGACCTGGTTCTTCTCGATATATGGATGCCGGGGATGGACGGCATGGAAACCCTGACCAGAATCCGCGACATATATCCAGATCTGCTGGTTATCATGATGAGTGGCCATGGCACTATCGAAACTGCGGTCAAAGCCACCAAGCTTGGCGCTTACGATTTCATTGAAAAGCCACTTTCACTGGAAAAAGTACTGCTTTCCATTCAAAATGCTGCCAAAGTCGGCCAACTTGTTGAAGAGAACCGTGAGCTCAAAGCCAGAATGGGGAAAGAGCACGAAATGATCGGTGACAGCAAACCGATCCAGGAGCTAAAAAAACAGATAGAGATCGCGGCGCCAACCTCTGGTTGGGTTTTGATTACAGGGGAAAACGGTACAGGCAAAGAACTGGTCGCGCGTGCAATTCATCAAAACTCGCACCGTCGAGGCTACCCGTTTGTAGAGGTGAACTGTGCTGCGATACCGGAAGAGCTTATCGAATCAGAACTCTTCGGCCACGAGAAGGGATCCTTCACCGGAGCAACCACGCAGCGCCGTGGCAAATTTGACCAGGCCCACAAGGGCACTCTGTTTCTTGACGAAATTGGCGACATGAGCCTTAAGACCCAGGCCAAGGTCCTTCGCATTCTGCAAGAGCATAAATTTGAAAGAGTCGGCGGCAACAAAACTATTGAGGTTGATGTACGTGTTATTGCGGCAACCAATAAGGACCTTGAAAAAGAGATAGCCGACGGCAGGTTCCGTGAGGACCTCTACTACCGACTGAATGTCATTCCTTTTTGTGTACCACCTCTGCGAGAGAGAAAAGCAGACATCCCTCAACTGGCAACGCATTTCCTGGAATATTTCTGCAGCAAGGAGAGTCGCGAGACAAAAACTCTGGATGAAGAAGCCATACAGGCCATTACAAACTACTCATGGCCCGGGAATGTCCGTGAGCTTAAGAACCTGATTGAAAGACTGGTTATCATGTCACCCGGCAATACCATCACAAAAAATCAGTTGCCACAATCAGTTTGCGATAAGAAAGAGAGTTCAGAAAAGGAGCAAGGCGCACTTCATATTGCCGCAGCGACCTTCCGCAACGCCAAGGAGGAGTTTGAGAGAGAGTTCCTGATACAGAAACTAGAAGAGAATGAATGGAATATTTCACGTACCGCGGAGGCGATAGAAGTTGAGCGCTCTAACCTGCACCGCAAGATCAAGACATACAGGATTGAGTTGAAAAAAACATAAACGACAAAATGAGACAGCCATGTGCTGTTCCATGTCGCTTGAATAGATATAGATTTCACACAAAGCAAAAAGCCCCGCTTCAAATGAAGCGGGGCTTTTCTGAATAATTTCGGCGGCGACCTACTTTCCCACACAGTTGCCCATGCAGTATCATCGGCGCAGTAGGGCTTAACTTCTGTGTTCGAGATGGGAACAG
>JAGXHL010000036.1 GCA_024636215.1 Deltaproteobacteria bacterium
ACCGGCAGGACCTTCTTGGTACCGCCGGGTCCGTGAGCGACGTGACGCGCCCGACATTTGCCGATCACGACCGGATCGACTGCCTCCAGGTGGCTTGGGTTGGCAGCCAGGCTGAGATGAATGTTGCGACCGGAAGAGAGCTCAATATCCGCAGAATAACCCTGATGGTATTTCACATCGCCTTCGCCCACGAAAGCCAGTTCAAGATTGTCATGGAATTCAGCAAAGGTATTCTCCAGCGGTTTATTGAAGATGTTGGCCAGCACGTTGAGTCTGCCGCGATGGGACATCCCCATGACCAGATCTTCAATTCCTCTTTGTGCTGCCTGATTGAGCAGGCTGTCGAGCAAGGGAATGATGACTTCACCTCCCTCGAGAGAGAAACGTTTCTGACCGAGAAACTTGCGATGCAGAAATGTCTCGAAAAGGGCGGCTTCCTGGAGCTTTACGAGGGTGTGAAGTTGTTCTTCTCGCCCGAAATCCGGACGGTTGCGTTTCTCTTCCATGCGCTGTTTCAGCCAGTCCCGTTTGGCCGGATCCTGAATATGCATGAACTCTACGCCGATTGTGCGGCAATAGGTCTCCTCAAGCAGAGCAATGATTTCGCGAAGAGTGACGCTTTGTTTTGGGAAGCGGAGCGGATAGAAAGTCCGATCCAAATCTGATTCAGAGAGACCAAATGTTTCGAGATTCAGTTGCGCATGGCTGGGCTGGTCGGGAGAAAGCGGGTCGGTGTCGGCCTGTAAATGCCCAAGGTCCCTGTAACGATAGATCAGGGAATCGACAGCTGAATTTTTAGCGGCCAACTCACGATCGGTTGTCGGTGCTTGTCGGGCCAGATCGAAGCCCTCAAAAAAGGTCTGCCAGTCAGGAGAAACCTGGTCCGGCTCCGATTGCCACAGCTGATATTGTGCTTCCAGCCACTGTGGGCTGACATTTCCGGAAATGCTCATCGATATCCCTGTTGATAACAATCAGTATTGGCTCAAAACTCCGCAAAGTATATCAAGGGCTGCCAATCAGGCAGACGGGAAGCTAACCCTTAGGCTTGCAGATGCCCTTCTGGCAGGAGAGGCTCGGATCATAAGGAAGATCATCGAGAAAACGTTCTGCCTGAATTGCCGCCATGCAACCGGTCCCGGCAGCTGTCACGGCCTGCCGGAACTGCCGGTCCTGTACGTCGCCGGCGGCAAAGACTCCGGGAATGTTGGTTCCTGTGCCGTTTCGGGTGAGGATATGACCTTCAACGTCCATTTCCAGTTGGTCGACAAACAGAGATGTATTCGGTTGATGGCCGATGGCGATAAAAACGCCGTCACAGGACAACTCCAATTCTTCCTCCGTGTTGATATTCTTGATGCGGACTCCGGTAACGCCATTGGTATCGGCGATGATTTCCGTCAATACGGAATCCCATTTGAAACGGATCGCTTTATTGGTCAGGGCCCGATCCGCAAGAATTGGAGTTGCCCGCAACGAATTGCGGCGATGGACCACTGTTACCTGTTTGGCAAAACGGGTTAGAAAGACGGCTTCCTCCATGGCGGTATCGCCGCCGCCGACTACGACGACTTCACGATCACGATAAAAGAAACCATCGCAAGTTGCGCACACGGAAACCCCCCGCCCATAGAGGGACTCTTCATTGCCCAGGCCGAGCAGTTTGGGCGAGGCTCCGGTGGAGATGATCAGTGACAGGCAGCGATAAAGGTCCTCGCCGATCCAGACGCGAAACGGGCGCTCCTGAAAGTCGACTTTTGTCACCTCTCCCTCGATGAACTGCGTGCCGAAGCGTTCAGCCTGTTGGCGTATCTTGGCCATCAGTTCAGGACCATCTATCCCTTCCGGAAAACCGGGATAATTGTCGATTGCTGTTGTCGTCGTCAGTTGCCCGCCCGGTTGAATACCGCTGATTAATAGCGGGCAGCAGCGGCTGCGCGCTGCATAGATTGCCGCTGTCAGACCAGCAGGTCCCGAACCGAGGATGATGGTTTCGTAAATAAAATCAGGATTGATCATCGTGATTCCCCTTGAACTGCTCTGCAGCATGATATGAAGAACGCACCAGGGGGCCGGCCTCGATATGAGCGATACCGAGTTGCAGCCCTTTTTGGCGCAACTCGCTGAATTCATCCGGATCGATATACCGGGTTACGGGAAGGTGATTGCGTGTCGGTTGCAGATATTGTCCCAAAGTCAGCATGCTGCAGCCGGCCAGGTGAAGATCTTTCATCACAGCAAGGACTTCAGCAAACGTTTCTCCCATGCCAAGCATCAGGCCTGATTTGGTGGGGATATCAGAGTCTATTTCTTTGGCGGCAGCGAGAAGCTTCAGGGAGCGATGGTAGACTGCACCAGCTCTGGCTACGGGATAGAGCCGCGGAACCGTTTCCAGATTGTGTCCGAGAATCTCTGGGCCAGCCAAAAGGATATCCTTCAGGGCCTCGTGGTTCCCCTGCAAATCAGGGATCAGTAATTCGATACGGCACTCCGGGCTGTGAGTACGAATAGCACGGGTGACAGCCGCAAACTGGCCGGCTCCGCCATCGGCAAGATCGTCGCGCGTCACGGAAGTAATGACCGCATGGCGCAGGCCAAGCTCTGCAACGGCCAGGGCGACCCTGTCGGCCTCTTGCTGGTCGACAACCAGCGGCGTCTCATGGGCGACATTGCAGAAGCGGCAGTCCCGGGTGCAATGGTTGCCCAGGATCATGAAAGTGGCGGTTCCCTGTTCCCAACATTCACCCTGGTTGGGACAAGCTGCGCTACGACAGACAGAGTGCAGGCCCTGCTCGCGATGCAGGCGATCGATCCGTGCGTAATTGGGCCCGGCAGGAAAACGAACCTTGAGCCAGTCAGGTTTGCGTGGTGGTCGAGTTATCATTGTGGCTGCCTGGTAAGGATCGTTGCGGAATCTCGGTGAATTGGCAGATTAACCCTTCAGCAACAGCGTTTTTGCCGTCCTGGTGATCCAGGCCCTGAGTCATGCAGTGTTTGTAATTCGATACGTTTCAGTATCAGGCGTGTTAAAGATTTGCTTACGCTGCTTCGAAGTTGCTCTTGTCAGCACCGCAGAGGGGGCAGCACCAGTCATCCGGCAGGTCATCGAAAGCTGTACCGGGATCAATGCCGTTGCCGGGGTCGCCTTCAGTCGGGTCATAGATGTAGTCACAGATTACACAGCGGTACTTGGTCATGATTCACTCCTTAAAATGCTATGATTCATTTAGCCGGATGGTCAGACAAACAGTATGACTATTCTAGAGTAAGAATCTGTTCTGGCAAGCCTGTCGTTGAAAAAAGCAGAATATGAATAAAAACAAAAACTTTGCTACAAAGGTAACAATGTCACAACTATAATTTCTCAGGTCACCAGATACAAGCTATTCTTGTATCAGTCTCTCAGTATTTCTTGCAGCCGGCTCATGGATAGTCCGACAGGCTGCGCTATTCATTCGATCAGTTTAATCAGAGCCTTAACCGTTTTTTCAATGCCTTCGGCTGCTTCGGAAATGTTTCCTGCAAGCATGTAGGCAGGGCTTGAAATCAGTTTGTTCTTATGGTCGATGACAAAATCCCTGACGGGACACTGGATATGCTCTGTACCCATCTTGCTCAGCGCTTCTGCGGTCGCTTCATCAGTGCCAATCGTCAACTGGTGTGATACTTTTTCGCTGCCGAGTACCTTGGATAGAACGGCCGGAGCGATGCAGACCGCGGCGATCGGTTTGTTTGCGCCATGCATAGCCTTGATCAAGCGGGCGACATCGCTGTTGACTGCGCAGTCAGGTCCCTTGACGGCAAAATCACAGAGATTCTTTGCTGCTCCAAAGCCGCCGGGAAGCAAAAGGGCATCGATGTCCGCAACCTGGACAGTCGCCAGGTCTTTGATGTTGCCGCGGGCAATACGGGCTGATTCAACCAGTACATTGCGGGATTCGTCTGCGGCAGGTTCACCAGACAGATGGTTGATGACATGCATTTGCGGAATGTTCGGGGCCATGCAGACAGCTTCTGCACCGGCACGGTCAATGGCCAGTAATGTGATGACTGCTTCATGGATTTCGCTGCCGTCATAGACGCCGCAGCCGGACAAGATAACGCCAATTCGTTTTGCCATGTTTTCCTCCTGAAGTTTCTGATGACAGACTCCAGTCAAGGTTAAAGAAAAATTCCGGCATGTCAAGGCTGATGAAAATGTATGCTGGTCGTTGTCTGACCGGTCATGATATCTTATCATGTATGTCCTCAACCTTTTTACGTAAAGCCACTCTAATATGATTAGTCTGAACAATATTCAGGCGGTTCTTTTTGATCTAGATGGAACCCTGATTGATGTCGATATGGATCGGTTCGTGCCGATTTACCTGCGTCGATTGACAGGATATATGAGCGCTCAAGTCAGCCCAGCAGGTGCGACCCGGACGTTACACCGTGCCGTTGCGGCCATGTTCGCCAATACTGATGCCGGCAGGACGTTGGAGAGCGTTCTACTTGACGTGCTGGAATCTGAATTGGCCATATCGCCAATGTTCTATGCAAAATGTCTTGAGCAGTTTTGCCGAAACGACCTTGATAGCATGCGCCCCCTGGTCACAGGACATCCTTTGTCATCTCAGCTGATCGAATCGTCCCTGGGCAGAAACTGGAAAGTTGTTCTGGCAACCAACCCGATTTTTCCTCGGGTTGTTATTGATGCACGACTGACCTGGGGGGAGCTGGATGGTCATGTCTTTCACCATATAACTGCCTATGAAACAGCGCATTTCTGCAAACCGAGCCCGCGTTTTTTTGAAGAGATTCTGGGACAACTGCAAATTCCTGCAGAACGATGTCTGATGGTCGGCAACGACCCCCTGCACGATCTCTCCGCCAGTCAGGTCGGCATGCAGACCTGTCTGTTAACGCCCTGGCGTATCAAACGACCTGGTGAACAGTTTAAGGCTGATTGGCAAGGGGGTCATGAGGAGCTACTTGCCTTGTTCGAGTTGCCAGGTTCAACGTCCCCGCAAGGTCAAGCTGGATTGACATAAGATCTTGTTTTCGCTAAACTGCTGTGTCGTCGTTGAGGAGCTTATCTTCAAATGTTCAAGCCCTTTTTCAAATTGTCCCGAATTTTGTTGTTGGTGCTGCCCTGGCTGTTGTTTACCGGTTGCAATGATCAGCAGGAGGAGGCCCACCTGCAGGCAGAGCTTCAGCCTCCAGTGGCAGCTCCTGCCCCGGAGTTGCTGATCTCGCAGAAAGCTTTTATTGAAGTTTCCGAGAAAGTGACTCCGGCAGTTGTGAATATTCGTGCCGAGCGAGTGCGAATGGTCGATCGCCTCAGTCCGCTGTTCGAGGAATTCTTCGGCGATTTTTTCCGGCAGCCGCCTGCGCAGCAGCGCGAGCGCAGCCTTGGCTCGGGATTCATCCTCAGCGAAGATGGCTATATCCTGACTAACGAGCATGTGGTTTCCGGTGCAGAGCAGATCAAGGTGCGTCTAACGGATCAGCGGGTGTTCCCCGGCAAAGTCATTGGGGTTGATCCGAAAACCGATGTAGCGGTTATCAAAATTGAAGCTGATGGGCCGCTGCCGGTTGCCGTGCTTGGTGATTCTGATCGGCTTAAGGTCGGCCAGTGGGCGCTGGCTATCGGCAACCCCTTTGGCCTTGACAGTACTCTTACCGTCGGCGTGATTTCCGCCACGGGGCGGACCGATATAGGCATTGAGGATTATGAAAATTTTGTCCAGACGGATGCCTCGATCAACCCTGGGAATTCGGGTGGTCCCTTACTGAACATCTACGGTGAAGTGGTTGCTGTGAATACCGCCATTGTTGCGAGTGGTCAGGGTATCGGTTTTGCAATACCGATCAACCTGGCCAAGCTGGTTGCCGATCAACTGATCAACAGCGGCGAGGTGACACGCGGCTGGTTAGGGGTCAGCATCCAGCCGCTTGATGCCGACCTTGCCGCATCGTTCGGATTGGACCGGGTGACAGGTGCTCTGGTTACCGGTGTGTTCCCTGGTACGCCAGCGGAAAATGCCGGCATGCAGCGCGGTGATGTTTTGCTCAGCTTCGATGGTAAGCCGGTTCGCAGCGTTAAAGAGCTACAGTTGCTGGTTGCCAGCTCGCCCCTTGAAAAGGAGCTTTTGGTTGAGGTGTTGCGTGAAGGGACACGCCTGGTTCTTCAAGTGGTCATCGTGGCACGTGATGCAGAAACGCAACCCGTTAAGCAGAACTACCTGGAGCCATGGCTCGGTATGAGCCTTGAAGAGACCGCACAGGGGGTTCGTGTCGCAGTGATTGATCCGGATGGTGTTGCCGCCAAAGCAGGTGTTCAGGCAGGGGACCTGATCCTGGCGATCAATCGTCATGCAGTTAAGACGCTGACCGATGTGCATGCGGTCCGCCAACGGAGCAGAGTGAAAGACAGTGCGCTGTTGCTTCTGCAGCGAGACGAAACAATTCTGTATGTGGCACTGCCTCTCAATGAATAAGGAACCGGGTGCGATTCACCCGAGAAAATATATCTTCACTCCACCTACGGAGGTCTCATGGCCAAACTGGTAGACAACCCTAAACTGGCGTTTCGGTTAGCCCGTGCCATTATCTCGGATATCGCCCTCTATAATCAGGAGAAGGTGAAGGAAGGGATCAGGAATGACTCGATTTTTGAAGTCCTGACAGCTGAACTTGAAGAAGGTCGCGAGCATTTTTATGGTCGGGTTTCTCCGGATCTTGACGACCGTTCACACCTTTATGATCGGGCGATCGTCGATGTTATGATCAAACAGGCCGGCAAGATTGAGAGCTCAATCTGGTAAACTGCATGTCTGAGCCATGCTGTCTGCAGGTCACCGCCGAGCACATTGCAGTGCGCCTGGATCGTTTCCTGGACGACTGTTTACCGGAACTGACTCGTTCGCAGATCAAACGTCTGATTGATGAAGGTTCTGTAACTCTCGACGGCATCTCGAGCAAGGCCGGCATAAAGCTGCGCGGGGGAGAAAAAATTTGCGTCATTCTGCCCGAGCCGGTTGCAGCCTCAGCGCAGGCAGAAGATATCCCGTTGCAGGTTCTGTACGAGGACTCTGCCCTGATTGTCGTCAATAAACCGGCACATTTTGTCGTGCACCCCGCACCTGGCCATTATAAAGGGACACTGGTAAACGCTTTGCTGTATCATTGCAAGGATCTCTCCGGAGTAGGCGGGGAGTTGCGGCCAGGCATTGTCCATCGTCTCGATAAGGACACCTCAGGAGTGATGGTCGCAACCAAAGATGACCGCACACATCAACATCTGGCCAAACAGTTTAAAGCACATACAATACAACGACGCTACCGGGCACTTGTCCATGGTAACGTACCGGGCTCGAAAGGCACCGTGGATCAGCCGATCGGCCGACACCCTGTGCAACGCAAGAAGATGTCGACCGCTGCACGTATCAGCCGCCATGCGGTCACGCACTGGCAGGTCGTGCGACGATATGAAGAAGATCGTCTGACTCTTGTTGATCTGTTGCTGGAAACCGGACGGACCCACCAGATCAGGGTGCACCTGGCCGGAATAAACTGCCCGGTTGTCGGCGATCCTCTCTATGCAGGAGCCAACCGTGCCAATACAATGAACGACGTGGCCCTGCGGCAGATGGTGAGCCGATTAGACCGTCAGTTCCTGCATGCCTGGCAGCTTGGTTTCGACCACCCTGACGGTACAGCAATGCTCTTTCAGGCCGCACTGCCGTCAGAACTGCAGAACATGCTCGCTTTTCTCGAAGATAAATATAACTATAACCCTGCCGACCTCGACATCTCTTCTTATGCAGGTCCGGTTGAAATGGCCTCAAATGAAAACTGTTAAACAAGGTAAAATTCATTACCTGCAACCTGCCTGGGCAGACCATGCTAACCTGGTGGCCGGCTTTACCATGCGTAATGGCGGCAGCAGCAGGCCGCCTTTCAACTCGCTTAATCTCGGTTTTGGATCTGGAGATCAGCTGTCGCAGGTGGAAGCCAACCGCGGCGCTGTGGCAAGAGCGTTTGACCTTGAGCCACATCTTTTCCTGACGGTTAACCAGGTCCACGGCAGTGAAATCCTGGTGATTGATCAGCCCAACCCGGATGTCTCTCATTTTCAGCGTGTCGGCAGCGATGCCATCATTACCAATCAGCGCAACATCTTGATCGGTATCCTTGTCGCTGACTGTTTTCCGGTTATCCTTTTCGATCAGAAAAAGCATGTCGCCGGCGTTGTTCATCTAGGTTGGCGTGGCGCAGCAGCTGGCCTGCTGGGTCGCACGATTAAAGCAATGTACGAGATTTTCGGTTGCCAACCGGTGGATCTGTGTGCCGCAGTCGGTCCCGGTATTGCTGCACACAGTTACGAAGTCGATCGTCCGGTGCGCGATGCTTTTCGGCTGGGGACTGACCAGTGGGGACGAATTGCTACCGAAGTAAGCCTTGGCCATTGGCAACTGGATCTGCAGAAAAGTATTCTGTTGCAACTTGATCAAGCCGGTATCGATCGTTCTCAAGTCGATCTTGTTAAAGAGTGTACCTGTTGCCACAAGGAGGTTTTTTTCTCCTATCGGCGTGACAATGGCAGAACCGGTCGGCAGATGGGATTTGCGCTGTTACGCTAAGGTTAATGCTGGAAGGAGGAGTGGTTAGTGGACAGACCACATGTGCTGATCATTGAAGACGATGCCAATGTCTGTGAACTTCTGTTCTCTTGTCTGCGTAAGGACGCATATCGGGTTTCTGCTGCTCAAAGCGGTGAAGCAGGTTTGCTGGAAATCGAAGAAGACATGCCGGACGTTGTCGTGCTTGACCTCAACCTGCCCGGGATGAATGGTCTGGACGTTTGTCGCACCATGCGTCAGGACCCCTGGATGAGCAAAATTCCTGTGCTGATGTTGACAGGGATGGCTGATGAAGAAGATGTCGTTGCTGGACTTGAAGTCGGTGCCGATGATTACATGACGAAACCATTTTCACCGAAGCTCTTGGGCGCCCGTGTCAAAGCTTTGCTGCGCCGAGGCAACCGCCGGCAAGGGATGACATCCCTTGTAGAGAAAGTTGATAAAACAGACAGTTCCCCGGATATCCTTATGGTGAAAACCCTGGGGAAATGCGAGTTGCAAATTGCTGATCGTCATTTGTCGTGGATAGAAGAATTCAGTCCCGCGCAGCGTCAACTCATGTCAATACTGGTAGGCACCCCCACAGGAAAGATTTCTCAAGAAGAGATTCAGGTGGCGCTCTGGCCGGACAGTTCTCCCTCGCGAGCGCGGTCTAGCTTTGATTCTCTTCTGTCGCGCGTACGTCGTACTCTTGATCAGGCTTTCAAGCCATTCGACAGTAAAAAATACCTGGTGGTCAAGCGTGGATATCTCTGTCTGGAGAACTCCCGGATTGACGCGCATGAGTTCTGTCGCTTGATCCATAAAGGTTCCCAGCAATTTGCTCACCGTGAATTCTGGCCGGCCGAAATCTCCTTTTCCTCGGCGTTCAGTCTCTGGCAAGGGACCTTTGTGCCAGGGAATTTCGGTAGTGATGCAGCGATTGTCTTCCAGGATGAACTGGAGCAGCTTTACCTCGAAACCAGCCTGACTTTTGCCCGTTTACTTTCCGAAAGCAAGCGTTACCAGCAGGCAGACAAACTTTTACGTGATGCCTTGCGATATGATCCTACCAACGACGATGTTATCCGTTTGCTCTATCAGTTGTGTATTGTTCAGAACCGGTCGGGACAAGCCAGCCATCTGCTGAAGCAATATAGTGAAGCTTTGGGCAAAGATAATTACACAGCGCAGGAGATTCACGAGGTGCTACTCCATATCTCGAAGGTCAAGCCTGAGCAGGGATGGCTTGTCGCCGACTGAAAAATACAGACATTCTTTAAAATTTAAACTTTTTCTTTTAAAAAGCCAATGTTGTGAGAAAATTGTGAGTACCGGTGAGTATAATGCTCACAAAAATCGCTTGTGTTTGCAGGCTTGAAGATTGAAACAAGAGAGGGTATGCAATTAGATTAAAAGGGGGCCCCCATCAGATGGATGGGGGCCAATTTTTTTAATTGCAGATAAACATGATATCTTTTGTCTTCTGACGGTGGTTGTAAGATATTTTTGAGAAGTGGTGTGGTATAAGTTCAATCAGGATTAATTTCCTACCTCCGATTCAAGAACAAGGCCCGGGTCATCGACCCGGGCCTTGTTCTTTGTTTCGTGCGTCAGGTTATGGCGCGCAGCACTACGGCGAGCAAGCCTGAGGTGGAATCTGAGTACTCCCTCAATGTTCTCAATATCGCCTTCGACTTTAGCCTGAACAAGGTCGATATTGGTTCTAATCTTTTTGTTCCGACCATCAGTCCACCTCTGTAGTAAATCCGGTCCATCGGGCGATTGCCTCCATCAGGGTTTGCCGGTAAATCTCTCCACCCACGATAAAGCCATTGTTGTGCCCGGCACCGGGAATCCATAAAATATGTTTTTCCTCTGGTGCCCTGTAAAAAAGCTCTTCTGCCATGCGTGGCGGGCAGATGCTGTCCTTTTTGCCATGAATGAGCAGAAGAGGACACTTCAGTCCGCTAATTTTTTCCAGGTTGTCGTACTTGGCACCAACCAGCCAGCCGAGCAAGCGATTAATCAGCGGATAGTGATACTGACCCATGGCAGCGATCGAGGTAAAGGCTGATTCCATGATCAGGCCGGCCGGAGGGGAGTGCAGTGCGGCTTCGAGACCGATCGCGGCACCCAGCGAGCGACCGAAGATGATCGTCTGTTCTGATGTCCAGCCGCGGTTACTCAATAATTCCAAAGCACCGGCGATATCCTGATAGGTCCCCCTCTCGCTGGCTTTGCCCTCGCTGAGACCGTAGCCACGGTAATTGAAGATGAAGACGGCAACCCCCAAATCGTGGAGCAATTGCAAGGTATCCAGACGATGGGAGATGTTGCCGGCGTTGCCCATGCAGAAGAGCACGACCGGAGCATTTTCCCGCCCCGGAACAAGCCAGCCGTTAAGCCGGGTGCCGTCAGTTGCCCAGAAAGCAATCTCTTCGTAATCCAGGTTTATGCTTGTCGGTGTTGCTTCATGACGAGGCTCGGGGAAGTAAAGAAAGTGGTGGTCGAGGGCGGCGCGAGCAGGCATGGCAAAGATCACTGCCGCCACCAGATAGACGAGCAAACGGTAATGCAACTTTTTGAATCCGGAAACTTTGGACATGAGAGACATCGAAGTGTCATTTTCGCCAGAAGCTCGGGAAAACCAGAACCAGTACGGTAAAGAGTTCCAGACGTCCTAACAGCATGCAGAATGCAAGCACCAGTTTACCGAACGCCGGGACATGCGCGAAGTTGTCGACAGGTCCGACCGAGCCGAGTCCCGGACCGATATTACTCAGGGTGGCGATGACCGAGGCGCCTGCCGAAGGGAGATCCATACCGACACCTGCCATAATGAAGGAGGCGGCAACAAACACACCCAGATAGAGTGCGAAGAAGCCGAGAATCGACTGCATGACTTCTTTATCCACCGGCCGTGCGCCGAGCTTGACCAGGCGTACAGCACGGGGATGAATCAGACGGAAGACCTGCACGTGAGCATGCTTGAACAGGAGCAGGATGCGGGCGACCTTCATGCCGCCCCCGGTGGATCCTGCGCAACCACCGATGAACATGGCAAACACCAGCAGATACTGGCAGAGGACCGGCCAGAGTTCATAGTCGGCCGTGGCGAAGCCGGTGGTGGTCATGATCGATACGACCTGGAAGGCGCTGAAACGCAGATTGTCGAGAAAATCGGGATAAGTGCCGCCCATGTTGAGCAAGGTAATCGAGATCGTGCCGAACAGAATCAGACCGAAGTAAAAGCGCAGTTCCTCGTTGCGAATAAAATCGCCGATCTTGCCCTGCAGGGCAAGATAATGCAGGGAAAAATTAATCCCGGCCAGAAACATGAACAAGGTAATGACCCATTCGATATAGGCACTGCCGTAGGCTGCAATCGAAGCGTTGCGGGTTGAAAACCCGCCGGTGGCCATAGTGGTGAAGGAATGGTTCAGGCCATCGAAAAAATTCATGCCGCCAGCCATCAGCAACAAAACTTCAGCGCCGGTGAGCAGGACGTAAACTCCCCAGAGCAGCTTGGCTGTATCCTGAATACGTGGTTTCAGCCGGTCAGTGGTCGGGCCGGGCACCTCGGCTTTGAATAACTGCATACCACCGACACCGAGCATCGGCAGGATGGCGAGGGAGAGGACGATGATGCCCATGCCACCCAGCCATTGTGTCAGAGAGCGCCACAGCAGAATGCTTGGCGGCAGTACCTCGATATCGGTAAGAATGGTCGAGCCGGTGGTGGTGAAGCCGCTCATGGTCTCAAAAAAAGCATCGAGGTATGAGGGGATTGCTCCGGACAAAACAAACGGCAGCGCCCCAAACAGGGAAAAAAGAGTCCAGCCGAACGTGACGACGGCAAAGCCTTCACGGACAGACAGGTCGCTTTCAGAGCGAAACAGCTTGAAAAGCAGTCCGCCGCATGCTGCAGAAATAACCGAAGAAAGAATAAAGGAGCTCGCAGCACCGTCGCCGTAAAACCAGGAAAACGGCACAGGAAAGAGCAGGGCAATCGCCAAGGACAGCAGCAAGGCGCCGAGTATGCGCAAAGTCAGCGTGATATTCATCTATTCGAAGAATCTTTCGACTTTGGCAAGTGCTTCTGGTAGAGCAAAGACCATCACCAGGTCGCCTACCTTGATACAAGTCTCGCCGTCGGGAATTTCATAACTGTTCTGGTGAACAATGGCACCGATAATCGCTCCGCGCGGGAAGTGCAGATCCTTGAGCGGGGTATCGACAATTGAACTGCCGGATTTGATTTCAATCTCCAGAACTTCCGAATTGCTGCCTTCGATCGTCGCCAGGGAGATTACATTGCCGCGGCGGGCGAACTTCAGGATCGCACTAGCCGCAGAAAGTCGTGGCGAGACACAAGCGTCAACACCAAGAGAATGGGCCAAATCGATAAATTCAGGTCGGTTGACCAGACTAAGGGTCCGTTTGGTTCCGTGGCGTTTGCAGAGAAGCGAGCAGAGGATGTTGGTCTCGTCGTTATCGGTTGCGGCGATGAAAACATCAGCATTGGCCACGCCTTCATCGAGCAGAACCCGGATGTCGGTGCCCTCGGCGTGAATGATCATGGTTTTTTTCAATTGTGCCGAAAGTTTTTCGCAACGGGCCTGATCGCGTTCTATCAGGCGCACATTGAAGCCGCGCTCCTCGAGATTGCGGGCGACCCGCAGGCCAATCCGGCCGCCACCGAGAATAAAGGCTCGTCGGGATCCCCGACGCTTCTCTTCCTTGACCTTCAGCAGGTACTGAATGGCAGGCAGATCTTGCTTGTGGGCAAAGATGAAGATGCTGTCGCCAACCTGTATGGTATCGTCGCCACGAGGAATGATGGTGTGGCCGTGCCGTGTGATTGCGACCACGACGAAGCGATACATGCCGCGAATTTCACCAAGCTCTTTAAGGGTCAGATCACACAACGGACTGTCTTCGTTAATGCGATAACCGAGAAACTGGATCTGGCCGCCGACGAACTCGGCAACATCGAAAGTCCCGGCCCTGGCAGCGAGGTTGGCCAGTTCGTCAGCTACGGCATCGTCCGGATTGATCATCAGGTCGATGCCCAGTTTATCTTTGGAGAGAACAGCGCCCCGGCTCAGGTAGTCAATACTCTTGACACGGGCGATGCGTTTGCCGACGCCATATTCCCGCGCCAGCAGGCAAACCAGAATATTGACCTCATCAAGATCAGTGACGGCCATGACAATATCCGCCTCCTTGATGCCGGCCTGTTCCATGGTCTCGGCGCTGGCGCCGTTGCCAAGGATGCCGAGCACATTGAGACGATCCTGGGCGGCATTGAGATGGTCCTGATTACGGTCGATCAGGGTGACTCCATGACCTTCCAGAGAGAGCCGTTCGCAGAGAAAGTAGCCGACTTGACCCGCTCCGACTATGAGTATGTTCATCTGGTATTTCCCTTAAGTTTCATCTGAAACGAGCTTTTTCCGCAATCTCTGCATCGATCCACGGGTTATATAGATGTGACCTGTTTCGTGGCTGTGATTAACACAACTCTAATACGCAGCCTTTATGTGAACAGCGGCGAATCGCTTGCCCGAAAACCCGAAGTCGCTTAAGATTGAGCAGACTCAAGCGAGGTAGACTGTGGAACCCTGGTACGATATTTCAGAAGAACAGCTGCGCCGCGAACGGCAAATAGCCCGTGAGTTACGGCGCTCCCAGTGGTGGCGCAAGCGGATTGATGCGGGCCTCTGTCATTATTGTGGTGGTCATTTCAATTCCAGGGATCTAACCTTGGACCACATTGTGCCATTGGTGCGCGGTGGCAGGAGTTCTCGCGGTAACTGTGTCCCGGCCTGCAAGGAGTGTAACACGCGCAAACGCGACCTGCTGCCTACCGAGTGGCAGGAGTACCTCGACAACCTGCTATAATTCTTCCAGTTGCTCCGGTTCATCGCCTTCGATGTTGCAGGCAGCGTCATCGTCATCGTCCATTTCATCGAAATCTTCGTCCATGAACCTTTCCAAAAAACGCTGGTTGCTGCGCAGTCGACGTTGAATCTTCTCTTCCAGTTCAGCGAGTTCAGGGAAGCGTGCTTTCTTTTCTTCCGTGTCCGGTTGTTGCGGAGCCGTCACATTATCCTCATGCTCGGTCATTTTAGTTCCTTCATGCACAAACGATAAAGATCTTCGTACTGCCCGGCGGCCTGGTTCCAGGACGTCTCTTGAGTCATCCCTTGCAACATCAGTAACCGCCAGCTCTCCGGCTCAGTGTAAGTTGCCAGAGCCCTGTCCAGGCAGTGAAGAAGGCTGTCGTGCCGATATTCGTGAAAGACAAATCCGTTGGCATGGTCAGTCGATGTCAGTGGATCAAAAATGGTGTCAACAAGCCCACCTGTGGCATGAACCAGGGGGACTGCGCCGAAACGCAGGGCGATCAATTGGCCCAGGCCACATGGTTCGTAACGACTCGGCATCAGAAATAGATCACTGCCGGCATAGATGCGCCGCGACAGTGCATCGTCGAATCGCAGCAATACGCTGGCCTGGTCCGGATAAAAACTGGCGGCCTCGGCAAGTCGGTGTTCAAAATCAGGATTGCCTGAACCGAGAATAATCAGCTGCAGGTCGCGGGCCATGATCTTGTGCCAACTTTCGAGCACCAGCTCGATCCCTTTCTGTGAATCGAGCCTTGTGACCATGGCGACAATTGGTGTGTCCGATGATACCGGCAGGCCGAGCTTCTTCTGCAAGTCTTTTTTGCATGCGGTTTTACCGGACAGATTCTGTGAATTATAGGAGCACGTCAAGGACTTATCGTTGGCTGGAGACCAGAGGTTGCCATCGAGGCCGTTTAAAAGGCCGTGCAGGTGATCAGCACGAGAACGCAAAAGACCATCCAGACTTCTGCCGTGCTCGGGTGTCTGGATCTCGCGACAATAGGTCGGCGATACGGTATTGACCTGGTCAGCAAAGCGAATACCGCCCTTCAATAGCGAGATCTGGCCATAATATTCGAGACCGTCGGGAGTAAGCAAGGAATCATCAAGCCCCAGGATGCGTCCGGTTGCAAGTGGGAATACCCCCTGGTAGCCGAGGTTGTGAATGCTGAAAAGACTGCCGGTTTTAAAAAAGAAAGAATCTTGTTCGCGGTATCGGTGCAGGTAAACCGGAACCAGGCCTGTTTGCCAATCATGAGTGTGAATCACATCCGGGACAAACTTGAGCTGGCGGACGAGTTCAAGGGCGGCCAGACAGAGCAGGCCGAAACGCTCGGCATTGTCCGGATAACTCTGGCCATGTTCGCCATAAAGTTCCGGGCGATCGTAAAGTTCCGGTACGTCAATGAAATAGACCGGCATCCCATTGATATCGCCAGTCCGGTAGCCTGCCTGGTAAACGCGATTCCCCATGGGGATAGAAAGCTTGCGACGACTTGGGCGGAGATTGCCGGTGACGCCGCGCACGGTTCGATACCAGGGCATAATCAGGCGTACATCATGGCCAAGGGCATGCAAGGCCGGCGGCAAAGAACCGATGACATCCGCAAGTCCGCCGGTCTTGGCGAAGGGTGCTGCTTCTGAGGCGACCATGAGTAGTTTCAGGGCCGCTTCAGACATAATTATTTCCACAAAGAAGATTGGTCATTTCAGGGAGGCATTCTAACTCAGACTCAGGAATTTATCCAGTCGATAGCCGACGGCCGCTGCGTGAGCCAGGCGTTGACGCAGAATCTCGGCGGCAGCGGATGCCGAGCCCTTTCCGTCAGCCGTTTTGTCTGGTGTCATGAGCTGCGTGATCTCGGTCTGAAGAGCAATGGCTCCTGCCAATGCCGTCATACCTTCCTGCAAAAACCAGGTTTTGTCGGCATGGCGGTTGATTCCGAGCAGGCCGGCGTTGCCAGGATCGTTGCACAGCGCTGCAAAACCAGCTTCGCTGATCGCCGGGTGGGGGGTCGACGCGGCTGTCTGCATCAGTAATATGGCGAGAAACACATCCCTTTCCTGCACTGTTGAGGTGGCACTGTCCTGCCATGCGTAATCAAGGCCGAATCGGCGAAGAAAATTCAGACAGCCGGAATCGTCGGAAAACCCCAGTTTTTTACCCAGGCTATGCAGCAGCAGCCAACTGAGGAGCGAAACACCCAAGCCGTGCTGTACTCGCACACCGCACCAGACATCCGCCAGCAGCTTCTCCGGTAGTTTCGCGGCAGAACGTTCGGCGAGCCAGGTCGGCAAAACGGCAAAAAGATCTTCCAGGTCGTCAGGGCCGGCCAATCCGTCATCGTGAAATTCCGATGAGGAACCTAGTACGGCAGCAAAATTATCAAGTTCTTCGATCAGTTCTCTCTTTAAGGCTGTGATCGGTCCCGGTTGAGGCAATGCAATCAGGCCACCGGCCAGGACATGCAGACGTGCAGGGTCGAGCAGCCTGGTGAATGCCTGCCAGAGCGGTTGATGGAGCATCTGCAGTAATTCGCGATCGAGATTTTGCACTGCGCGCCCCTGCAGATGCAGGTTCAGCTTATGCCAACGTCCATCCGTATCATGGAATAGCTGGAAATCATGAAAAACCTGGTGTTCGTAATCGTTCAGGGAAAGTTCAAGTCCATCAGTCAGCTGACCGACCTGCTGCAGATATGTAGAGCCCTGCAGATTACGAAAACGGCAAAACTCTCCAGAGGCACGATCCAGGCCCAGCTCTCTGCAGAGGTCCGGCATCGAATGCGCCACGCCTTCCTGCTCCGCTGACGCTTTCGGAGCGGCCTGATGCAGTCGACCCCGCGTGGCTTGCGCGGCGTTGTTGTAGACGACCAAAACTTTCCTTTCGACGGGGCCATTGCTGAAGGCGTAGACGTTTTCGTCAACACCGTAAGACGTTGTAAAGTCGTAAAGGGAAAAGTGCTCGACGCCGGAAAAGAGTTGTCGAATACGCAACAGCGGGAAAATCTGCCGTTCATGATGAGAAACAAATCCGTCATCCGGTGATTCCTGCCAGTAGGCGCGGCGATACTCCATGCCGTACTTTTCCCGGTAACCTTCGATCTGACCATGGCCGAACATGGGTAGGCCGGGCAGGGTTGCGAGCAAGGTGGCGACGCCGAAATATTTGTCACCTTTGTCAAACTGTTCAACAGCGGTCGCTTCGTCCGGGTTATTCATGAAATTGACATGGCGTTTCAATATTTCCGGATTGTAGGCCAGGATGTCTTTCAGGATTTTGCGGTATTTTGCGTTATCCTCGTTCTTGAGCATATTCATGAAGGCGCTGTTATAGACCCGGTGCATGCCAAGGTTGCGAACGAAATAGCTCTCCATCATCCAGAACGCTTCGGCAATAAGCAGAGTGTCAGGGACTTCGTGATTAATGCGATCAACCACCTCCCGCCAGAATTCAACCGGAAAAGCCGTTTCGAAGTCGGCATCAGACATCCAGAAGGTTGAACGCGACGGTACTCCGGCACTGCCGCCCGGTGGCGGGAACCAGAGGCGGCGGAAATGTTTGCGCGCCAGGGTCATGGCGGCATCGAAGCGAATCAGGCTGAAGCGTCGGGCGATGGCAACGATCAGGTCGCTCATGGCCCGGCGGACTTCCGGAAGCAGAAAATTGAGTTGTGCTGTATCGTTCCAGGGCATATGGGTGCCGTCATTGCCATGATAGATATAGCGGCGGCGTCCGGAACGATGATCCTGATATTCATAGACCACGGCAGCATCGCTATGGTCCCAGTAGCCGTCTTCGATACGGATACTTATTTCGTCTGCATCGCAAAGATCCGGTCCGCTGAAGCGATAGGCTGGATAGGGTGGTTGATCCGCCTGCAGGAACCAGTCGGGATGGTGTCTGGCCCATTCGGAATCGATGCCGGTGTGGTTGGGGACCACGTCACAGGCTAAACGGATACCGTGATTGCGACAGCGTCGCTCAAGATCCTGCAAGGCGTTGTCGCCGCCCAGGTCTTCAGCAATCCGATATGCGTGCAGCGCATATGCCGAGGCTTCAGCTTCCGGATTCCCGGACAGTTGCTTGATACGTTTTGAAGCCGCAGAGCGCTCCCAGATACCGATCAGCCAGAGTGCGTTGAATCCCCAGTTCGCCAGACATGCCAGTTCTTCATCCGGGATATCTGACAAGGTGGTGATGGCGCGCTGATAGCGGCGACTGAGTTGATTGAGCCAGACATAGATCGATTTAGCCAGCAAAACAGAGCTGGACATCCAGTCGATATCCTTAGTGAAAGCCGCTGGAGCGCCACTGCCGTCGCCCCTGCCGAACAGCGGGCTGGGTGAAGGCCCTGGTCCGGGCAGGTGTGGCCGGTTTTCCTCGGCAGTAATGGCACGGGCAAGCTGTATCTCCAGGATGATGCTCTCCGGGAGCCATGCCGCCCAATGCTGGGCGATGTAAGCGATTTGCCCAGCCAGGTTATCCGGGGCTGCGCGCATCGGTGCACGCAGAAGCTCAGGCAGATTCTGGCCAAGGGTGACGAGCGGTCCTTGCAGTTGTCCTGACAGATCCGTGAGTCGCCTGAGCAAGGCATGATAATCGAAGCAAGAGTTTAATTCGGCGTCATCAAAGAGATCCTGAAAAGATCTGATTGCCGGGTTCTCGATCAGGGCTTCAAGAATAAAGATTTCGGCAAGCAGGCGCTGACGAGCCAGCGTCTTAGCTACGGTCGCACCAGACTCGACCGCTTTTGCCAGTTCCTGCCTCGGGTAACAGTGAAGAAATTCCCGGTAAGCCGTGCTGAGCTCCGGCAGAGGATGCCTTGTTCCTGCAAGGTTGATGTCATCGAGACCTGGTTGCAGGCTCAGTTGAGTAAAGTAGTGCAGCGCCAGCTGTCTTGACGCCGCGGTCAGCAGAGTAAACAGGTAAACCTCAGCTCCGGAGGTCTGGCGCCAAAGGGCAAGCTTCCGAGCCGCATTGATGTCGGGCATCCCGCCTGCCAATTCGCTCAGACCTGCCTGCTGCAGCCGATGAAGAGCACGCCGATTCAGTAGCAACTTTTTGTCAAAGAGGATGGGCATTCCGGATAAAACTCCATTGATATCAACACAGGCCAGCTGTTTCAGAAGAGGATGGTCTGGGCGGCTACGCGCAAAGCGCGCTCCCTCAAGGCACTCGGTTCAGGTTGTAAACCCTGGATTTAAGGACGCCCGGCAAGGCGTTGTTCAAAGGAGCCCTCCAATTCGTTTAGCCAGCCGGAAACTTTCTTCTGGTAAAGGTCGCGCAGAGTGTCTGCATCACTCCGTTCGATGGATTCAACGTAGATATGGGCGATGGGCCGGTACTGGTCAGGCAGAACCAGAACCCAGCCGTGATCGGTATCGATGCGTACCCCGTCGGTAAAGGATACCTTTTGATCAACGGCGTCCTCACTCATGCGTCGCATCAGTCTGCCCTTGCTCTCCCATGGACAGGGCAGTTGCAGATGATGATAGGTATGCCGCGGCAGTTTGGCGAACGCCTGGTCCAGGGAAAGCCCTGCCCGGGCTGTGAGTTCCATGATTTTGGCGGCCGCAAAGAGACCGTCAAAGTGCGGTTGAAATTTAGGAAAGCTGAAGCGGTCATCCATTGATGCAGCAAAACGTACCTGGCGATTACGCGCTGCTTCGACCAGCGAATAGCCGTCGCCGCGAGTGCGTTGCACAGTCAGGCCGCTGGCCTTGGCCAGTGTCTCCACGGCCTGAGGGGCACCCACCGGCATGACCAGGCTGCCTTCTCGTTCTACCGCACAAACCAGAACCGTCAATGTACTGAGTGCTTCGCGGTCGGAAAAAATGTGGCCACTACTGCTGACCAGGCGAATTTTCTCACCCGAAGGTCCGATCCAGAAACCGGCGTCTGCTTCGAGTGTTTTGACAATGCGGCTTAACCGGTCCAGAGCGGTATTGAGTTTGTCGGCGTTCATGTCCATGATTTTTTCATGAACA
This sequence comes from Deltaproteobacteria bacterium, assembly GCA_024636215.1. The sequence continues at coordinate 20,513 of JAGXHL010000036.1, forward strand.
TGGGAGTTCAATTCAGTGACTTCGAAACCAAGGTCCGACAGCAGAACGGGCAGCAGATCCGCGGCGGGGGAATGATTGAGATCCAGAATCACTTTGGGCGCGGTCTTTTTCAACAGGGCATCATCCAGGTTGCGCAGGAATCCTTCCCGGTAGAAATCGTAGACACGTGGGAGCTCCTCGATGCCTCCTGGCTCTGAATGATGGGCGCGTCGAAAGTTCTCCTTGAAGTAGATGCGTTCAATCCCTTTGGCATTTCCAGAGGGTATTTCGTTGCCGTCACCATCGAAGAAAACGATTTCCGTGGCTGCAGGATCTTCGGGTGACTGACGGAAGTGGATGCCGCCAACCTCGCCAAATGTGGTCAGCTTGTAACGAAGCACCGGCAGGGAAATCATTCTGATATCACGGACGTTGACGCCGGCGGAAAGCAGGCCGCCGACAAAGGAACGCTTGAGCATGCGCGATGAACGGATCGCATCGCGACCGGCGAGAACGTAGCTTCCTTTGGGCAGGGTCGATCCATAAGCTGCACCGAGCCGGGCAGAAAATTCAGGAGTCATCTCCACATTGGTCAGACCTCGGACCACGGCGCCTTCGAAGAGGCTTTTGCGCCATTTCTCTCCCCAGATCAGGTTGATGGATACCGTCGAGCCACTTTCAATGACTTTGCGCGGCCAGATTCTGATGTTAGGGCGAATATTGACTTCATCGCCAATCGTCGTTTCATCGGCGATCACGGCACCCGTTTCTATGACTGCCCGTTGGCCGACTCGGACCCGGTTACCGAGGTTGGCACCGCTGATCCTGGTGCCGGCCTTAATGTAAACATTATCCCAGAGGACAGCGTCTTCGAGGACGCAGTCCTCTTCAATCAGGCAGTTTCGTCCGACAACAGAGTTGGTCAGTTGTGCATTGCCCTGAATCCGGGTGTTGTCACCGAGAACGACCATGCCGGAGAGTTTGGCCTGCTCACTCACCTGAGCATCGGGGCTGATAAAAATCGTACTGCCCGCTGAGTGTGGTGGTTCAGCGATTTCAACGGCGACCATGCCGTGGCAGATGTCGTGGCACGCTTCGAGATAAGCCTCAGGGTTGCCGATATCGGCCCAGTACCCCTTCATGTCACAACCAAAGAGCGCCTCGTCGTTTTCAAGCATTCTGGGGAAAACGTCTTTCGACCAGTCGCGGTTCTCTCCATCCGGGATCAATTCAAGGACTTCCGGTTCCAGAATGTAAATGCCGGTATTGATGGTATCGGAAAAGACCTCTCCCCAGCCAGGTTTCTCGAGAAATTTGGTCACCCGTGATTCTTTGTCGGTGATCACAACGCCGAACTGCAGAGGATCAGTCACTGAGGTGAGGGTAATGGTTGCTTTCGCCTGCTTCTCTTCGTGAAAAGCGATCACCTTTGACAGATCAAAATCAGTCAGCAGGTCGCCGCTGATAATCATGAAGCGTTTATCAAGATGGCGAGCTGCAGCCTTGACGGCGCCGGCCGTTCCGAAATCTTCCAAAGGTGTTACATAGGTAATGCGCACGCCGAATTCGCTGCCGTCGCCAAAATAATTCTTGATCGCTTCAGGTTGATGAAACAGAAGCAGGATCAGTTCGGTAATGTCGTGCCGTTTCAGCAGATTGACGATATGCTCCATGATCGGCCGGTTGAGCAGCGGAATCATCGGCTTGGGCATACTGATGGTCAAGGGGTGAATCCGCGTGCCGAAGCCACCCGCCATGATGACAGCTTTCATGGAGCCTCCTAAGGGATATCAGGATAATGCGAGAATGCGCCTGACCTCTTTTTTTAATTCATTAAGGTCGGAGCTTTTGACAACATAGGCATCAGCCAGCCATGAGGAAAAGTCATCCTTATAGCTGCTGTAAGCGGTACAAAGCACCACCGGAATTCTCTCTCGTTCACGCGCAATCTGCTGCAGCAGCTCCAGGCCGCTTTCTTGATCGAGCTGTATATCGAGAATGACCAGATCAAATGTTTGATGGCGCAGCAGCTCCATCGCATCATTGCGGTCACCGCAGGTTACAACGGTATGACCTTCATCTTCCAGCTCGGCAGCGTAAAGGTGGCGAATGTCCCCCTCGTCATCAATAACCAACAGATGTGCCATAATTTACTCCTAAGAATTTGGCGGAATTCCCGGTTCAGTATACCAGCCACAAGCGTCACTGCAATCGCAGATAACATTTTGCCTGCTTGCTCTTGACGGAGGGCAATGGCATAGTCTCCTTATGTCAATGACACCGTATCATATTTTTTCCGAGCAGCTGAAAAAACGTTTCGGTGTCCGGGTTCACAAGATCTCTATCGATGCCGGGTTCGGTTGCCCGAATCGTAATGGGGGAAGAACAGGTTCAGGTTGCCTCTTTTGTGATCTGACAGGTTCCGGAGCTGTTGGCATTGAACAGCAGTTGCGGGTTGCCGAACAGCTTGAGCAGGGCAAAGAGATTATGAGCCGCAAGTACAAAGCGGTTAAGTTTATGGCCTATTTCCAGCCCTTCTCCAACACGCTCGCCCCGGTGAGCCGGCTGCGGGCTCTCTATGATGAAGCCCTGTCTGTCGATAGTGTCGTTGGTCTAGCGGTTGGCACAAGACCCGACTGCGTTCCTTCTGATGTTCTGGACTTACTCGGAGAATATCACCGCCGGACCTACTTCTGGCTGGAACTCGGGCTGCAGAGCAGTCATGACAGGACCCTCGACTGGTTGAAACGTGGCCACGATTTTGCCGCTTTTACAAAAGCCTACCGCGAGGCCAAAGTCCGCGGACTGCGCGTTTGTGTCCACGTGATTCTCGGACTTCCCGGCGAGACCCGCGCGGACATGCTGGCAACAGCAGATGTCCTGGCAGCATTGCAGGTTGACGGTGTTAAGTTGCATCTGCTCCACGTTCTGCAGAACACACCGCTTGGCAATTTGTATGCCGAAGATAAGATCCAGCTGTTAAACAGGGACGAGTACGTAGAACTGGTCGTCGATGTTATAGAACGACTTCATCCCGACACACTGATCCACAGACTGACCGGTGATGGTCCACGAGACCGATTGCTGGCCCCGCTCTGGTCACTCAAGAAGTGGGAGGTTCTCAATGCGATCAATGCAGAGTTTGTCAGGCGAGGTTCTCGACAGGGCGCCCACTACGGCAGCTATGAGCAGAATTTGCCTCCGGCTCATGGATAATGCACTCGCAAAAACTCTTGGGATGGCTAAGCCGAGCGGGAAATCCAGCACAGAACTGAAAACGCCCCCTGATATCAGGAGGCGTTATTGACAATGGGCGTCGGCTGGGCAACTGTCTCTGTCGGGCTACTCCAGGAAAGGAGCAGCAGAGAGGCCCAGACGATACTGACGAATAAAATTACGAAACGGAACATGTCGCGGATCATAACTGAGCGAATCAAAAAAATCAAGAAGAAGGCAAAGCAAAACCATGAAAATTCTTCCGGGACACCCCAGGTTGCCACTCTTTCATATTACAATACCAAAAACAGCAACAAGGCAATGACGGCTGCAACAATGACAATCGCGATGGTCATTATGCCACGTCCGCTGGAGATCTGCACCGGGGGCTTTTCTTCGAGTGTCCCTGCTACGGGAAATCGTTCGATAACAGTGCGCACGTGCGGCGCTTTGGCCAGCTCATCGGTCAGGTCCTGCCCCGCTTGGTGATCGGGAGGGTGCAGCCCAGCCTTCCAGTGAGGACTTTCGGTAACGTCATAGATTGTGCCATTGACAGCAATGTAGGCGTGGCGACCGTCCTGGCCGTCGTAGCCGGCAAGTTCCGTACGGGTCATGAAGGCTCCTCCTTCTCAGTGATGGTATAAAAAACTGTTATTACGTAACTATTCAGCACATAAGCGAGTGCATGTGGTCTGCAGCCATTGCCTGCGTCCAACGTTGTCACTTAACTTCCCGCAAGCAACAGCTGCAGTCCACATGCTGTGGCGTTGAGTAAGGGGACTGATTAGTTACGTTATTTCTTGGTTTATTTTTTAGTTCGCCTATATAATACTCAGCATTTGCCGGTTGGCAAGCTCGGCAATCCGGGGGGACGAGGTTCATGTATGAAGAACATTTCAAGTTACGGGAAGCTCCCTTCTCGCTGACGCCAGATCCCGATTATTTTTACAATTATATCGGTCATCAACAGGCTTTGAATGTTCTGCTGGTTGCTTTGCAGAGCGGTGAAGGCCTGATCAAGATAACCGGTGAAGTCGGGACGGGCAAGACCCTGCTCTGTCGTAAACTGCTTGCCGCTCTGACTAATGATTTCCAGACTGCATATCTGCCCAATCCTCTCCTGAAACCATTTGAGCTTTATCAGGCTCTTGCCGAAGAGTTGGGCATTGTCATCCCCATTGGTATTACCATGCATGATCTGGTGAAACGTATTACCGGACAATTAGTTGAGCTGCGCCAGAAGAACAAAAAAGTCGTGCTTTGTATTGATGAAGCACAAGCTATGCCGAAAGACACCCTGGAAGCGTTACGTCTGTTCAGTAATCTGGAGACTGAAAAACACAAACTGCTGCAAATTGTTATCTTCGCACAGCCAGAGTTGAACACAATGCTCGAACGCAGCGACCTGCGACAACTGCGCCAGAGGATAACATTCAGTTACGACCTGCCTGCATTAGATCGCGAAGCCATTACCGGTTATGTCAAACACCGCCTGAGGGTGGCCGGTCATGAAGATGGTAAATTGTTTGACGCCGCCGCGCTGGATGCCGTATACCGCTCCAGCCGCGGAATCCCGCGGCTGGTCAATATCCTGTGTCACAAAGCCTTGATGGTCACTTACGGTCAGGGACGGTCCATGGTTGATCTGTCACAGGTGAGGATGGCCAGTCGCGACACCGAGGACGCAACGCAAATTTCCCGCTCACTATTGGTCGGCAAGTCATTCAGCTTAACAGTCGGCATCATTACTCTGCTGGAAATTGTTCTGATCATTTACTTGTTGCGGAGTGTTTTGTCATGAGTCTGATTAACCAGATGCTACGTGATCTGCAGCAGCAAAATAAGAATGGCGGCACCACCAAACCGGATCGCCTGGGCCACAAAAACAAGGGTCGTCTTGCTTGCCTGCCCCTGCCGCTGGTTCTGGGCGGTGCCGCATTGCTTCTGCTCTGTCTTATCTGGTGGTCGGCTGGAGCTCTGTCGGACATGATGTATGGTTCCGAACCGCTGGTTAAGCCTGAGACATTTCAAAAAGTTGTTGCAGCCGAGCAGCCGTCAACCACAGAAATTGTTGTGGCTATTGCGGAGCCTGACCAGCTGACCATGACAGAGCGCGAGGCTGAGCCGCCAGCTTTGCCAGTTATGGACACTCATCCTGCGGCTGTCAATACACAACCAGTGCCTAAAATACTTACTGACAAAGTACCCGATGTACAGCCGGTTGCCGTTAATCCGTTGCCCATCGTTGCCAATTCTTCCGTTTCAGCCGTGGCCATCCGCAAGCAGGTGACAGAGCCAGCTACTGTGACCAAAACATCACAAACAGTTCAGAAACGCCCAGCGCAGATCCCTACCAGGGCCATCGCCACCTCTGCAAAGCAGCTGCATCCTGATGATTTACCCGGTGCTGTTCTGAGTAGCCGCCACAGGCTGGTTGAAACCAGAAGCGCCGAGAGGCCATCCAGTACCCTGGCGATGACACCATATGGCATGGCGGAAGAAGCTTATGTCGATGGTAAAAAGGCTTTTGCTCACGAGCGTAGCAGTCTCGCTGAAGGATCATTGCAGCAGGCGTTGCAATTTTATCCTGGCCATCTCCCGGCCAGAGAACTGCTGGTCGAAATATTCGGCAAGCAAGGGAAGTCCGGAGAAGCGATGCTTCTCCTGGCGGAAGGACTCGAGATTGCCCCCGACTATATGGCATTCAAAAAAAAATATACCCGGCTGTTGATGGATAAGGGTGATTATGATGCGGCAGCCAAGGTCATGCTGAACGTCGGGTTACCGACAGTCGAAGACGATCCGGAAGCCCATGTGATTCTGGCTTCATTATATCAGCGTCTCGGCGAGCCATTCCTTGCTGCTCAGACATATCGCAATCTGCTGATTGCATGGCCACAGACCGGCGCTTTTTGGGTCGGACTCGGGAGTGCTCTGGAAGGTCAAAATCTTTTCCAGGAAGCAGCAGTGTGTTACCAGAGAGCCCTTAAAACCATGGATTTACGCCAGGATTTGAATCATTACGCTGAAGAACGGCTGAGTTTGCTCAATTAGTTCCCTGTAATTCCTGCACAATATTGGAACATCTAAGAAACATTCTGCACAAGCTATGCAACAACTTGCTTCTACACTTCATGCCTATCGTCAGTTGCTCGACGAAGTTGACGCCTGGTTCACTTCTTGCCTGAAGTCCGGCGGTTCATCTTTGGCTTGTCGCGGTGGCTGCAACGCCTGTTGCCGTGGGTTGTTTGATATCACCCTGCTTGACGCCTGGTTGTTGCAGGAAGCTTTTGCTGATTTGCCAGCAGACGTGCAGGCGCAGTTGCGCAATCGTTGTCAGCCACGGCGGTCTGAACTTCTTGATCTCTGGCCGGATTTGCATAACCCCTATCTTCTGAACGCTCTTCCAGAAGAGGAGTGGCGCGGCATGTCGGAAGAGGATCTGACTCCCTGTCCGCTTCTTGATGAGAATGGCTTTTGTCTGGTTTATATGGCCAGGCCATTAATCTGTCGGTTGCACGGCCTGCCAAATATTGATGTCAGCGGCAAGGATTTTGATGGAACGGTCTGTACCCTGCATACCGGCAATCCTTTGAACTTGCCGGAGCGGGTACTTCGTTGGCGTTTTCGAGAAGTCTTTACACGCGAGGTCGACTTGTTCCGGGAGTTTGCGAGAACGCTGACCGGGATTTCCTGGTCGGAGCTGGATACGTTTATTCCGCTGGCACTTCTGGCGGATTATTCTGTTGTCGATTGGCACAACTTCAAATCGTAGTCATCAACCATGACGCACTCGCAAAAACTCATGGGATGGCGACGCCATCAACCATGCAGGCCTGAACAAGGCATGTTAATAGAAAGGCCGTTCACTTCAATGAACGGCCTTTCATATAAATGGTTTTTCTATAAAGAATCAGCCACTCATGCCGAGCATGGCCCTGTAGTCTTCTTCTACCAGTTCCAGGTGGTTGTGAGTCGAGGCAGCATTCGCCAGGTAAACACGAGCGATGTCAGGGTCATTAATTCTCTCTGCCATATCACGCAGACTTTTTTCCAGATCAGCTTCCTGCTCAATCGCAAGTTCAAGTGCTTTGCGCTCGTCAAAATCCTGTACTAACAGACTTTGCAGGTTCTTCCACCACGTTGAATCCGTGTTCGGTGGCGTGTTCATAAATTCCTGAAAGGAGGGGATGTCATTTCCCGGATAGATTCTGTAAAAGGATTCGGCGTGTTGATATTCTTCACGTGCGAGAATCTCGAATGTCTGGCGGGCTTTGTCTTCCGCCATCCGTTCTGCGCCGTATTTGTAGTAATCCATGGCGTCTTTTTCGGTCTGGATGGAGTCCTTGATCGCCCTTTTCACGTCAATGAGTCCCATGATTATAAACCTCCCCGTTTTCTCAATTTATACTCGTAATTTAATCGGCGTATTCATAACATATTTTAAGGAACAGGTCTTGTTTTTTCTCTAGCAGCCTGTCGGACTATCCATGAGCCGGCTGCTAGGAGACTCAATGGCCTGATAAAAGCAGGGTGATCTCCGGTTCAGTCGCAGAGCCAGGCAGATAGTTCACAGAGGGTTGCTTCTGTATCCCCTGTATTGAGTTCGATCAACCTGCGCAAGTGGGTCAGGGTTTCCAAATTCTCGCTGATGAATCTGAAACCGTAACGGTTGTCTTCGTGGTGAATCAGCACTGCCAGGAAATCGAGAGAAACGGGTGTATGCGGCAAGGTAATGCAGAGGCTGCAATGGGTCCCAAGGGGAAGAGATATTGGTGTTTGGGTGCCAACCATGGCCCCTTTTAGAGCAACATCAAGCAGCTCGCCCGACCAGGAATCACGGTCGACATTCAGCGTAACTTCTGCTTCAAAAGGGATCCTGCGAAAGCGGCGGTGGTGCATCGTTTATCTCTCTTCCTTCAAAATTTTGCAGAGAAACTTGATGAGCATTGAATAGGTATCGGAATTTTAACGCAGAATCGCAGTGAAGCAAGACGCGGCGTCAAGATAACTTTGGCTCTGTTGGTTCCGGAGAGCCGAAATCAAGGTCGTTGAGTTCAAAAAAACTGCGCATCAATCGATAGGTTATTCCCCACAGAAGCGGTTGCCGCGGCTCCAGCAGTTCAACCACAGGATGGGTCCGCTCCACACCACGGTAGACGATCGTTCTGAGTTGATGGCGCTCTGGCTGCAGAAGCCTCTCAAGCGGCGACCAGAAGGTCGCAGCTACTTCATGGTTTGGCTTAAACGTCGCAGGCTCCAGAAGTTGGTAGACAAAACCCGAGACGAGTACCGGCATTATCGCACCGTAGAGGTCGTTGAGGCGGCCGAGATAACTGGCTTGAGACAGATCAAATGCCAACTCTTCAAAGGTCTCGCGTTCTGCGCCCTGCTGAGGCGACTCATCGCCCTGATTCAGTCGTCCTCCAGGGAAAGCGATGTTTCCCGACCAGGGATCTTGAGCATGCTCTGCGCGAATAATAAAGAGGACTTGAGGAGAAGCTGATCCCTGTTTGAGGAGCATGCTGACGGCAGCATGCACCCGGTTGTCGAGGGTCAATATCTCAGGTTGATGATTTGCCAAAACATTGGCAATGCCGGCAAGGTCCAGGTTTTTAGCTGAGGTCATGATAATAAAGAGTGTACAGGTTCTTCAGCAGTTGTTGATTTTAAAAGATTGTCTGCGGCCCAGCCAAAGGTCTTTAAGGATTGCATGTGGACCTTCGCCGGATGAATTAATAACTTCCGGATTGCCTCTGCAGGAGAGCCCTGGTTTCATCTATCCACTTGGTGTTAATCAGTTTGACTTTCTTCAGATAGCCGGAAGATATCATTTTGCTGTCTTCTTTGGTCTTCATGAATGAACAGACCATGAAGTTAGAATAATCAATATCCCTCCAGATCTTTTCTTGCACCTCTTCTGGAACAGGATAGCCTTGCTGCAGTTGAGAGAGCAAAAAGGCCTTGTGGTCCTCGATTTTCGGAGTTGTATAATTAAGGTAGCCCAGACCCACAACCAGAGCAAAAAAAACGATACGTTTGAGCATGATGTAGACTCCTTGCGAATTAGTTTTCGTCCGGAAACGGACCTTTTCGCAATCTCTGTGTCACTCTGCGGACTTGATTGTGCAGCGTAAAAACTCCGCAACCGTTTAAATCCGTTCTCGAACTTTCAGATTTTGACTTCGACCCGGATAGTCAGAAAGTTTTCCAAGATAACGCAAAAAAGGCTGGAAGAACAGACCTCAATCAGGCTGAGGGTCTTATTCCCGAAAGTTTACTTCGATACGCATGCTAATATGCACTTTCTGGCCTCACATCTTGATATATTCCAGTGTATATCGTTAAATGACCGCTTAACCTGGTTATCCACTTCACTCAAGTTAATGAAGATGAAAGGCAGATTTCAAAGTTGTTGCTCCATAATGCCGCATTTCTCAAAGTCAAAAAACTGACCGGCCAGGCTGTCGCTGATTTCAGCATGATCGAAGACGGTGATCGGATTGCCGTCGCCGTTTCCGGCGGCAAGGACTCCTACACACTCCTGCACATTCTCGATCAGTTGCGTCGCCGCGCCCCGATTCAGTTTGAACTGATAGCGGTTAATGTGGATGCAGGCTTCCCAGGTTATCGCAAAGACGTCCTGGAAGACTACCTGAAAGGTTGCGGCTTCCAGGTTCACTTGGAAACGACGGACTGCACTCAAATCATCGCTGAGAAGCTGCGACCCGGATCCTCCTATTGCGCGTTTTGCGCCAGGTTACGGCGGGGCATCCTTTATACCGTTGCGGACCGGATCGGCTGCAATAAGATCGCTCTTGGTCATCATCTCGATGATTTTATTGAGACACTGCTGCTTAACCAGTTCTATGTCGGCACCTTGGCGGCCATGAGCCCAAAGCTGTTAGCGGACAATAAGCGACATACACTTATTCGGCCGCTGGTCTACGTGGAAGAATCCGATATACTCAGGGTTGCTCAACAGAACGCATTCCCGATCATCGATTGCGGTTGCCCCATGATGGGACAGGAGGATCAGAAACGTCAGAAGATGAAGCGGCTGATTGCCGAGTTGCACCAGGAAAACAGGTATATGAAGCGTAGTATGATTCGTTCGCTGAGCAATGTGCGGCCAAGGCATCTGCTTGACCTGGAGATGATCAGATTGATAGAGATGGACGGGCAGGATTCTTGACAGATGATTCCAGGAGGAACTCTCCGGTTTACAGCCAGTTGGTTCACATTGAAGACTTGAAAGCAGTCATCCGCAAACTGCAAAATTCGCTGTCAGATGGCCTGTTGGCTTTTAGCAGACTGGATGGCGAGCATGTGCTATCTTTGCAGCCGGTTCATGGATAGTGCGACAGATTCCTGGACAAATTATACGACGATTATTGTTGGCCTTGGTAGTCGCTCAAAGAGCAGGGGACAAAGACAGGATGTTATTGGGAGGCAGACAATCAGATATCAAACAGGTTGCGGTTGTAACGCGCAACCTGCAATTCAATAAACTGTTGAGCAGTATTCTGGCCGACTGGAAGTTCTTTACGGTTGACGATGTGTCTGCGGCGAAAGTTATCTTTGCTGAGCGCGGGCTTGATCTGCCTGCGCACGAGGCTCAAGTTGTCTGGTTGACTCCCCTGCCGCTTTCGCAAGGAAGTTTTCTGACAGTACCCATCTCCTTAACCGATTTGTATCATTTGCTCGAAGCCCATTTGTTCCCGACTCCTCGTCGCCATATCCGGGTTGCTTTGGAAACGGCCGTTGATCTGCAGGTTGAAAATAGCTGGCTGGAAGGTCAACTGGCTTCTCTTTCCGGACGAGGCGGGCGTATTTCATGCACGCAAGAAATAGCGCGTGGCAAGACGCTGCATGTTGAAGTAAAACTGGCAGGCAGAACTCTCAGAATCCCGGCAGAGGTCTTATATTGTATTCCCGCTGGAGATTCTCCGGGCAGATTGCAAGCCCAGGTTGGTGTCCTGTTCAGACCGTCTGATTCTCATGTGTTTGAAATGCTTCGGCGCTTTATTGAAAAGACCTGTATCGAAAGGGCCTGTGTCAGAGAGAATCTCCTGCTTAATGATCCCTGCGTCAGTTGGCTCGAAGTACCGACCAATCCCTGGGAAGCATCAAACTGCTAGCAGCCTGTCGGACTATACGGGCCGAAGCGAAAATTTGGATGTTTGAGAACAGATTTTAGCTCATTTGCAGGTTCATAGCCGTAGCTATGGACCAAAAAGGAGCTGAAATATGGGCCAAACAGCCGGATTTGCAGCC
>JAGXHL010000037.1 GCA_024636215.1 Deltaproteobacteria bacterium
CGGCTGCAAATCCGGCTGTTTGGCCCATATTTCAGCTCCTTTTTGGTCCATAGCTACGGCTATGAACCTGCAAATGAGCTAAAATCTGTTCTCAAACATCCAAATTTTCGCTTCGGCCCGTATAGTCCGACAGTCTGCTAGTTTTGTTAAAAATCCGTTGCCTCGTGCTACGGGGTGTGGTAAAAAGCAAAGTTCTTTAGAAGGAAGCATACTGGGTGCTTCCGCTCCTTGCTCCGCCTGGCGGGGCTAATAACTCAAGAGGAGGTTTTATGCGAACCTACGAATCAATCTTCATCGTACACCCGGAAGTCGTCGGGGACGATCTGACGACCCTCATCGACAAGTTCACAACAATCTTGTCCGATCGGGGCGCTGACGTTCTCAAGGTAGAAAACTGGGGAACCCGGACACTGGCCTACCAGGTCAAGAAGCAGTCGAAGGGCTGTTACGTTCTGGTGATCTTTGACGCCGAGCCGTCTGTTATTGCCGAGTTCGAGCGCCGCATGCGCATCGACGAAAAGGTGATCAAATTCCAGACCATTATCCTGGAAGGCGGTTACGAGGCGCCTGCTGTTGAGGCGGCACCGGAAGAAGATGCTGAAGCAACCGATGCCGATTCCGAAACAGCTGCCGCAACCGAAGCTGCTGTCGAAGAATCAACAGAAGAATCCTAACATTCGAATCAACATCAAGATGATGAAGAAGGAGATATAATCATGGCATATGAAGGAAATCGCGGCGGTGGACCGCGTCGGCGTTATGGCCGTCGTAAAGTTTGCCGTTTCTGTGCCGACAAGAAAGCAACGATCGACTACAAAGATATCCGTTCCCTGCGTTATTTTATTTCCGAGCGTGGTAAAATCACTCCTCGGCGTATTTCCGGGACCTGTGCCGATCATCAGAGAAAACTGACCGAGGCAATCAAGCGTGCACGCAATATCGCGCTGCTGCCGTTCACTGCAGGCCACTCTCTCGAGAGGGGTTCATCGCAGCGCTAGCCCAATGACGATGCAGCGAGGACTTTACGTTGTTCTCGGCGCTTTGGCCGGGTATACATTGTTTGGAGCCTTTGCCGCTCTGGGGTTTGCGGCCGTTGCAGTCAACCTCTTCACGCCCCTGCCGGCAGCTTTTGTTGGTATGCGTGTTGGTGTAGCGGCTGCTGCTGGAACTGTTATATTGACCGCACTGATGGTTCTGCTGACAGCGGATCCGTCCTCGGCCCTTGTGTACCTGATCCAGTTTGGTCTTCCCGGTGCGGCCTTGCCGTGGTTGTTGAATCGACGCATCGCCTGGGATAAGGCAACAGTCATGGTCCTGTGGGCGATGGTTGCGGCCAGCCTCTGTGGCCTGCTGCTTGTCTCGACAGTCTCGGGTCAGTCGCCCCTGGCAACCGTGAACGATCTGATCGGCAAAGAGATCGCCCAGACCACGACGATCATGCAGGATATGTTTGCTGAAACAGATCTTCCTGCAGGCCAGAAAAGGGAGGTCGGGCTGGCGATTGAGAATATGGCCAGCTTTCTGCACAAGGCTTATCCGGGTATTACGATCACTGTCAGTGGCCTTATGGTTCTTGGCCTGATCTTTCTGCTGTCAATTCTGGCACGAGGTCGATATGTCGTGCCAGGCATTGCCTTTCCTGAATGGAAGGCACCAGAGTCGCTGGTCTGGATACTGATTGCCGCCGGCTTCATGGTAGCATTTGTTGAAGGGCTTGCCGGAACCTTTGCCCTGAACCTGCTGGTGATTCTGTTGCCGGTTTATTTTCTGCAAGGTCTGGCTGTTATCGATTGTTTTTTTCGCCGCAAGGCTTTTTCGCCGATCGTCAGAACTGTCGGCTACCTTCTGGTCACGTTGGTTAACCCGTTACCGATGGTTGTCACCGGCATTGGCGTATTTGACTTGTGGGCCGATTTTCGCAAACCAAAAGCACCTGAATCATAAAGATTTTGGGAGGATAAAAAGATGGATGTCATTCTGACTGAAAATGTTAAAAATCTCGGAACCATTGGTGAAGTGGTTAAGGTCAAGCCTGGCTATGGCCGCAATTACCTGGTCCCTCAGGGTCTGGCCGTTGAGGCAAGTGAGAGCAAACTCAAGGAGCTGGAGCATCATAAGCGTCAGTTGAATCGCAAGGCTGAAAAGCTGAGCAAGGAAGCTTCTGACGTCAAGGCGCGGATTGAGGCGGTCGAGTGCACCTTTGTGCACAAGGCAAGCGAAGAAGGTAAGCTCTTCGGCTCGGTCACCACCATGGAGATTGCCGAAAATCTCGCTGCCCAGGGTATTGAACTCGATCGCCGCAAAATTCTGCTCGATCAGCCGATCAAGGAGCTAGGCGAGCATGAGGTTGATATCAAGCTCAATGCCGGCGTCAATGCCATCGTTAAGGTTACTGTTATCAGTGAAGAGGCTCATGCTGCCGTTGCAGACGCAAAAGCTGAAACTGCAGACACGAAAGCGTAATCAGCTTCAGCTGTAAACGACTTCAGGGGTCTGCTTTCAGGCAGACCCCTCTTTTCCCCTGAGGGCGAACGTGCAAGATCGCGCCGAACATCGCCTGCCACCCCAGAACCTGGAAGCAGAAATGTCTGTTCTGGGGGGAATCCTATTGGAGAACGAGGCCCTGAGCAGGGCTTTGGAATCTCTGCGTCCGGAAGATTTCTATAGAGCCTCCCACGGTAAAATCTTTACTGCGTTGATCGCTCTCTATGAACGTAACGAGCCCGCTGACCTGGTCACCTTGACGGATATCCTGAAAACCCAGGACGCTCTTGAGGAAGTTGGCGGCAGTTCCTACCTGGCGACTCTTGTCGATTATGTGCCGACCGCTGCCAACATCACCTATTACTGCAAGATTGTCAAAGAGAAGGCCATCTCTCGTGAATTGATCAGGGTAGCAACCGAGATCGCCAGCCGTGGCTATGAGGGGGGCGAAGTTGAAACCTCCCTTGATTGGGCCGAAGGCGAGATCTTCAAGATCGCGAATATGAAGACCAAGCAGGCTTTTTATTCGACCAAGGAGATCGTCAAGGATACAATCAAGACGATTGAAGGGCTCTACAGTCGCAAGGAGCTGATCACGGGCGTCCCGACCGGTTTTAAAGATCTCGACAATATGACTTCGGGCATGCAGGGTGGTGATCTGGTTATTGTCGCAGCGCGCCCTTCGATGGGCAAGACCGCTTTTTGTCTCAACCTCGTCGAACACGCTTCCATGCATGCAAGTAAACCTGTCACGTCACTGGTCTTCTCACTGGAGATGAGTAAGGAACAACTTGTTCAACGTCTGTTGTGTTCTGTTGCCCGCATTGAGGCCGGCCGGGTGCGGACCGGCAAGTTGGCCCAGTCGGAATTTCCGACCCTGGTTAATGCGGCCGGCATTATTGCTGAAGCCCCGATCTATATTGACGATACTCCGTCGATCAGCGTTCTGGAAGTCCGTGCCAAATCCCGTCGCCTGAAAGCAGAAAAGAATCTCGGCTTGATTGTCGTCGATTACCTGCAATTGATGACGGGCAAAAACACTGAAAACCGTCAACAGGAGATATCGGAGATTTCACGATCACTCAAGGCTCTGGCCAAAGAGCTTGATGTCCCGGTTATCGCCCTGTCACAGCTCAACCGCTCTCTGGAGAGTCGCACCGACAAGCGGCCTATTCTTTCTGATTTACGTGAATCAGGTGCCATCGAGCAGGATGCCGATGTCATCATGTTTCTCTATCGTGAGACCGTGTATTGCGATGCCTGCAAGAAACGGGATAACAGCTGTGGAGAGAATCACGAACGTAATGCCGAAGTGATTATCGGTAAACAGAGGAACGGTCCTCTCGGCATTGAGAAATTGACCTTCCTTGGTGAGTTTACACGTTTCGAGAGTCGATCTGAACGAAATGATGATTACGCAGCTTGAAGCCGGCCCGATAGGGCCGGCTTTTTCGATTAAGTTTTGCAGAGAAATCTTTTCAGGGGAGTTGCAAGCCAAGGGCTGCGAGTTTGCTTTCCAGCTCTTTGGCCTCTCTGGATTTTTTGCCGCTTTTCGCTTCGACCCACCCATGCTCTGCCAACCAATGTTTCGCAGCAGAATGATCCCGGCCAATCAGTAAACGGATAATCTCTGTCTCTGGCCCGGAGAGTCGCATTGCGTTCAATCTGTAGTCTCTGAAAGCTTCCCAGACAAAAGGAACCCAACGGGCGACAACCTCTTCACCAATCACGGTTGCGTATTGACGGATTTCTGTTTGCGCGTGGCTGTCCATACGCAGCATGAGAAAGTGCAAAAGGTTGTGCAAATCGATTGACCAGTAGGCTTCCGTGTAAGTTGAGAGGGGCAGGTCTTTGCGTGCCTGCTCACGGGCAACGCCTGATTCAATCCGCGACTGGTAAAGCTCTCTCGCGCTCTGCTGGAAAGCCGCTTCGCCGGCGGTCAGTTCCTCACCTGTGTCAAGGTCGAGAAAGCCCTCGCTGCCCTGTTTGTTCTGGTTTGTCTGGAGTCGCCAGGCTCCGGGTGAGGTCCCCTGCTGGTCGGAGATGGCCTCTGAATAACGTGTGCTGTACTCATTGACCGAAGCGGTTCTATGACGTATCCACTGTCGCCAGCAGTCCATCGGCACTCGAATGTGCAGTTTGAGCTTGCACATCTCAAAAGGGGTTGTGTGGGCATTGCGCAGCAGGTAGCGAATCAAGCCGCGATCTTCGTGAAGCTGCTTTGTCCCTGCTCCATAGGAAACCCTTGCGGCCTGAACGATTGCAGCATCATCTCCCATGTAGTCAATGATCCTGACGTGACCATGATCAAGCACCGGAAAGCTTTTCCCCAGAATTTTATCAAGCTTCGCCACGCTGGCTCGCTCAATTTTGGTTGCCTGCATGTTCTTTTCCTTTCTATGGCTCCACAGTGAAGTCGAGGGGCCTGCCGTTTGCGGTCTGCCGGATCTGTTTCACGTCCGTCTGTCACGTTGATAGTGGACATGCTTGAAGCCCTGATACTTTGTGAGCTTGCAAACCGTCCAATCATCAAGGTTAAAGGCTGGAAAAAAAATGTCACCTGCCACGTTGGTCTCGACCCAGGAAATGTGCAGGTCGGTGGCGATCGGCAAAGCTTCTTCGTACACCTCTGCTCCGCCGATAACAAAGACCGGTAGGCCATGGCATGCTGCCTCTGTCAAGCTCTCTGAAAGGCTGTGACAGACCTTCACTCCCGGCAAAGCATCATGTGTCCGACTCAATACAATATTGTGGCGGCCCGGAAGTGGTCGGCCTATCGACTGATAGGTCTTGCGTCCCATAATGACAGCGGTACCGAAGGTTTTCAGCTTGAATAGCTGCAAATCCTCAGGGAGATGCCAGGGCAGGCCCTGTTTGTCACCGATGACCTGATCGCAGGTCATGGCAACAATAATCGATATGGACGGCTCCTTCATGACGGCACACTAATTGCGTTTTGCCGCGATGTTGAGAGTCTGGATCTTTTTACGCAGCGTGTTGCGGTTGATGCCGAGCACTTCTGCTGCCTTGACCTGGTTGCCGCGAGTTTTTTCCAGAACCATGTTAATCAAGGGACGTTCCATCTGATGCAGCACCATTTCATAAAGGTTGTCCATGTCCTGAAGGTCGATTTGCGCCAGTGAGCTCTGCAGCTTCTGAGTGATCAAGGCTTCCAGAGAGGTGCCGTTACTATGGCTTGCCTGACCAGACGTCAGTCCGGGGAAGTCTGTCGCATTTAGCAGGACGTCGGGAGAGAGCAGGGCGGCTCGTTGTATGGAGTTCTCAAGCTCGCGAACGTTGCCGGGCCAATCGTAACTGCAGAGCAAATCCATCGCTTCCTTGGTCAGGCCGTTTGCCGGGGTCGCATAGTCCTGATGGGCCTTGCCCAGAAAATAATCTGCCAGGCCCGGAATGTCTTCACGGCGGTCACGCAGTGCGGGAAGCTCCAGCGGAACCACATTCAAGCGGTAATAGAGGTCTTCACGAAACTCTTTCTGCTGTACTTTGTCTTTGAGATCCTGATTAGTCGCTGCGACGATGCGGGTGTTGATCTGAATCGTCGTGTTGCCGCCGGTGCGGGTGACCTCCTTCTCCTGCAGGACCCTCAGTAGTTTCGCCTGGAGTTCCAGGGGCATGTCACCGATTTCATCAAGGAAAAGGGTGCCGTCATTGGCCTGCTCAAACTTACCGATCTTTCTCTCTGTCGCGCCGGTAAAAGAGCCTTTTTCATGACCGAATAGTTCACTCTCAAGAAGCTCCCTGGGGATTGCGGCGCAGTTGAGAGCGATGAAAGGCTTGCCCAGTCGCGGGCTGTTGAAGTGGATAGCTCTGGCGATCAATTCCTTGCCGGTGCCACTTTCGCCGTATATCAGCACCGTTATGTCTGAAGGCGCTATTTTGCCGAGGGTTTTGTAAATCTTCTGCATTGGCTGGCTCTGGCCGATAATGGTCCTCTCCAGCTGGTAGTGATCCTTGATCTCCTGTTTCAGCACAGAAACCTCGGCAGACACCTTTGACGCCTTCTGTGCCTTGAAGATGATCGCATCAAGGGCATCGAGGTCAAAGGGTTTGGTCAAATAATCATAGGCGCCGCGTTTCATCGCCTCGACGGCATTCTTCATGGAGGATTCAGCTGTCATGATAACGATCAGGGCCTGCGGACATTCTTCCTGGAACTTGCTCAAGAGTTCCAGGCCGGTGATGCCGGGCATCTTTATGTCGAGAACGGCAAGATCATAGCTCTGTTTCCTGCTCATGAGCAGCGCTTCCTTGCCGTCTTTGGCCAGGTCAACCTGGTAACCTTGTTTGGTTAAAGATTTGGAAAGCACCCAGCGAATACTCTCTTCGTCATCCGCTACCAGAATTCGTTTTATCGACATGTGCGTTACTCCTGGGGAAAAAGCTCACTAACGGCGCAGCGGTAGTGAAACAGTCATCTTGGTTCCCTCGTCGGGACAGCTTTCAATCTTCAACAAGCCGTTGTGATCTTCAATGATTTTTTGTGAAATTGCCAGACCAAGGCCACTGCCATTGGCCTTGGACGTGAAATACGGCGTGAAGATCCGCTCCATTTCGTCGGCAGCAATGCCGCACCCGGTATCACTGATCGTGATATCCACCATCGGCGACGAACGCCTGCCTGGGCCGGTCAGGTGGTAGTTCGAAGCAATTCTGGTTTCAATCGTTACCTCACCGTCATGATCGATCGCTTCTCTGGCATTTTTGATGAGATTCAAAAAAAGTCTGGTCAGTAAACTTTCGTCACCTTGAACAGGCGGGATGCTGGGGTCTATTCTTAAGGTGAATCTGGTATTCTGGCTGCGGGCGGCTTCTCTTTGCAACAGGACAATGTCATCGAGGATCTGGGCCAGGTCAACTTCTTCAAACTCGGGTGTACGTGGATTGCCCAGATCCATCAACTCCTCGATGATGAAATTGATGCGTTCCACTTCCTTGATCATGATCTGGGTGTAGTCATGAAGGGAGTTGTCGTTTGGCAACTCCATGGCCAGCAGCTGAGCGGCGCCTTTGATGCCACCTAAAGGGTTTTTGATTTCGTGAGCAAGCCCGGCAGCCAGGGTCCCCAGGATTGACAGCCGATCCGCTCGACGCAGCGTCCCTTCCAGTTCCTTGATGCGTGACAGATCACGAATAATCATGACGGCACCGTCCTGGTTGCCGCGATTGGCATAGATCGGCGCTGCGTAAGCATTGACCGGTAGAGGTGATGCGTTGGTCCTGTGCAGGTAGAGCCCTTCGTCGTCAGTGATGGAGCGGCTCTCGTTGAGGGCAACATGAATCAGGTAAAGAAGTGTTTCCTGGCCCTGGAAGAGTTTTTCGTAGTGCTGGCCGGTCATTTGTCTGGAAGAACGCTGCATGAGCGCCTCCGCAGCCGGATTAAAGAGCGTGATGCGCCCTTCCTGGTCAAACGCGATGACCGCGCGATCTATGTTTTCCAGAATCCTGCCGTAGAGTGTGGCGCCGGAATCAGGAGGCTCGTTTCGACGAATCATCTTCGGTCTTCATTCCCGGTGAAAAGGTAAAGAAATCTTCCAGCAGGGCGCTCATCTCATCAATGCTTCTCGTCTGATTGATTGCTGAACGAAAGCCTGCAGAATTCTGCATGCCGCGGGCATACCAGCAGAGGTGCTTGCGCATGTGTCCCAGGGTTTTCTCTGGCCCAAAGGTTTCCAGGCTGAGCAACAGATGCTCTTTCGCGACGGCAAAACGCGCTTCCGGGCTCGGCTGCGTCACGGGCTTGTTCGCGAGCAGTTCAAGGGCCTGGGAAATGATCCATGGGTTGCCATAGCCGCCGCGGCCGATCATGACGGCGTCACATCCGGTCTGTTCAAACATGGTTTTAATACACTCTGCAGAAAACAGGTCACCACTGCCTATAATCGGTACCGACACAGCCTGTTTTAACTTTGCGATCTGCTGCCAGTCTGCAGTTCCACCGAACATCTGGGCGCGGGTACGCGGGTGCAAAGTGATGGCATCGACGCCTTCTCCAACGGCAATACGGGCTATCTCGGTATAGTTGACAGTGTCGTGATCCCAACCCGACCTGATCTTGACTGTCAGCGGTCGAGAGGTTGCCTTACGCACTGCAGCAACGATACGGGCAACCTTGATCGGTTCACGGAGCAGAGCACTGCCAGCTCCGGAACGGATCACCTTGCGAACCGGGCAGCCGAGGTTAAGATCGAGCAATTCTCCACATTCTTGCACCTGACGAGTCGCTTCGGCCAGCCTTTCCGGCGCTTCACCGAAGAGTTGTACAGCCAGAGGACGCTCTTCCGTGCTCGATTGCAGGAGCGTGCGCGTCGCTTTGCCGTTGAAGACCAGACCATTAGCGCTGATCATCTCTGAATAGACGAGGGCCGCACCATGACGTTTCATGATAAGTCTGTAGGGCAGGTCAGAGATACCCGCCATGGGTGCAGAAAAGATGGGATTGTCGAGTTTGAGGGAACCGATTTTCATGAACTGTCTGCCTATTTTTTGTGCATACTAGCATGGCATCACTGAATGCAAAAGCTAAATAATCATTGTCTGTAAAAAGAAATTGCATACTGTATACAAAATCGGCTTGACAGTTCAGGGGTGAGTTGTTAGAACGTTATTTGGAAAATGATAAAGGGTAAAGAATAACAAGCATGATTTGCTCTTGATCAGATTTAATTATTTTTCCGCTGCATTAATCTTCTTTCAGGTGCGTTATTGCACCACCAGGACGGTTTGTGGCGGGATAATTTGTCATTTGACAGTTTGTTGTTAGCTTAACAAGGGACAGTTTTACTCGGTGGGCCTTCTTGCCCGCCACCATTCATTTCCCAAAGGAGAGAGATTATGTCGACATTGAAACAAGTTCTGAGTAAGAAAATCGATGAGCATCGCCCCCGTACCACCAAGCTGGTAAAGGAATGTGGCGATATCAAACTGGGTGATGTTACCATCGCCCAGGCTATCGGTGGCGCCCGTGGTATCAAGTGCCTGGTTACCGATATCTCTTATCTGGATCCTTTTGAAGGTATCCGCTTCCGTGGCCTGACCATCCCTGAGACATTCGACGCCCTGCCAAAAGTTCCGGGCAGTGACTATCCCTACGTTGAAGGCTTCTGGTACATGCTGTTGACCGGTGATGTCCCGACCATGGAGCAGACCCTGGAAGTTGTTAAAGACTGGAAGAAGCGTTCCGAGGTTCCTCAGTACGTCTTTGACGTGCTCAACGCTCTGCCTGATGATGCCCATCCGATGGCCATGTTCTCCTGTGCCGTCCTCGCCATGCAGCGTGACTCAGTCTTTGCCAAAAACTACCGCGACGGCAAGTTCAACAAGATGACCTGCTGGGAAGACATGTACGAGGATTGCAGCAACATGATGGCCAAACTCGGCCCGATCGGTGCTTACATCTACAATATGAAGTATCGCAACAACGATCAGATTGCTGCCGATCCTAATCTCGATATGGGCGGTAACTTCGCACACATGATTGGCCAGAGCGATGATTACAAGGACGTCTCCCGGATGTATTTCATCCTGCACTCTGACCATGAGTCCGGCAACGTTTCTGCCCACACGACTCACCTGGTTGCTTCGGCCTTGTCCGATGCCTACTATGCATACAGTGCTGGCCTCAACGGTCTAGCTGGTCCTCTGCACGGTTTGGCCAACGAGGAAGTCCTGCGTTGGACTCAGAACTTCATGGAAGAACTCGGTGGCGAAGTTCCGACCGAAGAGAAGCTCAAGGAAGCACTTTGGGCAACCCTCAACAGCGGTCAGGTTATCCCGGGTTACGGTCATGCCGTCCTGCGTAAAACCGACCCTCGCTACACCTCGCAGCGTGAGTTCTGTCTCAAGACTGAAGGTCTCAAAGACTACCCGCTGTTCCAGTTGGTCAAGATGATCTTCGAAGTTGCCCCTGGCGTACTCACCGAGCACGGCAAAGCCAAGAACCCCTGGCCAAACGTTGACGCACAGTCCGGCGTCATCCAGTGGTACTACGGCGTTACCCAGTACGAGTTCTATACCGTTCTCTTCGGTATTGGTCGTGCACTCGGCTGCCTCGCCAACATCACCTGGGACCGCGCTCTCGGCTACGGCATCGAGCGTCCCAAGTCGATTACAACTGCAATGCTGGAAGAAGCTGCCGGTATCTAAGCCTGTAGTTGCTACGCAGAACAATCAGGGGTGCCTTTCGGGGCACCCCTTTTTTAATCCTTTTAACACTGTTCTTCCCCTGTCCCGGCACTCAACACTTAAGAGTAAAATCGCCAAAACACTGTGTGTGGTTGCCGCTTCATTCTTTTTGATGTCACTCCCTATCGGATTCTTCTGCCACTAGCAGGCTGTCGGACTATTCGTGAGCCGGCTGCAAATCCGGCTGTTTGGCCCATATTTCAGCTCCTTTTTGGTCCATAGCTACGGCTATGAACCTGCAAATGAGCTAAAATCTGATCTCAAACATCCAAATTTTCGCTTCGGCCCGTATAGTCCGACAGCCTGCTAGAGAATAAATTTCCTTATAACAATCGCTGATTTGTCTCCAAACAGTCTTATTGTGAAAAATATTTATTAAGAATACTCAAATGTTGGCTTGGGATTTGCTCTTTCTGCTGGATAACTTGAATCATTCCTCCGGGGGGAGCATGGAAGTCACTGCTTGCCACAAAAAGCTGATCTATGGCATTTTTTCTTTGTCAGGCTTTTGCGCACTCATCTATGAGATTCTCTGGACTAAATACCTGTCCCTGACTTTCGGCAACACCATGATCGCTGTCAGTGTTGTCGCGGCAACCTTCATGGCCGGGCTCGCTCTTGGCAGCTTTTTGCTGGGACGTTATGTTGATCGCAGAGCCAACCTGCTTAAAGTCTACGGACTCCTCGAATTTGCCATTGCAATCACAGCCTTACTCTTCGCACCAACCTTGAGCGTTGTTGAGCGCCTCTATGTTTACTGGACGCAACATCTTCCCGGCATGCCCTGGCTGGTCACGGCGATTCACATCCTGTTCTCGAGTATGCTGCTTTTGCCACCGACAATCTGTATGGGGGGAACCTTTCCGCTGATGTGCCGATTCTTTGCGCGTCGCAGATCCGGCGCGCAAATCGGCAGACTCTATGCTCTCAATACTCTTGGTGCAACGCTTGGCGCCTTCTCTGCGGGTTATCTTCTCATTCCGTCTATTGGCCTGTCCACTAGTGGTTATCTGGCGATCAGTCTTAATCTGCTGGTTGGCTTGACTGCTATGCTGCTGGCAAAAAAATATGGTGTAACCGACGCCGACGGAGAAGTCTCTCCTGATACAACCCGAACCGGTTTTAACGTCCTGGCGCATCGGCCGATTCTGATCGCTATTGGATTGATCGGATTCTTCAGCCTTGCCTACGAAATTCTCTGGACCCGTTTGTTGCTGCTCTATCTAGGCAACACCAGTTACTCTTTCTCACTGATACTCAGCGCGTATCTGGTGGGGATCGCCATTGGAGGGGCTGTTTACGCGCGCCTGGCCCACCGACAGATGAATGAGAAGCGTCTTTTCCTGGTCCTTGCCAGCCTCATGGCTACGGTTATCCTGGCGACCGCCCCTCATTACGACAAGCTGGCTTATCTCTTTCAGTGGTCCCACGAACTTTCCGGTGAGCGTTGGTGGTTGCTGTCGTTATTGTCTTTCCTTATCGTTTTTGCCGTTATCAGTCTGCCGACCATTCTCTCCGGGGCCATGTTGCCGGCTGCAGTGGCTATTATTGACCCCGGCAAGGGACACACGGGTAAAGCTGTCGGCCTTGTCGTCTTGCACAACACCGCCGGTGCAGTGCTCGGCAGCCTTGTGGCCGGTTTTCTGATGATTCCCTCCTTCGGACTTCTCAACAGTTTCAAATGCCTGGCTCTTGGTAATCTTCTGCTTGTTGTTGTTCTGGCTTTCTACTATCGGCACAGACTCATGCCGCGCTGGTTAATCCCCGTCCTTTGTGGCATTGCATTCGTTTTTATCCTGTTGCCTGGATCCTGGAATATGAAATTGATTAACAGCGGTGTGTACTGCTATGCGCCGAAATACGCAAAGATGGGGGGCCTCGACAAAGTTCTGGAAGCCGAGAAGTTAATTGACGTAATAGAGGGAAGTGATTGTACGGTGGCCGTTCATGAAAGTTTGAACACCCAGGTGCGTTTCTTTTCGGTCAATGGTAAAACGGATGGCGGCACCGGCAGTGACATGGCAACTCAAATCCTTATCGGCCAGATCCCTCTGCTGCTTCATCCTCACCCTGATGATGTTCTTGTGGTTGGCCTGGGGACGGGGGTGACTTTGACGGCCATGAGCGATCAGCCCACCAGGAACATCACCTGCGTAGAAATCTCTCCCGAGGTGGTCAGGGCAGAGAGCTATTTCAGCCATGTTAATGGCTATGCTCTTAAAGATCCCAAGGTCTCTTTGCTGGTCAATGATGGCCGCAACCAGCTGTTTACTCATCCTGAGACCTACGATGTGATTGTTTCCCAGCCCTCGAATCCCTGGCAGTCAGGCAACGCCAACCTCTTCACCGACGATTTCTACCAGCTGGCCGTCACACGCCTTAAGGAGGGCGGGGTCTTCTGCCAGTGGCTCGGCATCTACGATATCACCCCCGAGAACCTCAAAATCGCTACTCGCACCTTTCTTAACAGCTTCCCCAGGGTGCTGGTGTTCCGCTCACAGGCCAATCTGATTCTGGTCGGCTCACAGCAACCGCTGTCCATCGACTACCAGCAAATGCTCGAACGCTTTGAAAACCCTGCCATCGCTCAACTTTTTGAGACTGTGCAACTCGAAACTCCGGCAAAACTGATCGCGTCGCAATACCTGTTCAACGAGCAAACCCTGGCCAAATTCGCCGGGGCAGGAATTCTCAACACTGACGACCGACCGATCCTCGAATTCTCGGCTCATCACAACCTGGGAGGGAATATCTTAGGGGAGTTGAAAAAGAGAAACCTTGAAGCACTCTACAATGTGGAAGGCAGCCGGTTTACGTTGCCGATTCGCAACTTTGGCAAAGACCCTGTGGTTGCTGCCGCAAACCTACGTGAGATCGGTCAGAGTTTTGCCAGTCTCGGCAAGGACCAGGTGGCCACACAGTTCCTGCGCAAGGCCGCAAGTTACAGCAACTGACCATGAAATAGTTTGCGGACACATTGCCAATGTGTCCCCAAATTGAATGTCTCCCCAAATTGCGATCCGCCGGTCTGCTGTTCACGCCAGAGGTATGAAAAAAAAGGGCCAGGTCCTGACTATTGGAGTAGTGAAGCGCTTCAAGACCTGACCCAAAAACCAACCGACAGGAATGGTTGGTTGCATACCTCGAAAAAGTGTGTGCCTCTGTTTGAAATGCCGCCAAATTTATAGCTCTAGTGTTTTGTTTGGTAGCGGTATCAGCGCTGCATAATTACAACCGTCGCCCTGTTGCCATGTTGTATCACTTCTTTCACATCGTAGTCCTTAGCACTATAGCCTTTGACCTCAAGCCAGGCATTCCAGGGGTAAACGCGACCTTTATGGCGACAACCCAACGAGCTTGCTGATTTGCATTCCACTTTGATCCCCTGATTTCCATCCCATGCCTGGTTGCGGTAGAGCACCTCACCATTGTCGATCTTAGGATCATCAATAGCGACTGGTCCTTGCTGTACAGCGCTGGTTGCAGCGCAACCTGCCAAAAAAGCTATCGCGATAAGTAAAAAGAGACTTAACAGTTTTTTATTCATAAAACGCCCCGGTTAAAATTAAAGACAGTAGAAAAGTAACTGTGGAAAACCCCTGTCCAAAGAAGATGACACGTTTGTATGATTTGTAATCAGCAAGCAAAAGCTGGGTGCAGAAAATTCATATCTCTTCTCCGTCCTCATCAGATTCAATGTAACTGAAACTAATTACTGGGTCGCGGCGCATAGTTCGGCGTTTGTGTCCCCTTGTGTTCCGACGGTGTTTCATCATTATCGAAAGCCCATGGCGTGACCTTGTTCCAGCCGCCGCGCAATGTGGTCGTGGACCGCCGGTCATCGAACCGGTGGCAGTTCTGGGCCGAGGCGTAATAGGCCGCCGGCATGCCGCGGTCGACGGCTGTCAAAGCGGCCGCCGTGAAGGTATCCTGCAGCGATGATCTGACATCATCCCAGGTGTTGTGCCGGATATCGAGGCAGTTTGTGATCATCAGCTTCGGCAGCCTTGAGGCGTGCGGGTTGTGGCACTTGGAGCAACTGAACTGATGGTACATCTGGTCGGTGGTTGTGCCATCTACCGTGGCGCCCCAGTTGTAGGCGTTGTAGGCATAGGGCTGCGATGCGCTACCGACGAATCCGTCGACCATCGGAGGGTTGTATCCCCCGGCGTTGCCGTCGGTGCCCCGATACCCGCCCCCGGCCAGGCCGAAATTGCCCTGGTCGAGATAAGCCATGTCTGGAACCTGCCTCGGCCAGTGAGTTCGATCTTTAGGACGCCCACCTCCCCAATCATGAGAAACGGGTGACGGACGACCATGCGAATAATCGAAGACGTTGACCGCAGCACTGAAGGTCCCGCCGAGCGCCGAGTTGCTGTGGCCGTTGGCTCCGAGCCAGAGCACATTGCCGTCAGCTGCGTCATCGCGCTGATCCATTTCATCGACATTGTCGCCGTGGCAGAGCACGCATAGGCCGGCCGAGGACTGGATGGTCCAGCCGGAGGTCGGGTAGTGCGCGGCCGTCTGGGTGGTGTTGCCGCTGCCGGGTGCCACGTTGTTCTGGTCGATGTAATAGCCGCCCAGTTCGTCGTAAGCCGTCCCGCCACGGGGGACCTGTCCCATAACGGACTGCGAAGTGTAGGCCTTGTTATAGGGGGCGCCATCCTCTTCGTAGGGATTGGTCATCCAGGTGCCGCGCAAGTACGGCATCCCGGTCATGGTGTCGCCCGGCGCCAGGTTGAGGTTGTGTACATCGTGACAGTTGGAACAGCGGATCTTGTCTACCGTGTCGACTGTTTCGACATAACGGCCCTCAGCATCGTTCCAGGTCACCTTGGAGGTCCCCGACGGATCGGTGGTGTGGGTCGACTGGATGTAGCCGCGCTTGTACCAGAAGGGCTCACTGCTGGTCTTGCCATAGCCGCTGGTCCAGATGGCCCCGATCCAGTTGGCCTGGTCGAGTTGGCCGAGGTGATAAGGGCTGTTGCCGGTTGCCGCCCGGGTATTCGTCTCGAATTCGCTGATATCACCGTCGGCTTCGCGCAGGATGCCGTCGTGATTCTGGTCGTGGCAGCCCCAGCAGATTTCGGCCAGGGAGTTGAAGGTCCCCCATGGGTAGACCCGCTTCAGGTGGATGCCACCGGAACGGTAGTTGATGCCGATGGCTGCATTGTTGTTGATGAGGAGCGTATCCGGATCGCCCGGGTTGATGCCGTCCGGCGACTGGGGATGCCCGGCAACGTGGCAGGTGGTGCAGGCGACCACGTCGCCCATCGCGCCCATCACATGACCAATCTGGCTCGTGTTGCTGACCGTGTCATAGGTCAAACCGTTCATGCCGTGGCAATCGTTGCACTTTGCCCCGGGCTCGGCCCAATTGGCGCCGGTGTCATGGCAGTACATGTTGTTCATACTGCCGCAGGATGCTCCTTTGATATCGACTTCGGCCCAGGCCTGATCAACAACAGCCGGGTTGGCATCATCCTGGTCGGCGACTTGATCGAAGATCACATCGACATTACCGTCAGCGTGCAATCCAAGGTCAAAGGTGTCCCTGTGACAGAGGCGGCAGGAGTCACCCTTGGCGAAGCGGAAGGATGAGTTGAGATGCCTCTCGTGGGCACCAACATAACGATCCGTAGTTGTTGTTCCTCCGTGGTTTGCCTGGGGAGGCGAGGCTTTGACCAGCTCAGAAGGATCTCCAGCTACATTACAATCCCAAGTTCGACCATAGGGGTCGGTCTGTCTGGTGAGGGTGCTGTTGTCATCACCGTGGCAATCCGAGCAAGCCGGCACCTTAGGACTTGGTTCTGCGGTATCCGGAGCCCATTGTGGAGAGAACGGACCATGGCAGCCGTTCGCATTGGCACCGATGAAATTCATGCAGCGGCCGCTGTCGGTGTTCTCGGTCCCTGTGTAGGGGCCACCGGAGTTGTAGCCTCCGGAACCATCGGGGTCGCTGTAGATCACGATGGAATTCTGGGCCACGCTGACGCCGCTGGTTGTTGTGGCCGGGATTTCTGCCAGCGTCAGATGGTTGCCGCTGGCGTCCTTGGCCCAGCCGATGTTGATCACTCCATCGTAGTGTCGTCCGTCGTACTTGGTGACATCATTGCCGTCAGGACTCGTGCCGTCACCGTGGCACTTGGCGCAGTCTTCCAGCGTATAGCCATGCTGGCGATGAATGCCCCTGGTGTCCGGGTCGTCCGGCGGCGTCGAATGGCAGATGCCGCAGTAATACTGGCCGCTGGTGATGGTGTAGACATTGCTCAGACCGGAACAGTTGTCATCGGCATTGCCAGTGACATCATCCGCGCCGGCATCACAAGTCACAATCGCCGTCTGGTAAGCTGTGTCCGGCGTCATGTTGAGCAGTTCGAAAGTCTCGGCCGTCCCTGCAAATCCGGGCACCGGTTCACCTTCGGCTCGCACCGTGGCCGCGTCGTTCCAGGTCCCGGCATGCAAGACCCCATCAGCCATTTTGCGGTAACGGATGTCGTAATAAGTGGCACGGGTGCCGTGATTGTAGCCGTCGTTGCCGACCGCGATCCAGTGCAGAAAGGCGGCCCCTTGCTTTGGTCTTGGTTCTTCATGGCTAATGGTTACGGCAGCCGGGGCTTCGTCATCCTGACTATTGTCAACCACAATGGTCGGGGAAGTGGTGGAATTGTGGCTCAACCAGGTGCCACTGCCAGGCGTGGTCTCGTAAAGGTAGCCGTCCGAGGCATCGATCCTGACACGACAGTTGAAGATTCCGGTTCCGTTCAGGCGATCAAGACCGTCACCTACGGTATCCCAACGCACCCCGGCAACGGCATCGACATCGGTCAGGCCGGTGCCGATGACAAAAGGCCAGGTCGCCCCGTCGTCCGCCGAACCAAAGATGTCATAATGAAGCGTCTGTCCGCCGTCGGCAGGAGTTCCGTCATGGGAGGGAGTCCAGGTGATATCGATATATCCGCCGGGTGCACGGGAGAGACTGCCGAGGACCGGGGCGCTCGGCTGGTGGTTGATCGGCTGGGCGGTCAGCAGGATTTGCCCTTTGTCGGTGGCATTGCCCCAATCGAGAGCAATCGCAGACGTGCTGCCCGAACTGGTCGTCCGTGTGAAGCGAATTGCCAACGGTGTATTCGCCGGAACAACCCCTGCGTTGGCCGAAAGTCCGATTTTCATGACACGATTGGCCCGTCGACCGATTCCCACATCAACGACCGACCCGATCGGTGTGAATGCGCCGTTCTGGTAACCGAACTGCACCTGGAAGCTTTGTGGCAGCTTGCGGTCGGTATTCTCAACCTGCAGGTCGATGCTGATCCCCTGGACCCAGGTTTCCCGCGAACTGACGCCATCGAGCTCACCGGTGGCAACAAAGGTCACACTGTCCGTTGCCGAGAGACTGGTAGTTCCGGAGCTGACTGTCCCCCAATCCGGGTTCAGCGGGTCCGACTGCATCACGATATTGCCGGCTCCACTTAAGATCCCCATCACGGTGTTTTCGGTTTCCTGGGGCAGTTTGGTCGGCAGGGCCATGGCCACCACTGTATTGTCATCGATATTGGCCGTGCCGATCGGGTTCGAACCATCTTCAGCGCGCACCAGGAAATTGTAAAGGATCCCGGAACCGAGCCCAGTCACCTGGTAGCCCAGGCCTGACGAGGTGCTGGCCTGAATATAATAGTCCGTCCCGCCCGGAGTTGGCGGACTCCCTTCCGCGAAACCGAAACTGTAGACGCCACCGCCGTACTGGACTGGCTTGGCCAGAATCGGCATGCTGCCGCCATTGGCCAGGTGGGTTTTCAAGGCATAATCGCTCCAGTAGACCAGGTAGGTGATCGGCAAGGTATGATCGCGTGCCGCATCCCAGGAGAGGTTGACCGCATTACCGCTATCGTGGCTTTTGGCCTGGTTGGCCCCCCAGAAGATCGGATCGACATCGTCGCTGTGTGCGCTGATGGCCGTGGAGCCGCTCGAGGCGACTGCAGAACGGCTGCCGTCGGCGATGAAGGTTTCATAGATGCCGTCGCCATCGCTGTCCTTGTAGCGCGGCTGATCCTTGGTCCGGACGGCGAAGTAATAATTCGTCTCCGGTTCCAGACTATCAACTACCATGATCTGGCGCTCACCTTTGCGGTAGACCGTCGGTGCCCCGCCGACCCGTGTCGCAGAGCCGATATTCGCAGCGGTAATTTCGCCCGATGTGCTGTAGAACACCTCGTACTCATATGCCGTGCCGTCAAGGTCACCGTTGTCGCCTGGGGCATCCCAATAGAGATGGACGGTTCCTGGTGAATCCTGTTTAGTGATGTCGTGGCTCGCGGCGTCCTGGCTGTGAGTAAAACCTTGCAGATTGGTGACCAGCCCCGGAGGCTGTTCGTCACCATACCACTGCGGCGTAAACGAGGTGTTGCTGTGACAGGCGACCTGGGAACAGGTGCCGTGATTCACCCTTGGATCGGTGCGATATTCGTAGAGGTACTGACGATAGGCCACATCACGATCGAGCGGGTAACGGATGCCCGGGTTTTCCGGGTCGTCCAGTTGGTAGAGGTAGCCATCCTTGGCATTCGGATAGTTGTTGTAGTTGGTCCAGCTGCCGGTTATCGGGTCTCCAGAATGCACCAGCCCCTTCTCGTTGGCGCCGTCGAACTTGTAACCGCCGAACATATCGGTTTTGCCATCACGATGCTGGCCATCGGGCACGACCCATGAACCATACTCGTTCTGTTCCATCGGGTGGCAGAAACGACAGGTGGCGTTGAAATCCTGGTCGGTCGGCATGGTCCCGGGAATACCGGTTCTGGTTTCCGCCACCAGCGTTCCGAGGGTCACGTTATGCTGCGGGTGAGCCCCGGACCGGTTCGGATAGCCATAGTTGACTGTGCCGTCTGTGCGGTAGGTCGGATCGGCGGGATCTGTTGGCCATGCCGCGGATGGCCACCAGCGCTGGGCCTTGTCGCCATGACAGCCGGCCGCGCCGGAGAAGCAGGATTCGATCGGGTAATGGCTGCCATTGTCGACCGGTTCCATCGGGAAGACTGAGAGCGGGATCACTTCGCTGGTCAGCGCCGGCGGATAATCAGCGGCGACCGTTGGCGCCGCATGGCATGGCGCACAATAGACCCCTTCGTCAATCTCAACGGGGTCAACCACGGTTCCTGCATCATCATTTACGGTCAACTTGCCGTTTTCATGCAACGCAACATTCGAGGGGTGATTGTGGCAATCCTCGCAGGCAGCTCCGGGATTTTCGATGGGATTCTGACTGTTGTGACTGCTGCCGACGCTCGAGGCCATGCCCTGGTAGGTGCGGGCATGGCTGGAGCCCTCAGCCCAGTTCCTGAACACGCCATGACAGACGTCGCAGCGCGCCGGCAAAGGCTGGGTGATATCCACTGTCGTGGTGTCAAACGCATCGATGCTCCAGAACCGGTACCAGGCCCCGCCGTCGCTGTGGCAGCTGGCGGCACAGGTATCGTCGGTGGTATCAGCCAGGTCGTTCAGTTTGACGTCGATAGCGGTCGTCTGAAAGTTATAGGTCGTCACGCTGGCCGCGTCGGCCACGCTGTTGAAATGTCCGGCAGATGGGGAGTCTTGATGGCAGGAGAGGCAATTGCCGCCACCGGCAGCGAAGTTGCCATCGTGCAGTTCGACCGATCCCGGAGACGCGTGGTAATGCAGGCCGCTGCTCGGATCGATCAGTGCTTCGCCGTTGCTGCCATCCTCGCTGTGGCACATTACACAGCTGCTGGTCGCTCCCTGGTACCAGGCAAAGCTCGCCGGCGTCGTCTTATTGTTGTGGCAGTCGACGCTGCTGCAGGTAGCCGTGGCTGTGTCGGTATAATTGTAATCGAAGGTGCCGGCCGTTGCGGAATCAATGACACCGTCGCCTATGCGCAAGAACCGGGTGACCTCGGCATCGTCGCCGCTCATGTGGTCGGCGTCGCTGCCGGGCAGAGCATGGCAGTAATCGCAAAGCTGCAGTTGCTTATTGGCGGAATCGGCATCGTCGAGCAAATCGGCAAGAGTCAGCCCCAGCACCTTGTCGGCCAGCACCGACATGTGCTTGACGTGCTCACCAGCGTCGTTGGCGCTGCCCGAAGCGTCGCTGGTTTCAACAGTGCTGTCCGGCCAGAAATTGCTCTCCGCAGCGCCCGTCTGACTGCCACCGTGGCAGCCCGAACAGCTGCCGCTCGCCGCAAAGGCGTTCTGGTGCTTGTGGCAGCTGACACAATCGTTGCTGCTCTGGTGATCGGTTGCCCCCAGGCCGCTGACATCATATCGGTGGTGCGCCGTTTTCGTGTGGCATGCCTCGCAGATGCGATTCGAGCTGGCGTGATCTGTGTTGTCGTCGAGGGCAAACTGTGCAGAGCCATCCAGAGTGGAATCAAAAACGACGGTTTGTGAATTTGTTTTGGCAGGGACGTCGGGGAGGCTGCCATCCGACCAGTCCTTGCGGATCCGCTTGATATTGCCGGATTTGCGGACGTGACAGGTGCCACAACTGAATTCTCCGTACTGACCCTCTGCGATACCCCACCCTGTGGCCCATTTGTCGGAGCCGGACCCAGTGCTGACAGCGTTGTGCAGTAGCGGGTTATAAGCCCTTCGCCCGGTGTACACCCACACGTTATCCGTTGGATCATTGTCCGGGTCTGTTATGGTGACCCTGATCTGGTAAGTCTTACTGTTGTCGAGTGGCGTGATCGTATAGTTGTATGGTGACGCAGGATGTGTCCCGGAGACTTGACTTCCCAGGCTGAAGTCGACGCCATCCAGACCCCATTCTATGGTAATGCTGTTATTGCTCGAGACGTCATCACCAGTATAGTTGACGGCTACCTTGATCTCTGGTGATCCTGTCAGGGTTGCTCCTCCGGGTGAGACAAGCACAGAAGGATTGTCGGTGGTTATGCCGGCATAGGCATTATTTGTGAATAGAAACAGGCTGAAGACGATCATGAAGATGACAAGCATACTGTAGCATATGCAGAGCATATCCATCAGATCCCATGAACGAAATTTTCTACCTACCATTGTTTAGACCTCCGGCAACCTGTGTGTTTTCTGTTTCGCTAAGTGATGAGGAGCCTCTGACCTTGACTCTGTTCTTTAATGATTATGTGGGTACCAAGGCTTAAAACTCACACGCGTCGTAGTTGTTTGCAAAAAAAAGCACCAACGTTAAATTGCTTTTATAAACAAATACTAATAGATTCTAATACAAGAGGATTAAAATCTTGTCGGCTTAATGACGAAAAAATGTGGTGCTATCACAGTGTTTCCACGTTGGTTTTATGCTCAAGCGCGTATGTTTAGAAAGGAGTGTTGCAGGGGACGAGAAATCAGTTGGCACGATAGATAATTGTCTGAGTAATTCAAAAATGCGTATACTGCTGGCTGACTGTAACCTTTAAGGAAAGTCCTGCCATGATGAGTGCCTCGAATCCGGGCAATAAGTGTCCTCTTCTTTTCGACCTTCCCTGGTCGGTGCGAAGGCTTGATGATCAAGGTCTTCTGCAGAGGCAGGTGCCCTGTGATGAACTTATGCTGGAAAAGGTCGGCAGCGGTGAGATTGGCCCTTCTGTTGTTATCAGCAACATGCCGCGTTGCCTGGTCGCGACGCTCCGAGAGTCCCGGATGCCTGGCTTCGAGGTGGCCCGTCAGACTTTAGCCGCCCAAGGCTGGCCGGTCGTTGTGCGTTGCAGCGGCGGAACCTGTGTGCCGCAGGGGGCAGGTGTGCTCAATCTTGCCATTCTTCACCCCAAAATTAAAGGCTGGCTTCTCGAAGATGGTTACAGGTTGCTCTGTGACCTGCTGCTTGAATTGCTCGCTGCATACGGGCTTGATGCAACTACCGGCGAGGTCCCCGGTTCTTTTTGCGATGGGCGCTACAATCTGCAGGTCGGAGGAAAAAAGCTGGCAGGAACAGCCCAGCGCTGGGCTGGCGGCAGCAAAGATTGTGCCGCGGTGCTTGCTCATGCCTGCCTGCTGGTGGATCTGGATCTGGTCGCAGCGACGGAAAAAATCAACAGGTTATATAATCTCTGTGATAACCCGCAGCAATTCTCCGCGCAGGCCTGCATCTCTTTGCGGGATTGTCTGGGGCCAAAAACCCCCCAGTCGACGGAGGCCTTTATGGCGGAAGTCAGTCGACGTTTGCTCTTAATCACCCAAAAGTACTTTAATATATCGAGCTGAACGTTTTTTCGTAAACTCTTTTGTTGTTGCCTCCCTTTCATCGGCAAGATTCAGCGGTGAAGTTCTCCAACGATTGCACCGCTGTTCTTCCTTCATTGCAGTAGCAATGCGGCTGTCGAGATGCCTTGCGGCGATCTTTTTCGACCTCAACATCGAAATCAACCAGTACCGGCAGATGATCTGAAAAGGGGATCACAGGCACCTGAAAATCCCTGATCTTTATCCCTTTGCTGTGCAGCACAAAGTCCAGATGGCGGCGAGGGTTATTGCTCGGGTAGGTTGGCAAGTTATTGATGTTGGCGTTTTGCAGCCCTGTTGCGGCAAGGAACAGATCGATCTCTTTATCACCCCAGAGCATATTGAAATCTCCTGCGACCACGCAGGGCTGATTGGTTTTTTTAACCAGCTCATAGAGTGCGCTCAACTGTTGATGTCGAACCTTTCCGCCCAAAGCCAGATGCACCAGGTAGACTACCACAAGGTTGAGTTCCAACTCGATCACCAGTCGTTTCATGCCGTGCTTGAAGAAGTGAAAAGTTTCGTTGCGGATCCGGTCACGGGCAAGAAACGCATTGCCCTGTTTTCTGACCACTGGCACATGTCTCCATAACGAGCTTTGCTCGTACTTGATTGAATGCGAGTGATAATGACCCAGTGATGCTGCAATCTGTTCGACCTGATTCTTGCCGCCAGTACGATATGAGCCGTGGTCAACCTCGATCAGTCCGATAAGATCAGGCTCCAGTTGCTTCAGAAAAGCAGTTATTCTTGCCAGGTTCTTTTGTGAGGAACGCAAATGATTATGCATTCGGGGGCCGGTTGCATAGCGCATATTATAAAGGATGAATCTCATGATGCCCTCATGTTGTATTGACCAGATCGAAACTTGACTGTATCCATCCAGAGTTTCCAGATGGACACAATTTAAGCACCATCGTAACAGAACTCAAGGCTGCGGGTAAAATTAGCCGTTGTATACTGACATTGTGTCATGGGGGATTTTTGTTGCTGGCAGGCTGTCTTACTATCCATCAGCCGGATGCATATCCAGCTGTTTGGTCCATGATTTTTGAGCATAGCTATGGCTATGAACTGGCAAACGAGCTAACATCTGTCCTCAAACAGCCAAATTTTGCTTTGACCCGCATAGTTCGTACAGACTGCTGGAATTGGCGCTACTGTGATCTGGTTGCCCGATGTTGGATCGGGCGTTGCTATCTATTGTCAGGAGGGTATTATGTCGCTCATTACTCGAGGGGTGCGGTCAAAATCGTTAACGGCTTGTCTGGTTCAAACTCTTTTACTGGTCTTCTGCGGCTTGCTGTGGTTGACTCCGGTCACTGCGGCAGAGCTGATGCTGCCGAAGGTTTATACTCCAGACATTGATGTCAGTGGGTGGCTGATGAGTGAAAAGCTCGATGGTGTGCGTGGCTATTGGGATGGTGCGCAGCTATTCTCCAAAAACGGCAACCGCCTTTATCCTCCTGATGCCTTTATCCGCGACTTGCCGCCATTCCCGATTGAGGGTGAGCTCTGGGGCGGGCGCTCCGGTTTTGAGAAGACCCTGTCCATCGTCAAAAGACAGCAGCCCGATAAGGCCTGGTTGCAACTTCAGTTCGCCATCTTTGATGTGCCACAGCGCAAAGTTCCTTTCCTCGAACGACTGGCAAGGGCGCAAGACTGGTTTGCTGCGCATCCAACTCCCTATGCGTATGTTATCTCACAGATCAAGGTTCGTGATTCAGAGCACTTGCAACAGGAACTGTCGAGAGTTGAAGCCCTGGGTGGTGAGGGCTTGATTGTGCGCAGGCCGGACACACATTATAGAGGCGGGCGAACCTCGGAGATACTTAAGGTTAAAAACTATCAGGATGCCGAGGCGAGGGTTCTGGACCATCTGTCAGGCAAAGGGCGCAACAGGGGCCGCCTCGGGGCCCTGCTGGTCGCGCTTGATGATGGCACGCAATTCAGGATTGGCAGCGGCTTCAGTGATCTGGAACGTGAGTCGCCACCACCGATCGGTGCGTTGATCACCTTCAAGTATTACGGTAAACACCCTTCGGGCATCCCCAGGTTCCCTTCTTTTCTGCGGGTGCGCAGGGATCGCAACTTATAAGCCTCAGCTATTTGAGAAGGACTTGGCCGAAGTGAAGCAGCGTAAGATCATCCACGTCGATATGGACGCCTTTTACGCTGCCGTTGAGCAACGGGATAACCCGAAGCTGCGCGGCAGACCGGTGATTGTCGGTGGCGATCCCGGTTCACGGGGGGTGGTGGCGACCTGTTCCTACGAAGCGCGTCAGTTTGGCATTCACTCTGCCATGTCTTCTGCAAAGGCCTACCGGCTCTGTCCCCGGGCCGTCTTTGTGCGGCCGCGTTTCGATGCCTACCGCAAGGTCTCCATGCAGATAAGAGAACTCTTTCACGAGTACACGGACCTGGTCGAGCCGCTCTCTTTGGATGAAGCCTTCCTCGACGTTACCGAAAATAAGCCGGGTATTGAGTACGCGACCCAGGTTGCACGTGAGATTCTCACAGAGATCCGCAAACGAACCCAACTGACAGCCTCGGCGGGCGTCTCCTACAATAAGTTTCTTGCCAAGGTTGCCTCCGATGTCGACAAGCCGGCCGGCTTGACCGTCGTCACTCCCGAGCAGGCGGAAGCGTTTATTGCCGAGCTGCCGATTCGACGTTTTCACGGAGTGGGGCGGGTCACCGAAAAACGCATGCTGGCGCGAAACATCACAACGGGAGCCGATCTGAGGCAGCGAACGGAGGAAGAACTACGACGACTCTTCGGCAGCTCCGGACCTTATTTTTACAATATTGCTCGCGGGATTGATACGCGTGAAGTGATGCCGAATCGTCTGCGTAAATCGATCGGCAAGGAAACCACGCTGGATGAGGATTGTCATGACAAGGGTGAAATGATGATCATCCTCGATAAGCTTGCCAGGCAGGTCTCAGAGATTCTCCTCGCCCGCAAGACCAGCGGCTTGACCCTGACCCTCAAAGTCCGTTATGAAGATTTTCAGAGTGTGACCCGCAGTCATACCGGGAATGAGCCGATAGACGACGCCGAGGTCATGCTTGCCCTCGCCGACAGCTTGCTGGGTAAAACCGATGCCGGCCTCCGGCCTGTGCGGCTGCTCGGCTTAACGGTTTCCAGCCTGACCACGGATATTCCTGTCGATCTGTCGGCTCAGCTGGAGCTGCCGTTTCCAGCATGACGCTCGTTTTGCACGGTTCCCCGTCCCGTCATGAAAGAGTATGATGTCCCTTAAGGCAGAAACTCTCATGACTGGCAGGCTGTTGGACTATTCGTGAGCCATGGGCACGAGCTATAATCTGTTCTCAAACATCCAAATTTTCGTTTCGGCCCGTATAGTCCAACAGTCTGCCAGGTGCGTAAAGGAATCAGCTATGAACGAGGTTTATTTAAATGGAGAATTTGTTAAAGCAGAAGAGGCAAAGATCTCTGTTTTTGACCAGGGGCTTTTGTATGGTGACGGAATCTATGAAAGCCTCCGCTCCGTTGGCGATCATCTTTATCAATTTTCCAAACATTACCAGCGTCTTCTGCAATCTGCCGAGGCTCTTTTTTATCCGATGAATTTCTCTCAGTCAGAGCTGGAAGCGATCCTGATGGCTTTGCGTGAGAGGAACGGTTTGGGCGATGCCTACTATCGTATAACCATCACTCGCGGTAAGGGCCAAGTCGGTTTCCAGCGCAATCTGGACAACCATCTGACTGTCTTGATTATCGCCAGAGAGTTCGAACCTTTTGATGACGCTCATTATGCGCAGGGGATTCAGCTGCGTCTGGCCAAAACGCGTCGTAACGCTCCCGAGGCGATCAATCCGCAGATCAAATCGATCAGCAACCTCAACAGCCTGTTGGGCAAGCTGGAGGCCAAGGCTTACGGGGCGTTCGAAGTGATCATGCTGAACAATAAAAATCATATCTGCGAGGGCGCTTCGTCGAATATTTTCTGGGTCAAGGATCAGTGGGTGTTTACTCCGGATGCTTCGACCGGAATTCTGGAAGGGGTGACCCGGGCGACCATCATGCGGCTCTGTGAAGAGGAGTTGAACTTAAGAGTTGTGACCGGTGAATTTAAAATGCAGGACTTGAAGTATGCCGACGAGGTTTTTATTACTTCGACTTCCCTGGAGGTGATGCCCGTGGTCAAGGTCGATGATTTTATGATAAATCAGGGGCTCGTCGGGTCTACGGCCTGGCATCTACGGGAGGCGCTGCATCGGGATATGGGGCAGGGGGCTTTGCCTGGTGAATGCTGACAGGGGGCTCCCTCCCGGCATCCGGCAGCAGAGAATTGCATGTTTACGGACATTGCCTGACCAATTTTTGCGCCACATCTGGCGACATCAGGAATCAGGAATAATATTTAAACACCTCTGCTTACTTACCGTTTAATATTCTGTCAAAATCCACCGCTGGATGAAAAAAAATGAATTGTGAACTGA
The DNA here is from genome assembly GCA_024636215.1 of Deltaproteobacteria bacterium. The sequence continues at coordinate 27,373 of JAGXHL010000037.1, forward strand.
ATCAGTAGTTTATCTCACAGGGTTATCTATGAGGTGCTGTAATAGTCCGTTATTATTGTCTTGTTAACCATTTTTTGGCCTTTTTTTTGCTTCCTCTGTGGATGTTGTATCTTGAGAATGTCTGGACTTTGGGGGGCCGGAACGTTCACTTCGACTTTTCACTGTTTACTTTAAATTGAGGCTCCTCAATGTCGACTGCATCATTCAAGCGTTTATCTAAACGCCTCTCTCCTGTTTTGTGTGCACTCGCCATATTGGTTCTCCTCGTAACTCCGTTTACAGCTTATGGTGCCGAAAGTAAAACGATTGTATCGGCCAGCGAAACCGACTACCCGCCATACTGTATTGTCGACAGCAATAATCGAGCTGACGGCTTTGCTGTTGAGCTGTTGACAGCTTCTTTGCAGACCATGGGCTATGACGTGAGCTTCGAGGTTGGCCCCTGGCATGAAGTCAAACAGGCCCTGGTTGATGGCAGGGTTCAGGTGTTACCCCTGGTCGGGCGCACCCCGGAGCGTGAAGCCTATTTCGACTTTACCTTCCCCTACCTGACCATGCACGGCACGATCGTAACCCGTAACGACGAGTCTGCAATTCACTCCCTTGAAGATTTGAGGGGTAAAGAAGTGGCGGTCATGTCCGGTGACAATGCCGAGGAGTTCATCCGTCGTGCAGATATTGGCGCAACGGTTATTACGAAAGACACCTTCAGCGAGGCCCTTGACGCTCTGTCAAAAGGCCAACATGACGCGGTCATTATACAGAAGTTGCTTTTTTATCAACTCGTCAAGACCCATAACATCGAAAACTTGAAGACCGTTGGTGAACTCCTTCACGAGTATGAGCAATCATTCTGCTTTGCCGTGCGGGAGGGCGACAAGGAACTGCTTAATCATCTCAACGAAGGCCTGGCAATCAATTTCAGCAACGGCACCTTTGGCCGCCTCTACAAAAAATGGATAACGCCTCTGGAGAAATATGCAACCAAAAGAAGTCGCATCGTTGTCGGTGGGGACAGTAATTATCCTCCCTACGAATACCTTGATGAAAACGGCCAGCCTGCGGGTTTCAATGTCGAACTCACCAGGGCGATTGCCAAACGTGCCGGATTGAATGTCGATATTCAACTCAAACCATGGAATCAGATTAAAAAGGGTCTTATCTCTGGTGAAATCGACATGACCCAGGGCATGTTTTACTCCCCGGAGCGTGATCAAGCGTTTGACTTTTCTGCACCACATTCAATGGTTAGTCACGTCATTGTTGCTGCCTCAGGCATTCCTCTAACAGAAGATCTTGCCGCTCTGAAAGGGAAAACCGTTGTCGTCATGAAGGGCGACATAATGCAAGACCTGGTCACTTCCGAGGAGATGATCCGAGTCGTTACCGCAGACAGCCAGGAGGAGGTGTTAAAGACCCTAGTCGAAGGACTTTATGATTACGCTCTGGTCGCAAGATTGCCGGCACTCTACTGGATTGAAAAAAACGGCTGGAGCCGCCTGCAGGTTGGCGAGAAGGCTCTGGTCGCCCCTGAATACTGCTATGCGGTTAAAGAAGGAAACGGGCCTTTGCTGGCATTGTTCGCCGAAGGCTTGTCCAGTATCAAGGCTTCCGGGGAATTCCGTCAGATTTTCAACCGCACGCTTAATCTTTACGAAGACTTCGAACGTAAATATTTCCGTCATCTGGTTATCGCTGCCGTTGCCCTGGTTGCCTTACTGATTGTTGCTATTATCTGGAACAAACAACTCAAAAGCAAAGTTAAAGAGCGCACCAACGAGCTCGAAACCGAAGTCCTGCTCCACCGCCGTCACTTGCAAGCCCTTGAAGAGCGAGAAGAGACGATTAACCTGTTGCTCAATTCTACCGCAGAGGGCATTTATGGGCTTGATCGTGAGGGCGTCTGTGAGTTTTTCAATCGTGCCGCGCAAGAGCTTCTGGATTATGAGGAGAAACAGGTTCTTGGCAGCAAAGTTCACGAACTGGTTGCCCACACCAGACAGGACGGCTCCACCAGTCCTCATGACCAATGTCGTGTGCATGATGTGCTCAAGACAGGGGTCCCTTTTCATAGTGATAATGGCATCTTGTGGAGACGTGACAGCACGACTCTTAGTGTCGAATACTGGATCCATCCGATCCGCAGAGGCGGCCAGGTGACCGGAGTCGTGATTACTTTTATTGACATTACCGACAAGAAAAAACTTATGGAGCAGCGCATTCGCTCCGGGCAATTATCTTCATTGGGCGAGCTCGCGGCAGGTGTCGCCCATGAGATCAACAACCCGATCACCGGAGTAATTAATTACGCACAAATCCTCTTGAATAAGGATCTCAAGAGAGATAAACAGGAAAAGATTCTCACCAATATTATAAAAGAAGGCAACCGGATTGCCGTGATTGTCCGCAGTCTGCTCAAGTATGCTCACAAAGACAGAACGCTGATGACGGCACTCGATATCAGCGAGCTTGTCTATGGCCCACTGCAATTATTGCAGCAGCAGTTAAATCGAGACGGTGTGTTTCTGGATGTCGATCTGGACGAAGATCTGGCAAAGATATTCGGCAATGGCCAAAAGCTTGAACAGGTATTGCTTAATCTGATCAGCAATGCGCGTCATGCCCTGAATGATAAGTACCCGACGGCGGATCCGAACAAAATCCTGAGAATCTCTGCGAAAAACCAGGGTGACGGGGAAAGTGCTCTGGTCAGGTTAACGGTCTGGGACCAGGGGGTCGGCATCCCTGAGGAACAGAAAAATAAAATTTTTAACCGTTTTTTCACCACAAGGCCCGCTGGTGTCGGCACGGGCCTTGGCCTGAGTATTACCCATGATATACTCGAAGAGCATGGTGCTGTCATCCAGGTGGAAAGTGAGTTTGAACATTTCACAAAAGTTTCTATCGATTTCCCGATTTATACGGCTGACCAGAATACGGTCAGCTTTCAAGCAGAGTATCGAGCTTCGGTTTAGAATGCTCTTATGCACGGGTTTGAGTTAAAGGTTCAAAAGTGCTGTCATGGAGCTTGTCGCTGGTTTGCCAGCGACAGCCTTTCCGGAACTTTTCTCAGGAGATAATTATGATATTCAACATGGACCATATTGTTGTTAACGTCGTTGATGTCGATATAATGGTGCAGTTCTACACGGAAGTTCTCCAGTTGCCAGCTGAGCGTTTTGCCGAGTTCAAGGCTCAGGTCGTTGCCTTCCCGTCTGTGCGATTATCAAATGACACCATCATTGACCTCTTCCCAAAGAAACTCTGGGAAAAAACAAATCCGGATGAGGTGTGTCGACCTAACCTCAATCACTTTTGCCTCTCTACTGATAAAGGCTCTTGGCAGGAGCTACGGGAAAGATTGCAACAGCACGGCGTGGAGATCGATGACGGCCCAGCCAAGCGCTGGGGCGCACACGGCACAGGGATATCCATATATTTCCGTGATCCGGAGGGAAATGTAATCGAAGCACGGTATTATGATGATGAAGAAATTGACACGGGTTGCTTACTCACCTCATGACGGCTTGATTTTAAAAAACCTGCCGGGAAGGGGGCTTCCCGGCAGGTCAAATTGATTACATCAAGCATGTAGCCGGATCTTGCTTTGCAGCCTCCTTAATATCTTTCAAACTCGTTATCCAAGGCATCCTTGCGGCCACTTGATTCGGAAAAAGCCCTGTCATTCTGCTTTGAACTGAATTCAGATCGGATGTGGGCAATTTTGGTCTGGGTGTTATTCCCTGCAGAGCCTGCTGATGCACGACCCATGCTCGATTGACTGCTGCCGCCAGCCGTTTCATTGATAACGAAGAAGGAAATCATCTCAGCTAATTGCTCCGATTGACCGGAGAGTTCTTCCGAGGTGCTCGCCATCTCTTCGGATGCCGAAGCATTCTGTTGAATCACGGAATCAAGCTGCTGGATGCTCTTGCTGATCTGTTCGGCACCAGCATCCTGCTCACGGCTGGCAGCACTGATCTCCTGAACCAGTTCGGCGGTCTTCTGAATGTTTGGCACCAGGTCTTCGAGGACTTGTCCTGCCTTCACGGCAACTTCGACGCTATTGGTTGACAACTCATTGATTTCGCCCGCAGCCTTCTGACTGCGTTCGGCAAGCTTACGCACCTCGGCAGCAACAACGGCGAAACCTTTGCCATGTTCCCCGGCACGGGCGGCCTCGATTGCGGCATTCAACGCCAACAAATTGGTCTGTCTGGCGATCTCCTCGATGATCATGATCTTGTCGGCGATTTCCTTCATCGCACTGACGGTCATCTTGACGGCATTACCCCCTTCTTTGGCTTTTTCGGCGGCTTTAACCGCAATCTTTTCTGTCTGCATGGCATTGTCGGCATTCTGACGAATATTGGCTGTCATCTGTTCGATACTCGATGATGCCTCTTCAGCCGCAGCCGCCTGCTCCGATGCCCCTTGCGACATCTCCTCGCTTGAGGCACTCATCGCCTGCGCCCCGGAAGATACGTTTTCTATGGAACCACGGACCTGGCCGATCACATTCCGCAGCTTACTCACCATGTTGGACAATGAAATACCGAGCTGATCTTTCTCCGAAGACAGTTTGACCTCGGCATTAAGGTTGCCCTTGGCGATCTCTTCTGCAACATCCGCTTGCCTGCCGAGACTTTCAGCCATTCTGTCAAGTGCGATGGCCAATTGCCCGATCTCGTCCTTACGTTTCATATTCATGCGAGTGCTGAAGTCACCCCTTGCGACCTCTTCAGCAAGTCGCACACCCATCGCCATAGGCTGGGCAATGCTGCGAGCAATCATGAAACCGAAGACCATAGAGATGATGATGCCGAGGAGAACAACAATGACGGCAATGGTTTTAAGTTTGCTGGCATCAGCTTCTGCCTGCATGGTCCTCTCATCTGCCAGCTGGTCGGCCATTTCGAAAATCTGGTCCATCTGATTCATCAACGAACCAAAGGCCTCGCGGCTTTCAGTAAAGGCAATAGTGCTTGCGCTGTTGAGGTGGTTGAGAGAATCCTGATCCTCTTCGTTTAGAGCCATGACATTCAACTTTTCGGCATGAACCTGTTCAAGCTCGGCCACAATGCTTTTATGAGCTTTTTCCCAGGCCGGGTAAAACTGTTTGGCGGTATCCCAAAGAACCTGCTCCTGGGGCTCCTTGTCGACCTGATCATAGATTGACCAGCCTGCCTCTAAATCCTGCCAGCGCGCCTTGAGTTTACCCATCTCCTCAATACGCTCCGCATTGCTGATGTTCGGGTTAACCATGGTCCGCTCCGCTGACTTGATGGAGTTCATGCCCTCCATCACCAGACCGATTCCCTTGGTCGCCATCAGGTGGGTTTCTCCAACATCAAGCAAACCTTCCTCGATATCATTGATGCCGTACCAGCCAACCATGCCTACAATCGCGCAGATCAGCGCCACGACCCCGAATGCTCCAATCAGTTTGGCAAAAATTTTCATCTCTAAATCTCCCGTCTCGCATAAACTTTGAGAACAGCTGACAATGAAACTTTCGCTGCACCGAATGTGACAGCGTAAGTTCTCTTATAAGATTGTTCTTAACAATGGTTGTTACAGAAGGATGAAACCTACTGAAGTCAGCAAGGACTCCGTCGGCTTGAGTTGGAGGACTCAGCTCAGGAGAACGACTGTACGGTGTGCGAGGATTGTCTGTGAAATTCTTGGTATCGGGTTGGGAAAGAGATTATTGACAAACAGGCTGGTGAGTTCAATGGCTTTCAGCTCATAACAGCCTGGAGAGACCTCCAGGTCAGCGAGACTCTTCAGGCTTTCGGTGTCTTCAAGGATGCCGTCAGAAAACTCCAGAGGACTGTCGACACAGGCATCACCTGACTCGCGATAATGCTGATCAAGGGAGATGTCTTGATTGTGAAACGAAACAACCGCATGGACATCAAGAACATTTTCGGCGTGAACTCCAGTAAACTCGTCAGTATGATCATCAATATGACTGGCGATATGAATGTCACTTAGAGAGCCACTATCACAAATCACACAACCAAACATGCTGCCAAGGCTCGTCAAAAGGAATGCCGCAAGCAGTAGGACAATTAAGAATTTGTTTGGTTTCGACAGCATAAACACGAACCTGTGGCAAGAGTAAGATTACGAACAGTCCTGATTGCTTTGTGTCACTTCTTGGATCGCACCCAGAAACCTGATCATTGTAATCTAAGGAATACATAAGCAGTAAGTGAGTTACATTAGCAGTAAGTATGCCACCCAGAAAAGTCTCCTTGTCTCTATGGGAAAAGGTCGGTTTTCCCAGTTTTTTGTGCTAACAAAATCCATAATAAAAATAATCATGGCACTTTATGCAGGCCTTCTGAATGTGCCAGCAACCATCCCCTTCTGCACACTTGTGTGCCATTGACACACGCGTTGAGCATGACATGAGTTCTTGTCAAGACGCGATTGGCTAGCAAAAAACATGCAGATTTAGCAGCTATATTGTTATTGGAATATATGGTACGGGTATTGCTCATTGAACCACTTGAACCACTTGAACCACTTGAACCACTTGAACCACTTGAACCACTTGGACCACTTGGACCACTTGGACCACTTGGACCACTTGGACCACTTGGACCACTTGGACCACTTGATCCGGTAATGCATTCTTTGCGTCGCTGATCAACACTGCAGTTGGGGAAGAGACATGACATTGCAATGGACAAACGATTTATCAGTGAATGTCGGCAATATTGATCGGCAACATCAGGAAATCTTTTCGCGCTACAATGCTTTCCTGGATGCCTGCAGAAACGGCAAAAAACACGAAGTCTTGCTGGAATTACTCGACTTTCTCACCTCTTATGTGGATGAGCATTTTGAACACGAAGAAACGTTCATGAGGGCTTACAAGTACCCCGACATGGATGCTCATATTGGTGAACACCAGGATCTTGTCCAAACCGTCCAGAAATTCAGGACCCGCCTTGCTTTACAGGGGTCTTCAATCAGCTTGATAGCTGAGATTAACCGGGCTTTGATTGACTGGCTGCTTGACCATATCAAGCAAACCGATATGGCTTTTGGTCGATTTTTGAATCATGTCCAGGGGATAACTTAAAGGGCACTTCTGGAAAAGCTTCTATACAAACGAGAGCGTGACTGTTCAGCTGATTTTTCGGGCCGGGGGTTTTGGCTCCCACGGAAAGGGCGTCTCACCAGTGTTGGCTCGGCAGGCTCAAATTCATTTATGAAACGACCCGACAAAAACAGCAACCTGCTATTCCTGGGCATTGCCTTAATATGGACAGTGTTAATTGTTTCTCTGTTAACAAGTGAACTCAATAGTAGTTATCAAGCCGTTATTGATTCAGCAAAGATAGAAGGTAAAGCAAGCTTTAACAAGGATCTCGTGTATAGACGGTGGGCGGCCTCTCATGGGGGTGTTTATGTCCCTGTAACAAAAGAGACGCCACCAAACCCCGATCTGGCCCAGATCCCCAATCGGGACATCAAGCTGCCGAGCGGCAAAACCCTCACCCTTATGAACCCTGCATATATGTCAAGGCAAGTCTATGAACTCGCCGAGGGGCAGTATGGCGTCAAGGGACACATCACAAGCCTTAACCCGATTAGAAAAGACAATGCTCCGGATGCATGGGAGGCAAAAGCTCTCCAGTCATTCAAGGATGGGCAAGCATTTGCCCAGGAACTGGCAACAATCGAGCAGAAACCGTATCTGCGAACCATGTACCCGATGGTCACAGAAGACATTTGTCTCAAATGTCATGAGGGCCAAGGGTATAAAATCGGTGATATCAGAGGAGGCATAAGTGTTTCGGTTCCTCTCCGCCCCTACGAAGCAATCTACGCAAAACTGCTTCCGTATAAAGTTGCTCATTACGCAGTTATATGGCTTGTCGGGTTGATCGGCATAATCTTCGTCAGGTCAAAAATCAATGGCCAATTTCATTTAATAAACTCACAACTCGAGTCATCAATTGATCTTGCTGAACAGCTCAGGAGACGGGAATACGATCTTAAGGAGAGCGAAAAGAAATACCGTATGCTGTTTGATTATGCCGCCCATGGTTCTGCTCTCGCAGATGCGGAAACCGGTGAACTGCTTGCCTGCAACAACAAACTCGCCGAAATGGTTGGTCGGAGTCCCAACGAACTTATGGGCAGACATCAATCTTTCTTGCACCCTCAGGAACTTGCACATACCGGGCAGGAACTTGCACATACCGGGCAGGAGCAAGCACGTGCCGGGCAGGAGCAAGCACGTGCCGGGCAAAGGACCAAATCCTTTCACGATCATGCCGGGCTGAAAGAAGGCGAGAGCATTGAAAGCCAACTCATAGATAAAAACGGCAAGATTATTGATGTTGAAATCAAGGCGAACCGTATAAATATTGGCGGTCGGGATGTTTTAATTGGTTTCTTCTATGACATTACCGAACGAAAAAAAATCTTTGAAGAGTATCGCCGATCTGCTCAGCTTGCCGCTTTAGGGACGATTGCTGCGGGTGTCGCTCATGAGATAAACAATCCGATTCAGGGGATTATGAATTATGCAACGCTATTAAAAAATAAACCTGATCAGGCAAACCGTACGGTGGATGTATCTGAACGGATCATCATTGAAAGCGAACGGATCGCTGAGATAACCAGGGAGTTGCTTGATTTTGCGCGGGATGACCGCAACAGGAGGGAGCTTTCCGATATCTGTTGTCTGGTCGAATCCGCTATAGATCTCATTGAGAAGAAAGTCATCCGTCAAGGCATCAGTATTGAAACGAACTGTCCTCGCGGCTTGCCCGAAGTCTTGCTCTATCCGCAAGGGATTCAGCAGGTTGTCATCAATCTGATTGATAACGCCTCTGACGCCCTGCATTACAAAGATCTGCCGATTGCCGAAAAAGTCATCAAGGTTAGTTGCTATACTGTTGAAGTCAATAAGACCCGAATGATGTGTCTTGAAGTTGCAGACCCCGGCATTGGCATGGCAAAGGCTGTTTCAGAAAAAGCGACAGAGACATTCTTTAGCACCAAACCCTCCTCACGAGGAACAGGGCTTGGCTTGTCTATCGTGACAGATATCGTTAACCGTCATAATGGTCAGGTGCAGATTGAAAGTGTTGAAGGTGAATATACCAAAGTAAAAGTCTCGATCCCTTTGCCGGACGATGTTTCCTAAACCACTGACAACATATGCGTAGGATAAAAAAGGCCGGAGACATAATCTCCGGCCTGAATTATCTGCCCTTCTTATTTAGCTGCTGATCGTGCCTCTGCTAACCAGCTATCCCACTTTTCCTGGTTGGCTGTGATCCACTCCTGGACGTGACGCTGGATGTCCTCGGCGGATTTCTCGCCATTCTCCATCCGGGTATTCTGCGCGTTGATATCGCCAAGAGGGAGGGTGAAAACTTCAAAGAACTTCCTGGCGGCCGGGTTCGCCTTGAGGAACTGCTTGTTGGCAACAATTCTGATGTCGGCGACGATGAATCCCAGCTTGACCGGATCGCTGACCGCCCCTTCGACACCGCTGACCGTCAGGCGTTCAGCTTGAGCCTTTTGCGCCTCGGTTGGATTGATTTCGGGGACGTTGATCCAGACGACATCCTTGCCGGGCTTGAGCTTGAAGATGGTCCAGTTCGGTGCCCAGGTGTAGAAAAATACCGGGTTGCCAGATTGGTAGCGACCCAGAGCGTCAGCCATGCTCGCGGAATAACCGGCCTTGATCGGGTTGACGTGATCGTCCAGGTCATAGACATCCATGTGATGAGTGATGACTTTTTCGCAGCCCCAGCCAGGCGGACAGGCGGTCAAGTCCGCTTTGCCGTCGCCATTCGCATCGAAGGCTTCTTTAACTTCAGGACGTTTAAAGTCATCGAGAGACTTGATGTTGAACTTTTCTGCGTCTCTCTTTGAGACCAGATAGCCCTGAAGTCCGCCGGCCTTGGCGACGTAACCGACTTCCTCGGCCCTTTGGTCAAAATTCTTGGGTTGCTGGCTGTAATGAGTCGGGAACCAGCCATTGGTCCAGTAGTCGAGATCCCCCAGAGCAAGGCTTTGGTAAAAAAGCGGATTGGTCAGTTCTTTCGGGTCTTCGACCTCATAGCCAAGTTCTTTCAGGCCAGTCCGAACCAGGGCCTCCTGGAAATAACCGGTGTTCCAGGTCGCGCGGCCCGGTTTGACCTCGACCCCTTCGCCCGGTAGATGATGGGCCGCAAAGGACGGGATGGCAAGAGACAACATTGCGAGAGACAACATGGCAATGGTTAGTAAGATACGTTTCATACTTTCCTCCTCTTTCTTTATGGATGATTGGTGAACAAACTATTTTTGGGCGAAACCCTGGGTAATCCGGTCGAGCATCATGGCCAACAGGACAATTGCCAGTCCGCCAATGGTCGCCAGACCGATTTCAAGGGTGTTCAAGCCCTGGACAACAGGGTTGCCGAGGCCGCCGGCCCCGATCAGAGCGGCGATGACGACCATTGACAACGCCATCATCAGTGTCTGGTTGAGCCCGGCCATGATCGAAGGCAGGGCCAGGGGAAACTGTACTTTGCGCAAGACCTGCCACGGGGTTGCGCCAAACGCCAGCGCCGCTTCGATGAGCTCAGGATGGACATGACGGATCCCCAGGCTGGTCAGACGAACGATCGGTGGCAGGGCAAAGACGATCGTCGCCAGAATCCCCGAAACCGTACCGATGCTGAACAGCATGACCACCGGGACCAGGTAGACGAAGGGCGGGATGGTCTGCATGGCATCCAGTGCCGGACGCAGATAAAGTTCAAAGCGGTCGCTGCGTCCCGACATGATCCCCAGCGGAATGCCGACCAGGGCACAGAAAAAGACTGAGCTGATGACCATCGCCAGCGTGATCATGGTCTCTTCCCAGAGTCCGAGATAGCCGATCAGCACCAATGTCACCACGGTAAAGACCGTGGTTTTCCTGCCAACGAACCGCCATGCCGCGAAGGCGAAGAGTACGATGATTACGGCCGGGTGCAGGAAGGTGAAAAACCATTCGAACCCTTTCAGGCAGAGTTCTATCGGGGTCTTGATTGCCTGAAAAATATCACGATAATTGAAGACCAGCCAGTTGACAAAGTCCTGGACCCACTCGTCGAGGGGGATTAGTTTTTTTTCAAAGCTTAAAAAGTTCATGATGCTTGCGCTCCATCAAATGTTGTTTCAGTGTTTGTCTGCTCTGCCAATGGTGATGCCAGCTCCTGATCGGCTTCGGACTGGCTTCGATGCAGTGTTCGCAGAAAAACATTCTTGGAAACAGCCCCCAAATATTCGCCGTCGTCACTGAGAATTGGCAGGGGCCAGGGGTGACTGGCCACTTCAGGCAGGATGTCCTGCATCGAGTCAGAGGCCTTGGCAGTGACCGCGTCGTCAATATAAGCCGCGCTGATCAATTTCTCCTGCTGGTCCTGGTCGATCAACTCGCGCAAGGAGTCTGTCGAAACAACTCCTTTGAATTTATGATCGCTGTCGACCACGAAGCCGTAATCACGATCATTCTTGATCAGGCGCTGCAGGGCCGCTCGCGGATTCTTGCCGTCGGTGATCGGAATCGTGATATGGGTATTGCTGGCAATGTCGCCGGCCGAGAGGATATTGGTTGGATCAACACCACGGAAGAAGGCTCTGACGTATTCGTCAGCAGGATTCTGGAGAATTTCTTCGGGAGTACCGACCTGTACGACCCGACCCCCTTCCATGATGGCGATACGGTCGCCAATGCGCATGGCCTCATCGAGGTCATGGGAAATAAAGACGATGGTGCGCTTGGATTTGCGTTGCAGTTTAAGCAGTTCATCTTGCATTTCGGTACGGATCAAGGGGTCGAGAGCGGAAAACGCTTCATCCATCAGCAGGATGTCGGGATCCACCGCAAGACCGCGTGCCAGGCCGACCCGCTGCTGCATGCCACCGGACAGCTCATTGGGCGAGCTCTCCGCCCAGGCTTCCAGTCCAACCTGCGCCAGAGCCTCCAGGGCCCTCTTTTCCCGTGTTTCCTTGTCGACTCCATCCATCTCCAGGCCAAAAGCAGCATTCTGCAAAACTGTCAGATGCGGCATCAGGGCAAACGATTGAAAAACCATGCTCAACTTTGCCCGCCGCAATCTGACCAACTCTTCATCGGTCATCGTGACGATATTTTCACCATCGATCATGACCTGGCCGGCGGTCGGCTCAATCAGCCGGTTAAGCATGCGCACCATAGTCGACTTACCTGATCCGGACAGTCCCATGATGACGAAAATCTCGCCGGTATAAATATCAAAACTTGCGTCTTGTACCCCGACTGTGGTTTCCGTTTTTTCAAATATGGCTTCTTTTTCCAGGCCTTCATCCAGAAGCTTCATGGCTTTTTTCGGATGAGGTCCAAAAATTTTATACAGGTTTTTGACTTCGAGTTTTATTTGGTTTTGCATGACAACTCCTTGCTACAAAATACCGCAATACAGGCCATCTTGCGAAAACTGGACAAACTGCGGCACAAAAATTGACAAAGGGAACACTGCGAAAGGCGGTGCCTGAGAAGAGATTGATAAGTGGAACCGCTTGCGGCAGTAGCCCTGATACTTATTGTTTTGAAAGGGACAGAGCAACCCGCGACTGGGTTATGCTGGAACAGCTATACTCAGCGCTGCTCTGATTGATTTAGAAAATCCTCGAAGGTTCACACGGGGTGAGCTTCTCTGCGATTTTCTTACGGGATAAGATCGGAACACCCTGGCGGGGTGTCGCCTCAATAGTGTAGTCCACGATCATACACAGTTATTCCGTAAACGTCAAATCAACGTTCTTTCAGTGTTCCTTAGGAGGCTTTCGGCCCGCCAGACCGAAAGCCTGCTAGTCAATTGCATTGGTTCTATGGCCTTTTTTGCCGTGAAAATGCAAAAAAATGGCTTTATCTCCTTCACAGCAAGCGTCTGATGTGTTAGTCAGGGAGAATCTTTTTGCGGAACTATTAGGAGGCAACATGTCTGAAACAAATGCAGAAAAGACCGTTAAGGTCCATTATACGGGTTCCCTCGACGACGGGTCGGTTTTTGATTCCTCGCGCGAGCGTGAGCCTTTTGAATTCGTGGTCGGTGCAGGTCAGGTGATCAGTGGCTTCGATGAGGCCGTGGCTGATATGGCTGTTGGGGACACCAAGACCGTGAAAATTCCTTCTGAAGAGGCTTATGGCCCATTCGTTCAGGAGCGCGTCTTCGAAGTCGGCCACGACCAATTCGCCGAAGGTGTCAAGCTCCAGGTTGGTATGCAGCTGCAATCCGAGGGTGGTGACGAACAACCGCCGCTGGTTGCTACAGTGACCGAGGTGACGGATGAAAAGGTCGTCCTCGATGCAAACCATCCTCTGGCGGGCAAGGATCTGATTTTCGAGATCGAGTTGCTGGACGTCGCATAAAAAGTTGCAGCAATGAGTTGTAAGAACAAGGGCCGGATGATCGCATCATCCGGCCCTTAACTTTTATCTGAATCTGAAGTAGTCTACGCTGAGTCGCCGTCGCAGAGGTTTTTTTGTCTCAGCTTTGAGTTCTGCTCAGAGGGTCTTTTGGTCTCTTCTTCTCATTGCGTTTACGCAACTTGGCTTTCGTGCCGAAAAACAGTCCACAGACAGTTAATGACCAGACCGTAATCAAGAGGATGGTTTCAGACGTGGTTTGCATGTTGAGGCTCCTTAACTGGGGCCTGCCCTGAACTCCGGATGGGCAAGGCATGGTGTCCTTATGGGAAATCATAGACAAGCCTTGTTGATAGCATGCTTAGCGAATGCGAGCTTTGATGTCTGTCAAGTTTTGGCTACTGGTAAGCTTGATGGTGAAGACTCATTGCTTCTTGAACAGGAACAAAATCAGCTTAACCCCTGCAAAGAAGATGAAACCATACAAAAGCATCAATATTATAATTTCTATTTCAATATGCATTGTCTAACCACTTGTCAAGGGCACCTGTTTGTTGCTGCGCGTCTCAAAAAAAATGGCCCCACGGCCCAGGAGGTAGAGGGCGGTGGGGCAAATTATTCTTTTTTCAGGAGGTTTTGAAGAAGCGTCGCAGACCCGCCTGCCACAGCAGGTCTTCGATGGCTGTTAATCTAGCGAATCCTTCAATAAAAATAAACGTGCTGAACCGTAAACCTTGGCTCGACACCCCACGAATTCGAACTGTGCAATAGCACAGCGAGCAGGTTGCCTTGATATAATTTGATTTAATCAGCGTTCTAGAGCAAAACTTGACCGATCGGGACGCATAGATTAAGTTGTGCTGCCTATTAATTTCCAGCGGAGTCAAACCATGGCCATAAAGCCCACCATCCCAACTATGACCACACGTCAATTTGCACAATTGTCGACACCTGAGCAGGTCGATGTCCTGCGCTGTCTGGACGCGCGGCAGAAGACGGCCTTGCTGCTTGATTCGGAAGATGGTGCCGAGCTTATGGCTCAGTTGCCGACACAGGAAGTTTATCTGTTGGCTGTGGAACGTGGTCCTGAGCATTTGCCGGAGTTGTTGAGTCTGGCAACTCCCGAACAGTGGAGCGGCTTCATTGACCTCGATTGCTGGGAGGGTGACCAGTTTAATTCTGAAAAGACCCATCGCTGGTTGATCTCACTCCTGCAGGGCGAGGAAGAGAAGGTCTTCGAGGTTCTCCAGCAGATGAACTTCGAGCAGCTGGTCCTGATCTTCAAGGCAGAAATGGATATCCTGTCGGGGCCGGAAGCCGATGAAAACAGTGATGCCCGCATTGATGCCAAAAAGCGTGATGGCGGCTACGAGATTTCCTACTACTCGGAGAATAGTGCCAAGCTGTTCGAGAAACTGCTTGATGTCCTGCAGAGCTTCTCGCCGGAGCTTTTTGTCTACCTGCTGGAGGCGGTTCGTGCCGAAACCATGGGACTGATCGTGGAGAGTGTTTATCAGCAACGCACAGGACGCTTGCAGGATATGGGGATCCCGGAACCCTTTACGGCGCAAAAGGTTTATGCCTGGCTCGACCCGCAAGACTACCGATCAGATCGACCGGTCAAACTGGCTCCCGGTACGAGCGATACCAGCGCTCCCGGTTTCATGCTGACCCTGGCGCGGCCTAAGGGACTGCTGGCTGAAGTTCTCGCCGACGGGCTTGATGAGGGACTGGCCTGGGAGATGGCCAACGTGGTCAATAAGGTGATTCTGGCGGACCGTATCGATATGGGCAACGTCGAACAGGTCTGCAATGTTGTTGCCAAGGTGGATGCTTACCTCAACCTGGGTCTTGAATGGCTGGCCGGTGCCGACGTTGATGAAGCCAGAAGCTGTTTGAACGATTGCTATTGCGAAGACCTGTTCCGCCTCGGCTTCAGTTTGACTCTGAGACTGAAACGTCGCGGCGAGATCCTTGACACGTCTTCCGTAGCCGCCTATCTGGATCACAATGCCCGAGCCTGTCTTGCCGCACTCAGACCCTTTCCGCCGTTGTTCTTCGAAGGTGTTGCCGACCCGACTCGTGGCGGAACGCATCTTTTTGCCAATCTTGCCGAGATCGACATGGTGGAGCAATGGCTGGCGCGCATGGAACTTCAGCGCCGGCTCTTTGAAGATATCCTGCAATTCCCTTTGCCGGATCCAGCTGTGATCGATCTCTCCGCCTGTCAGCCGGATAACGTTGATGACCTGACCCTGGTAGAGTTTTTTCTGACCTCTCTGGCCAACAAGCTGCTGGGTCGGGAGTTCCTGCCGCTGCCGATCGCTGAAGAAGAGCTGGCCGGCCTGCACGGCATGGTCTCGCAGTCGGGCCGCCTCAATCAGCGCTTGCGGGAAGAGACCGTTAAGTGGCTGGGTTCATTGATGGACGGCGGCGACGATTTTGCGACCTACTGTCTCGATATCTGGGAGGAGGAGTTCTGCTCGATCCGTTTTGAAGATCTTGATCCACGTTTTATCGGTGGCATGATCGTGCAGTTGGAAGCAATTTAAAATCACAATTTGTTTCACTATTCTTCAGCAGAAGGCTCATTTTTATCATTTTTATCGAAAGCAGGCTTGCCCCCGCTGATAATCCCTTTAAACCAACCTGGTTTATCATCGGTTTCTTCTGTTTTCGAGTACATGTAGGGATTTTCCAGAAAACGCACCAGCTCTTCAAAATACTCCCTGGTGAATTGATCAACCGGGCGATCCGAAAGTTGATCGCGAACCATACCGATGCGGTTGATAAAATCTTTCTTGAAAGACTCATTCTGTTCACTCGCAGAGACCAGCGCGACCAGCAGCACATGGCTTAAAGCCTGAATTTGGCCTGCCTGGTTCTGGATCGTCTGTGCCGTCTTGGTGGCGAACTCGATCATCTTCTGCTCAATCTCTGTCGGTTGCTCAGACATCTTGTCTCCTTAAGTTTTCTTCGTGGTAACGATATTCCTCAACCCGCATCTTCTGTCCGGTTGCAGTGAGGTAGCAGAAGAGGTGAACCGTGCGTTGCCATGCAGGGTCAATGGTTGTAAAGACCGCTGAGAAGTATTGCAGCTTGATCCCTTGCCCCTTAATGGTTTCGGTGTTTTCCTGAACCTTGGCACGGACCCATTGCTGCTCCCTGGCTTGCAGAGCAATGTCAAAAAACGCCGGAATCCGATTGGTGACGACGCGCTCACAGAGGGCGTAGTCGTAAGCGAGGCTCTCGATGAGTCGCGTTTGTGTGGTTCTTGGGTCACCGTCCTTGATGATGTCAAAAAGATTTTCGAAGAGCGCCTGACGATTCAGGGGGAAGCGAAACAGTTGCCGCTTGCGCCATTCACCTGCCAGCCACTCCAGCCCTGTGGCAAAGGAGCCGAGGGCGGCACTCAATGCCTGCATGAAGTTTGAAAAATGACCGCTATTGTAGGTCAGGTCGAGGAGTCGACTGATCTCCTGGAGCTGTTGCAGCTCGGCAAAAGAGAACTTTGGACTACCAAGAATGCTGTAGGGAGGGTTTGGATCAAAAACGATCTGCAGTTGTTTGGCCTGATCACGCAACGGAGAGCCGGGCAGCAGTTTGACCGGCTCAATCTGTAAATGATGGGGGGCAAAGGCTGCCACCCTGTCGATTGATTTCAGAAAGCTTGCGTAGTCGTCCCCGGGCAGGCCGGCGACCAGGTCGAGGTGCAGGTGGATCCGGTTGCTCTGGCGCAGCTGACGGATATTCTCCTCCAGCTTCTTCATGTTGATCTTGCGGCCGATCGCATCAAGGGTGCTCTCCAGGGTCGATTGGACGCCGATCTCAAACTGGAACATATCTTTCGGGACTTTCTCCAGTAACTCGAGCGTCTCTTGATCAAGGAGATGGCCGGCGATCTCGAAATGGAAATGCGTCGATCGGTTGTGCTCAAGGATGAAGCTGAAGATCTCCCTGGCACGCTTGGCGTCGAAGTTAAAGGTGCGGTCGACCAGCTTGACCTTGGCAACCGCTCTCTGCATCAACAGCAGCAGGTCGTTTTGAATGCGCTCCATCGAGTAGGAGCGCATCTGGTTGTCCCGGGCGCTTAAACAGAAGCTGCAGTGAAAGGGACAACCGCGACTGGTCTCGTAGTAAACAAAACCGCGCTGCATAGCGGACAGCCCTGACCGAAAGGGTGAAGGGACCATGTCGAGGTCCTGCAGCGCTGGGCTGTCCGGCCCGCTGATAAGCTCTTCCCCAACCCGCAATATGGTTCTTGGAATCACCCCCGGGTTCTGCGCCTTGTGCCAGGATGACAGCAGGGTCCGCAAAGGTTCCTCCCCTTCACCGCGAATCAACGCTGTGACGCCGGGATGACGAATGAACAGTGCCTCTGTATCAAAGGAAACTTCCGGACCCCCCAGCACAATCCGTAACTCAGGACGAGCCACCTTCAAGGCATCAACCAGGTCGAGGGTCTCGCGTCGATTCCAGAGGTACACGGAGAAAGCGACCACATCCGGGGCTTCGGCCAAAAGCTGTGCGAGAATCGATTCGCGCGGTTCATGCACCGTGAACTCACGGATCAGAATTTCGCCGCAGCGGTTGCCGCAGTAGGCTGCCAGGCAGGGCAGGGCCAGGCTGTTGTGAATGAACTTGCTGTGGAGTGTGGTGAGGACCGTGCGCATGCTGCAAGGATAGCGAAAGGGGGGGGTGATATAAAGGGGAAAGTGTTGTGGAACGAATTTTCGAGCTTGAGCTGCGACTCATTTATGGCAATAGGGCGAAGCTAAGACTTGGTGGAATGCGCATTGGAGCCGGCTGAGAGCGTCATCGTCAGTCTATGGCAACGGCAAGAACGATTTCGATCCCGATAGCGATTTCGATTTGGACATAGAACAGCCCCAACCAAGCGTCCCAGGCGACGCTTGACAGCGCGCCTGAACGCAGGCGTTTGCTGTCCCATTATTTTGTATGTTCGGACGCTAAAGAGTGATACTATAGTGGCACTTTGGCTAAGGAGGAATCAAATGAAGGTAGAGCTGGTAACAAACCTGAAGCGCCAAGCCACTAAAATCCTTGCAGATCTGCACAAAAGCAAAGAAGCGGTCCTGATCACAGAACATGGCCAGCCATCCGCTTACCTTGTCGACGTTCAGGATTACGAATTTATGCAGCGCAGGCTGGCGCTCCTCGAGGGATTGTCCAGGGGAGAAAGGGCAATTCTGGAAGGTAAAATGACCACCCATGCC
>JAGXHL010000038.1 GCA_024636215.1 Deltaproteobacteria bacterium
ACCTCTTCACGTTTGACCTTGAGGTTTTTCAAGGCCTGACCGGTGATGGTTTCCGAGACACCACTTGCATAAACATCGGCGGTATCGATGAAATTGATCCCTGCTTCGAGGGAGCGAGCGATCAGCCGCTCGGAGTCCTGCTGTTGCAAATTACCGATTTTCCCCCAGATTCCTTCTCCGCCACCAAAAGTCATAGTGCCCAAGCAAAGTTCTGAGACAAACAGTCCGGTTTTGCCAAGTCTGTTGTAGCGCATAAGATCTCCTGGCGGCCTGTTGGATTATACGGGCCGAAGCGAAAATTTGGATGTTTTTTATAGGAGGGTCTTTTTAGGACAACCCTGTCTGTCATTATTATAACCTTCCACTCCGGCTGCAACATATTTTTGATAACATATTTTTGAAAACGGTCTCTTTTCTGTAAATCAGGATCAAGAATCTTGCATTTAAGAATCTCGCATTTCGGCCAATCTGGACACCCCAAAACAATACAGGAGCATAAAGAGGACATTTCCCACATTCTGACCCTTGCCCAAGTCGTGCCTTTGATCAAAATCATGCTATAATCGAATCTCTTTTAACACGTCAATAGTGTGTCATTAGCGGTCTGGCTTTAAGCCCTTCATTCCTTTCAGGAAAGGTAAATAACATGCCCTCAGGCGAAAGTATCAACCGTAGAATTGTCCTGAAATCGCGCCCCGTCGGCCCCCCTGCTTCAGAGGACTTCCTTCTTGAGGAAACTGCAATGCCTGTCCCAACCGCCGGACAGGTCCTGCTACGTACCCTGTACCTGTCGCTTGATCCGTACATGCGCGGTCGCATGAGCGATGCATCCTCCTACGCCGAGCCGGTAGCGATCAATGCCGTGATGATCGGTGGCACAGTTTCACGCGTAGAAGCGTCCCTTCATCCAGACTATAATTCGGGAGATCTGGTGCTCAGTTTCAATGGCTGGCAGGATTATGCTGTCTCTGACGGCACCGGACTCACCAGGTTGGACCCCTCTATGCAACAACCCTCTCTGGCCCTAGGAGCTCTCGGTATGCCTGGTTTTACTGCCTACATGGGGTTGCTTGATATCGGCCAACCAAAAGCAGGAGAAACGGTTGTCGTCGCGGCTGCCAGTGGGGCCGTCGGCTCGGTGGTCGGCCAGATCGCCAAGCTCAATGGATGCCGTGTGGTCGGGGTTGCCGGTGGGGCCAAAAAGTGCCGTTCGGTGGTGGAGGAGCTGGGCTTCGATGCCTGCATCGATCATCACGGCGCCGATTTCGACCAACAGCTAGCCACAGCCTGCCCCAACGGGATCGACGTCTACTTTGAGAACGTCGGCGGCAAGGTGTTCGATGCCGTCCTCCCCCTGCTGAATCCAGCCGCGCGTATCCCGGTGTGCGGGCTGATTGCTCACTACAACGATACCGCACTGCCAAACGGGCCGGATCGTCTGGGTCTGTTGACCCGCACGCTACTGATCAAGCGGATCAAGATGCAGGGGTTCATCATCTTTGACGATTACGGCCATCGTTACGGCGAGTTTTATAACCAGATGAGCACCTGGATTAACGAGGGCAAAATCATCTTCCGCGAAGATATTGTCGACGGATTGGAGAACGCACCGCAAGCCTTCATCGGCCTACTCAAAGGGGAAAACTTTGGTAAACTAATTATCCGCGTTGCGAAAGACTAATTCACACCCGTCTCAGGAGCTCACATGAAAATATTGATGGTACTGACCTCACACGACAAACTTGGCAACACCGGCGAAAAAACCGGTTTCTGGTTGGAGGAATTTGCAGCCCCCTACTATGTGTTCAAAGACGCCGGAGCAGAGATTACGCTTGCGTCACCACTCGGCGGCCAACCTCCGCTCGACCCCAAGAGTGACGCCCCGGATTCCCAGACCGAAGCGACCCGTCGCTTCAAGGCCGACAGTGCCGCACAAAAGGTTTTGTCCAGCACGCTTAAGCTGGCAGACGTTTCTGTCGCTGATTTTGACGCCGTATTTTATCCTGGCGGACACGGCCCCCTTTGGGACCTTGCCGAAGACCCTTCCTCCATTGCCCTGGTCGAAGCGATGCTTGCAGCAGGAAAGCCGGTTGCCGCCGTATGTCACGCCCCTGGTGTGCTGCGGCACCCCAAGAGTTCAGACGGAACGTCTGTGGTTCAGGGGAAAACCGTCACCGGCTTCACCAACAGCGAGGAAGAGGCCGCCGGACTCACCGAGGTCGTTCCCTTTCTGGTCGAAGACATGCTTAAGCAGAACGGCGGTCAATATTCAAAAAAGGGAGACTGGGAGCCCCATGTTGTGTCTGATGGCCTGTTGATTACAGGTCAGAATCCCGCATCATCTGAACCGGCCGCCAAGCTTCTGCTGGAAAAGTTGTCCTGATCCAACGACCTGATAATGAATTTCGAGTATTTTAGAGGACTTATGCTCTTTCGTTTGTTAGCCATAATAATGCTGACAACTGGTCTGCTTTTTGGCGTGTCCACGCTTGCCTCAAGCGAAGAAGGGTCAATCCCGCCTTTGTCGAAAAGCCTTCTCCTGGAACAGCCACTGACCTTTTGCGGGGAGGTTGTCCCATTGGAAGATTCCGAAGTTCGAGAGCGTATGGAAAAGGAACTGCTGCTGTCTCTCTGGGACCGGGATCAGGCCATCTTATGGCTGAAACGATCCACACGCTATTTCCCTGTTATTGAAGCTGTGCTATCCCAGGCTGGACTGCCCGATGACCTGAAATACGTCGCACTCGCCGAGAGCGCTTTGCGGCCCCATGCCGGTTCGCCCAAGGGAGCGATGGGTTATTGGCAATTTATGCCAGAGACGGGTCGTCTATACGGCTTGACCGTTAATGAGTCAATCGATCAGCGAAGAAACCTGTCCGCATCGACCCAAGCGGCAGCAGCATATTTCTCCAGGCTTTACGAAGAATTGGGCTCCTGGGGTCTGGCCGCGGCGGCATATAATATGGGAGAGAAAGGCCTGCGGGCAGAAATCCTGGTCCAGAACGTCAGCAACTTCTACCGTCTCTACTTGCCGTTGGAAACCCAGCGGTACCTGTTCCGGGTTCTTTCGGCAAAATTAATTCTGGAGAATCCGGAACGTTATGGCTTCCGCTTGCAGGAGAAGGATTATTATCCTCCCATAAGATTTAACACTGTCGAATTGACCTGTTATGAGGAGACCAGCCTGACGGTGGTGGCACAGGCGGCACAGACCGATTTCAAGCGGATCAAGGATTTGAACCCTGAGTTGCGTGGCCACTATCTGGCGGCCGGAACCTACGCACTGGCAGTCCCCGAAAACACGCCACCTGGGTTTCAAAAACGTTTTGACACGATTCATCAGGAATGGAGTCAACAGAGGCAGGAGCGGATCTACATTGTTCAACCCGGCGATAACCTCTCGATCATTGCTGAACGTTTTCGCGTACCCTTGGCCGCAATCCTGATATGGAATCGTATCAACCTCAATAGCCCGATTCACCCCGGTGATCGTCTGATTATCCACCCAGTTGAAAGTCGCACCGACAACCCCTGAGTTCAGTTCTTTCTTCTATCAAACACGACCTCTGAGACAGGACAGGAGAAAGTAAATGTCAAAAGAAACAAAGGCGATTGTCTCTTACAGCAAGCGACACTCTGCATGAACCTCAACCAACAAATTGAAGACTGGCTAATAACCCGCAAAGAGTCATTTCAAACTGGTAGCCGCCCGTTTGTTACCCTCACCTATGCCCAGAGCTGGGACGGCAGCATCACCACAAGACGTGGGCAGACAGTGGCGCTGAGTGGTGCTGATTCCAAATGTCTGACCCATCAACTCAGAAGCCTCCATGATGGTCTCCTGGTCGGGATAGAGACCGTATTGTCCGATGACCCGCAACTCACGGTAAGAGAATGGCAGGGAAAAAACCCGCAGCCTATCGTTCTGGATACTCTGATCAGGATGCCAAAATCTGCACGTCTCTGTCGGCACCCGGACAAGCAATGCTGGATACTGACAACCAGTAGCCATTCAGATGCTGAGTTTTCCGGAGCCGAAATCATCTCCCTGATCGATACAGGCACAGAATCTGTCCCTTTGGACGCCGCCCTGCAACTGCTTTTAGAGCGAGGTATAAAGAGTCTGATGGTAGAAGGTGGCGCCACGGTCATCTCGGCATTCTTGAGGGCTCGCCTAGTGGACGCGGTGGTCATGACTGTTGCACCCGTCCTTCTGGGCGGATACAAGGCGGTCAATGACCTTGTCACCACCACTCCGGACGAACAGCTCCATATCGATCCCCTGTTTACAGAACGCCTCGGCAATGATCTCATCGTCTGGGGTGACATGCAATACGGGACACGGTCATGAGAAAGTGTCAACAACTCTGGTTTACCGCACCATACTCTGTGGAATACCGGGAGCAGGAACTTGGTGAGCCGGGCCCTGATGAAATCCTGGTACGCACCCTTTGCTCCGCGATCAGCGCCGGGACAGAAATGCTGGTCTACCGGGGACAGCTGCCACAGGATCAGGCCCTCGACGCAAACATGGAAAGCCTGGCAAACCAGTCCACCGCCTATCCCTTACAGTACGGCTATGCCACTGTCGGACGGGTTGAGGCCGCGGGGTATAAGGTCGATCAAGGGCTGATTGGCAGTCATGTCTTCGCCCTGCAACCCCATGCGACGCATTACATTTGCAAAGCCGGGGCGGTCGTTAAACTACCCGGGACAATCGACCCTGAGGCTGCGGTATTTCTTGCCAACATGGAAACAGCGGTCAACCTGGTACTGGATGCAAAACCGGCACTGGGTGATCATGTTGTGATCCTGGGGCAGGGCGTGTTGGGGTTGCTGGTCTCAGCGATCCTCGCGCGTTTTCCACTCTCGGCCCGCTACGTCCTTGAGCCTTTCCAGCTGCGGCGTGATGCGGCTGTACAACTGGGAATTGAGAATACCATCGACCCGGATAGTGAAAAAGAGATGGGAACCATGACGTCGGCACTGCGCGAGATTCCCGGACAGGGGGCCGACCTGGTTCTTGAACTGAGCGGCGCGCCCGATGCCCTGAATCTGGCTCTGAACCTGTGTGCTTACACGGGTCGTATTGTGGTCGGCAGCTGGTATGGGAGCAAACCGGTGACCCTGGATCTGGGGGGCCGCTTTCACCGCGAACGGATCGAAATCATCAGCAGTCAGGTCAGTTCCATCAGTCCTGAACTCACAGGACGCTGGAACCGCGAGCGTCGTTTTGTCACGGCCCTGGAATTGATCGGGTCGGTCAAACCGGAACAGTTGATAACCCACAAGGTCGCATATGCTTCTGCCCATAAGGCATACAAGCTCCTTGACGAATCCCCTGATAAGGTCCTGCAGGTGATTCTGACCTACGCCCACTGACAACCTTCATTGCGGAGGCTTTGAATGTACAGGATTGCTGTCAAACGAGATTTTATTGCCAGTCACTTTCTTATCGGTGGTGACTGGGGCCGCGAAAACCAGCCACATGCCCACCATTACCAGCTTGAAGTGAGCATAGCGCACGCTGAGCTCGACCAACATGGTTACCTGGTGGATATTGTCGATATCGAATCGGTTCTGACCCTGACGGTTGAATATTTTCAGGACTGCGTGCTGAATGACCTGCCTGAATTTGGCGGGCTCAACCCGAGTCTGGAACACTTTTGCCGGATTATCTGGCAGATATTGCTGCAAGGGATCAAGCCGCCCGGCGCAGGAACCCTGTGCGTCAAACTCTGGGAAAATGATAACTGCTGGGCATCTTACCAGCAGCAATATTAAGCGGCGCGGATGCATGTCGGCCTGCTGATATACGGTGATATCAACAGCCAGAGTGGCGGGTACCTGTATGACCGTCAGCTGGTGTCCTACCTGCAACGCCAGCGTGACCGGGTCGACATTTTCAGCATGACCCAGGGGAGTTATGCCGGTGACCTGATCTCCAGGGGCATCCCTGAGGAGATCAGCTGCGATCAGCTGGATATCCTCATCCAGGACGAACTCGTTTACCCTCGCGTCTTTGGCATCAATGCCGCGCTGAAATCCCGCTTGAACTGTCCCATTGTCTCCCTCGTTCACCTGCTGGACAGCAGCAGGCCGCAACTCTGGCTGCGGCGTTTGCTGGCCCGGTGGGCAGAACACTGCTACCTCAACAGCGTTGACGGTCTGGTTCTCAACAGCCTCAATACCCGGCAGAAGGTTGCTGAACTGCTCGCTGGGGGTATCCCGCCACATATCATTGCCGTCCCCGCAGCCGATCATCTGGTGCCGCCAGTCCCTGAACGGGTGGCAGATATTCCAGCCAACAAGAGTCCGGGGCTGAATATTCTTTATGCCGGGAATGTCATCTCCCAGAAGGGGCTGCAAGTTCTTTTAAAGGCTCTTGAAAGGATGGATCGAGATTGTTTCAGGCTGACCATCGCAGGTCGCCTCGACATGGAACCCGCTTATGTGAAACAGATCAGGCGACAAATAACCCGCAGTCATTTTGGACAGTCGATTCAGTTTACCGGGGCATTAAATGGCCCCGAATTGACAGCCTGCTACCTGAAGAACGATATCCTCGTCCTCCCCTCGGTGAATGAAGCCTACGGTATCGTCTATATCGAGGCACAAGGATTCGGGCTTCCCGTTATCGGGACTCTTGCCGGCGGTGCCGCCGAGATTATCAGGCATGGATGGAATGGCTACCTGATTGAACCCGGAGACAGCAAAGCCCTTTGCGAGTTGTTGATCTTGCTGAATAATGATCGAGACCTGCTGAAACGCATGGGCAGCAATGCCCGGAGCTATTACCGACAACACCCGACCTGGGATGACAGCTGCGGCAAAATTCGCGATTTTCTGATCAAGACCATTCAGATGCGAGACCGGCAATCATGATAGACGAAACCTTTGACTACCCGGAATACCTTGCAATCAAGCAGGCGATCGATGACAGGAGTCTGAATCAATCTGTCTGGCAGGCATTGGCTGCATCACTGAAGTCTAAAGTCGGCAGCCACGGATTCAGGATACTGGAAATCGGCGCGGGTACCGGTTCAATGATCATTCGCCTGCTGAATGCCGGACTTCTGGACCATTGTCAGTATTTTGCAGTTGAGCTGGAACCCGGTTTTGCCCGGGTCGCTGAAAACGAATTGTCTGTTTGGGCCGGGGCACATGGCTGCAGGATGGAAGTTATCGGTCCGTCGCGTTGGACCTTGGGAAATGGGAAAGTGATCGAGATCCAGTGGCTAACCGCTGATATCCTGGAACTTCCCTCAGGTTGTGATGCCGGATATTTCGATCTGCTGATCGGTCATGCCATTATTGATCTTCTGCCTGTCCCTGAGTGTCTGCCGGGATTGCTGCATCTGGTCAAACCCGGCGGTGGCTATTACTTCAGCCTGAATTTTGCCGGTGTAACCAGCTTCTCACCCTCCCATTCCCGCGACCTTGAGATAACAGAGGCCTATCACCGGGACATGGATAGACGTTTTCCCGGAATCAAATGGCGTGCCAGTCAGACCGGTCAGCTCCTGGGGAGCTGGCTAAAAGAGCAGGGACACCTGGTCCTTGCCGACGGGGATTCAAACTGGCAACTTTCCTCAGGACCCACGCCGTCCGCAGAGGATAACCGCTTTATCGGTAATATCCTGGATACCATGGCGAAAGCTCTGGCCGGGCTGGAAGGTCTGGAGGATTGGCTCAATCTGCGCCGCCAGCAAGTTGATTCAGGAAGCCTGCTATTCTTTGCCGCCAACCGGGATTACTTCGGCCGGACCGACCTGGTGGATACGCTTCAGAGCAAAGAGTCCGACCAGCAGAACGACGCTATCACGTAATCTCATCATCGCTATCACAGCGGCAGCGGCGGTCAAGGGCAGACCAAGACCGGTAAAAGCCCAGAACACAGCCGCTTCCAGTGTGCCGACCCCACCTGGCAGGGGCAATAAAAAGGCGAGGCGCATGGCCACCACCAGCACTATCAGGGTGGTAAAATCGGGCTCAATAGTAAAAAACTTCAACAGCAGCCAGATCTCAAATATCATGCCGGCCCAGCCCAGCAGCGAGAGGAACAAAGCCAGGGTCAGAGAAGGCTTTTCTGCACGAATCAGCCTTCGCAAGCGGGCGCCGATATCATCCCAGTGACTGTTAATCTGGATCATCTGCGGATTATGCTGCCAGCGCTGGGCAAGTTTTTTTATCCAGCCAGAGACTTTTTCCTGATGTGAAATCAGGAACCATCCGCTCCATGACAGCACCAGGATCATCAGCGCCAGTGCCATGGCCAGGGCTGTCCAGTCGGTGAGATCCAGCGCCGGGGTCAACATCAGGACAACAATCCCCAACAGCAGAACCGCAAAGTTGATCCAAAGTTCAAAGAACCTGTCCAGCGCCACCGACAATATCGCCAGGGTTCCGGGGGATGAGAATCGTTTCCAGAGCCAGTAGACCTGGAAGGGTTCACCCCCGAACTGGGGCCCCGGGGTGATAAAGCTGATCAGCTGCCCGGCCTGGCGCAGCAGGAACAAATGGTTGAATTTGATATCCAATCCCGCCGCGACTGACAGGCAGCGCCAGCGTTGGACATAAACCAGAATGATCACTAGATTAAGAACCGACCAGAGAGCCCATTGCGCCAGGGACAATGCTGATACCGAATCCAGGATTGTCTTTAATGGCAAGCTCTTGAATATCCAGAGAACCAGCGATAAAGAAAAGAGCCAGCTGAGCGCCTGAACGAACTTGTATCTATTCATTACGCACCATCATAACGATTCACCCAGTCCCCATCCCAGCTCCACAAACTGAAATGACCGGTCCCCAGCACCAGGATCCAGACAGTAATCGGCAGGATCAGGTAATCGATCAAGCTGATCAGCTGTGCAGGGTTTTCCCAGCCGATCAGCAGAAGCAGCGCCAGGGCCGCAGCACGTCCCATAATCCCCAGCAGGACCAGCAGGCCGAAGGCGATCATGGCATACAGGATCAACGGGCTATCCGATAAGTTTTCAGTATGGCGAAGTGGCCATGTCAGGAGCAATCCGGCCAGGAACAGGCGTAATGCCGGCTGGGTGAAGAAACTGATGAGCTTTTCACCGCGCTTCAGAACGCCATGATTTATAAACGATTGTTCCGATATCCTGCCGCTCACGACCATCCAGTCAATCAGAAAGCCGATCAACACCGGCAGCATAAATGCGCAGCCGGCAATCCGGGTTGCCGGTGGCTGAAATACGGGGAATAACACCACGGCAATAAAGCCCATCTGGAACCCGGCGATCGCGCGCCGGGAAAGTTTGGGTGTGAGTGCAAACAGGGGCAAGGCGTTTTTCTGACGGTAATTTAGTCCCCATTGGAACAGGTAATAGGCACAACTGACCAGCAGATAGGACCAGTGTATCTTCCCGTACCAGACCGCAAGCAGCGGTGCAATCGTCAGCCCCAGGGCATCGAAAACTGTATCCAGTTCCGTCCCCATCTGGCTGACCTGGCCCGTCTTGCGTGCAGCAAAGCCATCGATACGATCGATTATGGCGGATACGGCATAGAACCCGGCGGGCACAAGGGCAAGGACACCCGGTGGTGATTGTTGAAACAAAAACCCCCCGGTGCAGGCGATGAGCCCGCCGCGCAGGATGGTCAGATAATTCGCCAGGCCCAGGTGTGAATACAGAGCGTTTTCAGGCCCTTTTCGGTTCAACGGCAGGTAACCTCTGGCCTTGTATAACACCAGGATCCAGAGCAGACCAGCCTGCGCAAGCCATTGTGCTGCCGATCCCCAGGACCAGATACCCCACATGATCAGCCCTGTAAAAACCAGAACCGCCCAGCCATAGGTTGAAACACGCCTGAACTCGCCCAATGCAACAACAATCACTGGAGAATCTTCAGGGTGAAGCTGCATATTGATATTGGGTCGACTCATATTGCGACCATAAGGATGCCGCAACAGCAATGCAATTGAAAAATTTGTCCACCGGGGGGACAAACACAGTGGGGCAGGTCAAAGACAGGGATCCCCAACCTGATGGGGGCGCTGGGCGGTGGCAAACTTCTACCGGATAACATCCGGCACGGCAGAGGATGGTGTCAGAACCGGCATGATTATTCAAAGGGTTCAGACCATATTAAAAGCCGCCTTCACGTGCGGTAAGGACGCCCCATAAATGGCAAGTTTATGGCCACCTGACTTTCAATGGTGGCCTTATTATTTTTGAGCGTACTTTGTCTGATAGCAACATCATCTGTTAGAATATCAAAGTTCCATTTGCGCCCGTAGCTCAAATGGATAGAGCACCAGACTTCGGATCTGGGGGTTGTAGGTTCGACTCCTACCGGGCGCGCCATAAAAATTGCGATTTTCGGGTCCGTACATTCTCAAATTGCAGGGTTAACAAGAATTTCGCCCTACCGGCGGGCTTCTGAATCAAATGGTGGTGCGAGGTCTCGCCTGGTAATAAGCCGAACCTGCCGCTCATGGAACCAGTAGTACCAGACCCAGTTGAGCATGACGACGATTCGATTGCGAAAACCGATCAGATAATAGAGATGTAGAAGAAGCCAAACCAGCCAGGCAAGATATCCCCGGAAGGTCATGCCGAATGCGTTTGCGACTGCTGCACTCCGGCCGATCGTGGCCATGCTCCCCTTATCCTTGTATCGAAACGGGGGCAGGCTTCTGCCCGCTTCTTTGGCCAGAATGGCTTTTCCTGCATAGATCCCCATCTGCATCGCCACAGGGGCCACCATGGGAAGCGCTGAGCCGTTTTGCTCCAGGTAGGCCATGTCACCGATGACAAAAACTTCCGGATGGCCGGCCAGGGTCAGATCGGGTTCGACCGGAATTCTCCCCGCTGTCTTTTGCGCAGTGTTCAGAGCGTCAGCGATCGGTGCAGCCTTGACTCCGGCAGACCAGAAGAGCGTGTGCGACGGGACGACCACACCGTCATGCAGAATAACCCGTTCAGGGCCCGCATCTACAACCCGAGCATTAAGTAGAACTTCGACCGACATGCTGCGCAGTTTTTTCAGAGTGTAGGTGCTCTGTTTTTCCGGCATGGAAGACAGCAGTCTATCGCTAGCCTCCACCAGAACTACTCTGGTAGCATGGGTGCCCAGGTCAGGATAATCTTTTGCGAGGACGAAGTGGACAAGCTCGATCAGCGCCCCCGCAAACTCGACCCCCGTAGGACCGCCGCCAACAATCACGAACGTCATCAGCGCTCGCTTCCGAGCCGGGTCCGGTTCGCTGAGCGCCCGTTCGAAGGAGGTCAGTATGTGGTTGCGTAGGATTTCGGCATCGGCCAACGCCTTGAGGTCAAAAGCATGGCGCGCGACCGACTCCAGACCGAAGAAGTTGGTGACGCTGCCAGCACCGACGATGAGATAGTCATAAGGGATGTTTCCGGAAGCGGTCCGTATCTGGCGAGCGGCAAAATCAAAGCCGCATACCTCTGCGAGAAAAAATCGTGTGCCCGGCCAGTTCCGTGCCATAGCACGAATCGGCTGCGCGATCGACTCTTGCTCCAGGGCAGCAGTTGCTACCTGATAAAGCAGCGGTTGAAACAGATGGTAGTTATTCCGATCGACCAGGGTGACCTCATGCCCCTTGCCCGCCAAAATCCTGGCGGCGCGAATCCCCCCAAACCCCATGCCGACGATCGCAATCCGTTTTTTCATCCTCGTTTGCCGTCTGTGATTTGGCCAATTGCTTTGCCCAAGACCTCGCGCGCCCTTGCGGCGGGGAAAGCAAACAAACCTCTTGACAGATCACTTTTAAATGTTGGCGTTGCCAATGTGGCCTCTTGAGCGAAGGCTGATCTTTGCATATTCAGGTAGCATGTTAGTGGTGGTCATGAATGATCATTTCTCATGTGCACTTTGAAAGTTCCACTATCTTTAAGGAAGCGAGGCTCCAATGGCAGAAGTTTTCTCATACAAAAACAATAATGCCCTTGCTCAAAACATCAAGCTCATTACAAAATTTTTCTCTCCAGTTCATCTTCGCAATTCTCAAACAGATAAATCTGAGCATCCCAAAACAATGCAGTTTGATATTTAAGAACACGTCACTTTGACTCGTCCGCCAAGTTGGTGTACTTTAATACAGTATCTTTAATTGCTTTTTGAGAGACAGGGGAAAGGCTGATGACAATCAAGGTGGTAGACATCATCGTCGAGAGAAAAGGCATGATTCTTTTGACCAAAAGGGGTGACTATTGGATACTTCCAGGAGGGGAGATTGAGCCAGGTGAAGATGAGCTGCGGTGTCTGGAAGAAGTTGTTTCCAGAGAGGTGAAAGACCAAGTGTCCAATATTTTCAAAAAACTTGAAAAAACTATAAAAGGCCCTTCACCTGTCAGGGATGGTGACGTGGAGGTTTCTGTTTATGTTGGCGACATTAGCAGCAAAAAAATGTCTGACGTGAAAGATTGTAATGCGCATTGGTTCAGCCGAGAAAGCATCCGTGCAATAAGACTTTCCAATATCACAAAGGACGTACTGGAGTATTACTATGATGATGGCAGTGAAACAGGAAGAGCTTAGTGAAAACAATAAATCTTGGAAATGCAAAAATCTCTTTAATAAATCCTTCCCTCAAGTAAGAGATTATTTATCGGGAACAGACCAATAGCCTCGCCACGATTCCAACAATATTAAATTCTTGTAAGCATCTAAAAAATAAATATATATTTCTGTATCTATTGTGATGGGAGTCGTTAAACAAAGCAATGGCTTTATCAACGTCTATAGTGAGCTGAATGTAGGCACGACCTTTAAAATCTACCTGCCCCGGTATACAGGTCAGATCGCCAAGGAGTGCGAAACTGTCGGCGGGGAGCTTCTCAAGGGGCAGGGTGAGACGGTGCTGGTGGTAGAGGATGTAACCTCAATCCTGGCATTAATCGAAGAACTGCTCAGTGACTTTGGCTACAAGGTCCTTGCTGCCAACTCACCCGCAGAAGCTCTGGAGCTTGCCAACGCACACCTGGGAGAAATCCAGTTGCTTATCACGGATGTGGTGATGCCGGGAATGAACGGGCGGGTGCTGGCCGGCCGATTACAGTCAATGCATCCCCAACTCAAATGCCTGTATATGTCAGGCTACACGGCGGAGACGTTGATCCGTGACATGGAGAGTGCCATCGCTCACGCCGACGCCTTCATTGTCGCGCTACAGGCTGATTAGGAGAAAGCCCATAAAAGTTTGGGTTGGTGGTTGCTCAGCCGTCCTGAGCGGAGAGCCCTTGAGAAGTGAGCATTCGGCTTTACGTGATCGGTCCTAACAACATGATCGTGGTCGACAGTCGACAAGGTCCCATTAGGATGTAAAGTGTAACAATGCGTTAAACTGATTGTCCCTGCAACCAAACAGGGACACCTCACAAACAATCAAAGGAGAGAGTCATGGGATTTTTCAGCAAGATCCTCGCGAAGCTCGGCATCGGTAGCGACAGCGCGGCTGCCGCCCCGGCCTCCACCGACGCACCCGCGGGCACAGTGCCAGTTACACCACCGCCACCCAAGCCGGTGGCGCTCGTTGATGTCGTCGCGCAACTGGAGCAGCGCGCGGCAGCAAACCCACAAAAACTGAACTGGCGGACCTCCATTGTCGACCTGCTGAAGCTCCTCGATATCGACAGCAGTTTCGCAGCGCGTAAGGAATTGGCCAAGGAGTTGGGCTGCCCGGCTGATTTGATGGGAGATTCGGCGAAGATGAACATTTGGCTGCACAAAACCGTTCTCGCGCGCATAGCCGCCAACGGCGGCAATGTGCCCCAAGACCTTCTGGACTGAATCGGCAGTGAACTTCTGCCCACCCTGGGAGTACAAACATGAGTTGGATCATCACATTGATTTTTGGCGGAATCGTCGGCTGGCTGGCGAGCATCGTCATGAAGACCAACGCTCAAATGGGCTTGATCGCCAACGTCTTGATAGGAGTGTTGGGCTCGATGTCGGGATTCTGGATCGCCGGACTTTTGGGTATCGCACCCGTTGGTGGTATCCTGCGTTTCCTGATCGCAATCGCTGGCGCGGTGCTCTTCTGGGCAAACTCGGCATGTTTCGAAAGAAGTAACGCCGGCCGCGCCGCACGCCACCCAACCCTTAACTCAAACCGACGTGCACCTGACTTCAGTTTCACGTGCGGATTATATCAAGCGCTTTCATCATCAACGACGTAAAGCAGAAGTTTGGCAACAATTTTGTCCGCGAGTCTCAACAGCATCATGGCTAAACTCCTTTCTAGGTTGGTAATAGAGTTATGGACTCTTCTGCAACATGCAATAAATATCAGACTGAAGGCGATAACAGGTGGTAATGGCCCGTAGCTTCAGGTTGATAAAGAACTTCTTCAATACGGATCGTCTTCTTTCCGTCAAAGGTCTTCCAGGAGACAATGTCCCCCTCGGCTCGACCGAGGATCGCAGTCCCAAGTGGGACAACGATCGAGATTCGTCCCTTGGAAAGATCGGCGTTGCTTGGAAAAACGAGGGTCACCACGCGCTCCTTGTTGCTGTCGAGGTCTAGATATCTGACTCTTGAATGGAGCGTCACAATATTGGCCGGCATCTCCTCTGGAGCATTAGAAGCTGATATAAATGAGCGACAGAAGAAGTATCTGAGTTTGCTGAAGAAAAATTTTCAGGATATCGTTTCTCCTTTTGTTGAGGGGAATCATGACATTCTTACGCGGCTCAGCCCAGTTGAAGTGGTGATCTGCGATATGATAAAACATGGATTATCCTCCAAAGAAATCGCCAATCTGCGTGGGATTACTCCCGCTACGGTAGGTCGCCACCGGGAAAACATCCGGCACAAGCTTGGGCTAGCCAACCGCAAGGTAAACTTGGTTTCTTATCTCAACAGCAGGGTGGAAGAGTAGGGTGTTTCTACAACCAAATCCGAAAAAACAATGTCAACACATCCTTAGAATAGCGATGGATTCACCAATACTTCTCTGGACACGGTTCAATTTTCCACACGTGATTGACACCCCCCCATTCCCGTGCTATTTCTTCAAACAGTCCCCACCCATGCCTGTGCACGCTTTCTGAAGACATTTGGCATTGCCCTTACTCCTCGCGTTAACGGGCACCATTTTGAAAAACCGAATCCTAGGCAGCTCCCTGCTCCTTACCTCCTTGACAGGGCTCACCTTCGTCATCGACCTGAATCTCCCCCTCGGCGTTGCCGCCAGCAGTATGTACATCCTGATCATTTTACTCAGCGCCTTATATCCTGGTCTGACTCTCCCTCTCTACATGGCCATGCTTTGTAGCTTTCTCACCTTGGCTGGCGCTTTCTTGTCGCCTGAGGGTGGCATTCTCTGGATGGGTGTCATCAATCGGTTCCTCACCATTCTGACCTTCTGGGCCAGCGCCGTCCTGATCGTCAGACGCCGTCGGTCCGAGGAACAACTGCGCCGCTTGAACCTGGAACTCGACGCCTTCGTCCGTACGGTTTCGCACGATTTGCGCTCACCTCTTTCACCTATCCTGGGATTCGCCGAATACCTGCGCATCGAGCACAGCGCCAGCCTTCCCGCAGATGCGCAACAGGCCATCGAACAGATCGAGGAGCAGGGGCGACGCATGCACGCAATGCTCGAAGATCTGCTTGAACTGGCGATCGTTGGCTCGGTGAAGCGCCCCCAGGCACCGATCGATACCGCTCACGTGGCGAAGGAGGTGATCGTTAGTTGGTCGCAAAAGGCGCGTGAGGCTAATTGCGAACTGCGATACACAGGCGGCCTATCCCCCGTTCAGATTCCGGAAAGCATGTTCGCCCTCATTCTGGACAACCTCGTCGGTAACGCGATTCGCTATGCTGGCAGCGGCGGCAGGGTTGATATCGGGGGAGAAAAGGAAACCGCGGGCATTCGCCTTTATGTGCGCGATTTTGGCCCCGGCTTAAGCTCAGGTGAGCGAGAACGGGTCTTTGAACCTTTCGAACGCGGCGGCTCGGTCAGGTCGACCCCAGGGACCGGGCTCGGCCTGGCCACCGTGCGCAAGCTGGCGATCCACTACGGAGGGCGCGCTTGGGTCGAGGAGACCCCAGGAGGCGGATGCACTTTCTTGGTTGAATTGCCAGATACAAAACCGAAGCATCATTGGTGGCGTCGGATGATAGGTTAAAAAACCCAGCATTTGCGAAGTGGACCAGAAGCCCCGCAGACAAAAGGCTTTGAGCTGGTTGAGCCCACTCCACGCCGCGCCGTCTACCCCAGCAATGGCCTCGAAACACTTCACCTGCGGCTGAAGCCGTCGCCTTGGCAGGCAACACTTGGACAACCTAGACTCGCGCCGCAAAGCTGAGACCATTTTTGGAAATTTTGCAATCTTCCCCTTGACAAAATCAACCAGGTCCATAAGATAGTAATCAATTACTATCTTATGGAGTCGTTATGAACAAGCGTAGTAAAAAACTTCCGGCCGAGGAACGCCGTGCGGTGACCGTCGAGGCGGTGGTGGCATTGGCCGCGGAGCAGAATCCCAGCGATATCACCACCGCGGCGATCGCCAAGCGCATGGGGCTGACCCAGGGCGCCCTGTTTCGTCACTTTCCCAACAAAGACGCCATCCTGCAGGCGGTGATGGAATGGGTGGCCGATCGGTTGCTGGCTCGGGTGGATAAGGCGCTGCAAACAGCAACTTCTCCGCTGGCCGCGCTCGAGGCTATGTTCATGGCCCATGTGGAGTTTGTCATTGAGCATCCGGGCGTGCCGCGCATGTTGTTTGGCGAACTGCAGCGCGCTGAGGAGACGGCTCCCAAGCGCATGGTGCAGGCGCTCATCCACCGTTACGGAGAGCGGTTGAGGCGTTTGCTTGAGGAAGGCAAAACACTCGGCGAACTGGATGCCCATCTCGACAGCGAAGCTTCGATCATCCTCTTTATCGGCACCATCCAGGGGCTGGTGATGCAATCGCTGCTGGCCAGTGATCTGGATCGCATTCGCGATGATGGTCCGCGGGTCTTTGCCATCTATCGCCGTGGTATCAGGAGTACGCCATGAAACGCTTTCCCATCCAGAAACGCACCCTGGCCATACTGGTTGTGCTGTTGCCCCTGCTGGCCCTCTTTGTCTATGTCGCTTTGCGTTCCGGGCCGCTGGCACCGGTTCCGGTGACGGTAACCAGAGTTGAAAACCGCTCGATTGCGCCGGCGCTCTTCGGTATCGGTACGGTCGAGGCCCGTTACACCTTCAAGATTGGCCCCACCTTCGCCGGGAGGATCAAACGCCTGGATGTACAGGTAGGCGATCAGGTCAAGGCCGGGCAAAGCCTCGGCGAAATGGACCCGGTCGATCTCGACCAGCGCATCCGGGCCCAGGATGCTGCGCTAAAACGCGCCGAGGCGCAACAGAGTGAGGCCCGGGCGCGTCAGGTTTACGCGCAAACGCAGGCACGGCGTTATACACAATTGCTGGCCGCCCGCTCGACCAGCGAGGAGATTCTGGCCGGAAAAAATAATGAGCTGCAGATTGCCGAGGCAAGTCTGAGTGCGGCGCAGGAAGAAGCTGTCCGCATCAGCGCCGAACGCGCAGCGTTGATAGCCCAGCGCAACAACCTCTCCCTGATCGCTCCGGTTGATGGTCTGGTGGCCCTGCGCAACGCCGATCCCGGCACAACGCTGGTAGCTGGGCAGGCAGTTGTGGAACTGATCGACCCGCAGAACCTATGGATCAATGTGCGCTTTGATCAGATTCATGCGCGGGGGCTGAACGCCAACCTCGCGGCTCAAATCGTCCTGCGCAGCCAGGCAGAAGCCGCGCAAGGGCTCATCCTGAGGGTGGAACCCATGGCTGACGCGGTGACCGAGGAGATGCTCGCCAAGGTGGTATTCGACCAGATCCCCTCACCGCTGCCAGCGGTCGGAGAACTGGCCGAGGTCACCGTTGCCCTGCCGGCGCTTGCGGCTGCGCCGGTCATCCCCAATGCGGCCATTCAGCGCAACGCCGGTCAGTTGGGCGTGTGGCAGGTTATCAATGGCGATCTGCAGTTCAAAACCGTCACCCTGGGGGACGCCGATCTGGAGGGTCAGGTCCAGGTACGCGAAGGGCTGGAAGTCGGCGATCAGGTGGTCGTCTACAGCGCAAAAGCCTTGACCCCGCACAGCCGAATCGACGTGGTTGATCAGGTCCACGAGGTGCCGCAATGATCAGCCTGGCCGGTCGCGACATCATGAATGCCTGGGGGAAGTTCGTCTTCACCGGCCTGGGCCTGGGGTTGCTGATCGGTGTAACCCTGTCGATGGCAGGCATCTACCGTGGCATGGTGGATGACGGTAAAGCCTTGCTCGATAACAGCGGCGCCGATCTCTGGGTGGTGCAAAAGGACACCCTTGGCCCCTATGCTGAAGCGTCGAGCATCTACGATGACACATGGCGCGGTATCCGCGCCATGCCGGGAGTGGCGAGGGTGGCCAATGTCACCTATCTCACCATGCAGGTGCGTCAGGGCGAACGCGATGTGAGGTCGATGGTTACCGGGGTTATGGCCGGCGAGCCCGGCACCCCCGGCTGGCCCCCCTATCTGGTCGCCGGTCGCCAGATCACCCGCGGCCATTACGAGGCGGTGGCTGATATCGCCACCGGATTCAACCTCGGCGACCGCCTGCAGATCCGCCGCAACCATTACACCGTGGTCGGCCTGACCCGGAGGATGGTTTCGTCCGGCGGCGACCCGATCGTTTTTATCCCGCTCAAAGATGCCCAGGAAACCCAGTTTCTCAAAGACAACGACGCCATTTTGCAGCAGCGCCGCCGCACCGCCGCCAACCCGAACTTCAATCGACCACAGGTTCCGGGGCTGCTCGAAGCCATCATCGCTTCGCAAAGCAGCAACGCATACGTCAACGCCGTTCTGGTGCAGATTAAAGCGGGTCATGACGCCGACGAGGTAGCGCGGTCGATCCGTCGCTGGAAGCGGTTGACAGTCTACACCCGCAGCCAGATGGAAGAAATCCTCATCGGCAAGCTGATCGCCACTTCGGCCAGGCAGATCGCCATGTTCCTGGTCATCCTTTCGGTTGTCAGCGCGGCTATTGTCGCCTTCATCATCTACACCCTGACCCTCGGCAAAATCCGCGAGATCGCTGTGCTCAAACTGATCGGTACCCGCAATCGCACCATTGCCGGCCTGATCATGCAGCAGTCGATCGCCCTCGGCGTGATCGGCTTTGTGGTCGGCAAAATCACTGCCACCTTGCTGATGGCACCGATCTTTCCCAAATACGTGCTGCTGGAACCGGTCGACTCGGTGATCGGGTTTGTCGCCGTGGTGGTGATCTGCATTCTCGCCAGCATCTTCGCCATCCGCGCCGCCCTCAAGGTCGATCCGGCCGAAGCCATTGGGGGCTGATATGAATGGCAAAGGGATTCGTATCGAAGGTTTAAAAAAACGCTATGGCCGTGGCGATACCGCCGTCGATGCCTTGAAAGGCGTGGACATGCAGGTCGCCCCGGGTGAGGTGGTCGGTCTGGTCGGGCCTTCCGGATCCGGCAAAAGCACCTTGCTCAAGTGCCTGGGGGCGGTGATCGAGCCGACCGCCGGGCGGATGATTCTCGGCGACGAGGTGATTTATGACAACGGCTGGAAGGTGAAGGACTTGCGTGCCCTGCGTCGCGACCGCATCGGCTTTATCTTTCAGGCGCCCTATCTCATTAATTTTCTCGACGTTACCGATAACGTCGCCCTGCTTCCCATGCTCGCCGGCAAATCTAACGCCGAGTCGCGCAAGCAGGCCGTCGAACTGTTCAAAGCCCTCGATGTGGAGCATCGCGCCAAGGCGATGCCAGCGCAACTCTCCGGCGGGGAACAACAGCGGGTGGCCATTGCTCGCGGCCTGATCAATCGCCCGCCGGTGATTCTCGCCGATGAACCGACCGCGCCGCTGGACAGCGAACGCGCATTGGCGGTGATCCGGATTCTGAACGAGATGGCGCATAAATTCGACACCGCGATCATCGTCGTCACCCATGACGAAAAGATTATGCCGACTTTTAAGCGGATCTATCACATCCGCGATGGCGTGACCTACGAGGAAGCTGGCGAAGGGCGAGGTTTCGAATGAAAAACGACTTAAAGCGAAAGGCGCCGATGAGACACCAAAGCATGTTTAAAATGATTGCCTCAACCGTCGTGATTGGCCTGCTGGCGGGCTGTACCGTTGGTCCCGATTTCGAGCGACCGGCAAGACCCGCAGTGGCGGTCTACACCCCATCTCCCTTGCCTGCGCAGACAGCCTCCGACTCCACGGCGTGGGGAGGATCCCAGCGTTTTGTTGCAGGCGAAGGGGCCAACCCGCAATGGTGGCAGGAGTTCGGCTCAGCCAAACTCGATGCCCTGATCGATGAAGCTTTGCAAGCCAGCCCCACTCTGGCCGGGGCTCAAGCCACGCTGCGTCAGGCTGGGGAGGTTTATGCGGCGAAGGCCGGATCGACACGCTATCCGCAACTCGATGCCAACCTGAGCGTGCAACGCCAACGCTTCAATCCCGGCGCCTTGGGACAATCCGGTGAAGCGCGGGAGTTCAGTCTCTATAGCGCCGAAGTCGGAATGCAATACCAGCTCGACCTGACCGGCGGCAATCGCCGGGCACTCGAAGCTCTGGCCGCACAGGTCGATTAT
Source organism: Deltaproteobacteria bacterium (assembly GCA_024636215.1). Next base: position 20,625 of record JAGXHL010000038.1, read on the forward strand.
CAGCGCTTCCAGCTGGCTGGCGCCCGGTCGTCGCTGGCCGCCCAAATCGCCAGTACAGCCATCAGCCAGGCACGTTTGTCTGCCCAGCTTGTCTCCAGCGAAGCGATCCTGGGTGCCCGGGAAGAGCAACTTGCCCTTGCGCACGAGCGAGTGCGAATCGGTGAAGCGTACCAGGATGATGTCCTGGCGTTGCAGACACAGGTGGAACAGACCCGTGCCGACATTCCGGCACTGCGCAGCCAACGGGAGCAGGCCGGACACCTGTTGGCCGTATTGAGCGGTCAGGCCCCCGGTGTTACAGAACTGCCGGCCTTCAACCTGGAAGATTTCTCCTTGCCGGTGGATCTGCCACTGGTCTTACCTGCCGAACTGGTACACGGGCGTCCCGACATTCTGGCCGCAGAAGCGTTATTGCATGCTGCCAATGCCGAATATGGGGTCGCCATCAGCAGGCTCTACCCACAAATCAATCTGAGCGCAAGTCTTGGTTCGCAGGCATTGACCACCGGCGCCTTGTTCGGCAGTGGCTCTGCGGTTTGGAGCCTGGTCGGGCAGTTGACTCAGCCGCTGTTCAACCCCGGCCTGCCTGCTGAAAAGCGTGCGGCGCTGGCCGCTTTTGACGCTGCGGCGGCTAATTATCAAGGTGTCGTGCTTGAAGCACTTCGTGACGTCGCCGACGTTTTGCAGGGACTTGACAGTGATGCTCAAATTCTCGCCGCCCATGTCGCAGCCGAGGCCTCGGCACAGGCGTCTCTCGATTCCACGCAGCGAAAGTATGCGCTGGGCGCAGTCAGCTATCTGCAACTGCTCACTGCGCAGCAGCAGGTGCACCAGAGTCGCCTCGGCCTGATAGCTGCACAGTCGCAGAGGCTGGGCGATACAGTCGCCTTGTATCATGCCATGGGCGGAGGGCAAATCACTGAGGCGTTGTTTATTCGGAGAGAAGACATCCAGGCTCCAATTAGGGTTGTCGACCTCTTCAACTAAAAATTGCGGCCACTCAGCGATAACATTTGGTGGCCGTTTTTGTTTATCACCACTGCCGAGACGAAAACGGGCGTGTTATCAACAGAGCAATTTAAGACGACAAAACGATGTCCACCTTGATCGAACCTTTTTAATTTTTAACGTTTTGATAACGATTCAATGCATGAGTTTCCCGGGCAAGGCTTAACCGCCTTGCCCGTACTGTTTTACTTACACCGTTTTCATGTTTGCGCAGTTTGGTCGTTTCTGGTAACTTTATCGCTGTTGATTTTATGGTGTGAGGATTGATATGTCACTTGAGCGAAGACGCAGTCTTTTTATCGAATTACTGAAGGATTCTGAGGAAAATGTTCGTGCTGCCGCGGCAGCAGCGCTCGAACGTCTGGAATCTTTCCAGTATCTGGCGCAGGTTATTGAGGAGCTCAAGTCTGATAATCGCGGTCGGCGGGTCAAGGCGATCTTTGCTATGGAACATGTCAAGTCTGTCGACGTCTTCCCGCATCTGATTAAACTGCTGAAGGATCCTGATGCCGATATTCGGGTTGCGGCGATTCAGGTGCTCGGTGTTAAGGCCCATCCGAAATCACTTAACAGCCTGGTCAAGCATCTCAAGGACGATTCGCCTGCGGTGCGCGTGCACACGGCCGAGGCGCTTGGCCATTTCGATGAC